>NZ_JBFUJU010000010.1:0-308373 GCF_056401215.1 Tardiphaga sp. P4_G1
TCACAACGTATTGACGAGGTCCCACCATACTAAATCGACCAAACCGAAGTTCAGCCAATCTGCTGTCCGCGCTTCACAGCGCTAACAACGATGGTGTTAACCTTTGTTCAAAACGTGTACCGCCGAAGTCTTTCGTCCGGCCCCGCCTCAGGAAGCCGAAGCTTCCATCGAACGAGACCCGCAAGGACTCCGCCGTCCACGTTTCTCTTTCTTCAATTTAACTTGTCAAACAGCCCGACGCAGATGCGTCAATCTCCCCAGGAGGGAGAAAATCTTGTCACTCAACCACCCGACAACAGATCAGCAGCCGACACCTATCGGCTACTGAAGCACTCTTCGCGGTGATGAGCTTCCGAGACACGAACAACCGCCCGGGCTGGTAGGCCCCGGCGCCGCTGCGCTCAGTGGCCGGGTTATAGGCCCCCTCACCCGAAACTGTCAACGCCATTCGTCAGAAAATCGTCACGTGCTGTGGAGGAGGCCTCAGGGCCCAAAAAGCGTAGGTTTTACAGGGGTGACGCCGTACAAGAGCCACATTCCTCCGACGTTCTGAGCATGCCTTGTGCAAAGATTCTGCGTCGCCCCTGAAACTTTTTAGGGGTGGTCGAACCGGATCTGGGCCCAACGGTCTCTCGAAAGAACGAGCTGCGTCATCGCAGTGCGCTTTTGGGCCAAAGAGAACACAGCGAAAGAGTTTGCAGCATTGACGTTCGTCCATTCGGCCAGCATTTTGGCGCCCACTGTTCGACCGTCGATGCGATGTGCTTGGGGAAGACTCTTCGCATGATGCTGGGAATTCGGGGGATGTCGGCTTGAATCACGGACTGTCACGCGGTGGCGCCTATAATCGTGAGACCGGGATGATTGATCTCGGCCACGAGCCGCCGCTATCCGTTGATGGCTCCGAAGCCGCAGTCATCGATCGTCGCCGCGTCTCGGTACAGTGGTTCAGTGGTACTATCCTCACAGGTCTCTGCGGCGCGGCTCTGATCGGCGGCGCCGTTTTTGCGTCGCTTGACGGCGAGATGACCTTTGCCAAGGTACCGGAGCGTGTCGAAGGCGCGCTACGCGGCGCCTTCAGTGCCACCGACAAACAAGCAAGCCTGCATAAGAGTGACCGCCTGCCGCCGCCGAGCGACTCTTCCGCCGCGCGCCAGGTACTCAAAGTCTCCACCGTCACCCGCGTCGGCAATCGCGACGTCATGCGCGTGCGGCCCTTCATCCGGATTTCGGGCAATCTGGCGATGGCGACCAGCGATCTCAGCGCCAAGATCCCGCCCTTCAATGCACAGCGCCTACTGACCGATGTCGGCAGCCCCGCTCCGAACAGCGACGACGCCGCGGTCAATCCGAATGCCGTCGAGCCCGATGCCGAGGTCTCCTTCGTCACCCGCGATCTCGGTCAGGTACTGCCGAAAGCCAAGATCGGCGCCAGCGTTGCTATTGATGAAGTCTTGATGCGCGTGCGCGACGCCTCCAACTGGCGCGGCAATACTGGCGTTCGCTACACGACGGTCGCCAGCGCCACCGGCGATATCGGCGGACAGCCCGACATGAAGATGGCCTATGCCGCCGAAGGCACCACAGCCGATCCTTATGCGGGCTTCGAAACCCGTATCGTGCCGGAAAACGTCACGCTGCTGGCCAAGACCAAGGATCAGGCGACCGGCGGCAACCCGAATGGCGAGCGTATCCATATCGTCAAGAAGGGCGACACCATCCTGACCATCCTGCGCGACCAAGGCGCTATGCCCGAGGAAGCCAAGGCCATTGCCACTACGCTGGGTGCCCGTGGCCGCGACGGCGGACTGAAGGAAGGTCAGAAAGTTCGCATCCTGATGTCGCCGGCCGGACCGGGCCAGCGTTTGCAGCCGTATCGCGTGATCGTCGCCAACGACTCCACCATCGAAGCTGTCGCCGCCCTCTCCGATCTCGGCAAATACGTCGCCGTCGATGTCTCCAGCATGAACACCGTCGCCGAAGCGCCAAGCGCATCGGACGATGACGAGGAGGATGACGGCACCGGCGTGCGGCTCTATCAGAGCATTTACGAGACGGCACTGCGCAACAAGGTCCCGGCCACCGTCATCGAGGACATGATCCGGATCTACTCCTACGACGTGGATTTCCAGCGCAAAGTACAGCCCGGCGACTCGTTCGACGTGTTCTTTGCCGGCGAAGACGAAGGCGCCACCATCACCGAAAAGACCGAAGTGTTGTTTGCTTCGCTTACGGTGGGCGGGGAAACCAAAAAATACTATCGCTTCCTGACCACCGACGACTCGGTCGTCGACTACTATGACGAAACCGGCAAAAGCGCGAAGAAGTTCCTGGTCCGCAAACCCGTCAATAACGCCATCATGCGTTCGGGCTTCGGCGGACGCCGCCACCCGATCCTCGGCTACACCAAGATGCATACCGGCGTGGACTGGTCGACGCCCTACGGCACTCCGATTTTCGCATCCGGCAACGGCGTGATCGAAAAAGCAGCCTGGGAAGGCGGCTACGGCAAATATATCCGCATCAAGCACAACAACGGCTACGAGACCGCCTACGGCCATATGTCGGCCTTTGCCAAGGGCATGGAGCCCGGCAAGCGCGTGCGGCAGGGTCAGGTCATCGGCTTCGTCGGCTCCACCGGCATGTCCACCGGCGCCCATGTTCACTACGAAATTCTGGTCAACGGCCGCTTCGTCGATCCGATGCGCGTGAAACTGCCGCGTGGCCGCTCGCTAGAAGGTCCGATGATGGCCGGCTTCGAGAAGGAACGTGACCGGATCGACGGTCAGATGACCATGCGTGGCCCGGGCGCCCGCGTGTCCGACGCAGGCGTGACCGGCGCGGTGCCACCGGCACGGCCGACGACGAGCCGCTAAATTCGTATTTTTCGTCTTGTTCTGCGCGTCAGACCAACGCCGCGTGGGCTAGGGGACGCTCGGGACAGTGGCAAAAGGGCCGCCGAGGTCCGACGATCAATCCGCAGCGAGCTCTGCGGATCCGATCAGGTGAACGCCAGGCGCGCCGATCACGGCCGCCTCGATCAATGCGTCGGCGATCTTGTCGGCGGGGCTGATCCGATAACTGCGCGGCAGAACCGGACCCAGCACACCGAGCACCGCCGCCGCGACGTGCTCGCCCAGCCGGAATTCGTCGCGATCACCGCCGATAAGGCCCGGCCGCACAATCGTCAAAGACTGAAAGCCGATCGCCTTCAGCGCTTCCTCCACTTCGCCTTTGGTACGCGGATAAAGCAGCTTTGAGCGCGCATTGGCACCCACCGACGAATTGAGTGCGAAACGGCTAGCGCCGTGCTTGCGCGCCAGTCGCGCGACTGCGAGCGGGTAATCATGATCCACAACGCGAAACGCTTGATCCGAGCCCGCCTTGGCGCGCGTTGTGCCGAGTGCACAGATCACACCATCGACATCCCACCAGTCGGCCTCGGCTGGTAACCGGCCGAAATCGACCAGCGGGTTGTCGAGCTTCGCATGTGCCTCGAGCGGCCGACGCGTCGGCGCAACGATGCGCGTGATCCGACTGTCGGCGAGCGCTTTGGCGATGACATGGTGGCCGACAAGGCCGGTGGCGCCGACCACGAGGATGCGGGTCATGATCTTCTCCGACGTGGAAACGGCCTGAACCGCGAGATTCAGGCCGTTTCGTTGCGTTTAAACCCGTGCCGTCAGTTCAGCTGCCGCTTCGGCACCGGCGCCTCGAACTCGGCGATCTCCGCGGTCCGGGCCGGCTTGCCGTTGAAGGTCAGGACGTTGCCGGCGGCGCTTATGTCGACATGGTCACCGTCCTTGACGTCGCCGGCGAGGATCATCTCGGCCAGCGGATCCTGCACGTTGCGCTGGATCACACGCTTGAGGGGACGGGCGCCGTAGGCGGGATCCCAGCCCTTGTCGGCGAGCCAGTCACGGGCTTCGTCCTCCAGCACCAGCGTGATCTTGCGATCTTCCAGCAGCTTGGTGAGCCGCGCGAACTGGATCTCGACGATCCGGCCCATTTCGCTCTTCTGCAAGCGGTGGAACAGGATGATCTCATCGACGCGATTCAGGAATTCCGGCCGGAAATGGGCGCGGACATTGCCCATCACCAGGTCGCGTACCGCGGACGTATCCTCGCCCTCGGGCTGATTGACCAGGAATTCGGAGCCGAGATTCGACGTCATAATGATCAGCGTATTGCGGAAATCGACAGTGCGGCCCTGACCATCGGTCAGGCGGCCATCGTCGAGCACCTGAAGCAGCACGTTGAACACATCCGGATGCGCCTTCTCGACTTCGTCGAACAGCACGACCTGATAGGGCCGCCGCCGCACAGCTTCGGTCAGCGCGCCGCCCTCATCATAGCCGACATAACCCGGCGGCGCGCCGATCAGACGCGAGACCGAGTGCTTCTCCATATATTCGGACATGTCGAGACGCACCATCGCGGTGTCATCGTCAAACAGATACGACGCCAACGCCTTGGTCAGCTCGGTCTTGCCGACGCCGGTGGGGCCGAGGAACATGAACGAGCCGATCGGCCGATTGGGATCCTGCAGACCGGCACGCGAACGACGGACGGCAGTTGCCACCGCACGCACGGCTTCGGCCTGGCCGACGACGCGCTCGCCGAGGCTCAGCTCCATCCGCAGCAGCTTGTCCTTCTCGCCTTCGAGCATCTTGTCGACCGGCACGCCGGTCCAGCGCGAGACCACCTGCGCGATGTGATTGGCGGTGACCGCCTCTTCCATCATCTCGGAATTCTCGTTGGCTTCGATATCGGCCAGCCGCTTTTCAAGGTCGGGAATCCGGCCATAGGCCAGCTCACCGGCGCGTTGATATTCGCCGCGGCGCTGTGCTTCGGCCAGTTCGAGGCGCAAGCCGTCGAGCTCGCTCTTGAGCTTCTGCGCATTCGACAACTTGTTCTTCTCGGCCGACCAGCGCTGGGTGAGCGCTGCCGATTTCTCTTCGAGCTCGGCGAGTTCCTTCTTGAGTGTTTCGAGCCTGCTCTTCGAGCCTGCATCGGTTTCCTTGCCAAGCGCCTCCTGCTCGATCTTGAGCCGGATGATCTCGCGGTCCATCGAATCGAGTTCTTCGGGCTTGGAGTCGACCTGCATCTTCAACCGTGCCGAAGCCTCGTCCATCAGGTCGATGGCTTTATCCGGCAGGAAGCGATCGGTGATGTAGCGGTTCGACAGCGTCACGGCGGCGACCAGCGCGGAGTCCGTGATGCGGACGCCGTGATGCTGTTCGTATTTGTCCTTGAGGCCGCGCAGGATCGAGACGGTGTCTTCCACAGTCGGCTCAGCCACGAAGATCGGCTGGAAACGCCGCGCCAGCGCCGCGTCCTTCTCCACATGCTTGCGATATTCGTCGAGCGTGGTGGCGCCGATGCAATGCAATTCGCCGCGGGCGAGCGCAGGCTTCAGCAGGTTGGACGCATCCATTGCGCCATCGCCCTTGCCGGCGCCGATGAGCTGATGCATCTCGTCGATGAACAGGATGATGCCGCCTTCTGCCGAGGTGACCTCGCCCAGCACGGCCTTCAGCCGCTCCTCGAACTCGCCGCGATATTTGGCACCGGCGATGAGTGCACCGAGATCGAGCGACAGCAGGCTCTTGTCCTTCAGGCTCTCCGGCACGTCGCCATTGAGAATGCGCAGCGCGAGACCTTCGACGATGGCGGTCTTGCCGACGCCGGGTTCGCCGATCAGCACGGGATTGTTCTTGGTTCGCCGCGACAATACCTGAATCGTGCGGCGGATTTCCTCGTCGCGGCCGATCACCGGGTCGAGTTTGCCATCGCGCGCGGCCTGGGTCAGGTCACGGGCATATTTCTTCAACGCGTCATAGGCGTTTTCGGCCGTGGCGGAATCCGCCGTGCGGCCCTTGCGCAGCGCATTGATCGCCGCGTTGAGATTTTGCGGCGTGACGCCGCCCTTGTTCAGCAGACTGCCGGCTTCGGAGTCCTTGTCGAGCGCCAGCGCAAGCAGCAGCCGCTCCACGGTGACGAAACTGTCGCCAGCCTTTTCGGCGGCCTTTTCGGCGGCATCGAAAGCGCGCGCGGTCGCCGGCGCCAGATAGACCTGCCCGGCCCCTGCGCCCGAGACCTTGGGCATCTTGCCCAGCTCGGTTTCCGTCGCCTTCAGGATGGCGCGGGAGTTGCCGCCGGCACGATCGATCAGGCCGCCGGCCAGACCTTCGCTGTCGTCCAGCAGAACTTTCAGAATGTGCAGCGGCGAGAATTGCTGATGGCCCTCGCGCACGGCCAGTGACTGCGCCGACTGGATGAAGCCGCGCACCCGTTCGGTGTATTTCTCAATATTCATCGTGTGTTGTCCCTCGGCCTGCCCTGTCCGCCTCGAAAGCACGGATGGGGCATCTTCATTGGGTATCCGCAGGCCGCATTGATGGTGGTCAACCGGCTGCGGTCGTCGCTGGCGTCAAAACCAGCTTGATGCAAATGTGGGCAGCCAGTTCCCGAAACGGAAGGGGTCCGCATAAAATTCCAATCGGCCAGGCGATGGCGCCGCGGGCCCAAATCTCTTAAGACCGGAACCATGCCAGAACAGTCTTACGCCAGCGTTGCCAGCATCTACCGCTATCCCGTGAAGGGCCTGACGCCCGAGCCTCTGGAAGAAGTCACGCTGAAGCCCGGCCAGACCCTGCCGGCCGACCGGCGCTATGCCATCGAGAACGGCCCGATCGGGTTCGACCCGGCAGCACCGCAATATTTTCCCAAGACCCAGTTTCTGATGCTGATGCGCAACGAGCGCCTGGCGGCGCTCCGCAGCCACTACGACGACGCCAGCCATACACTGACGATCCGGCAGGATAATGTGGAGGCAGCGCGAGCCGATCTGCAGACGGCCGAAGGACGTGCGGAAATCGAAGCGTTCTTTGCTGCAAATTTTGCCGATGAACTGCGCGGACCACCCAGGGTGCTGTTCGCGGACGGCCATAGCTTTTCGGACGTGCCGCGCAAGGTGGTGTCGATCATCAACCTCGCCAGCGTCAAAGATCTCGAAAAGGCCGTCGGGCAGCCGGTGCATCCGCTACGCTTTCGCGGCAACCTGCATGTAGCGGGCTGGCCGGCCTGGCATGAATTCGAGTTGATCGACCGGACGCTCGCCATCGGCAGCACCCGGCTCAAGGTGGTGAAGCGCATCGTCCGCTGTGCAGCGACCAATGTCGATCCGGATACGGCCGCGCGGGATCTGACGATTCCGAAAACGCTGCTGCAGACCTACGGTCACGCCGATTGCGGAATTTACGCTGAGGTCATCACCGGCGGCATGATCACCGCCGGCGATAAGATAGTCGTCGAAGAATAGACGAACTCAGCTCGTCGGCATCACGTAGGCGTAAACCCGGCCACGCGAATACACCGATTCGGCGACGCGGTTGCCGTGATTGCCGGAGACGATGATCGGATTGCCCTTGGCATCGACGCCCGAGACGACGCCGACATGACCGCCGCGACGCCCGCGCGACATCACGGCGATGGCGCCGACCTGCGGACCTGAGATGCGCTGGCCATAGCTCGAGAACGAGCGCGCCATATCCGAACCCGTGCCCTGATGGCCGGTGCGCTTCAATACGAGGTTCATGAACGCTGCGCACCACAAACGACCGCGCGCCGTCGGATTGCCGCGGCCGATGAAGCTGCGCGCTGCATCGACGATGCCCGAACCGCCGAAGCCGCCGGAAGGCTGGTTCATGCTTGCATTGGCGTTATTGAAATTTGTGGAGTCGCCGAACGAAGGCGCCTGCTGTTCGACTCGGGCACTGCGCCGTGCATACCGCGCGCGATGCCGGACGTGATGACGCGTGCTGTGTGTGTACTTGCCGACGTGGTGCGAATGACGCGAAGCGCCGTGATGAGGACGTGCCGACGCGGGAGAGACTGACGCGAGAACTGCCGCCGAACACACCGCAAGAGCCGAGATGCGAAGTGCACGGCGATACGCAAAGAACTGAACCATACCGAATTTTTCCTCTTAACACCCCCGAACCCCATCGGCCCAAATACGCGGGCCAACAATCGGGACGGGCGTGGTAACGAAGTTGGTATGGCGATAACAAGACCTAGAACGGTTCAAGTGACGATTTTTTAACGGCGACATCGGAGTGAATCGCTTCAACTTCAACGGACGCCATACGTATAGACATAGCAGCCACCCATTCGACAGAATGCGCGCTTATATTACCTATTCGAATTAGCTTTTACGCACATCTTTGGCGTGTATCGCAGGCCGACACACGGCGTGAAAAGCCGCATAGAATGCGGTACTTCTGTTTCCATCAGGCAGAAATCTACACGCGATCAGGGTTGCGCCGATTTACTCGCGCGGCTCAGCAGGAAAACGCCCTGCTCCCCGAACATGTTCCAGAACCACCACGGCGCATTGAGGCGCAGCGGACGGCCATAGAGATCGAGCGCAACGGCGCGCTCCATCTTCACGTTGATCTCGTCGCACAGCTGCACGAAGTCCTTGATGGTGCAGAAGTGAATATTCGGCGTGTCGTACCACGTCGCCGGCAGATTCTCCGTACGCGGCATGCGGCCACCGACAAGCAACTGCACACGCATCTTCCAGAAGCCGAAATTCGGAAACGACACGATCGCGCTGCGACCTATGCGCAGCAGATTTTCCAGCACCACCCGCGKCTGCCGCGTCGCCTGCAGCGTCTGTGACAGGATCACGTAGTCGAACGCATCGTCGGGATAGTTGATCAAGTCCGTATCGGCGTCGCCCTGCACCACGGCAAGACCCTTGCCGACGCAGCGGTTGACGCCTTCGCGCGACAATTCGATGCCACGGCCATCAATGCCGCGGCTTTCCAGCAATTGTAGCAGATCGCCATCGCCGCAGCCCACGTCGAGCACCTTCGAGCCCGGCCTGATCATCTCCGCGACCAGGAGGTGATCGCCACGATAATCCTGCGTGCCGCGCGGCGCCGGCGTCGCCACCGCAGAATTCAGCGGCAAGGCTTGTTGTGGAAACGCCATCTCTATGTCCCCGTAACAGGCAGGCCGCGCACGGAGGCTGCGGAGTTCAGAAATGCACCGGCGATATCGAGGAACTCGGGCACGTCGAGCAGGAAGGCATCATGACCCTTGTCGGTTTCGATCTCCGCAAAGGACACGCGGACGCCGCCGGCATTCAGCGCGTGCACGACGTCGCGCGATTCTGCCGTCGGGAACAGCCAGTCTGATGTGAACGACATCAGACAGAAACGCGTCTGCGTATCGCGAAACGCTTCCGCAAGCTTGCCGTTGTGGTCGGCTGCGATATCGAAATAGTCCATCGCACGCGTCAGATAGAGATAGGAGTTGGCATCGAAGCGCTCGACGAAGGACGAGCCCTGATAGCGCAGATAGCTCTCGACCTGAAAATCCGCATCGAAGGAGAATGTCGGCAACTCCCTGTCCTGCATGCGGCGGCCGAACTTGCGGTGCAGAGCGGCATCCGACAGATAGGTGATATGCGCGGCCATCCGCGCGACGCCGAGGCCGCGATGCGGATGTGTGCCTTCCTCGAAATAACGCCCGCCGCGCCAATCGGGATCGGCCATCACGGCCTGACGGCCCAACTCGTGGAAGGCGATGTTCTGCGCCGAATGCCGCGTGCTGCAGGCAACCGCCAGCGCGGAGAACACGCGCTCCGGATAGGCCGCGGTCCATTGCAGCGTCTGCATACCGCCCATGGAGCCGCCGACGACGCAAAACAACTGACCGATACCGAGACTGTCGATCAGCATCGCCTGCGCACGCACCATGTCGGGAATGGTGATGACCGGAAAATCCAGTCCCCAGATCTTGCCAGTGGCGGGATTGGTCGAGGCCGGACCGGTCGAGCCCATGCAGCCGCCGAGCACGTTCGAACAGATGATGAAGTAGCGTTCGGTATCGAGTGCCTTGCCGGGGCCGACCAGCGTCTGCCACCAGCCGGGCTTGCCGGTGATCGGATTGATATTGGCGACGTGCTGGTCGCCGGTCAAAGCGTGGCAGACCAGGATGGCATTGGATTTGTCGGCGTTGAGCGTTCCGTAGGTCTGATAGGCAATCTGGAACGGGGTGAGGTCGACGCCGCAATCAAGCCGCAGCGGCTGATCCATGCCAAAACCCGCGACCAGCGAGGTCGGATGATCGGCTTCATGTCCACGCTCATCGGGGCGGACAACCGGACTCTTCACCAGTTCGACATTTACCATCTTGATACCGGCCTCCTCAGGAGGTTCTCAAACCAAAACCGGAATCAGGCCATAAAAAACCCGGCCTGAACAAATAGCTCGGCCGGGATCAAACTGTCCCCGGCCTGTTTAGCGAGTTGTTTAACGTGGCTGCAAGCCGGCCGGCTCAAATGACCACGGAAGAGACCAGAAACTAGTCCCACACCCGCCTGCCGTCAATATGGGCATACCCCGGTCAAATTGCCCAACTGCCCTGCGGCCAAATCTTCCATGTTTTCTTTGCTTTCCGGCACCGTCTTACCTAATCAATGGCCGTGCCCGCCGGCTCCCCGGAGCCGGCCCGGCAAGCTCGACGGGACCTATCACGCCTCCCGTCCCGAAGGTTTTGAACATGTCGAAATTACCGCCCGCCCCGCCCTCGCTGGATGAACTGCGCAAAGAGATCGACAGCATCGACGCGCAGGTTCACGCCCTGTTGATGCAGCGCGGCGACATCATCGACCGGCTGATTTCGGTGAAGCAGACCCAGGAGGTCGGCTCCGCCTTCCGGCCGGCGCGCGAGGCCGACATGATGCGCCGTCTGGTGCAGCGCCATCGCGGCATCCTGCCGATCGACACCGTCGAGAGCATCTGGCGGGTAATCATCTCGACTTTCACTTACGTTCAGGCGCCGTTCTCGGTGCATGCGGATCTGTCGCTCGGCGAGAGCGCGATGCGGGATTCCGCACGCTTTCATTTCGGCTTCACGGTGCCTTACGTCGCGCATTTCAGCGCCGCCGCAGCGGTCGAGGCCGTGGCCAAGTCCAAGGGCGATCTCGCGCTGGTCTCGGCGACGTCCAGCCGCACGCCGTGGTGGATCCCGCTGGAAGCCCTGGGCGCGCCGAAGATCATCGCACGCCTGCCGTTCATTGAACGCGCCGACCATCCGGCCGCATTGCCGGTGTTCGTGGTGTCACGCGTTGCCGACAGCGCTATGGTGACCGAGGTCGAGATGTGGAGCGTGCGGGTGTCCGGCTGGAATGCCGAGACCGCGCGCGCGCTATCGCCGCTGGCCGAAATCGTCGCCGTGCCGGATACCGCCTTTGACGGCGCGGCGCTGCTGATCTCGATCACGAGAGCCTCGAGCCTCGACAAGATCAAGTCGGCGCTGATCGAAGCCGGCGCCTCGGTGCGTTCCACGGCTCTCGTCGGCAGCCACGCAACCCGCTATACCGTGGCCGCCAACGACGCACCGCGTTCGTAAGCCAATCTGACGTTCTGGAGTTGAAGATGTCCCGTCCCGTGCCGAAGCCCGGCATTCTCGATATCGCGCCCTACACCCCTGGCAAGAGCCCGGTGGTGGAGCCCGGCCGCAAGACCTACAAGCTGTCGGCCAACGAGACCCCGTTCGGTCCGTCGGCGCGCGCCAAGGACGCCTTCGCCACCGCTGTCGCGCATCTCGAGGATTATCCGGAAGGCACCTCGAAGGTGCTGCGCGAGGCGCTCGGCCGCCGCTTCGGCCTCGATCCTGCGCAGATCATCTGTGGCGCCGGCTCCGACGAAATTCTGAACCTGATTGCGCATGTCTATCTCGGCCCCGGCGACGAGGCGATTTCAACCGCACACGGCTTCCTGGTCTACCCGATCGCTACCCAGGCGAACGGCGCCACCAATGTGGTCGCTCCGGAAACCAACTTCACCTGCAATGTCGATGCGATCCTGAACTGCGTGACCCCGCGCACCAAGCTGGTGTGGCTGGCCAATCCGAACAATCCGACCGGCACCTATCTGCCGTCCTCCGAGATCAAGCGCCTGCGCGYCGGCCTGCCGGAGCACGTGCTGCTGGTGCTCGACGCCGCATACTGGGACTACGTGACCAAGGGCGACTACGACAACGGCCTGGAGCTGGCGAAGACCACCGAGAATACCGTCGCCACCTACACCTTCTCGAAGGTGCACGGCCTGGCCGCCCTGCGGATCGGCTGGATGTTCGGCCCGGCGCACATCGTCGATGCGATGAACCGGATTCGTGGGCCGTTCAACGTCTCGGCGCCGGCGATGATGGCAGCAGTGGGGGCGATCGAGGACACCGGCCATGTCGAGATGTCGCGCACATACACCGCCAAGTGGATCGGCATCCTGACCGAGGAAATCACCAAGCTCGGCATCGAGGTGACGCCGAGCGTGGCCAATTTCCTGCTGATGCATTTTCCGGCGACCGGCAAGACCGCAGCGGATGCCGATGCGTTCCTGACCAGGCGCGGGCTGGTGCTGCGCGCCGTGACCAATTACGGCCTGCCGAACTCGCTGCGCATGACCATCGGCACCGAGGAAGCCAACAGGCTGGTGATCGAGACGCTGCGTGAATTCATGGCATCGAATTCGGGGCAATGACGTGAGCGCCACGCCGCCCTTCAAACGTATCGCGCTGATCGGCCTCGGCCTGATCGGCTCGTCGCTAGCGCGCGGCATTCAGCAGCTCGGCCTTGCCGGTGAACTGGTTGCCACCGACAATTCGGCGGTGGTGCGTGCACGCGCCGTGGAAATCAAGCTCGCCGACCGCATCGCCGACGATAATGCCAGCGCGGTCAAGGATGCCGATCTGGTCATCGCCTGCGTACCCGTCGGTGTGGCGGGCGACGTGGCGAAAAGCATCGCGGCGCATCTTTCGCCCGGCGCGATCGTGTCCGACGTCGGTTCGGTGAAAGCCTCCGTACTGCACGCGATGTCGGAATATCTGCCGGACAATATCCACTTCATTCCCGCGCATCCGGTCGCCGGCACGGAAAACTCCGGTCCGGATTCCGGCTTCGCAGAATTGTTCAGCAATCGCTGGTGCATTCTGACGCCGCCCGAGGGCGCGGATCCCACGGCCGTCGAGAAGCTCACCGGCTTCTGGGCTGCGCTCGGCGCCAATGTCGAGATCATGCAGGCCGCGCATCACGATCTGGTGCTCGCGGTCACCAGCCATCTGCCGCATCTGATCGCTTATACAATCGTAGGCACGGCCGACGAGCTCGAAGACGTCACGAGGTCGGAAGTGCTGAAGTTCTCCGCGGGCGGTTTCCGCGATTTCACCCGTATCGCAGCATCAGACCCGACCATGTGGCGCGACGTGTTCCTCGCCAACAAGGACGCGGTGCTGGAAATGCTCGGCACCTTCCAGGAAGACCTGTCGAAGCTGACACGTGCGATCCGCCGCGACGATGGCGATGCGCTGTTCGAGCACTTCACCCGCACCCGCGCGATCCGCCGCGGCATCGTGAGTATCGGTCAGGATGAAGCGGCACCGGACTTCGGGCGCAAGCATCAGGCGCTGACGAAGAAGGATTGATCGCAGGACCAACAGCCGTCATTGCGAGCGAAGCGAAGCAATCCAGCCTTACTTGCTTTGCAGCTTCTGGATTGCCGCGTCGCTTCGCTCCTCGCAATGACGTGGAGAGGCCGGCGAACCTCACGCCCTAAAACAACGGCGGGATCTGCGCCACGCGCAGCGGCCCGAGGAACACCGCGCCATCGACAAATTTCAGCGGGAACGACCGCGCCGCTTTGCCTTCCAAGACAGCCGCGGTCCCGATCGAATTGACGCCCGCAGCAAGGCCGCTGCCGGCATTCTTGCGCACGACATTGCCGAGACCGGGGATCGCGCGATCCAGCGCACCGAGGATGTTGTTGACGTCCTGCGATTTCACGCCGGGCGCAATGCGATCCAGCGCCTCCTGAGGCACGCCCATCTCCAGCAACTTGTCGATCCCGAGGGCGGCGATAGCCTTGTCCAGCCCCGCCACGGTCATCTGCAATTCGCCGTCGAGATTGCCCGCGGCGGTCAGACCGAGCGAGCCCGTTGCCAGCGAGATGATCTCGCCCTGCTGGACGCGCGACTGCACGATCTCGACGCGTCCACCTGCAGCCTGAAGCTCGCGGAAACGCTGCGGCCAGGGCTTGGGCGAGACATCCTTGAGTCCGCTGAGCAATGCGCGGATATCGGCATCGAACGGCGCCGCGAGGATCGGATGAACATCGGCAATGCTGCCGCTCCTGATCTGCAGGGCCGTCTCGATCACCGGCTTGTCCGGCGTCGAATTCGCTGCCGTGCGGCCATGCAATTCGACCTGTTTGGCACGTGCGGTCGGCGCCTGCACCGAGCCGGCGAAGCGGTCGAGCGACACATCGTCGAACACGATGTCGGCGCTGTCAGGCGTACCGGGCAGACCGGTGATGCTGCTGCGCGCCGAGCCCCAATTCATTACCATCGCCGGCTGACCGCGATCGGACAGGACGGCCGGCGCGGTGAATTCGGCGACCAGGAGCCGCGGCGTATAGATCTGCGCAACCACGACGATCTCGCCGAGCTTCGCGGTGATCGGCACCTGCGTCGCATTCTGGGTGGCCGTTTGCGAGGTCAGCGAAACGCTGACACCGCTGCAGCGGACTTCGAGCCGGAACGGGAAGCCGGAGACCGAACGGTTGGCGCACTCATAGACGCGCCCAGCCGCGGCCTCTCGGGCGCGCCAGATATCGACGTTTTCGTCGACCTTGGACGCGGCATAGAACCAGAAGCCGCTCCACGCCGCCGCAAGGACGACGATGATGACGGGCAGGATGAAAATCGGCCAGAGGCGGCGCTGGGTGGGCTGTGCATATTCGGACATGGCGGGACGTAGATCGCATGATTTTGTCAAATCGGCGATCCCTTTCATGGGGTTATCCTGTCGTCGCAGGGCCACATTGCAGGAAATCAAGATCGCCCGGGCCCAAGGTTTCTGCTAGGTCGGCATCATGACCGCGAAAATCACCGCCCAGCCCGATTCCGACAGCGATCTCTGGGTGTTCGGCTATGGCTCGCTGATGTGGCGGCCGGGCTTCGAGTTCATCGAACAGGTCCCGGCCAGGCTGATCGGCGAACATCGGGCGCTCTGCGTCTATTCCTTTGACCATCGCGGCACGCCGGAAAAGCCCGGCCTCGTGCTCGGCCTGGATCGCGGCGGCGCCTGCCGTGGCATTGCCTTTCGCGTGGCGGCCAAGCTGCGCCATGACACCATCGCCTATCTCAGGGAGCGCGAGCAGACCACCCATGTCTATCGCGAGGTGATGCGCTCCGTCTGGCTCGATGACGTCGAGCGTACCCGCGTCAGCGCGCTGGCCTATGTGGTCGACCGCGGCCATGTGCAGTACGCGGGGCGACTAAGCCTCAGCGAACAATTGCACTTCGTGCGACAGGGCCACGGGCGTTCCGGACTCAACCGCGATTACGTGCTCTCGACCGTGAAGGCCATTGAGGCCGAAGGTTTTCGCGACGCGCAGCTCCATCAGCTCGCGGCGATGCTGCACGAGTGACCAAGCGCTAGCTCTCTTTCACCGCCACATTCGGCACGCGCCCGAAGATCGTCGCCTGCTCCGTGCGCGCCTCCGCAACGATACGATCGGTGGCGGCTTCAATCGACGTGCTGATCGCCGCGATGAATTCCTTGCGTGGCAGGCCGGGCGGCAGAGGATCGAGAAACTCCACCACCAGCGTTCCGGGATAGCGCAGGAAGGTGCGGCGCGGCCAGAACAGGCCGGAATTCAGCGCCACCGGCAGACACGGCGCGCCGGATTTGGCGTAGATCTGCGCGACACCGGGTTTGTAATCCGGTGGTGCCTCGACAGGCCGACGCGTGCCTTCGGGAAAGATAATGAGCTGACGGCCGAGCTGGATTTCTTCGGTGGCGCGCTTGGCCATATCGATGAGCGAACGCGCACCGCCATCGCGATCGACGCCGATCATCTTCGACTTCTTCAGGTACCAGCCAAAGAACGGAATCTGCCCGAGCTCGCGCTTGTAGATGAACAGCGGCCGGTCAAAGAACGGCATCAGCGCGAAGGTCTCCCACATCGATTGATGTTTCGAGGCGACCACTAGCGGCCCCCCCGGAATTTTCTCGAGACCGCGATAATCGACCCTGGTGTTGCAGACGATACGCATGAGCCAGATGCTGCTGGTCGCCCACGCTTTCGCGATCGCCATGAAGGCGCGGGGCGGCATCACGAAGGTTGGAATCGCCACCAGGATCCAGAACACCAGCAGCACATAGAACAGCACGTTGTAGATCAATGAACGCACGAATATCGAAGTCATGGTGTTCCGATCAGCTCAATTGCAGTTCAATTCGCAGACGCCGTGGCCGGCCGGCGCTGCGGCGCGTCGCTCTGCTGGTCGCTGCCGGAATCCGGCATCAGATCAATGCCGATATTCGCCAGCCGCACCCGCGCTTCGGCCGCGAGATATTTGACATATTCCGATAGCAGCAACCGCAGCGTCGGGCCACTGGTCCACCACGGCTCGTCACGCCATTTGTCGCCAATCACCGAGAACGGGATCAGCTCGATATCCGGCATCTCATGTGACATTTCGACGATCGCGCGCGGCATGTGATAATTCGAGGTCACCACGATCAGCGACTTGAAGCCGCGCTCATGGACCCAGCGTTTGGTCTCCACCGCGTTGCTGCGGGTGTTGACGGCGGAGCGATCGAGATCGACGCAACAATCCAGCAGTCGCTGGCTGTCCGGCAGCGTGCGCGAGATATTGGCGGCACCGTTGGTGGGATGCACGCCGGAGATCAGCAACCGTTTGCCGAAACCATTGGCGAGCAGTTCGAGCGCATCCGCAACGCGCGACGAACCGCCGGTCAGGACCACGATGCCGTCGGCATTCGCCGACGGCTTCAGCTCGCCGCTGCGCAGTTGCGCGAGGAACGCGACAAAGCCGATGGCGCCGACCATGAAGGACAGTGCAAATGCGACCACAAGTGCCGCACGGATGACGCGCCGCCGCGGTGGCGCGGCAACGGGCATCTCCGTGGTGTTCTGGTCGTCGAGCAAGATCATCGGTCTGGCGTTTGGTCCTTTGGCAGCAATCTTAGGTATTTTTCGGCGCCTTGGCGATGCCATCGCCTGTGCCTGACGCGTTACTCGATGTCGTTCAGCGTCGAGAACAATGTGCGGCGCGATGCCCAGGCGGTAATTCCTGCTATCAACAGCGCCTGCCCTGCCACCGCGAGATAGCCTGACGACCGCAGCGAGAACGTCCCCAGCAACGCGGCGAACTGATCGCCCACCGGCGTGCCGGAAAACCAGCTCGCGATCGACTCCGAAAACCCGAACATCAGCATCGCGGCACCGCCGCCAATGATACCGCCCTGCAGGCCAAGCCGCAGGAAGTGGCGGAAGAAGCGATTGGCGATGTAGCGGTCGCCCGCGCCGACGAAATGCAGCACCTCGACGATCGGCCGGTTCGCCGCCATCGCGCCGCGCGTCGCAAAGGATACAGAGATAATGGTGGCGATAATAACGAGCGCAAGGATGCCGAGCCCGGCCAGCACCGTTGCCGATGTCATCGAGCGCATCCGCTCCACCCAGGCGCGATGATCGTCAACGCTGGCCGAGGGCACGGCCTGCGTCACCCGTTTGCGCAAGCCGATAATGTCCAGCACCGTCCCCGGCGCGACACGTGCAATGATAACGCGCGGCACCGGCAGCTCGTCGAGCGACAGTCCCGTGCCGAGCCACGGCTCCAGCAACTGCGCCGATTGCTCCCGGCTATAGGGCTGCACCTCGACAATCCCCGGCTGGCCGCGAATGGCGTCGGTCACCGCCTGCGTATCGCGGTCGAGATCGCGGCCGCCCTGCGGCTTCACCTGGATGGTGATTTCGCTGGCGACTTCCGATTGCCACTCCGACGCCGAGGCGCTGATCAGTAGCACTGCGCCTGTGGTGATGGAGGCGAGGAAGGTCATGATGGCGACGACGGCGACCAGCGCGCGGCCGGCGATCGAGCCGCGCGGCACGATCGGGGATGCGTTGCGCGCCTTCGCCGGGACCTGCGGGCGATCGGTGCCGAGGTCCATCAGCGGGCCGTGTTCTTCGCCGATTCTACTCATAGATATGCAGCCGACCTTGATGCAGCACCATGCGCCGCGCGTCGTATTGATCCATCAATGTAATATCGTGGGTCGCGATAATCACCGCGGTACCCGACTTGTTGAGCTCGATGAACAGCCGCAGCAGACGCCGGCCCAGCGTCGGATCGACGTTGCCCGTCGGCTCGTCCGCCAGCAGCAGCATGGGCCGCGCGATCACCGCGCGCGCAATGGCGGCGCGCTGCTTCTCGCCGCCCGACAGGATCGGCGGCAGTGCATCCATGCGATCGCCGAGGCCGACCCATTTCAGGAGATCGATGACCTCGCGCCGATAGCTGGACTCCTCACGCCCCATCACCCGGAACGGCAATGCGACGTTCTCATAGGTCGTCATATGGTCGAGCAGACGAAAATCCTGCAGCACGATACCGATGCGCTTGCGCAAGTCGGCGATCTCGTCCTTGCCGAGCAGCGAGATGTCCTGGCCGAACAGATTGACCAACCCGCGGGTCGGCCGCAGCGACAGGAACAGGAGACGCAGCAGCGAGGTCTTGCCGGCGCCGGAGGGACCGGTCAGGAACTGGAACGAATGCGCAGGGATCTGGAAATTGAGGTCGCGCAGAATCTCCGGGCCAAGCCCGTAGCGCAAACCAACATTTTCGAACCGGACCACATTCAGCTCCGTTCGATGGGTTCAAAAAGCCTCAAAAAGACGGTCAATTGCTTGTGCGGCCGTTATGGTTTCCGATTCGTTAACGGTCGTCTTGTAGCCTGCCGGCCATGTCATCGGCTATCGGCTCCATGCATATCGTTTGCCCCAATTGCACGACGTCCTACGCCGTGAACCCGGCCACGTTCGGCGATGCCGGACGGACGGTGCGCTGCGCCCGCTGCAAGGAAGTCTGGCTGGCGCGGCCGGAGGACCTCTCCCGCGCCGAAGCCCGTGTTCCCGCCATGGCGGCGAAGGCCAGCGAGCCCGATCCGAACGAGGACATGAGCGCCTGGGGCGTGACCGAGGACGACGACGCCTCGGCGCCGAACGTTCCGGTGGTCGAAAGCCCCTCGATTTCAGCCGACTGGCCGGTCGATGCCAATGATCGTACCGAAGAGGCCGACTGGGCCACGCTGGCGCAGCACGACGCGGTGGCCGCGATGCGGGCCACCCCGCCGTCGCGCTTCGCAGCGCTCCGCCGTTTCGTGCCGTCGCTGCCGCGGTTGTTCGTCATGCCACGTCACAGCCTGCCGATCGCTACCGCCGCCATGGCGTCGCTATTGCTCGCACTGGTGATCTGGCGCGTCGACCTGGTCAAGCTGATGCCGCAGACCGCGACTTTCTATCAGGCGGTCGGCCTCGACGTGAATATACGGGGGCTTGCCTTCAAGGACGTCAAGGTCACCACCGAGACCGTCGATGGCAAGTCGGTCTTGCTCATCGAAGGCCTGATCGTGTCCGAAACCCGCACGCCCACAGCATTGCCGCGCCTGCGTTTCGTGGTGCGCGACGAGAAGGGGACTGAAATATATGGCTGGAACGCCGTGCTCGAACAGCCCGGCCTCAATCCCGGCGACAAGACATGGTTTCGATCGCGGCTGGCCTCGCCGCCGGCCGAGGGCCGCAGTATCGATGTGCGCTTCTTCACCAAGCGCGACGTCGCCGGCGCGTAAGTCTGAGGAGTTGTCGTGGCGCGTATCCTGATTGCAGATGACGAAGAATCGATGCGGCTGCTGGTCGGCCGCGCCATCGCCATGGATGGCCATGAGATCGTCACGGCCGAAGACGGCGCCGAGGCGCTGGAGATTCTCACCGAGCAAAGCGGCGCTTTCGACCTGCTGCTGACCGACATCAAGATGCCTGTCATGGACGGCATCGCGCTGGCGCTGGCCGTCGCGCGCGATTTTCCCGAACTGACAATCCTGCTGATGACCGGTTACGCCGACCAGCGCGAACGCGCGACGGGACTGAATGCAATCGTGCATGATGTGGTGACGAAGCCGTTTTCGGTGGCGGATATCCGCACTGCGGTGGCGGATGCGCTGGCGGTAAAGAACAAGGGATAGAGGGCTCTTTCTCATCCCTCCCCCAAGCGGCGAAGCCGCGCAGCGGGGAGGGTGGCTGGCCGAAGGCCAGACGGGTGGGGTCGTGCCACAAACGCCGCTCTCACTTGCTGAAGCACCCCACCCCGGCCTATCGGCCAACCCTCCCCGCTGCGCTTCGCTTGGGGGAGGGAAACCACTGGCACCGGCGCTTCCTAACTCCGCCCTCAATAATCCTTCAGCAGCCGCTCGATATAATCCAGCTCGAGCTGCGGCCGCGTCGTGTCGCCGAGGCGACGACGCAACTCTTCCAGGATTCTCCGCACGCGCTGCACATCGATCTCGCCGGGAATCTTCACCGTGAGGTCGTCGCCAAGTTCGCGGCCACGCAGCGGACGCCCGAGCGGATCGCTTTGCCGGCCACCGCTCTGCTGGCGGCCGGGATTGTTGCCGGGGCCGTCGTTCTGGCCTTCGCCCTCGCCCTGCTGCATGGCCTGCGCGAGCTTCTGGGCGCCCTTGCGGAGCGCATCGAGCGCCTTGCCCTGCGAACCCACCGCGCCATCGGCATTGCCCTCACCGAGTTGGCCGCCGGCATCGCCCATGGCGCTGTCGGCATCGCCGAGACCATCACCGTCGCCGTCGCCATCAGCGTCCGCCTGGTCGTCGCCGCCTTGACCTTGGCCCTGCCCTTGCTGACCCTGCTGGCCTTTTTGCCCCTGCTGTCCTTTTTGGCCCTTCTGACCCTGGCCCATGCCCTGCTTGGCGAGCTGGTCCTGCAGCTGCTTGAGGCGATCGCGCAGGTTCTGCTGATCCTGCTGCAGATCGCCCATACCCTGCTCGCCCTGCTTGCCGCGGCGGCGCTCGTTGCGCTGGTCCTGGCCCTGCTTGAAGGTCTTGTCGCGAAGCTGCTGCTGCTTGCGGATCATGTCCCCAAGCTCGTTCATCGCCTGATCCATCTCGCTGTCACCGGACTGGCCGGGCTGCGCCATCTGCAGGTTTTCCAGCATCTGCTGCATCTGTTCGAGCAACTGCTTGGCGGCGTCCTTGTCGCCGGAGCGCGACAGCCGCTCCATGCGCTCGATCATATTGTTGAGGTCCTGCTGCCGCATCACCTTGGTGTTCTTGTCGAGCGGACGCGCCAGTTGCTGCGGGTTCTGCTTCATCTGCTCGGCGAGCTGCTTCAGGAAATTGTCCAGCGCCGCACGCAGGTTCTCGGTGAGCTTCTTGATCTCCTCGTCACTGGCGCCGCGCTCCAGTGCCTGCTTCAGCGCGTCCTGTGCCGCCTTCAGCGCCTTGTCGACATCGGTGATGTCGCCGTCCTCGATGGTGACGGCGAGCGCCCACAGGCTGGCGACGACTTCTTTCAGGGCTGCGTCGGTGCGGGCGCGTTCGATCTGGGTGGCAACACTGCGCAGCCCGAGATACTGACCGGCTTCCGGCGTGAAAGCTTCCGGCGCGATCATCAGGGCCTGCAGCGCGAAGGAGACCTGGCCGCGCTGATTGGCGTCGAGTGCCAGGATACGGCGCTGTTCGATCAGCGCGCGCGGCAACGGCTTGGTGAACAGCCGCTCCGGCAGCCGCATGTTGAACGGCTCGCTCTTGCCCTCGTTGCCCGACTCGTCCTTGGCCGTCAGCGTCAGCGTGACATCGGCGCCGGCATAGGGATCCTCGCTGAGATCCTTAACGGTCTGGCCGACACCGTTGCGTGTGCGCGCATTTGGCAGCACCAGCGCAAATGACGGCGCATCGAACAGCGGCCGCGGCTTGGCGGCTTCCTTGATGCCATCCTTGGTCTCGGCGGGACGCGCCGCGAATAGCGCATGGGCTTCGGTAACGCCGTAGTCGTCCTCGAGCTTGTAGGACATCTGCAGCGAACCGCGCGCCTGACGCTCCGGGTCCTTCGCGAGCGCGATGGTCGGCGGACGATCACCCGTTGCCGTGAACTTCCACTGCGGCTGGCCGGACGGCGCACGGACATGTGCTGTCCCGTCAGACGTGATGGTGAAATGCTTTTCGTTGGTGCCCTTCGGGGCTTCCGCCGTCGGCGCCACGTCAGCGACACCGCCGGTGAGAACGACATCAAGCGCACCACCGCTAGAGCGCACGATCAGCGTCGAGCCCGACGGCACCGGCAATGCAGCGGCATCGGCCGTGGACGCGTCCTTGTTGGCGGCGGACAGGATGATCGGCGGCTTGCCGGTGTAAGGCGGCGGCGTGATCCAGGCGTCGACGCGCACATTCGCCGGCGCCAGCACGCCGTTCCAGTCGAACGCCGCCATGATCCGCGCGCCGCGCTCACCGCTGGCGGCAAACCAGGTGGCGAACAACAGCACGATCACGATGGCGCGCAGCGCCCAGGGGTCATGGATCGCGAGGCGCGGCGACGGCAGGCCAGCGCGGATTTTCTTGAGCGAGGCCAGCGTACGCTCGCGCTGAACCAGCCACAGCGCCCGGGCCATCGGGTCCTGCGACGACAGCGTGTCGGTCAGCGCCGTTGCGGGACGATGCGCAATGCCGGTGCCGCGATCGAGGCGCGACAAGCCCTCTTCACGGGATGGCCAGCGAAACTTCAGGAGAGGAACCAGCGTCGCCAGCGCGGTAATGACGAACAACGCAAGACCGATGGCGCGCGCCGTGAAGGGAAGCGTCAGCCACAGACCAGCCCAGGACGCCACCAGAAACAAACCGACGACGCTGAGCAGCCGGGCCAGATGCGGCCATCCCCGCTCCCAGGCAATCGCCACCCGGGCCCGCTGCAGCGCCTGCGCGAGCTGAAGCTGTGCCGCCGCCTGACGATCGGCATGTACGTCGCGTTGGGGGTCTGGTCGGTCGGGGGGCGCAGCGCTCAACGACGATCTCCGATGTTACCGCACGACACACTAGCACGGCGGCGGCAATGAGGCATGGCACGGGGGCCATCCGTACACATGCAAAGCCTGAGCCTAAGTCGATTCGGAGCGATTGGGGTCACGAAGGCGTGAGGGGTCTTTGTAAGGGAACGCCGGCCGTGCGCACCCTCGCCCCGCTCTTGCGGGGAGAGGGTGGGGTGAGGGGCTCTTCGAGATTCGCCTACCTGCGCTTGAGCTTGATAGAGAGGCCTGTGCCCCGCCCCTCACCCGCCGCGAAGGCGCGGCGACCTCTCCCCGCGCAGAGCGGGGAGAGGTAAAATCACCGCCTCACAGCCAGGGCGCGGCCTTGTCCATGGCGATCAACTGCTCGACTTCGATCCGCGGGCGGACCACCGCATACTGATCGTCCTTCACCAGCACTTCCGGGACCAGCGCGCGGGTGTTGTAGGTTCCCGCCTGCACGGCGCCATAGGCACCGGCGGTCATGATCGCGAGCAAATCGCCGGACTTCAGCTCCGGCAGCTTGCGGTCCAGCGCCAGATAATCACCGGTTTCACAGACCGGGCCAACCACATCGACAGCCGTCAGCTTCGCGCCGGGCGCGGGCGCCGCCACCGGCAGGATCTCGTGATAGGCCTCGTACAAAGTCGGCCGGATCAGATCGTTCATGGCAGCGTCGATGATGACGAAGGTCTTGCCGTCGCCATGCTTCACATGGATGACGCGCGCGACGAGAATGCCGGCATTGCCAACAATCATGCGGCCGGGCTCGAACATCAGCGTGCAGCCGAGATTGTGCGTCACGCGCTTGACCATGGCCGCATAGGCCATCGGCTCCGGCGGCGCGGCGCGGTCCTCGTAATAGGGAATGCCGAGACCGCCGCCGAAATCGACATGCGAAATCGTGTGACCGTCGTTGCGCAGCACGGTGACGAAATCGGCCAGGATGCGAAATGCCTGCTCCATCGGGGCGAGATCGGTGATCTGGCTGCCGATATGCATGTCGACGCCGGTGACCTCAATCCCCGGCAGCTTCGCAGCGCGGGCATAGACCTCGCGTGCCTTGCTGATGGGGATGCCGAACTTGTTTTCGGACTTGCCGGTGGAGATCTTGGCATGCGTGCCGGAATCCACGTCCGGATTCACGCGGATCGAAATCCGTGCCGTACGGCCGGTCTCGCTGGCGATCTCCGACAGCAATGCGAGTTCAGGCTCCGACTCGATATTGAGGCAGAGAATGTCTTCGTCGAGCGCCAGCCGCAGTTCATCCGCCGTCTTGCCGACGCCGGAAAACACGATCTTCTTCGGCGGAATGCCGGCGGCGAGCGCGCGCTTCAATTCGCCGCCCGAGACAACATCGGCGCCGGCGCCGAGCTTCGCCAGCGTACGCAGCACCGACTGGTTGGAATTCGCCTTCATGGCGTAACAGACGAGGGCCTTGGTATCGGCAAAGGCCTCGGTAAAGACGCGGTAGTGCCGCTCCAGCGTCGCGGTCGAATAGCAATAGAATGGCGTGCCGACGGCATCCGCCATTTCGGCAATATCAACGCCTTCGGCGTGCAGCACGCCGTTGCGATAGTCGAAATGGCGCATGGCGAGTTAGTCCAGGATCGGATCGAGCAGGAACGGCTTCTTGCGACCACGGGTCGCCGCCGGCGGGCCCTCATCAACACCGTTCGAGGGCGCGAACACGTCCCTGCCCTTGTTGGCAGCCGACTGTGCATCGGGATCCGATGCCGGAGCGCCGGTGCCCATCGGCTGCGCGGACGCCTGTGGCGGCAGATCGAGGCCGCCTTTACGGCCGCAGCCAGCCAGCGCCAAAGCAGAAACGGTCAGAACGAGAATGGCCCATCGCGCGGACGCAGGGCGGGTCGGACGAGTCACAGCTAAATCCCCAAATGCGGGCGCACCATACAAAGATTGCCGCGCTCTGGCGAGACCCCGAAATCCATTGAATTTTCGCACGCCAAGCCCGATCAGCCCAATTTCCGCTCTTTTTCCAGTCGCTTGAGCCAGGCCTTCGCCTGCGACGTCACATTCTTCGGCGCCGTGCCGCCATAGCTGACCCGGCTCTTCACCGACGATTCCACCGACAGCACCTTCATCACTTCTGCCGTGATCTTCGGTTCCACCGCCTGCATTTCCTTCAGGTCGAGCTCGTGCAACGCCACGCCCTTCTTGGTGGCGACGCCGACGATCCGGCCGGTGACGTGATGCGCCTCGCGGAACGGCATTTTCAGCGTCCGTACCAGCCAGTCCGCCAGATCGGTGGCGGTGGCATAGCCCTCGCCGGCAGCAAGCTTCATGCGCTCCTCATTGGGCACGAGATCGCGGACCATGCCGGCAATCGCGCGGATCGCCAGCGATAGCGCCGAATAGGCTTCCATCGCGCCCGCTTTGTCCTCCTGCATGTCCTTCTGATAGGCCAGCGGCAGGCCCTTCATGACAATCAACAATCCGGTGAGCGAGCCGATCACGCGGCCGGTCTTGGCGCGGACCAGTTCGGCCGCATCCGGATTGCGCTTCTGCGGCATGATCGAGGAGCCGGTGGTGAACTTGTCCGAAAGCCTGACGAGACCGACCAGCGGCGAGGTCCAGATCACGATCTCCTCGGCGAAGCGCGACAGATGCACGGCGGCGATGGAGGCCGCCGACAGTGTCTCCAGCACAAAGTCGCGATCCGACACCGCATCGAGCGAATTCGCCATCGGGCGATCGAAGCCCAGCGCCTTGGCTGTGGCATGGCGATCGATCGGGAATGAGGTACCGGCCAGCGCAGCGGCGCCGAGCGGGCTTTCATTGAGGCGCTTGCGCGCATCGGCGAAGCGGCCGCGATCGCGCGACACCATTTCCACATAGGCCAGCAGATGATGACCGAAGGTCACCGGCTGCGCGGTCTGCAGATGGGTGAAGCCAGGCATGACCGTGCCGGCATGCTCCAGCGCGCGATCGACCAGTGCCCCTTGCAGTGACGCGAAGGCCGCGTCGATCTCGTCGATCGTATCGCGCACGAACAAGCGGAAATCGGTCGCCACCTGATCATTGCGCGAACGCGCGGTATGCAGGCGGCCGGAGGCCGGACCGATCAGCTCGCCGAGCCGGCTCTCCACATTCATGTGAATGTCTTCGAGCGCACGCTTGAATGTGAACGCCCCCTTGGTGATCTCTGACAGGATCGTGTCTAGACCGCCTGCGATATTTTTCGCATCTTTCGCGGTGATAATCCCTTGCTTGGCAAGCATCGCAGCATGGGCCTTGGACGCGGTAATGTCCTGGGCATAGAGGTGGCGATCGACGTCGATGGAGACATTGATTTCCTCCATGATGGCGTCGGGGCTTTCATCGAACAGCCCGCCCCACATCTTGTTGCTCACATTGGAGCCCTTACCGTCATTGCTGGACTTGCCGTTGCCCTTGCGCGAAGCCATGAATTGTCACTCATCTTTAACCGCAGCCGACGGATCGTCCGTCGCCAACCGTTGCATAGCCCTAACTGAGACCGAATGACAAACCCTATGCCCGACCAGCCTGCCCCCCGTCCGGCCAAACGCCGCCTGATCGTGCTTGGCGCGGTGCTCGTGGGCGCCGTGATCGGCTTTGCCGCGGTATCCAATATGGATCGGCTGCGGCAACAGGCTGCGCCGGGCGATCCAACCTGTGCACCGGCCATAGCGCTGTCGAAGAAGATCGAGCCGCTGGCGCGCGGCGAAGTCGCCGGCCTGACCATGGCCAGGACGCCGCTGAAACTGCCGGACCTCGCTTTCAGGGATGCCGATGGCCAGGAGAAGAAGCTGTCCGACTGGCGCGGCCGGACGGTGCTGGTGAACCTGTGGGCCACCTGGTGCGTGCCCTGCCGCAAGGAAATGCCGGCGCTGAACAACCTCGAGACCAAGCTCGGCGGCCCGGATTTCCAGGTCGTGGCAATCAATATCGACACCCGCGACGCCGAGAAGCCGAAGGCTTTCCTGAAAGACGGCGGCCTCAACCGGCTGGATTATTTCACCGACACCTCAGCCAAGGTGTTCCAGGACCTCAAGGGCATCGGCCGTGCACTGGGTATGCCGACCTCGGTGCTGATCGACGGCAAGGGCTGCGAGATCGCGACCATCGCCGGCCCCGCCGAATGGGACAGCGAAGATGCCATCAAGCTGCTGAAAGCGGCGGTGAAGCCCGCCGCGGCCAGTTTCTGAAGACCACGGCACTGCGACATACGGCCGCCCGCGCGGATCGCAAAATTCTCCAGAATGCTGTCGGATGAACGCAATTGCGTTCGTCTTGAAAACAACCGGGCCACGCGCGCCCGGCGCCGACACATGACAGCAGGGAGAAACGACCAATGGCCTATATCGACGGATTCCTCGTTCCGGTGCCGAAGAAGAAGCTGAAAGCCTATGCCGCCATCGCGCGCAAGGCCGGCAAAATCTGGCGCGAATACGGCGCACTCGACTATCAGGAATGTGTCGCCGATGACGTCAGCGTCGGCAAATGGACATCGTTCCCGCGCAGCGTGAAACTGAAACCCGACGAGACCGTTGTGTTTTCCTATATCATCTACAAGACGCGCAAAGAGCGCGACCGCATCAACGCCAAAGTGATGAAGGATCCGCGCCTCGCCAAGATGATGGATCCGAAGGCGATGCCGTTCGATGCCAAGCGCATGATCTATGGTGGCTTCAAGACGCTGGTTTCAGTCTGACGCAACAACGGAGGACGCCATGACGCCGCACGGTCATTTCAACTGGAATGAATTCGTGACGCGCGATCCCGAGCGCGCGAAAGCCTTCTATCAGGAGACCATCGGCTGGACCTATCAGGCCAAGAAGCTGGCGGGCGGCGGCATCTACTGGATCGCAATGATGGACAATGTGCCGGTCGGCGGCATCTTCCACGCGGAAGGCCCGGGCTACGAGAATGTACCCGATGGCTGGATGCCGTATCTCGCGGTCGACGATGTCGATGCGCGTGTGAAGAAAGCCGTCGCGACCGGCGCGACGCTGATGCGGCCGGTATTCGACATTCCCGATGTCGGCCGGCTCGCAATCCTGCTGCAGCCCGGCGGTGCCGGGATCGGCTGGATCACACCGGTCGCGTAAGAGAAGCCGGGAGGCAGCAGGCTGCTGCCTCCCTTCGCGCTTCAGGCCGGCACTTCGCCGCCGCTGCGCGACAGCAACACGAGCAGCGCGCCCGCCAGTGTCGCCGCTGCGAGATAACCAACGGCACCGAACGGGCCAAAACCGTCGACAAGAATGCCGCCAACGACGGCGCCAACCGTGATCGCGACCTGGAATGCCGAGACGAGCAGGCCGCCCGCAGATTCGGCTTCGTCAGATGCGACCCGCACCATCCATGTCTGGAAGCCAACCGGCAGCACACCGAACGCAAAACCCCAGAGGCCAACTGCGATGCCCGCGACAAGGCCCGAAGCGCCAAAGACAAACAGCACCAGCGCGAGCACGGCGATCGCCGCAGATCCCGTGACGATCGCAAGTTTCGCACTACGGGCGACAAGCACCCCGCCCGCGAAATTGCCGAAGAAACCGCCAACGCCATAAGCCAGCAGGACGAGCGAGATCGCAGTGACCGGAAGCTGCGGCACTTGTTCGAGGAAATGCCGGACGTAAGTGAAGCCGGCGAAGTGGCCCGAGATACTGACGGCGATTGCGATCATCACAAGCCGGACACTGGGCCGACGCATCAGCACGAACAGCGTGCGCACATCCGGTGATGTGAGCGGCGGCAAGCGCGGCAGCGTCAGCACCTGAAAGACGAGCACGACGGCGCCGACAGCGGCCGCCAGCAAGAACACGTTCCGCCAGCCCCACAGATCTCCAAGATATGCACCGATGGGCGCAGCGCTGACGGTGGCGATCGAAACGCCACTGAAAATCAGCGAGATCGCGCGCGGCAGCGCCTCCGCCGGAACAAGCCGCATCGCGGTGGCCGTTGCCATTGCCCAAAAGCCGCTGAGACTGATGCCGAGCAGCACGCGGGCAAGCAACAGGATCGGCAGGTTGCTTGCGGTAGCTGACAGCAGATTGGACACGATCAGCAGCACTGTGAGCGACCACAGGACGACGCGACGATCCATGGCGCGTGTCACAATGGCTGTCGCAAGTCCGGCGATGATCCCGACAAGGGAGGTCGCCGTCACCACCTGCCCGGCAGCGCCAACCGAGACCCCGAGATCCGTGGCGATCGGCGTGAGCAGGCTCGCGGGCAGGAATTCAGCCGTGACCTGGCTGAACGCGCCAAGCATCAAGGAGACAACAGCCGCCCAGGCTGCGTTCGTCCGCTCATTGGTTATTGGAGAAACATCGGCATCAAGTGCGGCAGTGGCGGAATCAGTCATGGCAGTCTCCAGCAGGGACCCCGGAGATGGAGGTGACCTCCTGGAGTTTCCATGCTAGAAAACCCGCAATGCTTGATCATTCGTCCACAACTGTCGCCACTCACCCCCTGACCGAAATGCTCCGGGGCTTGAAGATTGAGGGCGTCGATTACGTCCGCTGCCGCATGACCGAGCCATGGGGGCTGGTATTCCCGGCACGGCCGAAGGCACAATTCCACTTCGTCGCCGAACGCGGCTGCTGGCTGCGAACTCTGGATAACGCGTGGGTCCGCCTTGAACCAGGTGATGCGGTCTTGCTGCCGCGCGGCGCGGAACATGCGCTGGCGAGCTCGCCCGATGCCTTCCCGGCACCGGTCGAGAATTGCCAGTTCGAACCGGTTTGCTGCGGCATCCTCGACACCTGCAGCGGCGGCAACAGCAATGGCGAAGAGACCGTGCTGTTCGGTGCCGGCATGACCTTCAACCTCGACAGCCAGCATCCGTTACTTCTGATGATGCCTGAGCTGATGCAGATGCACGAACTTGCCACCGACGAGCCCGCCATCCCGCATCTGCTTGAGGCCATGACGTCCGAACTGGCGCTGGATCGCGTCGGTGCCGGCGGCATGCTGACGCGGCTGGCCGACGTTGTCGCCGCTGCACTGATCCGCAACTGGGTGGAGAAGGGCTGCGGCTCTGCCGGCTGGGTCGCGGCAGCGCGCGATCCCGGTATCGGCCGGGTTCTCGCTGCGATCCATCGCGACCCGACCAGGGATTGGACCGTCGAGGCGCTGGCCAACGTCATGCATGCGTCACGCTCGGCATTTGCGTTGCGCTTCGCCAATGTCGTCGGCCAGACACCGGCCCGTTACGTCGCGCAATTGCGGATGCAGGAAGCAAAGCAGTGGCTCACTCGCGACCGCTTGAAGATCGCGGTCGTCGCACGTCGGCTTGGCTATGAATCGGAAGCCGCGTTCAGCCGCGCCTTCAAGCGCATCATTGGCGCGCCACCGAGCCATTTTCGCGCGACACTGACTGCTGCTTCCAAAGAGCAGTAGCCAGGTTCGACAGCGCCTTAGGCGGCGATATCGACGTTGCCGCCGACGCCCGCGCCGAGATTGGCCTGCGAGGCCTGCTGCGCGCCACCGAGCAGCGTGAGCACAGTGTTCTTTTCCATGTCGGCATTCGACTTCATGATCGAGGTCGAAATCTGCTGCTGCGTTCCCGCTGCCTTCATGGCAAGCGCGCTGGCAACCAAAGCCATATCCATCAGAAACACTCCGTAACGTCGTACCGCCGGTATAGCGATGCGGGGTTAACGAATGTTGACCTCGTGCAACAATCAGCCAGCATTCGCCCGAAATGCTGCGCCCAGTGTGCGCAGCGCGCCGCGCGCCCTCGCATCGGTGAGGCTGGAATGCAGCATCGTCTCGGCATCCTGCAATTTCGGCAGACCGAGGCGCGGACCGAGATCGATGCTGCCAGCGGGAGCAACACGGCGGACCAGCGCACCAACGGCGAGACCGGCGGAGATCGCCGCGCCGATGGTCGCAACACCGCCGCCAACGAAGGCTTCAGTCCACGGAATGCCAGCCCCATCGAGCGCCGCAATCGCCGCCGAACGGACCGTACATGGCGCGGACTGCGCCGCGAGTCGCAGCGGCTCACCGGGCGCGTGCCGAAAATCCAGTGTGCCCATCCAGCCAAATGGTTCTTCCATCAAGACCTCGCCGTCACCACGTCGCCTGTCGACCCGCAACACGATCGCCGCGTCGAGATCGCCAGCGTCATAGGCTGACAGCAGGACCCGCGATGACTCGATCCGCAATTCGATCACCAGGGACGGATCGGTCGCGCTCATACGTTTCAACACGTCGGCAAGATCGGCGCCGACGAGATGATGGCTGATCCCCACCACGAGACGCCGCCGCTCCGCAGCGAATGAGCCCATCGCCGACTGATGCGCCGCGACGAGATTTCGCGCGGAGGCCAGAAAAGCCGCTCCCTCCGACGACAGGCGCACCAGCCGCGGCGTTCGCTCCAGCAGGCGCTTGCCCAGCCCGCTTTCCAGCCGCTTGATCTTCAGGCTGATCGCCGACTGCGTGCTTCCCATCGCCTCGGCGGCGCGGGTGAAGCTGGTGAGATCGGCCACCAGCACGAAGGCCTGCACGGCCTCGATATCGAGCGCTTTCATCGGCCAATCATTTCAATCTGACATCATTGAAATATTATTTCATACGATTTTCCAATGATCAATATGGGATTAGGTTTGTTGGATCGGATTTGAACGACAGGAGACCACCATGCCGCTGGTTCGCATTTCACTGAAGAAGGGCAAGCCCGCCGCCTATCGGGAGGCGATCGCCGAAGGCGTCTATCAGGCGCTGCGCGAGACCTTCAACGTCCCGGAGGGCGACCGTTTCGTCACCATCTCGGAGCACGAGGATGGCACTTTCATCTATGATCCGAATTATCTCGGCATTCGCCGGACCGATGACCTCGTCATCATCCAGCTCACGGTCAGCAACACCCGCCCGCGTGAGCAGAAGCAGGCGCTCTACAAACGGATCGTCGAGAAGCTGACTGACAGACCGGGCCTGCGGCCCGAAGACGTCTTCATCAACCTCGTCGAGGTGCTGCCGGAGAACTGGTCGTTCGGCCATGGCGTGGCGCAGTACGTGACATGATTACGCAGCGCGAGACATTGATGGCGCATCTGTGCGGAGTCGGGATGGGCATGGCGATGATCGTCGGGATGGTGCCGGCGACGGTGAGCCTGATGCGGATGTTGATTTAACTAGGCCGCGAGGCCAACCACACACACCGTCGTCCTCGCGGGCAGCGCGAAGCAAGCTTCGCTGGATGACCCGCGGATCCATCCTTCTTCCTTGCATGCGTAAAGGTGGATTGCCGGGTCAAGCCCGGCAATGACAGCGTTCTATCTTAAAAAAGACGAGCGCTTCGCCTTAGCGCGTCGGGATCGGCTTCTCGCCGCGATAGTCGTAGAAACCGCGCTGGGTCTTGCGACCGAGCCAGCCGGCTTCGACATATTTCACCAGCAGCGGGCACGGTCGATACTTGGAGTCGGCAAGGCCTTCATGCAGCACCTGCATGATCGACAGACACGTATCGAGGCCAATGAAATCGGCGAGTTCGAGCGGCCCCATCGGGTGATGCGCACCGAGCTTCATCGCCGCATCGATGGCTTCGACATTGCCGACGCCTTCATACAGCGTGTAGATCGCCTCGTTGATCATCGGCAAAAGAATACGATTGACGATGAAGGCCGGGAAATCTTCCGAGACGGCGATCTGCTTGCCGAGCCTCGTGACGAAGTCCTTGGACGCATCGAAGGTCGCGTCATCGGTGGCAATGCCGCGGATCAGTTCGACCAGCTCCATCAACGGCACCGGATTCATGAAGTGAATGCCGATGAATTTTTCGGGACGGTCGGTCGACGCGGCGAGGCGCGTGATCGAGATCGACGATGTGTTGGAGGCGATGATTGCCTCCGGCTTCAACACGGCGCAGAGATCGTGGAAGATCTTGCGCTTGATCTCTTCCTTCTCGACGGCGGATTCGATCACGAGATCGCAATCGGCAAGGCCGTCCATCGTGTCCGACGAGGTGATGCGATCCAGCGCGGCCTTGCGTGCATCCTCGGTGATGACCTTCTTCGACACCTGACGCGACAGGTTGCCGTTGATCGTCGCCATGGCAGACTTCAGGCGGTCGGCAGAGACATCGTTCAGCACAACTTCGAGGCCGCCCAATGCAGCCACATGCGCAATGCCATTGCCCATCTGGCCCGAGCCGATCACGCCGACTTTCTTGATCATAACCGCCATCTTGCTTGTCATCTCTGGGAACACGCCGCCCGCGCATGCCGCGTTCGGAAAGCTATCTTTACATAAAATATCGGCCGGAGTCAGTCACTCCGGCCGATGTCGTTAATTGAGGCGCAAAGCCCTAATTCAGCAAGGCCTTATTTGCCAAATCCTTGCCTGCCGGGCCTCTACTTGCCGAGTGCTTCGGTCAGCTCCGGCACGGCCTGGTAGAGGTCGGCGACCAGGCCGTAATCGGCGACCTGGAAGATCGGCGCGTCTTCGTCCTTGTTGATCGCGACGATCACCTTGGAGTCCTTCATACCGGCGAGATGCTGGATCGCGCCGGAAATGCCGATGGCGATATACAGCTCCGGAGCCACGACCTTGCCGGTCTGGCCGACCTGCCAGTCGTTCGGGGCATAACCGGCATCCACCGCGGCGCGCGAGGCGCCGACACCGGCGCCGAGCTTGTCGGCAAGCGGCTCGATGTATTTGGTGAAGTTCTCGCGGCTCTGCATGGCGCGGCCACCGGAGACGATGATCTTCGCCGAGGTCAGTTCCGGACGATCGCTCTTGGCCATGTCCTCGCCGACGAAGGTCGACAGACCGGGATTCTCGGCCGTCTTGGCGTCTTCCACCGCCGCGCTGCCGCCTTCACCGGCTGCACCGAAGGTCGAGGTACGCACCGTAATGACCTTCTTGGCGTCCTTGGACTTCACGGTCTGGATCGCGTTACCGGCGTAGATCGGACGCTCATAGGTGTCGGGCGCAATCACCTTGGTGATTTCCGACACCTGCATCACGTCGAGCAGGGCGGCGACGCGCGGCATCACGTTCTTCGAGCGCGTGGTCGCAGCGGCGATCAGCACGTCATAGGCAGGGGCCAGCGACACGATCAGCGCGGCCAGCGGCTCGGCGAGATCATGGGCATAAGAGGCGTCGTCGGCGAGCAGCACCTTGGTGACGCCCTGCAGCTTGGCGGCAGCTTCCGCAGCCGGCTTCGCATTCTGGCCGGCAACGAGGATATGTACCTCGCCGCCGATCTGGGTCGCGGCGGTGAGCGCCTTGTTGGTGGAATCCTTCAGGGTGGCGTTGTCGTGATCGGCAAGCAGCAATGTCGGCATTAGAGCACCCCGGCTTCAGTCTTGAGTTTCGATACCAGTTCGGCGACGTCCTTGACCTTGACGCCGGCCTTGCGGCCGCCCGGTTCGCTGGTCTTGATGATCTCGAGACGCGGAGAAATATCGACGCCGTAACCATCGGCGGTCTTCTCGTCGATCGGCTTCTTCTTCGCCTTCATGATGTTCGGCAGCGATGCGTAACGCGGCTCGTTCAGACGAAGATCGGTGGTAACGATCGCCGGTCCCTTGAGCTTGACGGTCTGCAGACCGCCGTCGACTTCACGGGTCACGGTGACGTCGTCGCCTTCAACAACCAGCTTGTTGGCGAAGGTCGCCTGCGGCCAGCCGAGCAGCGCGGCCAGCATCTGGCCGGTCTGGTTGGCGTCGTCGTCGATCGCCTGCTTGCCGAGGATCACCAGGCCGGGCTTTTCCTCATCGGCGACAGCCCTGAGGATCTTCGCCACGGCGAGCGGCTCGACGGTGCCTTCAACCTTGACGAGGATGCCACGGTCCGCGCCCATCGCGAGGCCGGTGCGGAGGGTTTCGGACGCCTGTGCGGGACCGATCGAGACCACGACCACCTCGGTTGCCTTGCCGGCCTCTTTCAGGCGCAGGGCTTCCTCGACAGCGATTTCGTCGAACGGATTCATCGACATCTTGACGTTGGACAGTTCGACGCCCGATCCGTCGCTCTTGACGCGAACCTTGACGTTGTAATCGACCACCCGTTTGACCGCGACCAGAACCTTCATCGATCCTCTTTCGTGTGAGTTTTATTGTTTCAGAGCTTGCTCGGAAGCTTGGGCGCGGAACCTAAAGCCCCTGCCACACGGGGTCAACGCGCCAGACCCTAAAATCGAGTATCTCTAGGCCAGCCGATTTAGCCGAAATTACCGGTTCTGGCCGGGCACCCAGAGCACATCGCCGGCGCCATTGTCGTTCTGCGAGCGGCTGGCGACGAAGAGGAAGTCCGACAGCCGGTTCATATACTGGATACCAGCGTCCGAGACCGGCTCATCGGGCTGGGCGGCGAGTTCCACTATGATCCGTTCCGCACGACGGCAGATTGTCCGGGCTACATGAAGGTGAGCGGCGGCTGGAGTTCCGCCAGGCAAAACAAACGAGGTCAGATCAGTCAGCGGCGCGTTGAGCATGTCAATATCGTTCTCCAACCGCTCGACCTGACTCGCCAGCAGGCGCAGCCGCTCGGCCTTGCCCTCGCGCTGCGGAACCGCGAGATCGGCCCCGAGATCGAACAGATCGTTCTGGATCAGCCCGAGCATCGCATCTAGGGACCGCGCATGGGCGAGATGCAGTCGCACCACGCCGATCGCGGCATTGGTCTCATCCACGGTTCCATAGGCGCTGACGCGGAGATCGTATTTCGGTCGACGTTCGCCGGTGCCGAGGGCCGTCGTGCCGTCATCGCCGGTGCGGGTGTAGATGCGGTTGAGAACGACCATCGAATTGATCCAGCGCCAGTTAAGGAATTTGCGTCAGCGGCCCATCGCCCAGACGGTGGCCATAGTGAGGATAATGGCGACGAATTGCAGCACCACGCGCCACCGCATCAGCTTCTGCGAGCGATCAGGCGAGCCGCCGCGCATCATGTTGAACAGGCCAAGCAGCAGGACCAGCGCAACGGCGCCGACCGCGATGGGGAGGATAATATTGCTGAGCGTTGACGTCATATCAGCTACATAACACTGCGCCACAGGCTGCGCTATCGCCGACCGTCAAAATGGCACAGCGGTCACGCGCGCGCCGCAATGCAACGATCTGGCTTTTTCGCGTTAGATATCAGAAGCTAACATGAGGGCCGGTGATTTGCCGGGCCGATCCCGGACCAGGTGGCACGTGGGGCAGATACGCACCGTCTACGATGTTGTGATGGACGCCTTCTATACGTTTCTTGCCGATGACGGCTGGGCGATCGCCAGCCATATCGCCCTCTCCACCCTGATGGCGCTGTTTCCGTTCCTGATCGTGCTGGCCTCGCTGGCCGGCTTTTTCGGCTCCAAGAATCTCGCCGATCAGGCCGTCGGCCTGCTGCTGGAGGTCTGGCCCGATCAGGTGGCGGGCGCCCTGTCCTCGCAGATCCACGACGTGCTGACCACTACCCGCGGCGATGCGCTGACCATCGGTCTCGTGCTCGCAGTGTATTTCGCCTCCAACGGCGTCGAGAGCCTGCGCGTCGCGCTGAACCGCGCATACTCGGTGATCGAGCTGCGGCGCTGGTACTGGCTGCGGCTGGAGTCGATCGGCTACACGCTGGTCGCCGCCGTCACCGCGCTGGCCATGGCGTTCCTGATCGTGCTCGGCCCGCTGATGCTGGAAATCGTGAGGCGCTATGTCCCGCTGATGGTGGAGAACAACGAGCGGCTGCTGACGGTGGCGCGTTACGGCATCACCATCGTCGCCATGGTGATCGCATTATTCATCCTGCATGTGTGGCTGCCGGCAGGCCGCCGCACCTTCAGTCAGATCCTGCCGGGCATCATCTTCACGATGCTGGCGTCGCTGGCCTCGGGTATCGGTTTCGGTCTTTATCTGGCGCGCTTCGCCAACAACTACGTGACGATGTATGCCGGCCTGGCGTCGGTGATCATCGCGCTGGTGTTTCTGTACTTTATTGCGGCGATCTTCGTGTTCGGCGGCGAACTCAATGCCGCCATCATCAAGTCGCGGTTGCCCCACGGCGTCTCGCTTCAAGCAGCGCAGTCGCTAGCGCCCGCGGAGACACCGGTTTGATCAGGAACGCGTCGGCGCCCGCCTGACGCGATGCGGCTTCATCTTCACTGCGACCGGACACGCCAATGATCGCGACGTGGCCATGCGGCGCCCTCAGCGCACGAATCTGCCGGATCGCCTCGACGCCATCGATACCCGGCAGCACCATGTCCATGAGCACCGCATCGAACGTGCCCTGCGCAACGCGCTCCGCCGCTGCTTCGCCACGACCGATGAACTCGGCCTGATGGCCGAGTTCGGTGAGAATGGCATTGAGCACGACACGACCGAACGGATTGTCCTCGACGCTCAAGACCCGCAGCGCCTGTCCCGGCGCAACAGAAGCATCATCGTCGCTCGACATGATGGCGATCGGACCATTCGTCTTGTCGAGGCCGACCGTCAGCGTGAACACTGTCCCACCACCGCGGCTCTGCGCCACAGTGATGTCGCCACCCATGGCGCGAGCGAGTTGTTTGACTGACGACAGGCCAAGGCCCGCACCGCCAAAACGCGACGCGATCGAGACATTGGCCTGCGAGAACGGTTTGAACAGCCGCTTGATCTCGGCCAGCGTGAGGCCGATGCCACTATCGGAGACGGTGAAGGATACGCCGACCTTGCCCGCCATGCGCACAGGCGAGACCTTCAGCGCCACATTGCCCTGCTCGGTAAATTTCACCGCATTGTCGATCAGATTTTCCAGCGCCGCGCGCAGCCGCACGGGATCGCCGATCACGAACACCGGCAGTCTGTCGGAGATCACGACCCGCGACAGCAGTCCCTTGGCAGCCGCGCGGCCCGCGAGCGAGTCGCCAATGTTGCGGGCAAGCGCGCGCAGATCGAAAAAATCCTGCCGCAGTTCGAATCTGGATTTGCTGCTGCGCGCGGCATCGACGAACAATGTCGCGAGACCCGCCAGATGTTCGGCGCCAGCCTTGATCGTCTCGACCCAGCGCCGCTCACGCTCGTCGAGATCGGAGGTGGCCAGCAGATCGCTGACCGCAAGAATGCCGGTCAACGGCGTGCGCACCTCATGGGCGAACACCGCCAGCGCGGTTTCCACCATCGTATCGGCACGCGGGGACCTGCGCTTGGCGCGCGGCTTCGATGCACGCTTCTTTGCCGCACGCTTCTTGGCCACGCGTTTTTTCAGCGTTTGCTTGGTGCGCGTCCGCATCTTGCGCGGAGAGCGCGATGTCAGCGCCATATGTTGCCCACCCGTCCCGGCGGCACCATGCCACGGCGAGGCGCGCGGAGTCACGCCGCGGCCCTGGTCCAGCTTGCGAATTTCTTGCGGCGCGCTTGCGGCTAACTTGCGGCAGACGGGTCAGGCAGCCCGACCATGCGGCGGATATCCGCTGGTGTAGTGCCCCCGGCTCGCAACTCACGCAGGCTGGTTGAGCCGGTCGATTTGGACAGTTTGGCGCCGGTGCCATCGCGCACCAGCGGGTGGTGCCGATAGACCGGTTGCGGCAGGCCGAGCAGTTGCTGCAGCAACCGGTGCACACTGGTCGACCAGAACAGATCCTGGCCGCGCACCACATGGGTCACCCCCTGCAGCGCATCATCGAGGACAACCGAGAGATGATAGCTGGTCGGTGTTTCCTTGCGGGCCAGGATCACATCGCCCCAGGCTTCCGGCTGCGCAGCAACGATACCCGTCTCGCCGCCCGGACCCGCCCCCCGCTCGGTCCATGTGAGCGGACCGCTGGCCGCAATGGCTCTGGCCATATCGAGCCGCAGCGCCATCGGGGCATCTGCCTGTTTGAGTTCGGCGACGGCCTGCGGCGACAACGATCTGGCAATGCCTGGATAGAGAGGCGCACCATCGGGATCGCGCGGCCATGAGCCTTTCGCTTCTTCGGCCGCGATCATGCGCGCGATCTCGGTGCGGCTCTCGAAGCTCGGATAGAGCAATCCCATGGCGGCGAGCCGCTCGGTCGCGGCGCGGTAGTCGGCAAAATGCTGCGACTGTCGCCGTACCGGCATCTCCCAGGCGATACCGAGCCAGGCGAGATCCTCGTAGATCGCCGCCTCGAATTCCGGCCGGCAGCGCGTGACATCGATATCCTCGATCCGCAGCAGCAACCGGCCACCGGCCTCGCGCGCCAGATCGAAATTCAGCAGCGCCGAAGCGGCGTGGCCGAGATGCAGATAACCATTGGGGCTGGGCGCGAAGCGAAAAACAGGAGCCATCGCAGGTTTCATTAAATGAGGTCGCGCGCAAAAGCACGCGTCAGCCAGTCCATGAACACGCGCACCCGCGGCGAGAGCTGGCGGTTGCGCGGATAGAGCAACGACACCGGCGACGGCGTCGGCGGATGTTGCGGCAATACCTCCACCAGCGTGCCACCGGCGAGTTCGCTCTTGACCCGATAACGCGGCACCTGCACCAGACCGAATCCGAGTTTCGCCATCGCCGCGTAGTTATCGGCACTGTTCACCGTGATCGCAACCGGCAACGTGACATAACGCAACGCGCCGTCGTCCTGAAATTCAAGCGGCAGCACCGCGCCCGTCGCCGACGAGTGATAGCCGACCATGCGATGACCTTTGAGCGCATCAATGGACAAAGGCACGCCGGTGCGCGCGAGATAGGACGGCGCGGCGCAGGTGACTTCGTCCATCATGGTCAGCCGCCGCGCCACCATATCGCTGTCGCGAAGCTCGCCGACACGTACCACGCAGTCGATGCCTTCACGGATCAGGTCGACCAACCGATCGCCCTCGCTGAGATAGAGCTGGATATCAGGATATTCGGCGAGAAAGTCCGGCAGATGCGGCAGCACGAAATTGCGCGCCAGCGTGCCATTCATATCCACCCGCAACGGCCCTTTCGGCTTGGCGCCGCAGAACGCGCTTTCGGCGTCTTCGAGATCGGCGATCAGCGTCAGGCAGCGCCGGTGATAGGCCTCGCCGTCCAGCGTCGGCCGCACCAGCCGCGTGGTGCGCTCAAGCAGCCGCACGCCGAGCCGCGCCTCGATCTGCTTGACGGCATCGGTCACGGTCGAACGCGGCAGGCCGAGATCCGCCGCCGCCGCCGTAAAGCTGCGCCGCTCCACCACCCGGGTGAACACCCGCATCGTCTCGAAACGGTCCATCTATTTGTTCGTTAAATCCGAATTGTGATGCCAGATAATGCATCATTATCCGGAAAATGGAATGGCCTAGATTTCTCCTATCAGAGCGGCACCGCTGCTCACCACACCGAGGAGAACGAAAATGGCAAACGGAACCAATAAGGTAGCTATTATCACCGGCGCCTCACGCGGCATTGGCGCCGCCATCGCGGAGCGGCTGGGCCGCGACGGCTTCACGGTCATCGTCAATTATTCCGGCAATGCCGCGCCGGCCGAGGCGGTCGCACAAAAGATCGAAGCCGCGGGCGGCCGCGCGCTGACCGCCAAGGCCGATGTCAGCGATCCCGCCGCTGTGCGCGGGATGTTCGATGCAGCGGAGACCGCCTTTGGCGGCATCGACGTGCTGATCAACAATGCCGGCATCATGAAGCTCGCGAAATTCGCCGACGCCGACGATGCGTCGTTCGACCAGCAGATCGCGGTCAATCTGAAAGGCACGTTCAACACCATGCGCGAGGCGGCGAAGCGGCTGCGCGACGGCGGTCGGGTCGTGAACTTCTCGACGGGCGTCGTCGGCACCAAGCTCGAGAGCTACGGCGTCTATGCCGCCACCAAAGCTGCGGTCGAAACCATGACGGGCATCATGGCCAAAGAGATGCGTGGCCGCTCGATTACTGTGAACGCCATCGCACCTGGCCCGACCGCAACCGACCTGTTCCTCAATGGCAAGTCGCCCGAACTGATCGAGCGTTTCGCCAAGGCGACACCAATGGAGCGTCTCGGCACCCCCGAAGACATCGCCAATGCCGTTGCTTTCCTGGTCGGCCCTGAAGGCGGCTGGATCAACGCCCAGGTGCTGCGCGCCAATGGCGGGCTTGTGTGAGATCGGAGCGACTGCCGCGCGTCATTTCTTCTTCCAGGCGCGGTAGTCGCTTTCTACCAGATCCGACATGGTCTTGGCGGCTTTTCCGAGCCATCCCAGAGGGCGCTTCCTGAGATCGGCGCGCAGCGCTTTTGCGCCGATCTTGCCTGCAGCATGAATGGCAGCGAGATCCTGCCCCATCGCGTTCAATAGCTGTGTGGTCAGCTTGGCCAGCTCGGCGCCCGGACTCTTGCCGAGTTCAATCTTGCGGGAATCCGGCGCCAGCCGGCGGATCACGAACTTGCCGTCTGTGGCCAGAAACGGATCCGGCGCGCGATAGCGTCCAAATGCCAGAGCGTGAAGATGCGAGACTCTGGATTTTGACCCATGCGCCCAAAGCCAGGCCGAAGGGACGAGCGCCTTTGCCTCCCTCAGGCAGAAACCACCTTCAGCAGTGGCGACGGCCACGTATCGTGGCCGGCCGAGGCCGCCGGTGCCCGCGACGCGGCTGCCAAATCTCTCGATCGTTGCGCCCTTCAGCGACTTTTTCAGTGCCCGGACGACCTTTGCAGGCGGCTTGGCGGTCGGATACTTCTTCACCTCGTTCCAGAACTTCGCCGGCTTCTTGCGCGCGCGAACGGCATAGGGCCGCATCCAGAATTCGCGTTGATCCAGTAGTGCCGGATGGGGATCGGCCAGACCCTTGCGGTAGCCGGCGAGAATGGCACGCGAGATCGCCGCTCTCCCAAGCCTCATGCCCGGCGCAAGCAGCGCGCTGGTCGCAAGCCGAACGAGATCGAACAGATACGGCATCTTCGCCGCCTCATCGAAATCGTTGATGCCCCATACGAGACGCCCTTCGGCATCGCGCCAGGTGCCGTAATTTTCGAGATGCACGTCTCCAACGCAGAGGACATGCGGCGCGTCACACAAAGCCGGGCAGAGTTCTTCGATCTTCCTTGCCCACCGAAAATACGTGCCGCGCAAAAAGACGAAGGAATCCTCACACATCAGCCTGTGCTTGAGCCTGAGGTCCTTTTCCACGACGTCGCACTGGCCGCGCAGCCAATCCTCATACGCACTGTTATCTTCGCGGAACGACATCTGGGCCTCGCGGTCGCTCAGAGGACAATCAAAAGATGTATTTAATAGAGAATGCACCATAAGACGGTGCAACGAAACCGGCTACGGCAAAATTCGCAGCGCCGAACGCAAAACGCCGGGTATCAGAGACACCCGGCGTTTTGAATTCTCGGTCGAAGATGCGTCTCAGGACTCGGCGCGGCCACCCTGGATCACGACGACGCGACTGCCGATCTTCACGCGGTTATAGAGATCGACGACATCCTGGTTCATCAGTCGGATGCAGCCGCTTGAGACGGCATGGCCGATGGTCTCGGGCTCGGTGGTGCCGTGAATACGGAACATGGTGTCGCGGTCGCCCTGGTAGAGATACATCGCACGCGGCCCGAGCGGATTATCGATGCCGCCCTCCATGCCGCCCGCCATCTTGCGGTAGCGCGCGGGTTCGCGGTTCATCATGTTTTCCGTCGGGCTCCAGTGCGGCCACTCGGCCTTGCGCTTGATCACCGCAGCGCCGGCGAAAGCGAGGCCGGCCTTGCCGACGCCGATGCCATAGCGCATCGCCTTGCCGTCGCCTTCGACGAGATAGAGATGCCGTGCGGCCGTATCGACCACGATGGTGCCTGCGGGCTCCTTGGTGCGGTAGGCGACGCGCTGACGCAGCATCGCCGAATCGATTCCGGAGACGTCGATGGCCGGGAGCGTGTGCCCGCCGTCATTCAACTCGGCATAGCTGGCGGACGGACCGCCAAAGCCGGTGGACGACATCATCCCCCCGCTGCTTGCACATCCTGCCAACACAGCGGGCAATATCAAAAGCGCCAGAAGGCGCAGCCCGCGTGATCCACCAAAACCTGTCATTCCCAACCCTTGCTGCAACGCGTCCAACCCGGACGACCCGCACCTCATACAGGGCTGAGCGATCAAATCAGGCTCAACAGCGTGTCATTTGGCTCATGGAACAGCTCTGGACTGCACTTTGCGCGCCGCTGTGGTGATCGCGCCACAGCCGCGCTGGCTCACGAATAACCTCAGGTTGATCGATCGCCCTTGAGGGTCGGCGAGCGCGCAGCACGGGCTTTCCCACGAAACCGCAGCAGCGATGGCCGCCCATGCGGGCCGAAGCGCTCCACCATGGGTCTCCCCGGCCTTGTTGAGACCGGCGACATTGAGGACCACGCCATGACGACAAGATCCAGCACGATGTCGTCCCGCAACTATCAATGCGCGGACGACCGCTACAAATGCCACGCGCATGACGGGATCGATATCATGCCCATTGGAAGGACGACGTGTTCGATGAAGTCCACGCGCCTTATAATGCGAAGCACTTGCAGCTGGATTTCACGGCTTGCATCGTTGTGATCGGCATATTAGAGCACACAGCCGCGTGAGACTTCGCGTTACCCCAACGAGATTTTCAGATGACAAGCGTTCGCAGTCTTGCGCAAGGCAGCATTGCCGTTGGCCTGCTGGTCCTCGGTATGAAATACGCCGCCTATCATCTGACCGGCAGCGTCGCACTGCTGTCCGATGCGATTGAAAGTATCGTCAATGTCGTGACGGCGATCGTCGTCTTGCTCGCAACCACGCTGAGCGCGAAACCGGCAGACGACGATCATCCCTACGGGCATCATAAGGCTGAATATTTCTCGGCCGTGCTCGAAGGCGTGCTGATCGTGCTCGCCGCGATCCTGATCCTGCGCGAAGCCTATCAAAGCTATCTGGTGCCGCGCCTTGTCGAAGCACCCTGGGTTGGGCTGCTACTCAACGCAGCGGCGAGCGTCATCAATGCAGGTTGGGCATGGGTACTGATCCGGCAAGGTCGCATCCATCGCTCGCCGGCTCTCGCAGCGGACGGCCGCCATTTATTGTCCGACGTGTATTCTTCAATCGGTGTTCTCGGCGGCGTCGGAGTAGCGGCACTGTCGGGCATCGCCATTCTCGATCCGATCCTTGCGGCGCTCGTCGCGCTCAACATCCTGTGGGCCGGTTGGGGCCTGATGAAGGAGTCGCTCAGCGGATTGATGGATGAGGCCATCCCGCCAGCCATGCTCGCGAGCATCAAGCAGACCATATCGGCCCATGCCGACGGCGCCATCGAGGCGCACGACCTGCGCACCCGCCGCGCCGGCAGCATGACCTTTATCGATTTCCATCTGGTGGTGGCAGGATCGACCACCGTGAGCGCCGCGCACGACATTTGCGACAAGCTCGAGACCGCGATCCGCCAGGAGATCGGCGAGGCTCTGATCACCATCCATGTCGAACCCGACGACAAGGCCAAGCATTCCGGCATCGTCGTTCTCTAGATTTCGGGTAACTTCGCTCCACGAACGGCTTTGACAGGTTCCGCCCCCGTGTTAATCGGGAGGGGAGGATCGCTCCCGTGACACATGTTTCGCGCAAACGCTGGTTTGGGGCCGTGGCATCTTTGGCCGCTGCCTATGCGCTTGTGCTCAATGTCGTACTGTCCAGCCTGCTACTGGCGGCGATCTCGCCGACCGCGCAGGCCGCAGGCTTCGAGCTCTGCCTCACCCATCCCGACCTTGCCGCCTCCCCTGACGACACCGGCAAGACGTCAGGCGCTCCTGCGGTGCATTGCCCGATCTGCGTCGGCACCCATGCGCCGGGTGCCCCGCCGGCCTCCGCGACTTTCCTCGTCTCGCGCATCGCCATCGCGATCGCTCCCGTTGCCTCCCTCGACGATCGCATCGTTGCGACCGCAGCAACCTCCGACCACCGGGCCCGCGCGCCACCGCGCCTGAGCTGACGTTCCACGCCGTCAGACGCCGCGCATCAGCGCGCGCGTTGCTCAGTTCAATCCCGGTGGAGTTTTCCCCATGCTATCCGTTTCCATGCGGCTGCGCAGCGTCCTGCTCGCATCCGCGGCCGCGCTCGTTCCAGGTGCGGTGTCGGCCCAATCGGCCTCCTCGACATCGCTTCCAGCGGTCACCGTCGATGCGCCCGCACAGCAGCGCGCCACTGCCGCGCGCAAGCCACGCAACGCCGCGCCAAGCGCCCGCACGGCCCGCAGCACCCCTGCGGCCACACCAGCTCGCGTCGACGCCCAGGCGCCGAGCGTGCCGGGCGCGCTCACGGTGCTCACTGCGCAGCAGGCACTCCGCGAGATCCAGCAGACGCCCGGCGGCGTCGCGCTGGTGACGGCGGATGCGTGGCGAACATCGACGCCGTCGAACACTATCAAGGACATCCTCGATTATGTGCCGGGCGTGTTCGCGCAGCCGAAATGGGGCGACGACACCCGCCTGTCGATCCGCGGATCGAGCCTGTCGCGCAACTTCCACCTACGCGGCGTGCAGCTCTATATGGACGGCATCCCGATCAACACCGCCGACGGCTATGGCGATTTCCAGGAGATCGACCCGACCGCCTATAAATATGTCGAGGTGTTCAAGGGCGGCAACGCATTGCGCTTTGGTGCCAATTCGCTCGGCGGCGCGATCAATTTCGTGACACCCACTGGCCGCGATCCTTTTCCGAACGGCGCGTCGGTCGACATGGGTGCTTTCGGCTTCCGCCGCCTGCAAGCCAACACCGGCGGTGCCAATGGTCCGTGGGACGGTTTCATCACGGCCTCGACGCAGTCCGCCGATGGCTTCCGCGATCACAGCAATGGCGAGGCAACACGCGTCAGCGGCAATGTCGGCTACCAGTTCTCGCCGGACTTCGAGACCCGCTTCTATCTCAATGCCAACAGCGTGCGGCAGCGCATTCCCGGCTCGGTCAGCAAAGACAGCGCGCTGAATTCGCCAACCACCGCGGCGGCCAGCAACCTCACCGGTGATCAACAGCGCAATATCGACACGGTGCGCCTCGCCAACAAAACCACCATCCGGCTCGACAATACTACGATCGACTTCGGCGTCTTCGCCGTCGACAGGCACCTGATGCATCCGATCTTCCAGTATCTGGACTACAGCTATCAGGACTATGGCGGCTTCGCGAAAGTGACCGACGACCGCAATATCGGCGGCTATCGCAACGTGTTTGTCGCCGGCGTCAATGTGATCAACGGCAGGATCGACAACAACCAGTATGTCAATGTCGCGGGCCAGAAGGGCGCGCTGGCGTCGTCCTCGATCGACCGCTCGAAGAACACGTCGGTCTATGTCGAAAACTCACTTTACGTTCTGCCGACAGTCGCGGTGATTGGCGGCACGCAATTCCTCTATGCCACGCGCAACCGTCAGGACCGTTTCCTGAACGATGGCGACCAATCGGGCGCCACCGAATTCAACCTGTGGAGTCCGAAAGGCGGCGTGCTCTGGAATATCGATCCGACCTGGCAGGCCTACGCGAATATCTCGCGCAGTGCCGAAGTCCCGAGCTTCGGCGAGAGTTCGAACGGCCCGGGCATCCCGACGATTCCCTTCACCAGCATCCGGCCACAGCGTGCGACCACCTATGAAATCGGTACCCGCGGACGACGTCCCGACCTGACATGGGAGCTGACGGGTTACCGCGCTAACATCACCGACGAATTGCAATGCATTTACAGCGCCTTCGGCAACTGCAACGTCACCAATGCGGATCGCACCATCCATCAGGGCATCGAGGCCGGCCTTGGCATCGCCGTGTTCAAGGGCATGTTCGATGCCTCGCCGCAGCCCGACAAGCTCTGGCTGAACATGGCCTATACGTTCAACGACTTCCGCTTCGACAATGACGCGACTTTCGGCAACAACCTGCTGCCGGGCGCGCCGCGGCACTATCTGCGCGCGGAATTGCTCTACAAGCACGCCAACGGCTTCTATCTCGGCCCCAATGTCGAATGGGTGCCGGAAGCTTACTATGTCGACAGCGCCAATACGCTGAAGACCGAACCCTATGCGCTGCTCGGCCTGAAAGCCGGCGTCGACAATGGCGGCACATATTCAGGCTATATCGAAGCACGCAACGTGCTCGATACCCGTTACATCGCCTCCGCCAGCATTCTCAATCAGGCCACGGCGACATCGCCGCTGTTCGAACCCGGCACCGGCCGCGCCATCTATGCCGGCGTCAAGGCGAGGTGGTGAAGATGACGAATTCCGCTATGCTTCAATCCACGAAAGGACGTTCCATGACCAACCGCTCCATGCTGTTGCTTCTCACTGCGCTGGGCGCAGTGGCATCGCCTGCTTATGCCCATGTCTTCGTGCAGAGCGGCCCGGCCACGGTCGGCGGCTCCTATCGCGCGGTGCTCGCCGTGCCGCATGGCTGTGGCGCCTCGCCGACGACGAAAATCACCGTGCAGATTCCGGAAGGGATGATCGCAGTGAAGCCGATGCCGAAGCCGGGCTGGACCATCGCCGTGAAGAAAGGCGCCTATGCGCAGTCCTACGATTTCATGCACGGCATGAAGGCATCGGAAGGCGTCAAGGAAATCACCTGGACCGGCAAGCTCGACAACGACTTCTATGACGAGTTCGTATTCTCGGCCTATCTGCCTGCCGCATTGAAGGCCGATGCACCGCTGTATCTGCCGACATTGCAGAGCTGCGAGCAGGGTTCGGAAGACTGGGCGCAAATCCCGGCTGCGGGGCAGGATCTGCACAGCCTGAAATCGCCGGCGCCGATCGTGCGCCTTGCCGCGGCATCACCACATGATGCAATGGCGCAGATGGCCGGCATGGTCCATGCGGGCGACCTGATGATCATGACACCCTGGACGCGTGCCACACCGCCCGCGGCCAAGGTGGCCGGTGGCTATCTCACCATCACCAACAACGGCAAGACCGGCGACAAACTCCTGGGGGGCACATTCACCGGCGGCAGCCGCATCGAAGTGCATGAGATGAGCGTGACCGATGGCGTGATGAAGATGCGCCCGCTCAATGAGGGACTCGAGATCAAGCCCGGCGCCACCGTGAAGCTCGAGCCCGGCGGCTATCACCTGATGCTGATGGATCTCGCCAAGCCGCTGGCCAAGGGCGACAAGGTGAGGGCGCAGCTACAGTTCGAGAAGGCCGGCAAGGTGGACATCGAACTCGACGTCAACGCCGTCGGCGCCTCGGCACCGGCCGGCGGCGGACACGCGCACTGATCGCGTCGAGACGGCGCACCGCACATGTTGCGGTGCGCCTGATGTCTAGGACGAGGCCGCGATTGCGTCGCGTGTATCGTGGCGTTAGTGCAGCCGGGGAGCTTTCAGCATCTTGGAGCGGTCCGTGGATACCAATTCGACATCGAATGTATCGCCACCGCGATAGAGCGTCAGCGGCACGTCGACACCGGCCGGACCGAGAGCCCAGAGTGCGCGATAGAATTCGACGGAATCGGATACCTCCTCACCGTTGACGGCAAGAATCACGTCGCCGGTCTTGAGCTCGGCCCGGGCCGCGGGGCCCTTCCTGGCGATCCCGACCACGACGACCTTGTCCTCGACCTCGGCGGCATACAGCCCGAGCCACGGCCGCGGCGGCTTGTTGGCACGACCATAGGTCTTGAGATCGTCGAGGACCGGCTTCAGCAAGTCGATCGGCACGACCATGTTGAGATGCTCGTTCTTGCCACCGTGCTCGCGCTCAATCTGCAGCGAGCCGATGCCGATCAACTCGCCCTTGGCGTTGATCAGGGCGGCACCGCCCCAGTTCGGATGCGCCGGATGGGTGAAAATCGCGTCGTCGAGCAGGTATTCCCAATAGCCGGCGAATTCCTGTGTCGCGGCGATCTTCCCGGCCACGGACCGCGTGCGTCCGCCGACGCCGCCGACCACCACGCGATCGCCGATCTTCGCGCTCGCCGACTCTCCGAGCGGCAGCGGCGCGATGTCGATCTCGCCGAGCGCCTGCACGAGTCCGAAACCGCTTTCCTGATCGACGCCCAGCGCCGTGCCCTGCACCACGCGGCCGTCGCCGAGATGCACCCAGATCGTTTCCGCCTCGGTGATAAGATAGCCGATGGTCAGAATGAGACCGTCACCGATCAGCACGCCATTGCCAGCGCGCTCGGTGCCGAGCGTATCCGCCGTGAAAGCATCTTCCGGGATGATGCAATGCAGCCCAACCACCGCCTCCAGCGCCTGTTCGAGGTCGAATCCGTAATCCTCAGCACGCGGCTGCACACCCGGGGGCACTTTCCACTCGGTCAGTGAAGGCATGCAAAATCTCCTTTGTCCGGGATGGGTAGCCCCCGCCATATAAGAACCGATCGCGGACGTGGAAGTCCAGCCTGTGAACTTAGCGGCCCTGCGGCGTTTGGTTACGCACCGGGACGTTGTGCGAGCCACGCCAGCAGCACCGCATTGACCTCGCGCGGATAGCAGTGGCTGAGATCGTCGATCTCGCGATAGGTGACATCGGCGCCGGCGATCGTGAGCGCCTGCTGTGCCTCGCGCGCGGTCTGCACCGGAAACATCCAGTCGAGACGGCCATGGACGAGATGGATCGGCAGGCCGCGCAGGCGATCTGCATCGGCAAACTGCGCCATCAGCGGATGGAAGGTCGAGGCCACCGGTGCCAGATGGGTGAAGGGCGACTCGGCGCGAAGGCCGCTGACATAGCAGAAGGTGCCGCCATCGCTCATGCCGGTCAGCAGGAGCTGCGCGGGATCGATATGCCAGCGCGACTGCACCAGATCGAGAATGCGCGCAAGATTCGGCGTATCGGCATCGTCGCCCATGAGCGCCCAGGTGCTGCCGATTGCCGTCGGCGCGATGAGGATCGCGCCAGAGCTGCGCGCATCGGCGAGCCAGCTCCACAAGAAAGCCCGGCCGTTGCCGCTCCCGCCATGCAGCGCCATCACCAGCGGCCAGGCACGATCCGGCGTGTAGGTTTCCGGCACATACATCGAGAAACCGCCGCGACGTCCGGGCTCACCATCATGAATGACGCCGGTGTTTTCTGCCGAAGGCAATGCCAGTCGTTCAAGCAGTGCCGTGTTCTCGCGCATGTCAGGCGGAAGAAAGAACGTACTCACCGGCGGCAGCCGCGCCACCGTGGCATAGAGCGATTCCTGCGCGCGCGTGGCGTGGCGCAATGCACGAAACACCATCGGCAGATCGCCGCCGGGCTGCTGGGCGGCGCGCAGGCCGGTAAAGGCTGTCAGCGCCGCGTCGCTCGCCGCATCGAGATGTGCCCGCAGATCGCTAAAATCATCCGGCCATGCGTTGAGCTCTGCGCGCACCGCCTTGAGCGCCTGATCGGGCTCGCCCACCGCTTCCATAACGGCACCGAAAGTCGGCGGATGCAGATTGCGCGCAACGAATTGCAGCGCCTCGAGCGACTGCAGCAGGGGCGGCAGCAGAACAACGATATCGTCGACGACTATGTCGCTCATCGGAAGCTCCGGGCAAATCGTTGGGCTCCGTCAACCCAGGACCGAGCGAGAAGCCAGAGACCATACTGATACGACGGCAAAGCGGCCATCTCCGCGCCCGGCGAAAGATCTGTCAGCCCCAGTTACCGATCATCCAAGTCACTCACATTCGGCAAGATCGCTGCGACGCAACATTGAAATACCATGGACTTCTCGATTTTGTATACATATACAAAATTCATGAGCATCAGCCCGATCGCCGCCAGGCCCTATCTGAGAGACGAAGTCTATACGGCCCTGAAAGTTCGACTGGGGGTGCGTGCGGCCGGCCTCACGGCCCCCTTGCGGCTTCGAGAAGAGGAGCTTGCGGCAGAGCTCGGGGTCAGCCGGACTCCCGTACGCGAGGCCATGCGCAGGCTCGAGCAGGAAGGGCTGATCACGTTTCGCCCGCGCCGCGGCGCACGGCTGATGCCGACATCGCTGCCGGAATATCTCGAATGGCTGTCGATCCGAGAAATGCTGGAAGGTCTGGCAGCACGCGAAGTGGCCCTCAACGGTGCGAATGATGTCGCGCCCCGCCTGCGGGCCGTGTTCGCCGATTTCGATGAGGCCGGAGCACTGGCACGCCCCACCGAATATGCCGCTGCCAACACCGCCTTTCATGCGCTGATGATCAAAGAGAGCGGCAACGCCCTGCTCGGCAAAACATGGGACTCATTCGGCCATCTGAAAATGGCGGGACTGCGCTTTATCGAGCGTCTCAATCGCGGCTCGCAATCGTTTCATGAGCACCACGACATCATCGACGCGATCGCGCAGCGCGATCCCGACCGCGCGGAAACACTCGCGCGACGACATGTCCGTTTGCTGCGCGACCAGGCAGCGGCGTCATTGAAAGAATTCGACCTCCACGAACAGAATGAGACCACAGCATGATCTTCCTCACTTTTGCAGCCGCAGACGGATCGCATCTCGGCCTCTTGATCGATGACAATGTTCTCGATCTGACGAAGGCGTGGCCGGATGCAGGCCAGGCCTCCGCGCCGCGCCATGTCGGCGATCTCGCCGAAGCCGGCGAAGCGGGGCTCGCCATCGTGCGTGATCTCGCATCCACCGCGAACGCCGCGAACCTTGTTGCGCTGGCCTCGCTGACGCTGATGGCACCGATCCCACGGCCGAAGAAGAACGTTTTCTGCGTCGGCCGCAATTACAAGGACCATATCGACGAAGGCATGCGCGCGCAGGGCAAGGCGCCCGCCCCGCTGCCAAGCGTGCCGGAATTCTTCACCAAACCGCCGACCGCCGTGATCGCTTCAGGTGAGACGATTCCGCAGCACGCCAATGTCACCGAACAGCTCGATTACGAAGTCGAGCTCGCCGTCATCATCGGCAAGCCGGGCAGCAATATTTCCGCGCAGAACGCCTTCGATCATGTGTTCGGCTATTCGATCATCAACGATATCACCGGCCGCGACATGCAACGCCGTTACGGCCAGTGGTTCAAAGGCAAAGGCCTCGATCGCTCCTGCCCATTCGGGCCGGTTGTGGTCCATGCGTCCGCGCTGCCGAATGTTGCCGACATCAGGATCTTCAGCACCGTCAATGGCGAGGTACGCCAGGACAGCCGCACCAGCCGCATGATCTTCGATATCCCGGCCATCATCGAACATCTGACGCGCGGTCTCACGCTGGAGCCCGGAGACGTGATCGCCACCGGAACTCCGTCCGGGGTCGGCTATGCGATGACGCCGCCGCGCTTCCTGCTCAAGGGGGATCGCGTCACAGCCGAGATCGAAGGCATCGGCATCCTGTCCAACAGCATCGTGGCCTGACACGGCAACGCACGCGCCAAAAACAAGGACAACAACATGAGTGATTCCCGGACATTTCGCGTACAGCGCGCGACGTCAGACTTTCGCTGGCCGAATGGCGCACGCATCGGCATCGTCTTCAACCTGGCCTATGAAGCCTGGTCGCCCGGCAAGGCACCGGGCATCGGGCCGATGGGTAACGTGTTGCAGCCCGGCTTTTTCGATACCAACGCACATTCGTGGGCAAGCTACGGCGCCGTGCGCGGCATCCAGCGCCTCACGCGCATCGCTGCCGCGAACGATGTGAAGACCAGCATCATGGTCAACGGCGTGCTGGCCGAAACCCACCCGACCGTGCTGAAGGAGCTTCATGCCGCTGGTCACGAGATCGTGGCGCATTCCTATGGCATGGATGTCATCCCGGTCTATTTCGACGAGGCCGGTGAGCGCGCCAATATCCGCCGCACCGGTGACCTCATCGCCGCCGTCACCGGCGAACGTCCGAAAGGATGGATCAGCCCACGTGGCACCGGAAGCCTGATTTCGCCAAAGCTGCTCGCTGAGGAAGGCTATGTCTGGTTCGGCGACTGCAATGACGACGACCTGCCCTCGATCATCATGCAGAAAGATGCGCCGGAACAACGCATCGTCGGCATTCCGCTGACGATGGACGTGAACGATCTGCCGCACAGCATCCGCTACGGCAATGCGCCGGCAACGCTGATCGACCAGTTCCGCGCCATCCTCGACAATGCAAGCCAGGCCGACGCGGCACCGTTCATGCTCGATGTCACCGCGCACACCCATGTGTTCGGTCGGCCGGCGGGCGCGTGGGTTTACGACGCCATGATCAAGCTTGCGCGCAAGCGCGACGATGTCTGGATCGGCACGCGTATGGAGATTGCCGAATACGCGCTGGCGCAGGGCCGGTGGTTCAAGGACGAGGTGTTCTGAACCACACCCGTTGAGGAGGCGCAAAAGCCTCCCGAAAAACATCGAGGAGGAATATCATGACGCACGTCTTCAAGCGCGCATCCAGCGCGGTCGTCATCACCGCAGCGCTGCTGACGGCGATCGGTCCCGCCGTCGCCCAGCAGCCCTACCCGGCGCAGCCGGTGCGCCTGCTCGTCGCTTTCGCGCCGGGCGGCCCAGCCGATATCATCGCGCGCATTGTCGGACAGAAACTGAACGACCTGTGGCGCGAACCCGTCGTAATCGAGAATCGCGGTGGTGCCGGTGGCAATATCGCGGCTGCCGCGACTGCAAGGGCCGAAGCCAACGGCTATACCGTGCTGGTGACGACAAGCGCATTCGCCGTCAATCCGAGCCTGTCGCCAAAGGCCGGCTATTCGCCGGACGAATTCAAGACCGTGGTGGTCGCGGCGACCACGCCCAATCTGATCGTCGGCGCGCCTAGTCTCACAGCATCGACCCTGCGCGAGGTGATCGCCTCTGCCGCCAAGGAAAACTTCACCTATGGCACTGCCGGTGTCGGCACCACGCCGCATCTGTCGGCCGAAAAAATATTCAAGCTCAACGCCAAGGCTAACATCGTGCATGCGCCATTCACGGGTGCAGGTCCCGCGCTAAATGCCGTGATGGGCGGTCACACGCCTCTGGCCAGTGTCGCCTTGCCCGCGGCGATGGAGCTGGTGAAGGGCAAACAGGTCAAGGCGCTGGCCGTGACAAGCCGCGAGCGCATGCCATCGCTTCCGGATGTCCCGACCGCGCGCGAACTCGGACTGAGTGACGACGAGGATGCAACCTGGGTGGCATTCCTGGTGCCGGCCAGGACGCCGCAGGCCGTCATCGACAAGCTCAACGCCGACGTGAACAAGACGCTTGCAGATGCAAGTGTTCGCGAACAATTCGACCGCATCGGCTTCGCGGCCGTTGGCGGCTCGGTGACCGACTCCCAGAACTATGTGCGCGGAGAGATCACCAAATGGGGCGATATCATCCGCAAGCTCGAGCTGAAGCAGGAATAGCGAGCTAGGCGTAGCGCCCGACGCCCCTACGGATCCAGTTCCGTATCCCAGTAGAGATAGTCCAGCCAGCTGCCGTGCAGATAATTCGGCGGAAACAGCCGACCGTTGCGATGCAGCTGGTGCACCGTCGGCGCGAACGCCGTCTGGCGCGGGAACATGCGCGCCTGCTGCGTGGTCATGTTGCCCTTGCGCAAATTGCAAGGCGAACAGGCCGCAACAACGTTCTCCCAGGTGGTCTGGCCACCCTTGGAGCGTGGGATGATATGATCGAAGGTCAGATCGTCATGCGAGCCGCAATACTGGCAGGAGAAGCGATCGCGCAGGAAAACGTTGAACCGGGTGAAGGCGGGATGCGTGGTCGGCTTCACGAACGACTTCAGCGACACCACGCTGGGCAGCTGAAATTCGAACGAAGGACTCCGCACCGCGTGATCGTAGTGCTCTACGATATTCACACGGTCGAGAAACACTGCCTTGATCGCGTCTTGCCACGACCACAGCGACAGTGGGTAGTAACTCAGCGGCCGGAAGTCCGCATTGAGGACCAGAACCGGCCAACCGCCTTGCGAGACATGTGCGTTCAAGTAACGCTCCTGACCCCCACATATGGCTGCGAAGCAACCTGTCTCCACATACTACAGGCAGCGTGACAGGGTTGTGAAGGGCATAGGGCAGACCTTATCCCCTCACAAAAGCGCCGCGTTGGGTCGCTTTTCTGGGAACTGCGGGTGGTCTGTCGCAGCGCCTGCCGCTAAACCCCGTGGCGCGCGCCCGGTTCGCGGCCGCAAATACCGGACGCTGCCCGATGGTCCCATCCTCCCGCTATCTCGAGGCCCCGCAACGGCTGCGCGCCTTTGTCCGTGCGCATGAAACCAGCCTTGCGATTCTGGCAGCGCTGATCGGCGTGATCGGGGGTCTCGTAGTGGCCGCTATGAGCGCTGCGGTCAGCGTTCTTCACGCGGTGTTGTTCAATCTGGAATGGGGCCAGCGGCTGTCCAGCCAGTTCTGGATCGATCCGGTGCGCGCGATTCTGGTTCCCACCTTCGGCGGCCTGTTGCTGGGCGTCGCCTTCCTGTGGCTTTCGCGCTGGCGGCCGGCCCGCGAGGTCGACCCCATCGAGGCCAACGCGCTCCATGGGGGGCGGATGTCGTTCCGCGGCAGCACCATCGTCGCGCTGCAAACCGTGTGGTCGAGCGGCGTCGGCGCCTCGGTCGGCCTCGAGGCCGGCTACACCCAGCTCGCCAGCGGGCTCGGTGCCTCCATCGGGCGCGCCTTCCACCTGCGTCGCGGCGACCAGCGCGTGATGGTCGGCTGCGGTGCGGCGGCCGCGATCGCCGGCGCATTCGGCGCGCCGCTGGCCGGCGCGTTCTATGCCTTCGAACTGGTGATCGGCGGCTACACATCGGCGAGCCTGATGCCGGTCGGCGTTGCCGCGGTGACCGGCTACTTCGTAGCCCATGCCTTCGATCCACTGTCGCTTGGCGTCGTTGCCGGCCGGTTCGGCGACGTGCTCGGTCATGATCTCGCGGTGGCGGCCTTGCTCGGCGTGTTCGCCGCGACCTTCGGCATCGGCATCATGCGCGTCGTCGCCTGGACCGAAGCGCTGCTCACCAAAATCAAATTGTGGCCGCCGCTGCGTCCGGCGCTGGGCGGGCTGCTGGTCGGATTGATGGCGCTGCTGACGCCGCAGGTCATGGCATCCGGACACGGCGCGCTGCATTTCGGCGGCATGACGGCCTATCCGGTTGCATTGGTGGCCTTCGTGATGGCGCTGAAAACGCTCGCCTCAATCGTCTCGCTCGGCACCGGTTTTCGTGGCGGTCTGTTTTTCGCCACGCTGTTTCTCGGCGCGCTCGGCGGCCATCTGTTCGCGGTCGGCTTCAATGCGATCGGCGCCGGCTTCACCATCGATCCCGCCGTCTACACCATCATCGGCATGAGCGCGCTGTCGGCCTCGGTGATCGGCGGGCCGCTCACCATGTCGTTCATCGCGCTCGAATCCACCGGCAATCTCTGGCTCACCACCGCGGTGCTGGTCGCCGTCATCATCTCCACCCAAATGACGCGCGAGCTGTTCGGCTACTCCTTCGCCACATGGCGCCTGCACCTGCGCGGCGAGACCATCCGCAGCGCCGCGGACGTCGGCTGGATCCGCGATCTCACCGTCAGGCGGCTGCTGCGCCCGGACGTCCCGACCGTCGACTCCACCATGCCGCTCGACGAATTCCGCGAGAAATTCCCGCTCGGCTCGAAGACCCAGGTCGTCGCCGTCGATCCCGAAGGCCGCTATGTCGGCCTCGCCATCGTCGCTGAAGCGCATTCGCCTGACGTGACGGCGTTCCGCCTCGACAGCCTGCTGCATTGTCGCGACGTCGTCCTGCATCCGGACATGAACATCCGCGACGCCATGGTGGTATTCGAGGGCGCCGAAGCGGAATCGCTGGCGGTGGTCGAGGCCGAAAGCCACCGCGTGCTCGGCACGCTCTCGGAAGCCCACGCGACGCGGCGCTACGCCGAAGAGTCCGAGCAGCGCCGCCGCGAAGCCCTCGGCGAGATGTGATGGTCCGCCATTAGCCGTCCGCGAGCGACAGCATATGCCCCTGATCGGGCGGCACCCGGCCGGCCAGTGTAGCGCGATAGATATTCTCGACGGCGACAGGGCCACGGCTCTCGGCAATCTCCAGCGACTGTTCCAGCAGCGGCAGGAATCCCGACCACGCCGCGTTGAACCGGGTATCGATGCCGCCCGGTCCCCATTCTTTGGCGCGTTTGCGGATTTGGTCCGGCGCGAAGAACCATGCGGGCTTCGCGCCGGGAAGCTCCTCATCCACCGCAGCATCCTGATGGGTGAGCCCGACGCGCCCGCTATAGACGAGTTTGTCCTTGAGGTGCCGATGCAGCCGGCCGCGCAGGTCGGCATTCCCGGCCATATCGACGAAGGCCACCGGCTGATCGGCGGGCAGCGTATCGATATGATCGTAGAGCACGACATCGTCGTAGCAGCCAAGCGACCGCACGAAATCGGCGTTGCCCGTTGATGTGAGTCCGATCACACGAACCGGCTTGCGCTTGCTGTGCAGCAGATGCGCGAGACCAAAGGCTGTCTTGCTGGAGGCACTGGAGAGAATGACAGTGCGTGCACCGAAGAATTCCTCCTCGGCGAGAAAATCATCGACCAGGAACGAGAGCATGAAGAGCGGCCGCAGCAGCGCTTGATAGTCGCCGTTGCGTCCAGCAAAGGCCGGATCACCCGTCACCCGCGCATAGGCATTGTAGACCGGCGCGACGCCCTGCCGATGCGCCGCGCCGTCGCGCAGGCCGCGCTTGCTGACATCCGCGGCCTCGATCACCAGATGCGAGGCCATCGGGAAATAGCCGAACAGCCGCTCGCCTTCGGCGATTTGCGGATGCATCGACGCGATCACCTTGCCGAAACCCCAGACCGGAATATTGCCGAAGCCGTCAGGCGCCTTGAACAACTGCCAGTATTTCATCCGGTCACCCAGCATCGCATAAGTGACGTTGTTCGCGGTGAAAGCGAAGYGTTCGACCTCGACCAGAAGGCAGTCGTCGGATAGTTCGTCGAGCCTCGGCAGCGACATCTGTCGAAGCGTCGTACTTTCAAAATCAGTCTTGGAAATATTGAATTGCGTATACGCGTTCATGATCGAACTCCGCAGCGTTTTGCTGCTGCGATCATTCCTGCGCGCGATGTCTGTTTTGCGACAGCGCGGGTGTTTAAAACAACGTCCGTTTCAAACACTGTTCGACTACACCGTGGGAACCGTGCCGCCGTCGATCACGAATTCTGCACCAGTGATTGATGCAGCGCGCGGCGATGCCAGAAATGCCACGAGGTCCCCGACTTCGTGCGGCCTGGCCGGGCGTCCGAGCGGAATACCGCCGAGCGAATCCATCAGCATTCTCTGCGCGCCCTCGTAATCGGTGCTGTTCTCGTCGGCGATCGTCTGCACCAGCCCGACGGCGGCCTCGGTTTCCACCCAGCCCGGCGAGACGCGCACCACGCGGATGCCTTTCGGGCTAACTTCCTTTGATAGCGCCTTGCTGTAGTTTCCGAGTGCCGCTTTCGCTGCCGCGTAGGCCATCGTGGCATCGTGCAACGGCAGCACACGCTGGATCGAAGTGACATGAATGATCACGCCGGATTTCTGCTCCAGCATCGACGGCAACAGAGCGCGATCCAGTCGGACGGCAGCATAGAGATTCAGGTCCATTGCGCGCTGCCAGGCGGCGTCATCGAGCTTTGCGAAACCGCCCGCAGACGCGGACGACCCGCCAACGACGTGGACAATGATATCGATGCCGCCGAGGCGCTTCAGGACCGCGTCGGCGAGCGCCGTGCACCCGTCGGCGGTGGCAACGTCAGCAACGACGAAGCCTGCATGGTCCGGCATGCCGGCCGGCCTGTTGCGCGCTGTCGTGAGCACCACTGCACCCTGTGCCAGCAGACACGCGACGACGGCTGCACCAATACCTTTGGTCCCACCGGTCACGAGCGCCCGCTTGCCAGCGAGTTCGCCGCCCGCCTGATGATTTGTCATCGTCCAGTTCCTCATTTTCACATCCGCACAGCGCGGCGCATTGTCTGCGAGGGAAATGCAGATATGTTTGCCGAATGACAAGAACGCACGAGAAAGTGGGGGGCTTACCTCCAGGTAAGGAACCGTGGACTGCGACGACCGCATCGGACGGGATCGAGCAGTCGCTGAAGATGATCGGCGGACGCTGGAAGCTGGAAATCCTGTTTCGTCTGTTCGGCGGCCGAATTTTGCGCTTCTCTGAACTCGAACGCGCAATCCCTGCGGCCTCGCAGAAGATGCTCGCACAGCAATTGCGGCAGCTCGAGGCCGACGGCATGTTCGACGCGTCGTGCATGCGCAGGTGCCTCCGAAGGTTGAATATGCGCTAACGGATTGGGGCGAGTCTCTTTGCCCTTCGCTCGACGCACTGCTCACATGGTTCGCATGGAAGCCAGCGTCCGACGCCGCAGTATCTGCCATGGGGACATCCACCTCGCCTCCTGCCGAGGAATAGCCTGGCCCGCGCAGTCGATGCTGCGGCCCGCGACGTGTTCACTTCGCCGGTTTGCCGATCACGCCTTCGCGCTTCTTGATGGCGTGATAGTAAGCCCACCACAGATGCGCCGCCGCACCGCGCAGCGGACGCCATGGTTCGGCCAGCGGCGCCATCTGTTTCACGGTCGGACGCTCCTTGAGACCGAGCCCGACCTTGATGGATTCCTGAATGGCGACATCGCCCGCCGGCCATGCGTCGCCATGGCCGAGACAAAACAGCAGATAGACGTCGGCCGTCCACGGACCGATGCCGTGCAACGCGACCAGCGTGTTATGCGCAGCGTCGGCGTCTTCCTCGGCGAGCACATCGAGATTCAACCGCTCCTCGACGAGCTCGCGCGCCAGCGCCTTCAACGTCTTGATCTTCGCCGCCGACAGGCCAAGCCGGCCCAGGCGATCGGTACGCGCCTTGCGGATGGCGTGATGATCGAATGGCGAGAAGGCGCCCGAGACGCGGCCCCAGATCGCTGAAGCCGACGCCACCGAGACCTGCTGCCCGCAGACTATCTGCGCAAGCCCTTCGAAGCCCGGCGCACGTTGCCGAAGTGCCGGCATCCCGGCCATGGCCAGGATCGGTTTCAGCCGCGGGTCGAGCTTCACCAGCTCCATAACGGCATCGTCGAGCACGGATTGATCGGTAAGATGAACGGTCATGATCCCCAAGGATCACCACGGCGTGACCGCAAGATCAATGCTGCCAATGAATGCGCTGCGGCAATAGCGCACCATGCAACCGGGAACCAAAGCCCCGGACGTCGCGTTGTTTGGGTTCAATGGAGGCTACCGCTATGCGGACGTTTTTTGGAATGATCCTGGGTGCACTGATCCTGGGCATCGGCGTTTACATCTACGATTCGATGTCGACCTCGTCAGTGGCGAACGGCCAGACGGCGCAGGAGCGCCGGACGATCGTCAACTGGGATGTTGCTGCCAATGAGTGGGAAGCACTGAAGACGCGCACCAAGCAGGATTGGGCCAAGCTGACCTCGCAAGTGAAGTCGTAAGCACATCAGCAACGAGAAGACTGGTTAAGCCGATCAAAGATGCCCTCGCCGAAGAGCGGGGGCATTTTCTGTCTGAACGCGCTGAAGCTTACTTCTTCGCAGCCGCGGCTTTACGCGCATCGGCGATCGCGAGAACGAATTGTTCTTTGGTGATCGGCCCGGGAATGCGGAACTTGCCGACGATAAAGGATGGCGTGCCGTTAAAGCCGAAAGCCGTCGCCTGCTCATCGATCTGCTTCAGCTTGGCAACGATCGCATCTTGATTTTTCTGCAGATCGGCGACGGCGCGATCGACATCGATACCGACCTTGGCGAGCCGATCACGCGCGATCGCCTCGGTCAGTTTGGTATCGAGGCTGATCAGGGCGTCCTGCGCCTCGATGAACTTGTTCTGGTATCTTGCCGCCAGCACGAGGCGCGCCGCATAGACCGACACCGGCCCGAGGATCGGCCAATCCTTCGACACCAGGCGAACCTTGCCGTCTTCCTTCACCAGGGCGCGCAGGTCGGGGGCGATCTTGCGGCAATAGGGGCATTGGTAGTCGAAATATTCGACGATGGTGATGTCGCCCTTCGGGTTGCCGGCGGCCGGGATGTCCGGATCGCGGAGTACCGCGGCTTCGTTAAGGACGTCTTCGTCCTTGGCGGCACCAGATGCCGCGAGGACCTTGCCGGACGCGCCGAGCAGCATGGCGCCACCGAAAAGCCCGAGCGCAGCGCGGCGCGTCGTGGCGGTTTTCGAGGTCTCGCGGATTGCGGCAGTCATGATGTTCTCCGAAGACGCATCATGCGCCAGCGCTTAGGTGATGTAGATGTTGCGGGCCAACATATAGAGCGCCACGACGATAATGATAGACGCAAAAACGGTATTCAACGCGCCCCGCCGCAGCGACAGATGCCGCGCCAGGCTGGTTCCCAACAGTCCGCCGAGCAGACCACCCAGAATGAATACCAGCGCGAGCTTCCAGGAGATCAGCCCGGACCAGGCATAGCTCGATGCCGTGGTGAGACCGAATGCGGTGACCGCCACCAGCGATGACGAGATCGCACTCATGATCGACATGCCCGTGGCCGCCATCAGCGCCGRCACGATCAGAAAGCCGCCACCGATTCCGAAGAAGCCAGACAGCGCGCCGGTGACAAGACCCAGCGCAAGCAGCGAAGGCGTGTTCGACATGCTGATCTCGACGCGGTGCTCGCCGACTTGGGCGCGCGTCTTCAGCATCAGCACGGCGATCACCAGCATCAGGACCGCGAACAGGGCCAGCAAATTCTGCCCATCCACCTGCTTGCCGAGAATCGAGCCTCCGAGCGCACCGGCGATTCCTGCAGCAGCAAACACCAGCGCGCAGGACCAGTGCACATTGCCGCCACGCGCATGATTGCCGAGATTGACCGCCGCATTGGCCGCGACCGCAATGGCGCTGGTGCCGATCGCGACATGCGGCTCAGGCACGCCGACGACATAGACCATCAGCGGCACAGCGAGGATCGAGCCGCCGCCACCGACCAGGCCGAGCGAGAAGCCGACCAGTGCGCCCGAAGCCAGGCCGAGCGCCCCCTGCATCACAGTCATCATGAACGGCTGATTCTCATCTTCTCATCTGAGCATGATCTTTCGAAAAAATCAGTGTCCACTTGTTCGGATCATGCGCGCAACGGCGTGACCATAATGACCTTTCCGGCGCGGCTCCATGCAGCCGGCATCACAAATCCGCCTGCCGGGAAAACGCTGTCGTGAGCATCAGCGCACCAGCAGGGTGACGGCAAGCGGAACCAGCAGAGAGGTCACCAGCGCATTCAGGCTCATGGCAATGCCCGCAAAGACGCCGGCCACGGCATCCACCTGAAAGGCCCGTGCGGTGCCGATCCCATGCGACGCCAGCCCGACGGCAAAGCCACGGGCGCGATAGTCCGTGATGCCCATGCGATTCATCATCGGCGTGACGATGATCGCACCCATGATGCCGGTCAGCACCACGGCCACGGCGGTCAGCGATGCGTCGGCGCCAAGCGACTCGCTGATGCCCATGGCGACGCCGGCGGTGACCGATTTCGGCGCCAGCGACAGCACCACGTTGTTCGGCAGGCCGAAGGCCTTTGCCAGCAACACGACCGAGACGATTGCCGTGGCACAGCCGACCACCAGCGCAGCGAGCATCGGCACGATCGCTGCCGCCACGACCTTGCGATTCTCATAGAGTGGCACCGCGAGCGCCACGGTCGCCGGACCGAGCAGGAAGTGCACGAATTGCGCACCGCTGAAATAGGTCGTGTAGGACGTCCCGGTCAGCAGCAGGAACACGGCGATGATCCACATCGAGTGGAATACCGGATTGGCAAACGGATGCCGGCCGGTCGCCAGCGACAGCGCATCCGCCGTCGCATAGACCAGCAGCGTCACGGTCAACCACAGCAGCGGCTGCTGCGAAAGATAGACCCAGAGTGAGAACGGATTGGCGGTCATCACGCGCTTCGCCCGCGTGTCATGACCCGGCTGATGATGAGAAACGTCGCCACCGTCACCAGCAGCGTGATCACGACCGAGACCGCCAGAACGCCGACGATGGCGGTGCCATGCTCGGCCAGCAGATCGAGCTTCTGCACCACGCCGACACCGGCGGGAATGAACATCAACGACAGATGCGCGAGCAGGCCCTTCGCGGCATTCTCCACGCCGCCGCCCTGCAGCGGCCCTTGCGCGAACAGCATGGCGCGGTCACGCAGCAACAGCAGAACGAGCAGCAGCAACATGCCGAGCACCGGGCCGGGCACCGGCCATGCAAAAGCGCGCACGGCGATCTCGCCAGCGAGCTGGCACAGCAGGATCAGGGACAGACTGGCAATCATGGGGACTCCGCGGGTGACGGATCGTTATCGCCCGCGAAGCAAGTGATGTCGATCAACCCCAGCGCGCGGCTGATCCGATCAGGCGGCACCCTTCAGCTTCTTGGTGCATTCACTGTAGTAGCCGCCGCCTTTTTCGATCCACTTCATGCCGCCATTGGCATTGGCGGCCTTGTTGGCATTGTACTGATCCACGCAGGTGTGCATCCGCGCCTTGCCAGCCGTCTCCTTGGCGTATTTCGGATCGACCGCCGACGGGAAGGTGGCAGGGCCTGCCGGAACCGCAGCTGTCGTCGCAGCCGGCTTGGGGGTTGCAGCAGGTTTGGGAGCCGCTGCGGGCTTGGCTTCGGCAGGCTTGGCTTCGGCAGCCTTCGGCGCCGCGGTTGCAGCAGGCGCAGCGGCGGGCGTCGTCGCAGCGGCATCGGTCCCGCATTCGGCTTTGCGGAAGTCATTCCATTTCTGGCCGTTCAGCGTGCCGGCGGTCTTGGCCGCCTGATATTTTGCACTGCATTCAGTCGCGGTGAGTGCATGGGCCGGACTGAAGGCGAGCAGAGCAAAACTGGATACTGCAATCGCGCAGGCGAATTTGACAGGCATTGTCATGGCATTCTCTCCCTTTGCTACACAAAGTAAAAGTAGACGACGGCATCCTATCGCTACCGCTGCATGTGGCAACGACATCGCAGCTGCCCGCGAAAAATTATCGTGATCGCACCGTCAAATATATTTCAACTCATTCACCTGCCGTTCAGCCCGGCGCGCCCACGCTGATTTCCCGTTCAATTCGAGGTGCTGCCATGATCCGATTCGCTTCCAGCCTAGCTACCGCTGCCGTCGCTTCCTTCCTCCTGGTCGGCGCGGCCACCGCTCAGACACCCGCGCCGGCGGCCACCAAGACTGCGCCCGCCAAGGCGGCCCCCGCCGAGAAGACGGCGCCTGCGGACAAGACAGCCGAGAAACCCCGCACCGCAGCGTCACTCGAATGTTCGAAACAGGCCGACGCCAAGGGCCTGCATGGCACCGAGCGCCGCAAATTCCGTTCGGAATGCAAGAAGACCACGAAACCGAACTAAACTCTCGTCATCCGCCTGTCCCTCGCCCGGAAAGCGAGGGACAGGTAGACCACACTGCATTTGTCGACAGGTGCGGACTTTGCCATAAAGCGGGCTCCTTCAGCTTTCCGTGCAAATGGCCATCACTCTTCCCAGCTCCCTGCAGATCCGCACCACCCTTGAGACCCTCGTCATCGGCACGACCGGCGGCGCGCTATTCTATTGGGCGGAATTGCCAGGCGGGCTGATCTCCGGCGCGATGATCGCGGTCGCCGCTTACGGCATCCTCGGTCGCCCGGTCGGCCTGCCGCAGCCGATGGCCCATGTCATCCTGATGACACTCGGCCTGTCGCTCGGCTCGATGGTGTCGCCGGAGATGGTGCACAATCTCAGCGCCTATCCGGTGACCATCGCACTGCTGGCGCTGGCCACGTTCTGCGCCACCTTCGGCAGCAGCATCTATCTGCAGCGCGTCCATGGCTGGGACCGCACCTCCGCGCTGCTGGCCGGCAGCCCCGGCGCGCTGTCGCAGATCATCATGCTGGCCACCGAGCGCAATGCCGACGTGCCGGGCATCGCGGTGGTGCAGATTTTCCGCGTCATCATTCTCACCGCCATGGTCCCGCTGCTGCTCGCCGCCACCGGCCTGATGGGCCACGGCCCGCTGCCATCGCGCGGACCGGAAGCCTCGCCGCTCGCACTGGCCGAACTCGCTGCCGCGGCTGTCGCCGTCGCGCTGTTCATGCGCTGGATCAAATTTCCGGCGAGCTGGATGTTCGGCGCGATGATGGCCTCGTCGGTCCTGCACGGCACCGGCTGGGTCCACGGCACGCTGCCGCAATGGGCCTATATCACGGCTCTCGTCGGCATCGGCAGCCTGATCGGCTCGCGCTTCGGCAAGATCTCGCCGCGCACTATTCTCAGCCACGTCTGGGCGGCGCTCGGCTCATTCGCGGTCGCCATCGCGATCTCGGCCGTGTTCGTGACGATCATCGCGCTGACCACGACTGTGAAACTGAGCGATGTCGTCGTCGCTTTCGCGCCCGGCGCCATGGACGCCATGCTCGCACTGGCGCTGACGCTGCATATCGATCCGGTGTTCGTCGGCGCGCATCATCTGTCGCGCTTCATCTATGTCTCGATCGTCACGCCCGGCATCGTGCATCTGTTCGGCAAGGCGCAGGACGATATCGACGATTGATCTTCAGTCGTCGCAGACACCGATCGAAACAATGGAATAGATCTAACAAATATGAGCGCCTTGCAGTGATTGCAGACATTTGCGTCGCAAGGTCTAGACGTATTCTACCGCGCATCGTAGTGCGCCACGAAACCAATCAAGTTAGACGCTCGATCAAGCTGGCGTGACCAGCATCATCGAGGCGTTGAAATGAAATTGAGAACAAGAAAATCGACGAAGCAGACTGCACTGCTTTGCACCGTCAGTGTGATGGCATTGGCGACGGATCTTCCGCGTGACGCATTCGCGCAGGCCAGCCTACCGCCAGTCACGGTGGATGCTCCGCAGCCGCAACGCGCGCGCAGCACGACAGCAACGAGATCGCAGACATCGGCCCGCGCAACACGGCGCACACGCGCGACGACGCCGCAGATTGCACCCGCGCAATCGGCCAATCAGCGCATCTATAGCGCCGACAACAACAGCTATGTCGCAGGTCAGGCCAGTTCGGCGTCGAAGACGAATACGCCGCTGATCGATACGCCGCGTTCGGTGAGCGTCATCGACCGCAAGGAACTCGATGATCGCGGCGTCACCAGCATCCCGGAGGCGGTTCGTTACACAGCCGGCGTCACCACCGGCGGCTTCGGCTACGATCCGCGTTTCGATCAGATCTATGTCCGCGGCTTCTCGACGACGACGCTCGGCGACTTTCGCGACGGGCTGAAGCAGTTCGCCGCCGGCTTTACCACATTCCGGACCGAACCCTATCAGCTCAACAGCATCGAGGTGATCAAGGGCCCGGCTGCCGTGCTCTATGGGCAGTCCGTCCCCGGCGGCCTCGTCGATCGCCGATCGAAATTCCCGGTCGAGAATCAGGTCAACGAGATTTCACTGCAGGGCGGCACCTATGGCCGCATGCAGACGGCGTTCGACATCGGCGGCGCCAATTCCGACAAGTCGCTGCTGTATCGCCTGGTGGGCCTCGGCCGCGCCGGCGAGACCAATTACGATATCGCCGACGAGCGGCTGATGCTGGCGCCATCGATCACCTGGCGACCGAGCATCGACACCACGCTGACCGCCTATGCCATCTTGCAGAAGGACGAAACCGACGCCAGCGTCGCCATGCTCAATCGCGACGGCCAGCTGGTGAACGTCAACGGCGCGACCATCAAGCTGCGATCGAGCGATCCGAAATACGACTATCTGCGGCAGCAGCAGGCGCAGGTCGGCTACAAGCTCGAGCACCGCTTCGACGACGTCTTCACGTTCCGCCAGCACACGCGGTTCGGCGTGCTGCATGCGGAATCGCGCTATGTCAGCGGCAGCTTCGCGACGCCAACATCGACCGTCTATGACCGCGGTGCCGTAGCCGTCGGCGATGACCAGACGAGCTGGCAAACCGACAATGCGCTGCAGGCCGACTTCGCCACCGGCCCGGTCGTCCACCGCACACTGTTCGGCGTGAATTACGATCACAATACCTGGGACTTCAAGCTCGGCCTGGGCGCGGTGAATCCCGGCTATGCGCTCAACATCTTGAATCCTGTCTACGGCATTGCCGGGTCAACCCCGGGTTATACGTCCGGTTCGCGTTCGACGCAGGAACAGGTCGGCGTCTATCTGCAGGACCAGATGCGACTCGGCAACTGGCACCTGTCGGTCAGCGGCCGTCAGGACTGGACCGATCGCACGCAAATCAATTCCTATACGGGCGCCGTCACAGGCGCGCGCAACGACAACGCGTTCTCCTACAGCGCCGGCCTGCTCTATCACTTCGAGAACGGCATCGCGCCCTATGTGAGCTATGCGACCTCATTCCAGCCGGAGACCTCACTCGGCCTCGACGGCATCGTGCTGGCGCCATCCGAAGGCGAACAGATCGAAGGCGGCGTGAAGTATCAGCCACGGCCCGACGTGCTGCTCACGGCGTCGATCTACGACCTCAAGGAGAAGAACGCCGCCAAGCTCGCCGGCTATGTCAACGGCATCGCCTATTACGCCTCGGTCGGCGAGATCCGCGTGCAGGGCTTCGAATTCGAGGCACGCGCACGACTCACGCCGGAGCTCGAAACGGTGACGGCCTACACCTATTCCGACGCAGAAATCACCAGGAGCTCGATCGCGTCGGAACTCGGCAAGACCCCTGCGGTGACGCCGAAGCACACCGCATCGAGCTGGATGAACTACACCTTCCTGAACGGTTCGCTTGAAGGCCTCGGTCTCGGTGCCGGTGTCCGCTATATCGACGCGACCTGGACGTCGAACGACAACACCTCACGCAACAACGGCTATACGCTGTTCGATCTGGCCGCGCGTTACGATTTCGCCCAGCTTGGACCGAAGTTTGCGGGCTATCAGGCGTCGATCAACGCCAACAACGTCGCCGACGAGCAGGTCGCGGTCTGCAATTCCGGCTACTGCTATTTGAGCCAGGGACGCACGGTGATCGGCACGCTGCGCTATCGCTGGTAGCGGTGCCTCAGCAGGCAGGGCCGGCGGCGGATCAGCGCCGTGCGGTCTTGCCCGCGCCCCACAGTGCGATCGCCACCATCAACAGCGAGATCAGCACATTGTAGCCGGCCAGCGACAGGCCCAGAAAGCGCCACTGCACCTCGTCGCAGCGAATCACCTTCACGGTGTCGAGGCGCTCCAGCAGGCTGCCGGCCTTGCCGAGATCGACCACCGGACCCGAACAGTCCGTCGGACCCTGCCAGAATGTCCATTCGACGCCGGCGTGATAACCGCCGAGCACCGCATTGGCGAGCGCCGCCAGCGCCAGCACAATGAGGCCGGTCGCAACCAAGCCGCGTGGCGCGTCCCTGGCGGCCGCAATCGCCACCAGCACCGCCAGCGGAATCGCGAGATAATAGGCATAGCGCTGTTCGAGGCAGAGCGGGCACGGCCGGATATCCAGCACCAGCTGGAAGAACCAGGCCCCCGCCAGCGTCGCCAGTGCGATCAGGCCCACCGCCAGCGCGGCGACCAGCGCCGGGTTCGACGAAACGGGCGTGGAGGTGTGTGCGGTCTGGGCAGTCACGATGCTCTCCGGAGTGGCTGCTGCGTCCTATCCCGGGGCACACACCCTGTCGAGGCGGCCCCGATCACACTGGAGTGTGCGCGGCGGCCCTATCGGCCAAACCGCAGGTTGACCCGCCGCCCGCGCCCGCTATATTCCGCCCGCTTCGCGCCCCCGGTCTCCGGCCGGCGTCCGAGGGCCCCTGTGGCGGAATTGGTAGACGCGCTCGACTCAAAATCGAGTTCCGCAAGGAGTGCTGGTTCGATTCCGGCCAGGGGCACCAACAGGTCATCAGCAATAATCCGTTGACGACGGGCTATATTTCCGAAAAGCGCGTTACCCGCAAATGACGACTGGAAGATCTGTCCTCACGCCGGCAGAGGTGCGGGCTCCGCTTTCGCGACCGGCATCGGCCTAAATGTCATGGCGATCAGGAAAGCGCCGAGCCCCATGATCCAGGAGCCGATATAGAGCCAAGCGTAGCTGGCGAACGAGTCGTAGATCAAACCTCCGGCGAGAGGTCCAGTCGCCATGCCAAGGCTGCCGGCCATGGCCGTTCCGCCGATCACCGTGCCCATCATCCGCAGCGGAAAGTTTTCGCGTGCGAGAACGGCGTAGAGCGGCATGGTGCCGGCGTAGATGAAGCCAAAGACCGCCGCCACGGTGTAGAACCCGCCGAGCTCACGCACGAAGACAAAACCGAGCGCCCCGAACGCCTGGGCGAGCAAGCCAAGGACCAGTACACGCTTGGCGCCAAAACGGTCGCCGAGCAGGCCGAAGGCGATACGGCCGCCCATCCCTGCCAGACCCTCGACGCTATAAATCGTGACCGCAGCGACAAGCGGTATGCCGCAGCTGATCGCGTAGCTCACAGTATGGATGATCGGCCCAGAATGCGTGGCACAGCAGAAGAAATTCGTCAGCAGCAGGATGATGAACTGTGGCGAGCGTAGCGCCTGCGCGCGCGACATCTCTGCTTGCACCGGCTCGGCGGATGGAGCGGAAGGCGCGCCCTCCAGCGCCGGCGCGCGGCGCACCAGCAGCGAGACTGGAATCATGATCGCGGCCACGACGAGGGCCACGATCTGCATCGAGGTGCGCCAATCGTGGTTCGAAACGAGCCAGGCCGCCAGCGGCGACATGGTCATGGGCGCCATGCCCATCCCCGCCGAAACCAGCGAGACGGCCAGGCTGCGATGCGTATCGAACCAGCCGGTGACCGTCGCCATCATCGGCGCAAAGATCGCAGCGGTGGCGCCGCCGACCATCAGCCCGAAGACAAATTGAAATACGACCAGAGATGTCGCGAGGCTCGCCAGCACCAGGCTTGACGTGAGCACGACCGACCCGGTCAACACCACCGGGAGTGGCCCCAATCGGTCTGACAAGGTACCCCAGATCATGCTGGTGACAGCCATCGCGAGGAAGCCAATTGTCATGGCGCTGGATATACCGGTGACCGACCAGCCGGTATCCCGCGCGATCGGCTGCAGGAACACCGGCAACGAAAACATGCCGCCGATCGCGACGCAGCCCAGAAGGCCGCCCGCGGCGACGATTACCCAGCGATAGTGAGAATCGGTCATTCCTGGTCTCCACTTCAGCGCTCTCTGAGTGGAAGACGCACGAGACGGGTCCGAGCCGACAGGCCGACGGCCGTCGCAGCTCACGTTTTTGCGAGCGCGTACAGTTGTCCGTTGCCGCGATGACAGTGATCTTGCGGGCCAGCGGACCCCTTCGGTTGATCGCTGACGAGAACATCTCTTGTCGATCGGCGGTTTATTAAGTCTAACAGGCCCAGACTGCCCCGAGGCGTCACTGGGGCTTCAAGCGTGCGAGATCGAAATGCCCGGCCTGAGCAGACGAGCCATCCTGAGGGGAGGCGCGGCATCGATGATGCTGCGCTCCGATCCATTGGCTGCCCTGCCGCTTCCCGGCCCGTCCGATACCTTCACCGACAGCGTCGGCGTCAATGTGCATATCAGCAGCGAGCCATATGCGAGTCATTTCGACCGGTTTCACGAGCTGCTCGCGGCATCAGGCATTCGCCATCTGCGCGACGAGTTGCGACCTAGCAACGATCTCGATCGCTGGCGCGCGCTGAACAAGCGCGCGAACGTCCTGTTCAATGTTGTGGTGTCGCCGGCGACCAACACCGTGCCGGAGATGATGAGCTATCTCGCCGCACTGGGCATCGAGCGCGTCTCGGCGATAGAGGGCCAGAACGAGGGCAACAGCGACTGGTTTCTGTCGCTGCCGCTGGCGAAGCCGGACTGGAGCAATGTCGTCGTGAACTATCAGCGCGAGGTGCACGCTGCGCTGCGCGCGCGATATGCGGCGGCGGAGTTGCCGCTGCTGTCGCCCAGCGTCATCAACTGGAAGCCCGCCGACGTGGCGCTGCTGCGCCCGGCCGCGCAGTTCAGCGATGCCGTCGCGATCCATTCCTATGTACAAAAGGCGCAAGAGCCGGAAACAACCAACGACTACGCCGCCGTGTCCTGGTATCTGCACAATATGCGCGACGCGTTCAAACCCGGCGCGCCCGCGCTGGCAACCGAATGCGGCTACTGCAATGTCGTGAAGCCCGGCACGTCCGGCGTTTCGGAGACAGCGGCGGCACTCTATCTGCCGCGGCTACTGCTCAACAACTTCCGCCTCGGCATTCTCCGGACATTTCTCTACGAATTTTTCGATGGCGGTACCGATCCCAACGACGGAGAACATCATTGGGGCCTCGTCCGCAATGACGGCTCGCCGAAGCCTGGCTACCATGCGATCCGGAATCTCTTGTCCACACTGAAAGGCGCACGCCGCGCCAAAAACGATCCGGCGCTACGCGTGGCATCCACGGCACCGGACCTGCGGCACATCGCGTTTCAGGATGCGCAGGGACAACCGCTGCTTGCGGTATGGCGCGCGGTGCGCTGCTGGAATGTGGAGAAGGCTGAAGACATCCCGGTGCCCACGGAGCCGATCGACATCGCCGTCGATGGCCCTGCTGCTTCGCTCTCCTTCAACCGTCCGAATGACGACTCCGAGTGGCGCCACGCACCGGTGACCGACGGGCACGCGACGATCCCGCTGGACGGGCGCGTGGCGATCGTCCGGCGTTCCAGCTGATCTGGTATGACCTGCTGTGGCTTGAACCGCCCCGCCGCGCTTTGTATCCTGAAACTGCGTACGAACTGACGGTGAGCAGCAAAGTCTTTCAGACAAGGTCTTTTAGACTCTGCGGTCCGGCCAAGCATGCGACAGCTTCGCCTTCTGCTCCAAAATATAACGGATTCTCCCCCATATGGACTATGCGCCTTCCGCTCCGGCTCTTGCGGCCGAGACGCACGCTTTTCAGGTTCTGCTCGAAGACGGCGCCACAGCCAGCATACGCGTTTATGGAACGGGTCCACGGATCATCTGCAGCCATGGCAATGGCCTCGCCATCGATGCTTTTCAAAGCTTCTGGCGCCTCTTCACGGATGACTATGAGACCGTGGTGTTCGACTTCCGTCATCACGGCCGGAGCAGTCCGTATCGCCAGCCCATCCCGCATGTCTGGCCGCAGCTCATCCGCGACTATGAGGCGATCATGCAAGGGATCACGCGCGAACTCGGCCCGGCGCCGAGCCTCGGCGCATTTCATTCGATGAGCGCACTGACGACCCTGCTGCATGCCGCCGAATACGAGACGCCGTGGATCGGCTTCGTCGGCTTCGAGCCGCCGGCGACGCCGCCAGCGAGTTATCCCGAGTTCCAGAGTTTCCGCACGGAAAATGACAGACTCGCCGGACGCGCTGCGCAGCGTCGCACCACCTTTCCGAATGTGCAGGAGCTATTCGAGTCCTATCGCCGCAGCTCGGCATTTGCCGGCGTCGACGATGCCGGACTGCAGGCACTCGCCGCATCCACGCTGCGCTGGAACGACGACAAGCAGCTCTATGAACTCGCCTGCGCCAGGGAATTCGAGGCCAGCATCTTCACCATGCAGGATCTCCCGGGCGCCTGGGAGCGGATGTGCAGCGTCAGGCTGCCGGTGCAGCTCGTCGCCGGTGAACCAAAGACGAGAACTAGCCCGTTCGTCGACATGGAGCGTGCCTTCGCGCGCGATGGCGGCTTTACCTTCACCACCGTGCCTGACGCCTCGCATTTCATGCAGATGGAAAAGCCGGCCGAATGCGCCGCAATCGTCCGCGCCTTCCACGCCGGCCTGACCTGACCGCTCGGGAGTAACGCCGGGCTGCCATGCCGGCCGCGCAACCGGCTGGCAATCCGCCCCAGCCATGCCCACATGGCAAGGGCAATGGGAGCCCCGTCATGACCGCACTTTCGATCCTCGACCTCGTCCGCGTTACCCAGGACACCGATGCGCGCGGCGCGCTCGATAATTCCCGGGATCTCGCCGGCCATGCGGAGAAATGGGGCTATCAGCGCTTCTGGGTTGCCGAACATCACAACATGATTGGCATCGCCAGCGCCGCAACCTCGGTGGTGATCGGCCATATCGCGGCGGGGACCAAGACCATTCGCGTCGGTGCCGGCGGGATCATGCTGCCGAACCATGCCCCCATCGTCATCGCCGAACAGTTCGGCACACTGGCGCGGCTGTTTCCCGGCCGCATCGATCTCGGCCTCGGCCGCGCTCCCGGCACCGACCAGATGACCATGCGGGCGCTGCGCCGCTCGCTGCAGAATTCAGACAATTTCCCGCAGGACATCCAGGAGCTGCAGGCCTATTTCGCTCCGGCCGGCCCGAACCAGCGCCTGCAGGCGGTGCCTGCCGCGGGCACCGACGTGCCGCTATGGATCCTCGGCTCCTCGACCTATGGCGCGCAGCTCGCCGCAGCGCTCGGCCTGCCCTACGCTTTCGCCTCGCATTTTGCGCCCGACCAGTTGCTGCAGGCCCTGCAGATCTATCACCAGCACTTCGAACCATCCGAACAGTCGACGAAGCCGCATGCGATGGTCGGCGTCAACATCATCGCCGCCGACACCGATGCCGAGGCCAAGCGGTTGTGGACCACGCAGCAGATGTCGTTCACCAACATGTTCCGCGGCACCCGCGGGCTAAGCGCGCCGCCGATCGACGATATCGAGACCTACTGGGCGCCAGCCGAGAAGATGCAGGCCATGGGCATGCTGCGGCGCTCTATCATCGGCTCGAAGGAGACGGTTCGCGCTGGCATCGCCGCGCTGGTCGAGGAGACCGGCGCGGATGAGTTGATGATCGTCTCGGACGTCTACGACCACGCCACGCGGCTCAAGTCCTATGAGATGATCGCCGAGGCGGCTGCGGGTCTCACCAAGACACCGGCTGAAGCGACCGGCTGAAACGTTTCAGAAATTGATGGTGGTGCGGACGCCGAACACCGCGGCGTCCTTGATGCGCTTTGTCTGCGTGGCATCGTTGGGATCGACGGCGCCGCCGGCGGGATGCATCACATATTGAAACACCGGCTGCACCGCGACACCCGGCGCGACCGCAGCGAGATAGGTTACTTCCAGCACGGCTTCGAAATCGCGGATGGGCGATTGAATTCCGGTGAAAAGCTGCACATCACGATCAAGCCCGCGTGCGCCATCCGAAATGCGCGCATAGGTCATGGCGATTCCGAACCTGTCATCCGGCCGCTCGGCGGAGAAGCCTGATACCTGGATGCCGCCATCGAGATAGAAGCTGATCAGATTGCGATCCGACGGGCTGATCGACGTGCGTGCAAAGAAGCCGATGCCCTTGTCCGGGCCGAGAGCGCTGAAGGCGAGTCGCTGCTCATAGACCGCAAAAATTCCGCGATTGCCGCGTCGCATCAGCGGCTCGCCGGTGCCGGCCGGATCGGCCTGCGACAGGCCCTGTGCAGTCCAGCGCTCGTCATCGAATTCAGCGAGATGCACCCAGCCGCCGCCGGTGATTGACCCCGGCAGCTCAGACGGCCCGAGCTTGTAGCTGTATTTCAGCTGCCCGATGATCCACGGCGGATCGTTGACGCGAAATGCGAGACCATGCGCGTTGGCAATTTGCGGATCATTCGGGCCGGGCGCAGCCGCACTACCATTGAACACCGCCAGATAGGCCGTGAACGCATCCGACAGACTGGCCTTGAAACGAACGCCCGGCACGGCGAGTGGCGGCGAGGGTCCGCCCGCCGGCAGGATCACGCCGGTAATGCCGGGCCAGCCCAGCGCCGAATTGACGAAGATATCGTCATACTTGCTGTCGATGAATTCGATATCGGATGGCTGCTGACCGACCTTCACCAGCAGTCTGCCGCCGAACAGCGCCTGTTCGATCCAGAATTCATAGAGCCGCGTCGCCGGCAGCGCTTCGATGCCGCTCACCAGCATCAGATTGCCGATATAGTCGCGCGACAGGCCAGGTCCGTGGATCTGATAGACATTGGCGTGAAAGGTCGCGCCGCTCCAGCCCACCGCCTTGTCGAGATCGACATCCACGCCAAAATCGAACCGTCCCTCATAGACCGCGCCGCGCCGGATGCCGCCGGACGCATTGCCGAGCGCCTCGCCGATGTAAGTGGCTGACAGCGCCACACCCCATTCGGCGAGCCGGTCATTGATCGGCTTCAGGCCATTATCGCGCCAATCGCCGGCATGCGCCGATGACAGCGAGATCGTGCCACAGGCGACAAGGCCGGCGACCGCCGTCATCGCACGGACCATCCAGCACGAAAACACACCAACCATGATAGCTACCTGATGATCTTGAGGCGCTTCATCACGGCATAGGCCGATGCTGACGAAATCAATATCAGTGCGCCCGCCCAGAGAAATCCGGTTTCGACATCGGTCAGCGGCAGTCCCTTGGTGTTCATACCGAAGATGCCGGTGACGAGCGTCGGCGGCAGCAGAAGCGCGGTAAGCACTGAAAGAACGCGAAGGCTTTCATTGCCGCGTTCCTCGATCTGTAGATGCAGCTCTTCTTGCAACAGCCGGCTGCGTTCGCGCATCTCGACGACGTTGTGATCCAGCCCGTCGAGCCGCTGCGCCAGCTTGCCGGCACGCAGTTGCAGAGACGCTTTCAACTCACGCTGACCTTTGGCCTCAAGCCGCTGAAACACGATCCGCAGCCCGGACAGCTGCCGATGCAGCCGCACGCAGGTCCGGCGCAGACGACCGAGTTTCTGCAGCATGTCGCGCGAATCGCCGGAGACCACCTGCTCCTCGATCGCGTCGAGCGATATCGCCAGACTGTCGGCGACGCCGTCCATGGTGTCGGCAACATTCTCCACGATCGTCTCAAGCAGCGCGGCCATGCTGTCGACCCGCTGGCCCTGCTCAAGCGAACGGCGCGTCGCATCAACGGCGCACAGCGCATGATGCCGACCACTGATCAACAAGCGTTCGGTCATCACGAAGCGCAGATAGCCGGTGTCTTCGGTCGCCTCGTCGATATCGCGCAACAGGTCCGAGATCACGCCATAGATACTGTCATCGGTGGCATGGAGCTGCTGATAGGTGTCCTTGGACAGCAGCAAGGCACGGGCCTGCTCCGGCGCATGCAATGGGATCTGCGCCAGCCATTGCAGCGCGCGCGCGTCAGTCAGGTTGAAATGCAGCCAGAGCAGCCCGCCGTGGACGAGATCGATGCCGGCATCGACCGGCAATGGCTCCGGCTTGCCGTCGGAATGGATGCGGAAGGCCCAGACCAGACCCGGAATCGGATCGGACACGCCTGGTATGGACGTCACCTCTGCAGATGTGACCGGCACTTCAAGCTGCATCGGACACCCACCGTTTTTCACGCCACGCAATACGCATGCGCCACCAAAAAAATAAAATATCTGCCTGCGGCTCTCCGACTGTGTCAGTCCGCCGCAGGCACTTAATGACACCCTTGTTACAGGGATATGTCAGCCGAGATGAGATGATGATCCGATTAGAAAAATTCGGATCATCATCTCATCTCTTCTTTTGAGCATGATCTTTCGGAAAACCGGTTTCCACTTTTCCGGATCATGCTCTATTCAGCGGCTTCGGCGAGTGTATCGCTCTGCTTGTTGTAGTCATGGACGACACGGCCATAGGGCAAAGTCAGGTCGGCCAGGAAATGATGCGCACCGATCACGCGGCGCACCGGAAAGTCGGCGACCGGCGCGTTGACATGCGGGATCAGATGCAGACGGCCGGGGCCGAACCATGAGCCCTTCACGGTGATATCAGTCAGGTTGATCGCCACCAGCTGACAGACTTCCGCGCTGCCATCGACGCCGGGGATCAGCTTCAGATTGATCTGGGTCTTGGACAGCGTGGCGAGCGTCGCTTCGCCATTGCCGGCCATGGCGCCGTGCTTGTAGGCCATCGTGCCCATGGCCACCTGCTGCCCGGCATATTCCAGCGTGCCGGTCAGCGTATCCTTGACCACTTCGAGCTTCGGATGCGCGTATTTCTTCGGAAAGCCCCAGATCTCGCGGCCGGCGGCGATCGGCGGATCATCGTCCAGATACATCTGCGAGACGAAGTTGACGTCCTCGCCCTTGAAGCGTGCGGGGATCACCAGACCAGTTTCGGTATAGCTGCCGAAGCCGGATGAGTCCGGCATCTTGATCCATTCATAGTGGACGATCGGCTGCTCGATCGGCTCGAGTGGCTCGGGCAGACCCATCCGGATCAGGTCCGGATCGGTCTCATAGGTGATGACGAGGAATTCGCGATTGATGAAGCGATAGGGACCGGCGGGATAGCTCGGGCCGGCCATCGGCATCGACGGCAAACGGAGGATGTCTTCCTGGCGCATCGAAAACTCCTTGGGTGTGAAGTCGCTGGTTTAAACTCAGTGCGCGGTCCACCCGCCATCGACCGGCAGCGTGATGCCGGTGATCGAACGGGCATGGTCGGTGCAGAGGAAATTGACGACCGAGGACAGTTCTTCGACGGTCACAAAACGCTTGGTCGGCTGGGCCGCCAGCAGCACGTCCGAGATCACCTGCTGCTCCGTAATGCCGCGCGCCTTGGCCTGCTCAGGAATCTGCTTCTCGACCAGCGGTGTCATCACATAGCCCGGGCATACTGCATTCACGGTGATGCCGTGTTCGGCGACTTCCAGCGCCGCCGTCTTGGTCAGGCCGGCGATGCCGTGCTTGGCCGCCACATAGGCCGACTTGAACGGCGAGGCGACCAGCGCATGGGCCGAGGCAATGTTGACGATACGGCCCCAGGATTTCGCCTTCATGTGGGGAATGGCGAGACGCGTGGTGTGAAACGCACTCGACAGGTTGATCGCCACGATCGCGTCCCACTTCTCCACCGGGAATTCCTCGAGCGGCGCGACATATTGAATGCCGGCATTGTTGACCAGGATATCGACGCCGCCGAATTCCTGTTCCGCCTGCGCCATCATCGCCGCGATGTCATTGCCGTCGGCCATGTTGGCGCCGCTATAGAGCACCCGGACCTGATGGCTGTCGGCGATCTCGCTGCGGATCGCCTCGATCTCATTGGCGTCGCCGAAGCCGTTGAGCACGATATTGACGCCGCTGGCCGCGAGGCCGCGCGCGATGCCAAGGCCGATGCCGCTGGTGGAGCCGGTGATGATGGCGGACTTTCCAGACAGCATGGGCGCAACCCTTCGTAAGCAAACGTTAATATCTGCTTCTTTGCTAGCGATCCTGTTTGACGGCGGTATGAGGAATTTCCTTCAGCCGCGTGACGCGCTTCATGGACTGAAGCGCAATGATCGAATTTGCTATTTGTCACAACGCCGTCACTGCTCATCTGAATTCTGCCGCCAACATCATGTGATCGTTGAGGAGAACACCCAGATGGACGCGCGGACACCCGATTCAGACATGACGACCGAGACCGGCTGGCGCCCCGACCGCTGCGATCGTGTAGCACTGGTGCTGCAGGGCGGCGGCGCCCTCGGCGCCTATCAGGCCGGGGTGTATCAGGCGCTACATGAGCAAGGCATGGAGCCGGACTGGGTGTGCGGCGTATCGATCGGCGCGATCAATTCGGCGATCATCGCCGGCAATCCACCGGAAGACCGGCTGGAGAAGCTGCAGATCTTCTGGGACCGCATCACCGCCCGCAAGGTCTGGCACTACACACCGGACGGCGACGTCTATCGCAAGGCCCGCAATCTTGCGAGCTCGTTCATGACCACGACTCTCGGCCAGCCCGGCTTCTTCAAGCCGCACGAGGTCAATCCGTGGTTCAGCCCGGCCGGTGCGAAGACGGCGACAAGCTATTACGACACCTCGCCGCTGCGCGACACCCTGCTCGAACTGGTCGACTTCGATCTCATCAACTCGCGCAAGACCCACTTCGCCGTCGGCGCGGTCAACGTCATCACCGGCAACTTCCTGTATTTCGACAACAAGAAGGAAGTGATTGCGCCCGAACACGTGATGGCATCAGGCGCACTACCACCAGCTTTGCCGATGGTGAAGATCGGCACCGATCATTTCTGGGATGGCGGCATCGTCTCCAACACGCCGCTGCAGCACCTGCTCGACCAGGAAGACAGGATGAACTCGCTGGTGTTCCAGGTCGACCTGTTCAGCGCCCGTGGCGTGCTGCCCCGGGATATCCAGGAGGTCCTGGCCCGGCACAAGGACATCGTCTATTCGTCCCGCACCCGCCACAACACAGACATCTACCGGCGCATGAACAATCTGAAGTCGGAGCTCTACAAGGTCTTGCAGCGCATTCCCGACGACCAGCTCAGCGACGAGGAACGCGCACGGCGTGACAGCCTGTCGGATCTGCCGGAGATCACCATCCTGCAGATGATCTATCAGCAGAAGGCCTATGAGGGTGATTCCAAGGACCACGAGTTCTCGGCCACGTCGATGCGCGAGCACTGGCAGAGCGGCCTCGACGATACCCGTCGCACCCTGAAGCGCCGCGACTGGCTGGCGCTGCCGGAGCAAGGCAAGGGCATCGTGGTGCACGACGTGCATCGCGAGAGCAGTTCGTAGACGGCAATACCCTCCCGTCATTCCGGGATTCGCCGTAGCCGGCTTTAGCCGGCGGAGGAGAAGACCCGGAATCCCGAAGTGTTCATCCCATGTCGGGATTCCGGGTTCGCGTCCGGCAAGTGCCGGCCGCGCCCCGGAATGACGATACTGGTCGAAATCAAAAAGCCCGCGCAGATGATGCGCGGGCCTTTTCTTTTCGCGATGTGAAAAGGACGAGGCCGCTACGTTTCCACAGCGGCCTCGTCTGTTCTCAGAACAACTGGCTGAACAGCACGTAGAGCGAGGCCGAGAGCATGATGGCGCAGGGCAGCGTCAGCACCCACGCCATCAGCAGGTTGCGGATGGTGGCCATCTGCAGGCCCGAACCGTTCGCCGCCATGGTGCCCGCAACGCCGGACGACAGCACGTGAGTGGTCGAGACCGGCAGACCGAACACGTCGGCCGCGCCGATGGTGGCCGCAGCCACGAGTTCGGCCGAAGCACCCTGCGCATAGGTCAGATGCGTCTTGCCGATCTTCTCGCCGACGGTGACGACGATGCGCTTCCAGCCCACCATGGTGCCGAGGCCAAGCGCGATGGCCACGGCGATCTTCACCCAATCCGGGATGAACTTGGTGGCGGCATCGAGCGATCCCTTATAGGCGTTCAGGGTCGCGACATCTTCCTTGTTGAGGTCGTTTTCCTTGTCCTTCATCAGGAAGCGGATGGCTTCCGATGCGAGATACATGTCGTTACGGGTGTTGCCGACGGATTCGGCAGGTACCTTGTCGAGTGTGCCGTAGCTGCGGACCTGATCGCCGACCTGCTGCACGAGAACGGCGAGCGACGGATAGGTGCCTTCGCTGATCTTGCGCTGCGAGACATAGGTGGTCACCGCCGGACGGGGATCGCCGATGATGCTATGGCCGGCACCCTTGGCTGCGATCACCTTGGCGGCCGCGATGGAGTTGACCTGGAACTGGGCGACGCGGGATTCTGGCAATGCGCGGTTGAGCGCATAGGCGGTCGGCACGGTGCCGATCAGCACCAGCATGATCAGGCCCATGCCCTTCTGACCGTCATTCGAACCATGTGCAAAGGATACACCGGTGCAGGTCGCGATCAGGATGCCGCGGATCCACAACGGCGGCGCCTTGTTGCCGTCCGGTGCTGCGTACAAAGCCGGGTTACGCACGACGAACTTCAGCACCAGCAGCAGGATGGCGGCGCAGGCGAAGCCGAACAGCGGCGACAGCAGCAGCGCGTAGCCGATTTCGGTGGCCTTGCCCCAATCCACACCCGAGGTGCCGTCGCGGCCGCGCATCAGCGCATTGGCGATACCGACGCCGATGATCGAACCGATCAGCGTGTGCGAGCTGGAGGCCGGCAGGCCGAGATACCAGGTGCCGAGATTCCAGATGATGGCCGCGATCAGCAGCGCGAACACCATGGCGAAGCCGGCGCCGCTGGAGACCTGCAGGATCAATTCCACCGGCAGCAGGGAAACGATGCCGAAAGCCACCGCGCCCGTGGAGAACAGCACGCCGAGGAAGTTGAAGAAGCCCGACCACATCACAGCAAATTCCGCCGGCAGCGAGTGGGTGTAGATGACGGTGGCCACCGCATTGGCGGTGTCATGGAAGCCGTTGACGAATTCGAAGCCGAGCGCGATCAGCAGCGCCACGAACAGCAGGAGGTAAGGCAGGTAGCTGGTAACGCGGGTGCCGGTGGCATTGACGTCCACATAGATGCTGTAGGCGACGAACAGGAGGCCGGCGGCCAGGATCCCGAAAAACAGGATCATCGTCAGCGGGTTAAAACCCTTGTCGAGATTGGGCCGCGACGCCGGCTCAACAGCCGCGCCTCCGGAAATGGATTGATTGGCAGTGAAATCGGTCATGAAACGCCCCCGTTACAGGTTAAGAGGCGTTAATCTCTGCACCACGGATGCGAAGCCCGGATGACAGGCGCGACAATTTGTCTGTTACGGGTTGTGACAGTCCCGCGTCACCGATGCGGCCAGTATATGACAGGGGTCAGATCGCCGAGGCGACCTTTTCGAGCCCGATCATGCGCGCCAGTGCACGGACTTCGCGCTTCTGATCCTCACGCAACTGGAACAGCAACGGCATCGCAGCGGACTTGAGCTGCTGTACCTCGTCGCTATCGGGATCGATCGGCGGCGCGCCGGCCGACGAACTGGTCTGTTTGGTCTCGTGGATCCTGCGCGCCACGTTGCGCAGCGCCGCTTCGACGCCGGGCCAGTAGGATTCCTGCGACGCCGTCAGATTGAGCCGGCTCTTGATCGCCGAAATCTGCGCATCGCTGAGCAGCGTATAGGTCTTCTGCACCGGCTTGGCAGCGGCCTTGGGCTTGGCGGTCGGCTGCGGCACCACGATCGGGGCAAGCACCGTCGAACCGGGCACTTCGATCGGACTGTCGGATGCAAAGGCTTGGCGCAACGGACTGCCGTCAACGCTCGGGACCTGCTGCGGATCGAGCGACGCCATCATGGCGCCGGCCAATGGCAACTTGTCTTTCTTGCCTTGCGTATTGGAAACCGGTCCGCGCGACACCGCGACCGAATTTTGCGCGGCACTGTCGTCATATGACAGCGACAGCGATGGGATGCTATCGCGACCGAGGATGCTCGCAACAGCCACGCCGGTCAGCAACAGACAGCCCAGCACAAGAAGGGTCAGCGCACGCGTCAAGCCAGTCTCCGAAATTCAGGACCACCAGAGGTACCTGTCCTCACAAATGGAGATTAATTATGGCCTAACCATACCAGAACGGTGCGATAATACTCACAGAGGTTCAGGCGGCGTTGGCGAGAACATAGGCTTCCTGGATATCGCTCACGATATCGGAAGCTTCCCACAGCGCATCCGGGGCGACCGACTGCATGCTGATGGTCCAGTTCGCGCCCTTTCCGGCGCGGGGCGTGCTGACGATGTCGAACTGCACCTCGCGGCACAGCGGATGACGGCCGAAAGCTGCGGCCACGCGTGCCTTGATCTCCTCGATCGTGGCCGGCGTCTTCGCGAAATAGGCTTCGATATCCATGATGGCCCCTGAATCGGTTGATTCCCGATCGGGGCATTGTTGGTTCCACAGGATTTAATGAATGGTTAATTTTGCTGCACCGCTGGCAGATTGATACCACCCCGGCCGGAGTGGGCTCAGCCCAGCAGTTGATCGAGCCGATCCCGGAGCTGATCCTGATGATAAGGCTTGGCAAGCCGCGGCAGATCGAGCTGAGCGCCTTCGGGCAAATCCGCATAGCCGGTGGCGAGCAGGACCGGCAGCGACGGCCGCATTTCGCGGGAATAAGCCGCAAGCTCGATGCCCGTCATGCCGGGCATCATGTGATCGGTCATCATCAGATCGAGCGGCTCGTCGCTTTTCAGAATCTCCAGCGCATGCCGCCCCGAAGTCGCGGGGATCACGCGATGGCCGAGATCCTCCAGCATCTCCGTCGTCGACATCGCGATGAGGGGATCGTCATCGACAAACAGGATCACGGCAGAGCGCGCGGCATGGCGCATGACGTGGGCCGTATCGGCGGCCTCCGGCTTCCTGTCGGTGACCGGCAGCACGAGGGTCGCCGTCGTTCCCTTGCCGACGACGCTCGAGAGATCGAGCGTGCCGCCGAGCTGTACGGCCAGACCGTGCACCATGGACAAACCGAGACCAGTCCCCTTGCCGAGCGGCTTGGTCGAGAAGAACGGTTCGATCGCCTTCTTCAACGTCTCCGGCGACATGCCGGCGCCATTGTCGATGATCGACACCTTGAGATAGTCGCCGGGCTTCAGAATCGGGTCGCCCTTGCCGACCTTATGCTTCTTCACCTTGATATCGATGGAGCCGCCGTCCTGCATGGCGTCGCGCGCATTGATCGCGAGATTGAGGATGGCGAGTTCGAGCTGATTGGGATCGATCTGTGCCCGCGGCAGATTGTCGGGAATATCGAGACGCAGCGCCACGCGCGGCCCGAGCGAGCGCTCGAGCAGATCGCTCATGCCGCGGACCAGCGCGCCGAGATCGACGGCCACGGCTTTCAGATCCTGCTGCCGCGCGAAGGCCAGCAGCCGCTGCGTCAGCGAGGCGCCGCGCTCGGCGCCCTGCATGGCGCCATCGACCAGTCGTTTCAGGCGCGGATCATCCGGCATGCGCTTGCGCAGCAGATCGAGATTACCCATCACCGCCATCAGCAGATTGTTGAAGTCATGCGCGACGCCGCCGGTGAGCTGGCCGATGGTCTCCATCTTCTGCGCCTGGCGCAGTTGGTCCTGCGCCTTCTCGCGCGCCGCAACTTCCTTCATCAGGTCGTTGCTGCGTTCCTCGACACGCTGTTCGAGTGTCGCCGTGAGTTCGGCAAGCGCGGACCGCTCCGCCGTCAACTGCTCCAGCAAGTTGTCGCGATCGATATCGGCAGACTTTCGCGCCGTGATATCGACGGAGACGCCGACCAGCGTTTTCGGCTTGCCGTCAGGCCCTCGGACCATGCGCGCACGCGTCTCGACCCAATGCACCGAGCCGTCCGGCCAGATATTGCGGTATTCGACATTGTAGTCCGCGCCGGCCATCAGCGTCGCATCGAGCGCCTGCTGGCGTTGCTCGCGATCATCGGGATGAACCGCGGCCTGCAACTCGCTAAACGTGAATGATTGATCCGGCCGGCGGCCGAAGCATGCCTTGGTCGTATCCGAGACCTCCAGCCGAAGTTCGGGCAGATGCAGTTCGAGCGTCCCGAGCCGTCCCGCATCGAGCGCCGTCTGCAGCAGCCCCTGACTGTCGCCGAGGTCTTCGAGAATGGCACGCGTCTGATATTGACGCCGGCGTGCGCGGACGGCCGAACCGACGATCGAAATCAGGGTTGTCGGGTGAAACGGGCGCTCGATGAACGTCACATTGCCGAGCAACTGTCCGAGCCGCGCGGCATCCGGGTTGCGCTCCGGTCCGCCGCCCTGACGTGTCAGCAGGATGATCGGGAAATCGGACCACGACGGCTGATCATGCAGCCAGCTGCCGAGGCCGCGCAGATCAACGGTCTTGATCGCCTCGTCAGCAATGACAGCCACGCCGGCGCCGCCCTTGATCTCGTCGAGCAGCGTCGGAAAATCCGCGCAGGGTTGCGCGTAAAAACCGGCCTCGCGGATTAATGCCGCAGCCACTGCAGAATCGCGCCCTGTGGGAGCAAGGATGACAGCGCGCTCGGAGGAACGCCCCGGTTTCACGCCGAGGATCCCTCAAGCAGAGAACTTTGACCGTTGTAAATGGGTACGCCACGCAACACGCCCTGGAATTCGCTCAGCGGCGCGCCGATCGTGAGGCCTCGCCCGTCGATCCGGTACTCGCGAATGGTCGACTCATGCGCTCCGGTTCGCTTCTTGATCACGGACATCGCACGGCGAACGCTGCCGCTTGCTTCAAAGTAACGGAGCAGGATCACGGTATCGGCGAGATAGGTGACGTCCACCGGCGCCTTCATATCGCCAACGAGGCCGTGCTGCGCCACCGTCATGAAGGTCGCTGCGCCCCTGCGGTTGAGATATTGCAGCAGCTCATGCATGTGCAGGATCAGCGAGTTCTCTTCCGGCATCGAGGCCTGATAGCCATTGAGACTGTCGATCACGACGGTCTTGATGTTGTGCTCGTCAATCTGACGACGGACGCGATGCGCAAATTCACCCGGCGACAATTCGGCGGCATCTACCTGTTCGACAAACAGATGCCCACTATCCTGCATGGCAGGCAGATCGATTCCGATCCCCTTCATGCGATCGAACAGCAGTCCGAGCTCCTCGTCGAAGATAAACATTGCGGCCTTCTCGCCGCGCTTCACCGCTGCGACCACATTGACGATCGCAGTGAGTGATTTGCCGGTGCCTGCGGGCCCGAGAATCAATGTGCTCGAGCCTGTTTCGATGCCGCCGCCCAGCAATTGGTCGAGTTGCGCAATGCCGCTCGACTTGGTCTTGCGATCCATGCTGTTGCGGAATTCGGATGCGACCAGCCGAGGAAAAACGTTAAGCCCGCCCGTGGTGATGGTGGCATCGTGGTAGCCGCCGCGAAACTTGACGCCGCGATACTTGATCACCCGCGCACGCCGACGCTCTGCGCCGTAGGAGGGTGCCAGCTCTTCGAGCCGCAGCACGCCATGTGCGACGCTATGCACTGTCTTGTCGGCTACTTCCGCCGTGAGGTCGTCGAGCAGCATCACCGTCGTGCCGAATTTTGCGAAGTAATGTTTGATGGCCAATATCTGGCGGCGATAACGCAGCGAGCTCTGCGCCAGCAATCGGATTTCCGACAGGCTGTCCAAGACGACCCTGCTCGGCTGGGTGCGTTCCACGGCCTCGAATATCTGCTTGGTGGTTTCGCCGAGTTCGAGGTCGGACGAATAGAGCAGGCTCTGTTGCTGGTCCTCGTCAAGCAGGCTTTCCGGCGGCAGGAGCTCGAAAACTTCAATGCTCTTGTCGAGGGTCCAGCCATGGGACGCTGCGCCATCGCGCAACTCACTATCCGTCTCGGATAGCGTGATGTAGAGACCCTTCTCGCCGATCCGCGCGCCCTCCAACAAGAACTGCAACGCGACCGTGGTCTTGCCTGTCCCCGGCGCACCTTCGACAAGAAAAATGTGACCTCGGGAGAATCCGCCAGAGAGGATATTATCCAATCCCCAGATGCCGGTCCTGGCTTTGTCGTCCTGCACGTGCGTCGAACTCATACTGCCCCCTGACGCGCGATAACCGGGGCAATATCAATCGGTTCCCTGTCCAGGACAAAAATTCTAAGAAGCGCGGCGGTCGTCAACGTTTCTCAATGACCAGGCTCTGCACGGCCCGGCCGAAATAACCATTGATATCGGCGAGCTTCGACGCAGCAAGACCGGCGCCATCCGGCCCGATCCAGCTCTCCCCGTCCAGCAGGACCCAGTCGCCCACCGGCGGACGCGACAGGCTCACGGTGAGGTCGGCATTCAGGAAGGTCCAGTCGTCGAAACTCAGCACCGGTGACGAGCCGTTGCTGAAGTCGGCCGCAATGACGGCACGCATCACCTGCGAGAGGCCGGCGCCTTCGACGATCGGCCGGTTGGCCCGGTACCAGATCGCGCCCGGCCCGAGCGACAGGAAGCCGCCGCGCACCGCGCGAATGGTCATGCCGGTGACGAAGGGACTGCTGGCGTAACGTGGCTCCAGCAATCCACCCTGATCCGGCGGCGGCACCGTGACCGGCGGATCGGCGATCTCCGACGGAAGCGCCTGCGCCTCCGCCCTGATCTTCAGCACTGTCGCACGCACCACGACTGTACCGTTCGCCATCAGTCTGACGCCAACGAGCTGAATCTTGCGGCCTTCGCGCAGCACCTCGGTCTCGAAAGTGAGCGGCGCTACCGGCACCGGCCGCAACAAGTCGATGGTGACACGCGTCACATGCATCGGACTTGCGGTCGGCATCTGTTCGGCCAACCACGTCACCAGAGCCGACGGCGCCGAGCCGTGCTGCATGGTCTCGTTCCACGGACCCGCAGCATGCGGGCTGGTGACGACATGGTTGCCGTCCACGCGATAGATGGCGTCCATCAGATCGGCCTTCTCAATGCAGGATCAGAGCGGCGGATCGATCGCTTCGTCATATTCCTTCTTGAAACGCGCAACGAGTTCGGCCACCGGCACGACCTTCGACACGCTGCCGATGCCCTGGCCGCTGCCCCAGATTTCCTTCCAGGCCTTTGGCTTGGCACGCTCGCCACTGGCGTCGGTGCCAAAATTCATCTTGGTCGGATCGGACTCCGGCAGATTGTCCGGGTCCATGCCGGCGGCGACGATGGACGGCTTCAGATAGTTGCCGTGAACGCCGGTAAAGAGATTCGAATAGACGATGTCTTCCGAGCCGGAAGCCGCGATCATATCCTTGTAGCCCGGCACCGCATTGGCTTCGGTGGTGGCGATGAAGGCCGAACCGATATAGGCGAAGTCGGCACCGAGGATACGCGCGGCGCGAATGGCGCGACCATTGGCGATGGCGCCCGACAGTGCGATCGGACCATCGAACCACTGCCGGGTCTCGGCGACGAACGCGAGCGGCGAAATCTCGCCAGCATGACCGCCGGCGCCTGCCGCAACGAGGATCAGGCCGTCAGCCCCCTTCTCGATCGCCTTGTGCGCGAAACGCTGATTGATGACGTCGTGAAACACGATGCCGCCCCAGGCATGGGCCGCCTGATTGAGTTCTTCACGCGCGCCAAGCGAGGTGATCATCATCGGCACCTTATGCTTTTCGCAAAGCGCCATGTCCTGCTCGAGCCGGTTGTTGGACTTGTGCACGATCTGGTTGACCGCGAAGGGTGCGGAGAGCCGATCCGGATGCGCCTTGTCATGCGCGGCGAGTTCTTCCTTGATCCGGTGCAGCCATTCGTCGAGCAGCGCCGCCGGACGCGCATTCAGCGCGGGAAACGCGCCGACGATACCGGCTTTGCACTGCGCGATGACGAGATCCGGCACCGAAATGATGAACAGCGGCGAACCGATCACGGGCAGCGACAGGCGGTTCTTGAACAAAGCCGGCATCGACATGGGAAATTCCTCGACTTCTTTTCTTGATTTGTGCGCGATCCTGCGCGCCTGCCCCCGGTCGATCCGGGTGCGGGCGGACGATGCCAGAAGCGTGGGGCGGATGGCAATTGCGCTGCGGGAGAAAAAAGCCGGGCTGAACGGCGTTGGTCCGGTACGCGGAATAATGGGACACCACATTATCCAGGTGGCGCCCCATTATCAGGATGACTGATCGATTATCGGCAAGCGCCCGATCAAGCCGGATCTGACATCGTCACACGGTTCTTGACGCTGGGACGCTCGTTCATCCTTGCGTACCAGGCGTGGAGAGCCTCGTACTCCGCAGGCACCTCAAGCTTCACGAGACCGGCGAAGATCAAACCGCCAATTACCGTGATATCGGCCATCGAGAAAAAATTGCCGGCGATGAATGGCTGCTTTTTCAACACCCCGTCAAAGTACGCCATTCCCCTGAGCGCCTTGTCGCGCTGGCGGAAACCCCACTCGGCATTTTGATAGATCTCGACGTGGGGTCCGAGCCCCGGTGTTGCGTGATGGAAATAGACACTGATGGCGTCGAGCAGCTCCAGCTCGGCACGCTTGCTCATCATGTGGATCAAGCCCGTGTCGCGCGGCGTGCCGCCGGTGAGCGTGGGGGAGCCGTCAAGTCCGTCGAGATATTCGGTAATGGCGGTGCACTCGGCAATGAAAGTGCCGTCGTCGAGTTCGAGCACCGGCAGCGTGCCTGAGTAGTTCTTGGCGAGGAATTCGGGCTTCTTGTGCTCGCCTTTCGTGAGATCGCCCGACACGAAATTGATGCGCGATCGAAGCTTCTTCTCGGCCACCGCGATCCGGACGCGTGCCGGGTAAGGCCCTGTGCTCCAGTCGTGAATCGTCATCATCGGGAGCTTTGTCGCGTCGCCATTGGAGATCTGAGTATTCATTAGCTTATCCTACCTATCAGTTGGTAGGGTGATTTACGGCTTTGATTTACAGGCGTCAACGCCTATCTATCACTTGGTAGGCCGCAAACACGGGGTTGTGAGACCGGGATATGAGTTCGAATTCCAGAGAAGCCATCCTGGCGGCCGCGAAACTGACCGCGCAGGCCCATGGCTATAGCGGCCTGAATTTCCGTGATCTTGCGGCAGAGGTGGGCATCAAGGCCGCGAGCATCTACCACCACTTCCCGAGCAAGGCCGATCTCGGCGCCGCGGTTGCCAGGCGCTATTGGGAGGACTCGGCCGCCTATCTGGAGGCACTGCTGGCCGAGTCCAAGGATCCGGCCGCCTGCCTCCGCCAATATCCCGGCACGTTCCGCAAGGCGCTGGAGAGCGGCAACCGCATGTGCCTGTGCAGCTTCATGGCCGCCGAATATGACGACCTGCCGGAGCCGGTGAAGAAAGAGATCCGGACCTTCACCGATATCAATGTGGCATGGCTGAGCAAGGTTCTCGCCGCTGTAACCGCGCTGAGCCCTGAGAAGAGCGAACCGCGTGCGCGCGCCATCTTCGCCGCCATCACCGGCGCTCAGCTGATGGCAAGAAGCCGCGCGGATGTCTCACTCTATGACGCGCTCATCGAGAGCTATCGCACAGCGGGTCTGTTGCCGGCATAGACCTACTGGCAGAGCGCCTGAGTGACGTAATTTTCCGTCTTGCAGTCACCCGGCTCCGGCGCGCGGCCGGGGATCATGGCCCTGGGCGAGCAGCTTTGCGCGGCGTCGGTGTCGAGGCTCTTGCCGTCCTTGAAGCCCTTGCTCTGACAGAGCTTGTCGGAGGCCGCCTTGCAATCGGGTGCGCCATTGGCAGCGACCGGACAAGCCACCCTTCCCTTCACTACCGTGTTGAGCTTGGTCAGGCTGTCGGTGCCGAGCGACGGCATCGCGGGCAGTGACGGCAGCAGCGAGGTGGAATTCTTGAACAGCTTGCCAATCTCGTTGAACAGGCCGGGATTCTCGGGCGCCGGCGGTGGTGACGGGGGCGGCGCCTGTTCAGCTATAGGAGCCGGCGCGAAAGCCGCGGCAGGCGGGGGTGCGGCCGAGGGAGCCGGGACAACCTGAATCGTGATCGACTTCTGCGGTGCCGGTTGCTGCTGCATCGCCTGCGACCAGGCGCACATCGTAGCTGCGCCCACGGTCAGCACCGCGATCACAGCGACGACGCAGTTGCGGGTTACCGGAGCCAACAGACGGGTCAAATCGAACATGATGCGAAATGTATCCCGGCACCTGCGCCGGGGGAAGCATCCTGATCTAGAACAGCCGGAATGCGATGATGAAGCCGAGCACCAGAACACCGACGCCCAGCGCAACCCACAGACCCAGACGCTTCTCGATGGTCTCGCGAATCCCCACGCCGTACCGGTTGAGCAGGATGGCGACGACATAGAAGCGCACGCCACGGGCAACCACCGACAGCGCGATGAACATCCAGATATTATAGTTCGCGAAACCTGACGTGATGGTGACAAGCTTGTAGGGGATCGGCGTCAGCCCCTTCAGCAGGATGATCCATGCGCCATATTCGGCATAGCCGGCGCGGAATGCCTCGACCTTGTCGCCATAGCCATAGAAATGAATGACCCATTGGCCGACGGAGTCATACAGCACCGCGCCGATGAGATATCCCACCACACCGCCAAGCACTGAGGTAATGGTGCAAATGCCCGCATAGAGCCAGGCCTTCTGTGGCCGGGCCAGCGCCATCGGAATCAGCATCACATCCGGCGGCACCGGAAAGAACGAACTTTCCGCGAAGGACACGATGCCCAAAATCCAGAGGGCATAGGGCTTGTGGGCGGCGTCGATACACCAGTCATACATTCGTCTGAGCATGGTTCGCGATGAACCATCCTGACGCCGATTTGTCTATGGCTGGGCTGACACGCGCGAGACGAAAAGCTTAACTCAACTTGCGAAGGCGACGACCTTCGAGCGCGACAATTGGCCGCCGCGCGGCGCTTTGCTCGATGGATTTGGGCCGTTTCGGCGGTTTCGGGAGCTTTTCGGCGATACCGAGCATGTCTTCACGCCGGCTCATCTCGGCCCAGACCTGCTCAGGACGCACACCCGCGGCCGCCCACAATACAGTCAAATTGTAGAGAAGATCGGCGCTTTCACGGATCACGGCGTCCGGTTTGCGGTTGATCGCATCGATGACGACCTCGATGGCTTCTTCGGCGAGCTTCTTCGCCATCTTTTCCGGCCCCTGCTGATAAAGCCGGGCCGTTCGCGAGACCGAGGGATCGAGATCCTTGGCCGCGATCACCGCCTGATAAAGCCGGTCGAGCGAATCACTCATGCAACTACACTATCCCAAAGCCGTGGCCAGCGCGTTAACGCCTGGCCTTCAAGTGTCTGCAACGACGTCAAAACGCCGGCCGCAAGCGCGACCGGCGTTTGATAGTTAAGTGACAGTTGCATGACGGAATAAGTTGTGACCGATCGCGAACTACCAGGTCATACGACGCGAATTATCATAACCATGACCACCGCCGTAGCCGCGATACGGTACGCCACCGTAATAGGCAGGACCGCCATCATAATAGGCTGGGCCACCGCCGTAGTAGCCGTAGCCCGGGCCATTATCGTAGTAATAGTCACGACGGCTCTGCGTTGCAGCGATTGCGCCAATGGTACCGACGATGGCGCCAAAGGCCGCAAGGCCGGCAGCATTGCCGCCACCGCGATAGTGACGACGGCGCGCGCTGCTGAAATCGGTCGCATCGCTGGTGCCGTGAGTTGCAACAGCCTGGCTCGTGCTCTTGGCGACAGGCGCCGCAAATGCTCCGGTCGGCGCAATTGCCGAGATCGTCATGGCCGCAACACTCGCCACGATGGCGGCGCGGCCAGTCTTATTAAGCAATCCATTTCGTACGAACATCTCAATGTCCTCCGTGGTCGTCTGGCCCTGTGGGCCTCTGTATAGCCAACCACTTCGGCCACTATGGGTTCCCCAACCCCAACGGCAGCTGAACGATCGGTGTCCAAATCGGGGCAGTCATCTCCCGTTCAGCCTTTTACGGTTAGAAACGACGCGCAAGATGTCGCACCATACCGCCATCAATCAGACATGCCCGGCGGGGTAACTGCCGGTCCGTCAGTCGTTAAGTATCTTGATGCCCAGAAACGCGACCAACATTTCCCGGCGGCATGTCCTCCTCTCGCTGAGTGCGTTGGGCTCCGTCGCTTTTTGCGCATCATCGGGACAGGCCGCCGCCGACGACAAGGCATCTGACGACAAAACGCCGACCAATATCCAGTTTGCGCTCGATCGCGCAGTCGATGCGATTGCCGCACCTTTCGTGCTGGCCGATGCCCGCGGCCTGTACCGGGCCGAGAACCTGAATGTAACCACCACCGTCGCCGCAGGATCGAAGGAGGCCATCGCGCGGATCGCTTCCGGCGCCTGCGACATGGCGCTGGCCGATCTCAATGCGTTGATCCGCTATCGCGGCGATTCCGATGCCGCGACAGTGAAAGCCGTCTTCGTGCTGCTCAATGTAGCCCCCTACGCCATCGTCGCCCGCAAGAGCCGCGGCGTGATCTCGCTCGGTAGCCTTGAAGGAAAAGTGCTTGGGGTCGCTGATCGCGATCTCGCGATCCGGCTATGGCCGGCACTGGCCAAGCGCAACAACATCAAGCTTGCAGCCGTGAAGCTGGAGAGGATCAGCGCCGCGGTGCGCGAACCGATGCTCTCGGCCGGTCAGGTCGATGCGGTCACCGGCTTCTCCTATCTCTCGGCGGTCAACCTGCGCGACCGCGGCGTCCCCGCCGATGACCTGGCGGTGTTTCGTTTCGCCGAGTTCGGCTCCGCCGCCTATGGCCTCGCGCTGATCGTCAATCCGAAATTCGCCGCCGCCAGACCTGAGGCCGTGAAAGCATTCATTCGTGCCGTCACCGCCGGGACGCAGTTGGCGATCCAGGACCCGGCCAAGGCGATCACCGACGTCATGACCCAGATGGAGAATGGTTCGCGCGAGCTCGAACTGACGCGGCTCCACATTGCCATTACCGACAATATCCTGACCGACGACGTCCGCCGCGACGGGCTGGGTGGCATCGACGCCGCACGCTTTGAGGCGTCGCTCAACGAGATCGCCGAAGATTTTACCTTCAAGAAGCGGCCCTCAGCCGCGGACATCTTCGACGACAGCTTCCTGCCGGGCTCGGTCGGCCGCAAGATGAACTGAAGAAGTTCAACTGAACAACTTTTCCCGAAGCTGTATTCGGCTGCCATCCCCGCCTAGACTGTGTGCAATCGGTTATCCCGTTCGCGCTGCGCTGAGTGACCTCCCATGATCCGTCTTTACACCCGTGTGCTGGAGCTGCTCGGCAAGGAGAGGCGCCTTGGCTGGATCCTGGCGGGCGCCAACCTGCTGCTCGCCGGCGCGCAATTCGCCGAACCGGTGCTGTTCGGCCGGATCATCGATGTGCTCTCCGGCAATCTCTCGACGGCCGCGATGCAGACGGACAGCGCATCGCCCTGGCCACTGCTGGCGGCCTGGGTTGCGTTCGGCCTGTTCACCATCGTCTGCGGCGCCGTGGTGGCGCTTCATGCGGATCGCCTCGCGCATCGCCAGCGCCAGGCGGTGCTGACCGATTATTTCGAACACATCATGCAACTGCCGCTGACCTTCCACACCGGCACGCATTCAGGACGCCTGATGAAAGTGATGCTGGCCGGCACCGATGCCCTGTGGCGTGTCTGGCTCGGCTTCTTCCGCGAACATTTCGCCTCCATCGTCTCGTTGTTCGTGCTGCTGCCGCTGTCGATCTATCTCAACTGGCGGCTGGCGATCCTGCTCGTGATCCTGTGCGTCGTGTTCACGGTGCTGACCACCATGGTCGTGCGCAAGACATCGGGCATGCAGAGCGACGTCGAGGAGCATTACGGCGACCTTTCCGCGCGCGCCTCCGACGCGCTGGGCAATGTCGCGCTGGTGCAGAGCTTCACGCGCATCGATGCCGAAGTACAGGGCCTGCGCGGCGTCTCCAGCCAGTTGCTCGAAAAGCAGATGCCGGTGCTGTCGTGGTGGGCACTGGTCTCGGTGATGACGCGCGCCTCCACCACCATCACCGTGCTCGCGATCTTCACCGTCGGCATCGCGCTGCATCAGCAGGGTCTCACCACCGTGGGCGAGATCGTGATGTTCGTCAGTTTTGCGACGATGCTGATCCAGAAGCTCGAACAGGTGGTCTCCTTCATCAACACCATCTTCATGGAAGCGCCGCGGCTGCGCGATTTCATGAATGTGCTCGATGCCGTGCCTGCCGTGCGCGACCGTATCGACGCCATGGATCCCGGCCGGCTGCAGGGCATGGTCGAATTCAACGACGTGTCGTTCTCCTATGACGGCAAGCGGCCGGCTATCGCAGATCTGTCCTTCACAGCCCTGCCCGGCCAGACCATCGCGCTCGTCGGCGCCACCGGCGCGGGCAAATCCACCGCTATCGCCCTGCTGCACCGGGCCTTCGACCCGCAATCCGGCATCATCTCGATCGATGGTATGGATGTCCGTGCACTCACGCTGTCGGGCCTGCGCCGAAACATCGGCGTCGTGTTCCAGGAGGCGCTGCTGTTCAATCGCTCCATCGCCGACAACCTGCGCGTCGGCAAGCCGGATGCGACGGACGAAGAGTTGCGCATTGCCGCTGCCCGCGCCCAGGCGCTCGATTTCATCGAACGCAGCGATAACGGTTTCAACACCAATGCCGGCGAACGTGGCCGCATGCTGTCCGGCGGCGAGCGGCAGCGGCTGTCGATCGCCCGTGCACTGCTGAAGGATCCGCCGATCCTGATCCTCGACGAGGCCACCAGCGCGCTCGATGCCGTGACCGAGGCCAAGCTCAACGTCGCTCTCGATGAAGTGATGAAGGGCCGCACCACCTTCGTGATCGCGCACAGGCTGTCCACCATCCGCAACGCCACGCGCATCCTCGTATTTGAGAACGGCCGCGTGATCGAAGCGGGAACTTTCGATGAACTCGTGATGCAGGGCGGCTATTTCGCCAGTCTGGCCGCCGCCCAGTTCATGGTTCAGGAGGACGCACGCGCCAGCATGGCTCTGCCCGATACTGCCCAACCCCTTTGATGTCTCTAGAGAACCGGTCGAAATTTGGCCCCTTTCATCACCGATTTAACCGGCTCGCCACTGTTCTGATGCTCTCGGCCGGTATAGGTTTGCAGCCGTCACCGCGTGACGGCAGACTGACATGAGAGCCCCGAACCTCAAATCCAAGAATTGCTGCGCGCGGTGCTGGAGCACTGCAGGCGGGCCGCAAAGGACCGGAATCGGATAGTGCAGTTTCACTTCGCATCGCGCCGCCTGCTATCACTCAACTGGTTCATTCTCGCCGCGGCACTTGCGCTCGGCGTGACCGCGCCGCGCACGGCCAGTGCTGAAGCGCTTCTGCTCGTCGAAGCCGATACCGGCAAGGTCCTGCAGGCCGAGAACGCGACCTATCCGTGGCATCCCGCCTCCGTCACCAAGCTGATGACGACCTATGTCACGTTGCAGGCGGTGAAGCAGGGACGCATCAACCTCGACACGGTGGTCACAGTGTCGCCGATCGCCTCCGCACAGTCGCCATCGAAGATGGGCTTCAAGGCCGGCACGCAGGTCACCATCGATAACGCGCTGAAGATGATGATGGTGAAGTCCGCCAACGACATGGCCGTCGTGCTTGCCGAAGGCGTCGGCGGCTCCGTCGACGGATTTTCCGCGATGATGAATGCCACGGCGCAGAAGCTCGGCATGACGCAAACCCACTATGTCAATCCGAACGGCCTGCCCGCGGACGAACAGGTGACCTCGGCGCGCGACCTCGCGATCCTTGCGCGTGCGATCATTCGCGACCTGCCGGAATACGAATATTTCGTCCATATTCCCGCGATCAAATTCGGCCGCCGCATCACGCCGAACTTCAACAAGCTGATCGGCCGCTATCCCGGCGCCGACGGCATGAAGACCGGTTTCATCTGCGCCTCCGGCTACAATCTTGTCGCCACCGCCACCCGTGGCAACAAGCGGCTGATCGCGGTGGTGCTCGGCGCCTCGTCCGGCCAGGCGCGCGCCGTCAAGGCCGCGCAGCTGCTGGAACGCGGCTTCAACACCGGCACAGGCGGCCTGACCTGGCTGCAGCCGGCGCTCGGCACTGTGGATGCCCTCGCACCGATCGACGCCGCACCGCCCAACCTGCGCGACGAGATGTGCGGACCGAAACGTAAGCGCCCGGCCAGCGACGCCGATGATGAAGTCGTCGCCAGCAACGAAGCCAGCAGCCAGGCCATGTCGTTCTTCACCGCCGGTCTGCAGCCGCCAACGCTGCGCCCGGTCGACATGATCGCCGCAGCCGCCGCACCGGTCGAGCCGGTGATCGTTTATATTGGGCCGAAGAAGACCGGTGCCGACCTGATCGCCGCCAATGCGGTGGAAGAAGCCCGGCAGACGCCGAAGCCCAAGGCCAAGAAGGGCACCAAGACCGCCGCCAAGAAGCCTGATGCGGCAGCCGACACCAAGGACGCCAAACCCGCAGCATCGGCCGAGGCAAAAACGGCCGCGAAACCTGCGGCCAAACCGGCTGCAAAACAGGCAGCGGTGAAACCGGATGCAGCCGCGCCGAAACCGGCCGCTGCAGCTAAGCCAACCGCCGCCAAGCCCGCGGCTGCCAAGCCTGCCACGGCAGCCACCGCCGCTCCGGCCACAACGCCGGCCAAGCCGAAGGCAGCGGCCAAACCCGCACCGAAGGCTACCACCGGCGAAGCCAAGCCGGCTGCGGCAGCTCCGCGCACTTAGACCTTCGTCGACAAGGCTCAACTATCATCGTTAACGCGGCCGGTTTCCGGCTGCGTCATGTTGCGCCGCGCCTTGCTATCAAGGGCAGCTTTGCTCAATACTTCGACGAAATAATCAAATCGAGGGGGAAGTGTCATGGAGCGTATCTGGCTCAAACAATATCCGGCAGGCGTGCCGGCCGATATCGACGTCAGCCTGTATCCGTCGCTGGTCGATCTGCTCGAAGAGAGCTTTGCCAAATTCCGCGATCGCAAAGCCTTCATCTGCATGGACAAGTCGATCACCTATCGTGAGCTCGACGAAATGTCCCTGGCGCTCGGCGCCTATCTGCAGAGCAAGGGCCTCGCCAAGGGCGCCCGTGTCGCGCTGATGATGCCGAACGTGCTGCAATATCCGATCGCCACCTCCGCGGTGCTGCGCGCCGGCTATGCTGTGGTCAACGTCAACCCGCTCTACACCCCGCGCGAGCTCGAGCATCAGCTCAAGGATTCCGGTGCCGAAGCCATCATCGTGCTGGAGAACTTCGCCTCCACGGTGCAGCAGGTGATCGCCAAGACCAATGTGAAGCACGTCATCCTTGGCAGCATGGGCGACATGCTCGGCTTCAAGGGCGTGATCGTCAATCTCGTGGTCCGCCGGGTAAAGAAGATGGTGCCGGCTTACGAATTGCCGGGCGCTGTCTGGTTCAACGATGCAGTCTCTGCCGGCCGCAGCATGAAGATGAAGAAGCCGGTGCTCGGGCCCGACGACGTCGCCTTCCTGCAATATACGGGCGGCACCACCGGCGTTTCCAAGGGCGCGACGCTGCGCCATCGCAACATCCTGGCCAATGTGCTGCAGAATGATGCCTGGCTGCAGCCGGCGCTGCGCAAGCCGCCGCATGTGGACCAGCTGTTCATCGTCTGTGCGCTGCCGCTCTATCATATCTTCGCGCTGACGGCCTGCTTCCTGCTGGCCGTGCGCGCCGGCGGGGTCAACCTCCTGATCCCGAACCCGCGCGATATGCCGGGCTTCGTGAAGGAGCTGATGAAGTATCAGGTCAACAGCTTCCCGGCCGTCAACACGCTCTATAACGGATTGCTGAATACGCCCGGTTTCGACCAGGTGGATTTCTCCAAGCTGAAGATTTCCAACGGCGGCGGCATGGCGGTGCAGAAGGCGGTGGCCGAGCGCTGGCTGAAGACGACCGGCTGCTTCGTCGCCGAAGGCTACGGCCTGTCGGAAACCTCGCCGACGCTGACCTGCAACCCGGCCGATGTCGATCAGTTCAACGGCTCGATCGGCGTGCCGGTGCCATCGACCTGGATCTCGATCCGCGACGACGACGGCAACGAAGTCCCGCTCGGCGAGCCCGGCGAGATTTGCGCCAAGGGTCCGCAGATCATGTCGGGCTACTGGAACCGGCCGGATGAGACCGCCAAGGTGATGACCGCGGACGGCTTCTTCCGCACCGGCGATATCGGCATCATGAGCCCCGATGGCTTCACCAAGATCGTTGATCGCAAGAAGGACATGGTGCTGGTCTCGGGCTTCAACGTCTATCCGAACGAGGTCGAGGACGTCATCGCCAGCCATCCTGGCGTGCTGGAATGCGCCGTGATCGGCGTGCCCGATCCGAAGACCACCGAGGCGGTGAAGGCCTTCGTCGTCAAGAAGGACCCGAACGTCACCGCCGAGGACATCATCAAGTTCTGCGGCACCCAGCTCACCAACTACAAGGTGCCGAAACAGATCGAATTCCGCACCGCCCTGCCGAAGACCAATGTCGGCAAGATCCTGCGCCGCGAACTCCGCGACGAGAAGAAGCAGGCCTCAGCGGCCTGACACACTGCTATAGGGTGGGCCCGCTTTCGCACGGCCCACCCTATGGATTTCAGCATGACTGCAACGACTCCCGCCGACATCATCGCCTTCTGGACAGACGCCGGCTGGGACCGCTGGTACGCCAAGAACGACGATTTCGATGCCGAGATCACCCGCCGCTTTCGCGCGCTGTGGGATGAGGCCGTCGCAGGCAACCTTGCGTCATGGGAGGCCAGTGACGAGGGCACGCTCGCCCTGATCCTCGTGCTCGACCAGTTTCCTCGCAACATGTTCCGCAACGATGCGCGGGCCTTTTCCAGCGATCGCCTCGCTTGCGACCTCACGATCAAAGCCGTCGCGCGCGGCGTCGATCAGCGCGTCGACCAGCAGATGCAGCAGTTCGTCTATATGCCGCTGATGCATTCAGAAGACCTCGCCGATCAGGAGCGCTGCTGCGCGCTGTTTCGCGCCACCGGCGAGACCGACAATCTGAAATTCGCCGACGAGCACGCCGACATCATCCGGCGCTTCGGCCGTTTCCCCCACCGTAACCGGGTGCTGGGGCGCAGCACCACGGCGGAGGAACAGGCGTTTCTGGATGCCGGCGGCTTCGGCGGGTAGAATTGGCCTCCGACCCTCTTCGTCATTGCGAGGAGCGAAGCGACGCGGCAATCCAGTCTTCCCTTGTTGCTTTCTGGATTGCTTCGCTACGCTCGCAATGACGAAGATGAGAAGCCCTGCCTTGCCTTTGAGCGCCCCTCAATATTGCCCGCGTCATGCAGCCGGTCTAAACACACTCACCCTTACTTTCAGGAGAGATCGACGATGACCATTCAAGTTGGCGACAAGCTGCCCGAGTCCAAGCTCCGTGTCATGACCTCCGAAGGTCCGGCCGTGAAGACCACCGACGACATCTTCAAGGGCAAGAAAGTGGCGCTGTTCGCGGTGCCCGGCGCCTATACCGGCACCTGCCACAAGATGCATCTGCCGAGCATCTTCCTCAACGCCTATGCCATCAAGGACAAGGGCGTCGACACCATCGCGATCATCTCCGTCAACGATGTGTTCGTGATGAACGCCTGGAAGAAAGACACCGATCTGCGCGACGAAGCTGTGTTCCTCGCCGACGGCAATGCCGACTTCACCAAGGCGATCGGTATGGAGCTTGACGCATCCGGCAACGGCCTCGGCATCCGCTCGCATCGCTATTCGATGCTGGTGGAAGACGGCAAGGTGACCAAGCTCAACCTCGAACCGGCACCGGGCAAGGTCGAAGTCTCGGGCGGCGACACCCTGCTCGGCCAGCTGTGAGCTAAAGCCCTCTTACTTCCCCTCTCCCCCAGCGCAGCGAAGCTGCGCTCCGCGGGAGAGGGTGGATCGAACACGCGAAGCGGGTTCGAGACGGGAGAGGGTTTGAGCGCGGGGATGCAGCCCCCTCTCCCGCCTTCGCTTCGCGAAGGCACCCTCCCCCACGAGGGGGGAGGGGGAAAGAGAGCCCGCTACTGCCTGTTCCGATTTTCCGCCAAGCCGTCCCGCGACAGCTGATCGGCACGCTCATTCTCCGCATGGCCGGCATGGCCCTTGACCCAGTGCCAGCGCACGTCGTGGGTCTTCAGCGCAGCATCGAGCCGCTGCCACAGGTCGACATTCTTCACCGGCTTCTTGTCCGACGTCTTCCAGCCGTTTTTCTTCCAGCCGTGAATCCAGCTCATGATGCCGTTGCGCAGATACTGGCTGTCGGTGTGCAGATCCACCGAGCACGGCTTCTTCAGCGCTTCCAGCGCCGAGATCGCCGCCATCAGCTCCATGCGGTTGTTGGTGGTGTGCGCCTCACCGCCCTTCAGCTCCTTCTCGGCATCGCCGAAACGAAGGATCGCGCCCCAGCCGCCGGGGCCGGGATTTCCCGAGCAGGCGCCGTCGGTATAGATCGTCACAGGCGTCGCAGTGGTCACGCGGGCTGCCTCGCCGCTTCGACGCCGTAGTCGGCCATCGACGTCACCGACTGGTGGAAGCGCAGCTTGCGGACATACTCGACCGGATCCTTCGGCTTCACGAAGGCGCCTTCCGGCACATTGAGGAAATCCACGAGACGCGTGAGCAGGAAGCGGATTGACGCGCCGCGCGCCAGCAGCGGAAACGCCGCGCGCTCGGCACTGGTCAACGGACGCACCGCCTCATAGGCATTGAGGAAAGCGCGCGCCTTGGTGGCATTGAACGACAGGTCCGGCTCGAAGCACCAGGCGTTCAGGCAGATCGCCACGTCATAGGCCAGCATGTCATTGCAGGCGAACGGGAAGTCGATCAGGCCGGAGAGCTTGTCGCCAAGAAAGAACACGTTGTCCGGAAACAGATCCGCATGGATCACGCCTTCCGGCAGACCGGTTGGCCAATGCGCGGCAAGATAGTCGAGTTCGGTCTGCAGGAAAGCGCGCAGCCCGGGCTGAACCGTATCGGCGCGCGGTGCCGCGAGTGCGAGCAAACCGCGCCAGCCATCGACCGACAGGTTGTTCTTGCGCACCAACGGGAAATCGCGCCCGGCGACATGCATCCTCGCCAGCGCTTCGCCGACACCGGCGCAATGCATCGCGTTGGGACGACGCGGCCACATGCCTTCGAGGAAGTTGATGATCGCGGCGGGCCGGCCGGCGAGCGATGCATAGACCGCACCGTCGCGATTCTTCTGCGGCTGCGGGCAATTCACGCCACGCGCGCAGAGATGCGCCATCAGACCGAGGAAGTAAGGCAGGTCATCCGCTTCGACGCGCTTCTCATAGAGCGTGAGGATATACGCGCCCTTGGAGGTGTGCATCAGGAAGTTGGAATTCTCGACGCCTTCGGCGATGCCCTTGTAGGAGAGCAATTCGCCGACATCGTAGCTCTTCAGGAAGTCCGCGAGATCATCGGCGGCAACATCGGTATAGACCGCCATCGCGGTTACGCCGCGGCCTCGGGACGCAGCGAACGCGGCAGCGGGAAGAATTCGTTTTCTTCAGCAGCCGACACCGTCTCCACATGCAGCTCATAACGCTGCGCGAAGGCATCCATGATCTCTTCGACGATCACTTCCGGCGCCGAGGCGCCCGCGGTGATGCCGAGGCTGGTGATGCCCTCGAACATGCTCCAGTCGAGATCGCTGGCACGCTGCGCCAACACCGAAACCCTGCAGCCCTCGCGCTCGGCCACTTCGCGCAGACGCTGCGAGTTCGACGAGTTCGGCGCACCGACAACGATCAGCGCATCGACCACCGGCGCCACCTTCTTCACGGCAAGCTGGCGATTGGTGGTGGCGTAGCAGATGTCTTCCTTGTGCGGCCCATTGATCGTGGGGAAGCGGCTCTTCAGCACTTCGACGATCTCGGCGGTGTCGTCGATCGACAGCGTCGTCTGGGTCACGAAAGCGAGATTGTTCGGATCCTTCGGCTGGAAAGTCTGTGCGTCTCCAGCGGTCTCGATGAGCTGCACGGCGCCTGGCGGCAGCTGGCCGACGGTGCCGACAACTTCCGGGTGATGCGAATGCCCGATCAGCAGGATCTCACGGCCGCGCTTGAAGTGGATCGCCGCCTCGCGGTGGACCTTGGTCACCAGGGGGCAGGTCGCGTCCAGCGAGAAGAAATTGCGCTGACGGGCATCCTCGGGAACCGATTTCGGCACGCCGTGGGCGGAAAATACTACCGGCGCGGAGGTATTGTCCGGGATTTCGGCGAGTTCCTCGACGAAAATCGCACCCTTGGTCTTCAGACTGTCCACCACATACTTGTTATGGACGATCTCGTGCCGGACATAGACCGGCGCGCCATGGATGGCGAGTGCGCGTTCGACCGTATCGATCGCCCGGACGACGCCTGCGCAGAAGCCGCGCGGCGAACAAAGAACGATTTTCAGGGACGGTTTGGTCGTCATATCGGGGCGATCCAGGGGCCTGGGCACCAAAATGGCAGGTGCGATGGGTCAGATTGGCAAAATTCAGCCAAAGAGCTTGTCTGAATAAGGACTTGGGGCCGGTTTGCGGCGCTGTCAAGGCCGAACTGCCGGGCATTGCGCGGTTGCCCTCTGACAGATTATATAGAGCCTTAATTCCCGTCATCACCGATGACCAGACGGCTTCGCCTCCGAAAGAGGTGGGCGAAGCGCAAAGGAGATGTGCCATGAGCAATGCCCCGCTGATGCCAAAGGCGACGGCCGTGTGGCTGGTCGACAATACGGCGCTGACCTTCGATCAGGTCGCCGATTTCACCAAGATGCACCCGCTCGAGATCCGCGCCATTGCCGACGGCGACGCCGCCCAGGGCATCAAGGGCATGGACCCGATTTCCAACGGGCAGCTGACCCGCGACGAGATCGAAAAGGGCGAGAAGGACAAGAATTATCGGCTCAAGCTCGAAGAGAGCAAGGTGATCCTGCCGCCGGCCGCCAAGAAGAAGGGCCCGCGCTACACCCCGGTGTCGCGCCGTCATGAGCGCCCGAGCGCGATCCTGTGGCTGGTGCGTAACCATGCCGAGCTGAAAGACAGCCAGATCATGCGGCTGGTCGGCACCACCAAGACCACCATCGCCTCGATCCGCGACCGCACCCACTGGAACGCCTCAACTCTCACCCCGATGGATCCGGTGACCCTCGGCCTGTGCTCGCAGATCGAACTCGATTTCGAAGTGCAGCGCGCAGCCAAGGAAAAGCCGACCGACCAGGCTTACGGCGGCGCGACCCTGCTGCCCGCGTCGGAAACCACCCGCAAGGATGAGCTGGAGACCGCCGAGAGCGGCAGCGGCGACCTCAATGTCGACGCCGTGTTCGCCAAGCTGAAGGGCATCGGCGGCAGCAAGAAGCAGGACGACGACGAATAAGCGCCTGCACTGCGCACAGATGCGCGGTGGCAACGGCAGAAACGAAAACGCGGCGGTTCATCCCGCCGCGTTTTTTTTGTTTCAGGTGATGCGCCGCCCGCTTACGCCAGCGGGCGACGGATGCTGACATTGATTCTGCCGTCATCGTCATATGCCACCAGCTTGCCGATGAAATTCGAGAACGACGTGGCGACTTCGATGAAGCAGCCCTGTCTGTCGATCATGTAAGCGAGGACGTCGTCGGCATTCTCCAGGTTCACTCCTGCATCAGCCAGTTCGCTGATGTCCGGGATCACCTCGTGATCGACGAAGTAGATCTTACCCTTTGCCTTGCCCTTGAATATCTCGACGACCGGATCACCGCCGTGACTTTCCGCCACCGGATAGCAGAACGCACGAAACGCTTGGTCCCAGAGATCGGCTTTGGCCAGGAATACCCCTATGTCGTTATATTCGAAGCCGGTATCGAGGCCGTGCAGATAGCGAATTGAATCGAATGTCTCGACGCCATCAGCCAGCGGGCTGGCTGTGTCGAGATCGAAATAGAAGCCGTTATTCGCTTTCAGAAACGTCGTATAATCGGATGAGAATTCGATACCCTGCTCGGCGGCAAAAGCTGCAATCGCCTTCTCCGTCACCGGCTTGAATGTCATCGCATCGGGATAGTCTTCGAACCTGAACTCGTTCGCCATCATGTACTCCGCTTATGCGTAAAGGATCCCGCCTGAGCGGTGCCTCCCTTGGTGCTGCAGAGGTAAGGCAAGGTTCATGGTCGCGCCCGACGCATAATCTTCACTTTCCAAACGCCATCGAATCCTGCGACATCGCGCATGGACGGCAACGCATGGAGTGGCGACGATGGCATCTCTCTGGCTTGGTCTGATGCGCTTGCTGGCCGGCTTCCGCCGCGGTCTGCGCGATCCGGAATTTCGCGCGATCCTGTTTCTGCTGGCCATCGCCATGACCGGCGGCGCCGTGTTCTTTCACGCCGTGGAAGGCTGGCCGTGGATCGACGCCGCCTATTTCAGCGCGATGGCGCTCACCACCGTCGGCGACGCCACGCTGTCGCCAACCACCGCCATCGCCAAGATCTTCACAATGCTGTTCTCGATCTGCGGCATCGGACTGATGCTGGCATTCCTGTCGCGGCTATCGACGTTCCGAGAGCATGAGGAAGGCCGGGAGTGATATCGTAGCCGTCACGCCTTCTTCAGAAATTCCGTGCGCAGCACCAGGCCTTTCACCTTGTCGGTGCGGCCTTCGATCTCGTCTTCATTATCGGTGAGATGGATGTTCTTGATCACGGTGCCGCGCTTGAGCACGGTGGACGAGCCTTTCAGCTTGAGGTCCTTGATCAGCGTGACGGTATCGCCTTCGGCGAGCAGCGCGCCGTTCGAATCCCTGACCTTGATATCCATGATGTTGTCCTGATGGTGCGGTGGTGTGGAGCGGGGCACCCAACAGGATGGGAGCGCCGAAAGCAACAGTGGCACGGCAAAATCGCAAAAAAGAAGGGCCGACTGACATCGGCCCTTCCGTCACACAGTGAGAGATCGAAAGGATCAGAACTTGTAGGTGATGCCGGTGCCGACCAGCCACGGATCGAGCTTGACCTGGCCGGTGATCGCCGCGCCGCTGGCCAGCGTGCCTTCCCAATCCGGGCGCATCCACATCTTCTTCACGTCGACGTTCCAACCCCAATGCTTGTCGATCATGTAGTCGAAGCCGAACTGCAGCACCGGCGCCGCGGTGTCTTTCAGACGGCTGCTGGTTACGCCCACACCGCTCACACTCTGGCTGAAGAACCAGGTGTAATTCACACCGGCGCCGATATAGGGCTTGAAGGCGCCGAACTGCGTGAAGTGATACTGGAAGGTCAGCGTCGGCGGCAGCAGCCACGCCTTGCCGACATCGAGGCCGGCGATGGCGCCGTCGCCGGTGACGTGGTGCTTGGTGACGCCAAGGATCAGTTCGGCTGCGAGGTTCGGCGTGAAGAAATATGAGATGTCGAGTTCGGGAACAACCTGATCGGAGGTCTTCAGGCTGGAGCCCGGCACCTGGTGAACCGTACCGCCATTCTCCGGAATGACGCCGAGCACACGCAGGCGGATCATCCAGGGATTCCACGCCTCGACCAACGGCGCCTTGGTGTACGGCGTCGCGGCCGGAAGATCGGCGGCCCCTGCCGTTGTCGCCATGCTGGTCATCGCCGTTGCCGCCATCAGCAACGACCCGGTCGTCAGAATTCTCTTCATCGCGAAGTGCCCTGTCTTTCGATTCGTTCGGGGTGAACGATCTCACCCGATCAAATCCGAAAGACGCTCGCTGCGGCGCTCACACGTTGATCTCAATCAAAAGCAAACGACCGCACAGCGTCTCGCTGCGCGGTCGTTGCCTTTGGGAGACACAATTTTGCGGAATATCAATCGCCGGTGTTACGGCCGGTTCGGATTGTTCAGCATGTATTCGCCGAGATTGCGCTGCGCGCGGTCGGCACGATTGATGGCATTGCTGCGCTGAACGTCGCGGTCCTTGCGGCAGGCCGCATATTCCGGCGAACCGACAGCGACACCATTAGCGCGGCAGATCGCGTCATCGTCATCGCCGAGGCTCGACATCGGAATATCGGTGCGGCGCGCGCAGGCGCTGAGCAGCATTGCTGTCAGCGTCAGCGCGATGAGAGAGGTCGAGGTCAGTCGCATGCATGGTTCCGTTACTTGATCTTCTCTGTCATTGCCGGGCTTGACCCGGCAATCCAGCTTTGCCGTTGAAAGGAAGATGGATGCCCGGGTCAAGCCTGGGCATGACGTGAGAGTGTTTAGCGCGAAATGCGGGATTTGTAAGGTCTGCTCAGACCCTGCCCTTCAGCGCCGCGCCGATTTCGTCCAGCGACTTCGGATCCTCGATGGTCGCGGGCATGGTCCAGCTGTCACCGTCCGCGATCTTCTTGATGGTACCGCGCAGGATTTTGCCCGAACGCGTCTTCGGCAGCCGGCCGACGGCGATGGCGAGCTTGAACGCCGCGACCGGCCCAAGTTTCTCGCGCACCAGCGCGACCACTTCCTTCTCGATGTCAGCAACCGGCCGCTCAACGCCGGCCTTCAGCACCAGGAAGCCACAGGGCACCTCGCCCTTGATCGTATCCTTGATCCCCAGCACGGCGCATTCGGCAACATCGGGATGCGATGCCAGAATCTCTTCCATGCCGCCAGTAGAGAGGCGATGGCCGGCGACATTGATGATGTCGTCGGTGCGGCCCATCACATAGACGTAGCCGTCGTCATCAACGTAGCCGGCATCGGAAGTTTTGTAGTAGCCGGGGAATTCGTTGAAATAGGCTTCCTTGCAGCGCTCGTCCTGCTCCCACAATGTCGGCAGACAGGCCGGCGGCATCGGCAGCTTGATGACGATGGAGCCCATGGTGCCCGAGGGCAGCGGCTTCGATGCCTCGTCGACGACCTCGATCTTGTAGCCGGGCATCGGCACCGTCGGCGAGCCGTGCTTCACCGGCAACTGGCCAAGGCCCACCGGATTGCCGGCGATGCACCAGCCGGTCTCGGTCTGCCACCAGTGATCGATCACCGGCACCTTCAGCTGCTTCTCGGCCCAGTCCACCGTCGGCGGATCGGCGCGCTCGCCGGCGAGAAACAGCGTGCGGAAATGCGAGAGATCGTATTTGCGGATGAAACTGCCGTCCGGATCGTCCTTGCGGATGGCGCGGAAGGCGGTCGGCGCCGTGAAGAAAGCAACGGCCCTGTGTTCGGAGATGACGCGCCAGAACGCGCCGGCATCCGGCGTGCCGACCGGCTTGCCTTCATACATGATCGAGGTCGCGCCATGGAACAGCGGCGCATAGACGATGTAGCTATGGCCGACCACCCAGCCGATGTCGGAGCCGCACCACCAGACCTCGCCCGGCTTCACGCCGTAGAGATTCCACATCGACCATGCCAGCGCGACGGCGTGACCGCCATTGTCGCGCACCACACCCTTCGGTTTGCCGGTCGTGCCGGACGTATAGAGGATATAGAGCGGATCCGTCGCCAGCACCGGCACGCAATCCGCGGACTTCTTCGCTGCCATCGCCTTGCTGCGCAATTCGGCCCAGTCATGATCGCGGCCGGCCACCAGGTCGCAGCCATGCTGGGGCCGCTGCAGGATGATGCAGCCATCGGGCTTCGCGCTAGCGAGCGCGATTGCTTCATCCAGCAGCGGCTTGTATTGCACGATGCGGCCGGGCTCGATGCCGCAACTCGCGGAGAGGATCAGCTTCGGCCTCGCATCGTCGATGCGTGTCGCGAGCTCCTTCGCCGCGAAGCCACCGAACACCACCGAATGCACCGCGCCGATGCGCGCGCAAGCCAGCATGGCGACCACAGCCTCAGGCACCATCGGCATATAGAGAATGACGCGATCGACCTTGCCGACGCCAAGGTCCTGCAGGATGGCGCCGAGCACCTGCACCTCATGCAGCAGCTGTGCATAGGTGAATTTCCGGACTTCACCCGTCAGTGGCGAGTCGTGGATCAGCGCGAGCTGATCGGCGCGGCCACCGGCGACATGGCGATCCAGCGCGTTGTAGCAGGTGTTGAGCACGCCGCCGACAAACCAGCGGCCGTAAAGACCCACGAACGGATCGAACACCTTCTTCGCTGGCGCAATCCAGTCGATCGCCTTCGCCGCCTCGCCCCAGAAGCCTTCCGGATCGGACAGCGACTGCGCGTGGACGTCGTGATAGCGGCTGGATGCGTTGGTTGTCATGGCGTCTCTCCCGCCCCGGCTTTACCGCCGGGGTTCATTATTGCGTCATTGTCACGGGATGACAGGCTATTTCAAGGGTGCCTTTGGTTGTGGCTTGACCGACATCTCCACGCCGATCCGCTCGATCTCCTGCGCCAGCGCCTTGTAATTGGCACGCGCCACCTCGAATTGCGGATCGAGCTTGATCGCGGCGCCAAAATCGCGGACTGCGCGCGGCCGATCGCCCTTCTTGCGCCAGAGTTCGCCGCGCGCATTGAACAGAACAGCCTGCGTCGGATCGAGTCGCAGCGCCGCATCGTAATCGGCGATGGCACGATCGGTCTCATCCTTGCGGGTGTAGACGCCGGCGCGCGCAATCAACGCTTTCAGCCGGTCGGGCCGCTCGGTCTTGGCGTTGTCTATCAATGTGCTGCAAACCGCGAGAATCTTCTCGTCATCGCCTGAGGCGACAGCCGCAACGCACAGCGCGGGATCGACGGGCGCAGTGGCTGCCGGCTCGTTGACCGCTGGCCATGCCCTGTCGGGAGCCACGCAACATAATACGAGCAGGACGCCGATGACGCGCGGCACGCTGCCAACATATGAATTGCGAAAAGTCATTGTCTATCGGGTGCTCGCATCGGCGGATGGATGCAATCCGATCGCCGGCTTGCGCGCCGCCACCCGATATTTCTCGAGCTGCTTGCGATGTCGCAACGCGTTATCCAGCGTTGAATCGATCTGAACGGCTGCGTCGAAATCGGCCAGAGCGCGCGCAGGGTCGCCCTTGTCGCGCCAGGCGACGCCGCGATTGTTATAGGCCATCGCCAGCTCCGGCTGAAGCTGCAGCGCCGTCGTGTAGTCGGTGATAGCGCGATCATATGCGCCGCTGAGGCTGAAGGAGTTTCCGCGATTCACGAAGTAGCTGGCCTTCGGCTCCAGCCGGATCGCCGCGTCGAAATCCGCAATCGCGCGGCCATAGGCATTGTTGCGCGCATAGGACTGACCGCGCGCATCGTAATGTTCCGCGGTCGGCTCCAGGCGAATGATGTCGCTCTGGTCGTCGATGACCAGATCGAAGCGTTTGACCTTGGCATAGGCGGCGGCGCGATCGATGAGACCTTGCACCCGCGTCGGATCGAGGCGAACCGCCTCGTTATAATCGCGAACCGCCAGCCGGTTCTCGTGCATCGATGCGAAGGTCGCGGCGCGGCTCGCAAATAATTGGGCCTCGTTCGGCCGCAGCCTGATCGCGCGGTCGAAATCGTCGAGCGCACGGTCGAACTTCTTGCCGGCCGCAAGCGCCTTGCCGCGGGCTTCGAGCGCTGCAGCCGAGAGGGGATCGAGCTGAACCGCCAGATCGCCATCCGTAATGGCGAGGTCGACCTGTTCCAGCCTGAGTTGCAGCCCGGCACGCACGATCAAGGCATGAACGCGGTCCGGCAGTGCCGCCGTCGAGCCGATGACCAGGCCGCAGATGCCGAGCATTTGCTCGGGCGGCAAGGCGTCATCATTCGCGCAGGTGGCAGCGGCCTCAGCCGCGCCCTGCGCCCGGACGGCCGCATGGGGCAACGATGCTGCCGCGAGAGCGGCGCACAGAACCAACGTCCGAAACGAATGACCCATGAAAGCCCCAGCAAGCCAGCCGGACCACTCTACCTGATCAGGCCCCGCTCCCGATAGTAGCGCAACGCGCCGGGATGCAGCGGCACGGGACTTTTGCTCACGGCGCTGGCCAACCTGATCTCGTGGCCGGCGCGGTGCGCGATGGCGAGCTCGTCGAGGCCGCCGAACAGGCGCTTCGTCATCTGATAGACGAGTTCATCCGGCACGGCATTGCTCGTCACCAGATAGTTCATCACCGATGCCGTCGGCACGGATTTGTCCTGACTGACATAGGTCCGGGCTGGAATCCGGTCCGGCTTGAACGGCACGCCGATCTTTCTGACCAACGCGGGCGGCACCGGCACGACGACGATATCCGCGGCTTCGCTGAGTTCCTTGATCGATGTCACGCCGAGACCCGCAGACTGCAGCGTCGCATCGAGCTTTTTCTCGATCATCATCGTGGTGGATTCGGCAAAGGAGACATACCTGATCTCGCCGAGATTCTCGTAGCGCAGCCCCGCAGCGCCGAGAATGGCGCGCGCATTCAGCTCGGTGCCCGATCTCCGCTCGCCGACCGACAGGCTCCGGCCCTTGAGATCGCTCAGCGTCCTGATGCCGCTCTCTTTGGTGGCAACAATCTGGATGTAATTCGGATAGAGCGCGCCGATCACCCGCAATCGGTCCTGCTTGCCGTCGAAGCCCGCCGTGGCGTTGCCGGCCCAGGCGTCCTTCAGCGCATCGCCAAGCGCAAAGGCGACCTGCCCGGTGCCTTGCTGCAGCCGCGAGAGGTTCTCAACCGAACCATCGGTTGTCTGCACCTGAACTTTCGCGCCGGGAATATCCGCATAGATCATCGCGATCGAGACGCCGAGCGGAAAATAGATCCCGGATGTATTGCCGGTCAGCAGCGTGATCGACGGCTCGGCGCGTGCCGCTGCGCTGCACATGACGACCACACCCGTCATGGCGGCTATCAGACGCTTCCTCATACTCATTTTATTCCTGTCATTCAGGCCGCGAAAGTGAACCGCAGCCCTCATGCGGTCAACGGCGTCGCAATAGCGAACGCCGTTGCCGCGACGAAAGTTTCACCCGTAAGCCCTTGCGCCAGCCGGGTAAAACGGCATGAATGCGCCGCACTCAGAATAATAAGGCCGGCAAAGCCGGCTGCGGGAAATATCCCGGGGGATGAAACATGGCTGACCAGAAATCAAACGCGAGCGATGACACCGTTGCCGTCTCCGACGAGGCATTGGCGAAGGCTGAAGCCTTCATCGAAGCCGATGAAGGCGCAACAAATCGCCTGCTGGGCTGGGCCGGAACGATCTCCACCGGCATCGCCGTCGTCATGAGCCTGTTTCATCTCTATGCCGCCTACGCGATCGTGCCGACGCAGGAGCTGCGTTACGTCCACGTCGCCTTCACGCTGATCCTGAGCTTCCTGCTATTCCCCGTCGCTGCGCGCTTCCGCAATCGCGTGCGCTGGTGGGATATCGTGCCGGGCATCGTCGCCATCGGCACCATTGCCTATGCGCTGTGGGGCGGCGACGATTTCACCGACCGCGCCACACTGCCGGATCATATGGACGTTATCGTCGGCATCGTCTTCATCGTGCTGCTGCTGGAAGCGACGCGCCGTACCACGGGCCTGATCATGCCGGTCGTGTCCGTGTTCTTCATCGCCTATGCGATGCTCGGCCCGCATCTGCCGGCGCCATGGACCCATCGCGGCTATGATCTGCCGCGTCTCGTCGGCCATCTCTTCATCACGCTGGAGGGCATCTTCGGCGTCGCAGTCGACGTGTCGGCCACGCTGATCATCCTGTTCACGATCTATGGCGCGTTCCTGTCGATGTCCGGCGCCGGCAAATTCTTCATCGATTTCTCGCTATCCTTGATGGGAAACAAGTCGAACGCCGCTGGCCGCACCGTGGTGCTGTCCTCGTTCCTGCTTGGCGGCCCCTCGGGCTCGGGCGTCGCCACCACGGTGATGATCGGCACCGTGGCCGCCCCGATGCTAGCCAAGGCCGGTTTCGAGAAGAACGCTGCCGGCGGCCTACTGGCTGCAGGCGGTCTCGGCGCGATCCTGTCGCCGCCGGTGCTCGGCGCTGCCGCGTTCCTGATCGCGGAATTCCTCAAGATCAGCTATCTCGACGTGATCTGGATGGCGACCATCCCGACCTGTCTCTACTACCTGTCGCTGCTGATCATGGTGGAGATCGACGCCAAGCGGTTCGGCGCCCACAATGTCAATGTCAGGCCTGAACTCAGCCTCGGCGTGATGATGAAGCGTTACGGGTTCCACTTCATTTCTCTGCTCGCCGTCGTCGTCTTCATGATCATCGGCTACTCGCCGTCACTGTCGGTGTTCTACGCCACGCTCGTCACCTTCGTGCTCAGTTTCCTGCGCAAGGACACTGCGCTGGTGCCGAAGAAGCTGGTGAAGGCACTGGCCGACGGCTCGATCGGCGCGCTCAATGCCGCCACCACCTGCGCCTGCGCCGGCATCGTGGTCGGCGTCGTCACGCTCACCGGCCTCGGCCTCAAGTTTTCGTCGATCGTGATTTCCTATGCGGGCGGCAGCCTGCTGCTGACGGCGATCTATACAGCGCTGATCGTCTGGATCATCGGCCTCGCGGTGCCGGTGACCGCCTCCTACATCATCTGCGCGGTGATCGCGGCACCGGCGCTGATCAAGCTCGGCGTGCCCGATTACGCTGCACACATGTTCATCTTCTATTACGCTGTGCTCTCGGAAGTCTCCCCGCCGACCGCGCTGTCGCCCTTTGCGGCGGCGGCGATTACCGGCGGCGATCCCTACAAGACCACGCTGCAATCGTGGAAATACACGCTGCCGGCCTTCCTGGTGCCATTCGTCTTCGTCTGCGACCCGCAGGGCGTCGGCCTGCTGCTGAACATTCCGAAGGGCGGCTCGTGGGTGGACATCGTCGAGATCACCTTCAAGACCACGCTGGGACTGCTGGCACTCGCCGCCGTCGCGCAGAACTGGGCACTGCGACAAAATACACCGATCGAGCGCGGCCTGCTTCTGCTATCGGGATTGCTGCTGGTGTTCCCGAGCCTGATCGAGGCGATCATCGAATCGATCATCGGTCGCGACATCAGCTACACATTCGTGCCTGGCCTCATCATCGGCCTCGGCGTGCTGCTCTGGCAGGCAAGAACGAGGACGCAACCGGCGCCGGCATGACCAACGACAGAAACGAATAACGTCAAGTTATCGCATGACAGCGGACGCCGCAGATAAGCGGCGCCGCCGACTTCAGGGAGTGACGCAATGAGATGGACAGCTTTCAGACACAGGGCGTTCAGCCTTGCACTGCTCGGCATCGCCTGCGCGGCGACCGGCGCTTCTGCGGAAGACAAGACCATCGCCATTGCGACCGGCGGGACAGGCGGCATCTTCTATCCGCTCGGCGGCGGTCTCGCGAACCTGTTGTCGAAGAAACTGCCGCATACCCAGGCCACCGGCGAAGTCACCGGCGGCAGCGTCGACAACATCAAGCTCCTGGAGACCGGCCAGGCCGATCTCGGTTTCATGACCGGCGACGTCGCGTCCGATGCCGTGAAGGGGGAGAACAAATTCAAGAAGCCCGTTCCGCTGCGCACCATCGTCGCCGTCTATTCCAGCCCGGTCCATGTCGTGACCATCGCCGGCACCGGCATCGAGAAATTCGCCGATCTGAAAGGCAAGCGCATTTCCGGCGGCGCGCCGGGCAGCGCCACCGAGGCGCAGACCTTCCGCCTGCTCGAAGCCGCAGGCCTCGACAAGGACAAGGACGTCAAGCGCGAACGTCTGTCGGTGGCGGAATCCGCGTCCGCGCTCAAGGATCGCAAGATCGATGCCTTCTTCTGGGGCGGCGGTGTGCCGACGGCCGCGGTGGTCGATCTCGCGGCTACGCCGGGCGTCACCATCAAGCTGATCGATATCGACTACCTGTTAGAGCCGATCGTGAAGAAATACGGCCAGATCTTCGCGCCCAGCGTGATCAAGGCCGGCAGCTATCCGGGCCAGACCACCGACAGCCGTGGCTTCGCCGCCTGGAACCAGATCATGGCCACCGACAAGATGTCGGACGAGACGGCCTATGCGATCACGAAGACGATCTTCGAGAACAAGGCCGATCTCGTCGCCGTCCATAAGGAGGCCGAGAACATCAATCTCGCCACGCAGACACCCGCGCAGTCGCCGGCGCCCTATCACCCCGGCACGCTGAAATATCTCAAGGAAGTCGGCGCGGTGAAATAGTCACCGCGACATCACAGGAAAACTGGAGGAGAGGACAACCATGTTCAAGCGTTTCAGAAAGACATCGATTGCCGTGGCGCTGGTCGCCACGGCAGGCCTTGCAGGCGCGGCCATCGCGCAGCAGAAGACCATGGCGATCGGCACCGGCGGCACCGGCGGCGTGTATTATCCGCTCGGCGGCGCTATCGCCAACGTGCTGTCGAAGGCGCTGCCGAACACGCAGGCCACAGCGGAAGTCACCGGCGGGTCGGTCGATAACCTCAAGCTGATCGCCTCGGGCCAGAGCGAGCTCGGCTTCAGCATGGCCGACGCCGCGCTCGACGCGCTAAACGGCCAGGACAAGTTCAAGAGCGGCAAGGTCCCGCTGCAGACCCTGCTCGTGGTCTATCCGAACCGCATGCATATCGTGACCATTGAGGGCGCCGGCATCGAGAAGATGTCGGATCTCAAGGGCAAGCGCGTCTCCACAGGCTCGCCGGGCGGTGCCACCGAAGTGATGGCGTTCCGCGTCATCGAGGCCGCCGGTCTCGACAAGGACAAGGACATGAAGCGCGAGCGTCTCGGCGTCGCTGAGTCCGTCAACGCCATCAAGGACCGCAAGATCGATGCCTTCTTCTGGGTCGGCGGCGTCCCCACCGCCGCCGTCACCGATCTCGCCGCCACGCCCGGCATGAAGATCAAGTTCGTCGACCACGCCGACCTCGCTGCCAAGATGAACGAGAAATACGGCAAGCTGTATTCGCCCTCGACCATCAGCAAGAGCATCTATCCCGGCATGGACAAGGACAATGCCAATACCGAAGTCTGGAACATCATCGTCACCGGCAACAAGATGAGCGACGACGACGCCTACAACATCGTCAAGACGCTGGTGGAGAAGAAGGCCGACATCGTCGCCGTGCACAAGGAGGCCGAGAGCTTCTCGCTCGACAACCAGGTGCAGGAGCGCTCCCCGGTGCCGTTCCATCCGGGCGCGCTGAAATACTTCAAGGAAAAGGGCATCGGGAAGTAAGACCAGCCCGCCACAAGACCCGACTTAAGGCCGCGCACTCAGGTGTCGCGGCCTTCTTCATGATGTCACAGGTTTAGTCCGCGCTGTGCACTAAGCTGCCTCGGAAGGCCTCTGCCGCGCCACGGCGAGGTCATAGCTCGATTGCAGGTTCATCCAGAACTCACCGGGCATGCCCAGGCGCTTCTCAAGCAACACCGCGGTTTCGGCCGTCATGGCGCGCTTGCCATTGATGATCCCTGTGATGCGGTTTGGCGGCACGCCCAGATCGCGCGCGAGCGCACGTGCCGAGAGATCGTTGGGGAGCATGAATTCCTTGAGCAACATCTCTCCCGGCGCAGTCGGAAGACGGCGCATCTGAACCTTTCTGCGTCGGATGCTCATCAAACTTCCCAATTGGGTGCTTAGCCTAACGTAACCCACCTGCCTGCCAGCGCGGCATCGATAATGTCTCGAATATAAACTTCCCGCGCGAGGTCATCCCGCGGAATCGTCCCGAACCTCCATTTATACGCAACACGCCTGGCGGCGCGCCAAATAATCATCGGAACCTCCCACGGCCAGACTCCCTCGCTGCCGAACCGGGCGCCAAAATCAATGCCGGACATGTCTATGGGAAAAGTTTTTAATATCTCCAAGAAAACAATATCGGCGTCGTCCCCTGTGATGCCGAGGTCGAATATCAACCCTGTGTCCGGGTCAATCGCATCCTCCGAATGCCCCGACAAGCGACCCACGATTTTAATAATGCGGCGCTGGACGTCATCCCGCTGGAGCTGCGTGAAGGTGTCATTGTCAGAAGGCGCGATAGTCACAGCAGGTCCCTCAACGATTGGTGCTCCCACCATTAGCAAAATATACCGCGGAACCGGCGCGCCTTCGCGCCGTTGCCTGCCGGGGCACTGCCGTGCCGTGAGGGCCGCGCGTGCACGACGACGCCAACAGGATCAAGCATCCGCTCGACGCGCTGAACTTCTTTCTTGCCGATGTCCGCGACGGGCTCGGGCCCTATCTCGCGATCTATCTCCTCACGGTCCAGAAATGGGATGAAGCCTCCATCGGCATCGTGATGTCGGTCGCCGCCCTCGCTGGTATCGTCGCGCAGACCCCTGCCGGCGCCCTGATCGACAAGACCGCGGCCAAGCGCGCCATCGTCATTCTTGCCGCCGTCATCGTCACACTCGGCTCGATCGTGCTGCCGCTGTATCCGGGCTTCGTCTTCGTCGCCATGACACAGGCACTGACCGGTGTCGCCGCAGCCGTCTTCGCACCGGCACTGGCGGCGATCACACTCGGCATTGTCGGCCCCAAAGCCTTTGCCCGCCGGATCGGCCGCAACGAGGCGTTCAACCATGCCGGCAATGCGACGGCGGCGACATTGGCCGGCATCTTCGCCTATGCCTTCGGGCCGATCGTCGTGTTCTGGCTGATGGCCGCGATGGCTGTGGCGAGCATCCTCGCGACGCTGGCGATCCCCGCTAATGCCATCGATCATCAAATGGCCCGCGGTCTCGGCGATCTCGACGACACGCACGATCACGATGCCGCCGACCGGCCATCCGGCTTTCAGGTGCTGCTGACCTGCAAGCCGCTCCTGATATTTGCCGCCGCCACCGTGCTGTTTCATTTCTCCAATGCGGCGATGCTGCCGCTGGTCGGCCAGAAACTCGCACTGGTGAACAGCGAGCTTAGCACCACGTTGATGTCGGTCTGCATCGTCGCGGCACAAGTGGTGATGGTGCCGGTCGCCATGCTGGTCGGCCGCAAGGCCGATGTCTGGGGCCGCAAACCGATCTTCGCCTGCGCGCTCGCTGTGCTGGCGCTGCGCGGCGCGCTGTATCCGCTCTCCGATAATCCCTATTGGCTGGTCGGCGTGCAGACCCTCGACGGCATCGGCGCCGGAATCTTCGGCGCGATCTTTCCGCTGGTGGTCGCAGACCTCACTTATGGCACCGGCCACTTCAATATCAGCCAGGGCGCAATCGCCACCGCCGCGGGATTGGGCGGCGCGCTCAGCACGGCCATTGCCGGCGTGATCGTCGTGAAGGCCGGCTACAGCGCGGCATTTCTGACGCTGGCCGCTTTGGCGGGGATCGGCCTCATCCTGTTCATTGTCGCCATGCCGGAGACGCGACCTTCCGACGCACGTCATCAGCCGTTAGTACCGAATGCTTAAGGATGGTATTGCATTGCGGTAGCAACTCGCAGTGCAGCATAGTACCATTCACCCAGTACGTTTCCATGCATGTTGTCCATGGAAACGCCTGATCGGGAGAAGCTGGAAAGACCTGCCGGTTGCGCAGATGAGTCGCAGGAGCGGACCGTCTTCGGGTTCGTTGTACCAGCCGTGCCGGTTCCCACTTGATCCCGGCCTCCCGTCAATGTCTTAAACACCCTCAATCAGATCGCGCGTCGCAGCCGCGCGGCCTGTCCGACATGCAAAAGGACTCTTCGAGATGTCATCATCGATCCGCTTCCCGTCCCGCCGCTCCGTGATCCTCGGCGGCGCGGCTGCCCTCGGCACCCTGCCGATCCTGTCGCGCCGCGCCAGCGCCGCAGAGTGGCCCACCAAGCCGGTGAAGTTCATCGTTCCGTTCGCGGCCGGCGGCACCACCGACATTCTGGCGCGCGTCGTCGCGCAGAAGATGTCCGAAGAGATGGGCCAGCAGTTCATCGTCGAGAACAAGGCCGGCGCCGGCGGCAACATCGCCGCTGACTTCGTCGCCAAGGCCGAAGGCGACGGCTACACCTTCCTGGTCGGCACGCCCGGCACCCACGCGATCAACAAGTTCGTGTTCAAGAACATGACCTATGATCCGGTGAAGGATCTGGCCTCGGTGATCGTGATCGCCAAGGTGCCGAACCTGTTCTCGGTGACCAACTCGCTGCCGGCCAAGAGCGTCAAGGAATTCATCGAACTCGCCAAGGCCAAGCCGGATGAATATTTCTACGGCACGCCGGGTCTCGGTTCGACCGCGCATCTGTCGACCGAACTGTTCAAGTCGATGACCGGCGTGAAGCTGACCCACGTGCCCTACAAGGGCAGCGCCCCCGCGCTCACCGACCTGATCGGCGGCCGCGTCCATGTGATGATCGACAACCTGCCGGCGGCGCAGCCTTTCGCGGAGAGCAACCAGATCCGTGCACTCGCCGTCTCCACCAGCAAGCGTTGGGAGCCGATGAAGGACATTCCGACCATCGCGGAATCCGGCGTCGACGGCTACGACGCCGCCTCCTGGTTCACCATCGCAGCCCCGGCGAAGACGCCGAAGGAGATCATCGCCAAGCTCAATGCCTCGACCGACAAGTTCATCAAGTCGACCGACGGCACTGCCCGCCTGATCAAGCTCGGCGCCGATCCGACCGGCGGTTCGCCGGCCGATATGGATGCCTATGTGCAGTCCGAAATCGAGAAGTGGGGCAAGGTCGCCCAGTTCGCCGGCATCAAGCCGGAGTAAGGGCAGCGCAGGGTTGGCAGGGCGTTAGACGCGCCTGCCTGTCTTGCTCTCTTCTTCAGCTCAACACATCAAGGGCACGCGCTGAAGCGCGTGCCCTTTTTGTCTTTTTGGGTGGTTGGCGCCTGCTTCACATTCGTCATTCCGGGGCAGGACGGACCGCGTAGCGGGCCGGACTGAGCCCGGAATCTCGAAGTGTTTGGCGCTGAACAGGTCGAGATTCCGGGTTCGCGTCCGGCAAGTGCCGCCCGCGCCCCGGAATGACAGCTTGGGGTGGCAAGGCAGGCGCCTAAACATTTTTTCCTATCCTCCGTTGACAGCATCCCCATCAGGTTTATATTCCCCTTCGTCCTGCCCCACCGAGAGGGGCGATCGCGATCGTCACGTTCGCGGGGTGGGATGCGGTGGACGCCGGAGATGCGGCGTCACGCGGTTCATGGGGGAACGTCTGTCTTCGGGCAGGACGGATCTGCGCCAGCACTGCCACTGGCAAGGAGACGGCCGGCCTTCAGATGGACAGACCCTTGGACAGTGTGACGGACGACCAAATCGAAACGTGTCCGGCTTACTCGCTTGAGGCTCCCTTCCCATCGCCTTGGGACTTTAATTCGCGATCGGAGCGTTCGTCGAGACAAAGTGCAAGCAACCGAAAAAACACCGCAGGCGGAACGCTGGGCAATCGCTCGTGCTTCCGAAAGTCCTGATGCATTACCCCATGCGGAAGACCGCATTCGCATCAGGCCCAAGGGTGCAACGGGCACCCGGCGTTCCGCACGCCCTCTCACAGGGGGCAGGGAATGCAGCAGCCGACGGCGCCCCCGCGCCGCAAACAATGGGGGCGATGACGCATGTCTGAAGAGCAGTGATTGTTTGACAGTTGAATCAGCAACGGCGCGACGTAGAAGTCTTGGCGACAAACGAAGGCGTGGATGGCCGGAACAAGTCCGGCCATGACGATCCATAATGAGCGCGCAGGTTCGCCCCGTCCTGAAATTCGCCTACTCGAACTTCATGTCGATGCAGCGCGACACGTCCGAGCCGAGGCCCGAGGGAATCGTGACACAGCCACGAATTTTCTGCTGGGTGTTGTCGCTGACCCACATGGCAAAACCACCATTGCCGAAGAACGAATTGGTGTTCGGCGGCTCGGTTTCCGTGGCATCGAAGGAATAGCTGGAGTCGGTGTCGAACACGCGCGGCTTCTTCACGCAGGCACCATCGCTCTGGACGTTGATGACTTCCTTGGCATCACGCGTCATCGATAGCGACACCGAGCAACGGAAATATTCCGAGGTCTTCGCATTGAACAGATAGGCATAAGAGCGGCAGGTCGCTGTACTCAGCTTGCCTGCGGCAAGCCCACGCCCGCAGGAGATACGCTGGTTGTTGCTGAGCTTGAAATCATCCGCCGCAGCAAGACCGGGCGCCAATACCACCGCGCCAACAACCAAAAGACTTTTCACGATCGCTCGCATTGTCGAATCATCCCCATCGCCGCATTCATCGTGGACCGGCTTAGCCCGAAAGCGAAAGATAGTCGCCAGACCGCGCTTGCGAAATAACAAACTCTGTCGCGACCGCATGTCGTATTGACGGGCTGTCACCGTTCGTGATTTGTTCAAGACAACCGCGCAGCCGCGATGTACTTTCAAAAACACGTTTCGGAGAATTTGGGATGACCGCTCGAGCCTTTACGATGCTGTGCGCCGCCGCACTGATGACATCGGCCCTTGCCGGCCCTGCTCTGGCTCAGGCGCCGACGCCCTGGGTGCTCTCGCCCGACATGGGCTATGGCTACGACGCGTCAGGCAAGACCTTCGCGTACAAGATGGGCACCAACAATGCCAAATTCCTGCTGAAGGGCGCCAAGAAAGTGCCGAAGAACACACTCTTCTTTATCGGCGAGAACGGCCAGCTCTATATGCGCAGCGGTCCGTTCCTCGAAAATGATGGGAAGTTCAAGTTCGGCCCGGGCTAGTCCCGGTTTCGGACAGGATCATGCGCAACCGGACGGGTGCCGCATGACGGAGACATGACATTGCTCCCTTCGCCATGAAGCCCTCTCCCACCACGGTGGCAGAGGTGATACAGAGCGCTTCATCTTTTTACGAAAGCTGAAAGCACTCATGGCCAAGTCGCTGCCCGTCTCCCCCCTCGCCCCGACCGCTGTTCCCGAACTGCCCGCGATTGCAGGCGTGCGCCTCGCCACGGCCGCTGCCGGCATCCGCTATACCGGCCGCACCGATGTGCTGCTCGCGGTGATGGACAAGGGCACGACGGCCGCCGGCGTCTTCACCACGTCGAAGTGTCCGTCCGCTCCGGTGGAATGGTGCCGCGCCGTGCTGAAGGGCGGCAAGGCGCAGGCGCTCGTGGTCAATTCCGGCAATGCCAATGCCTTCACCGGCAAGACCGGCAAGGCATCGACCAAGCTGACCGGCGACATCGCGTCCAAGGCCGTCGGCTGCAAGCCGAACGAGATCTTCCTCGCCTCGACCGGCGTGATCGGCGAGCCGCTCGACGCCACCAAGTTCGACGGCGTTCTCGCCACGCTGGCCGATAGCGCGACGCCCGAGGGCTGGATGGACGCCGCCAAGGCGATCATGACCACCGACACCTTCCCGAAGGTCGCGACGGCCACCGTGAAACTCGGCAAGGCCAAAGTCACCATCAACGGCATCGCCAAGGGCTCGGGCATGATCGCACCGGACATGGCGACCATGCTGTCCTTCGTCTTCACCGACGCGCCGATCAGCGCGCCGGCCTTGCAGGCGCTGCTCAAGGCGGGCGTCGATGACACGTTCAATGCCGTGACGGTCGATGGCGACACTTCGACCTCCGACACCCTGATGATGTTCGCCACCGGTGCCGCCGCGGCCCAGGGCGCACCGAAGATCACCAAGGCCAGCGACGTCAGGCTAAAGCCATTCGTGAAGGCGCTGCAGACGCTGCTCGCCGACCTCGCCGAACAGGTCGCCTGTGACGGCGAAGGCGCCCGCAAGCTGATCGAGATCATCGTTGAAGGCGCAACCACCAAGGCCTCGGCCCGCAAGATCGCCATGTCGATCGCCAATTCGCCGCTGGTGAAGACTGCCGTTGCCGGTGAAGACGCCAATTGGGGACGCGTGGTGATGGCCGTCGGCAAGGCCGGCCAGCCGGCCAATCGCGACAAGCTGTCGATCTCGTTCAACGGCATCCGCGTCGCCAAGTCCGGCGCGCGCGACCCGTCCTATAACGAGGCCGAGGTCTCGAAGACGATGAAAGAGCAGAAAATCCAGATCAAGGTGGCGCTCGGCCTCGGCAAAGCGCGCGACCGCGTGCTGACCTGCGACCTCACCAAGGAATATATCGCGATCAACGGCGATTATCGGTCGTGAAGAGGATCGCCGCGGGCATCGGTCTGGCGGCGATCGTCTTTTCGACGGAGGCCTTGGCCAAGGACCTGCCGGTCGGGCGCATGCGGCGCGCGACCGAGAGCAACAAGGAAGTCGGCATCGGCATTGGCGCACGCTGGAACAATGCCTGCAAGAGCGTCGGCATCCCGCGGGTTCAGCTCGACACCGCACCCGCTCATGGTTTCGTCTGCCTGCGCAGCGGCCTGGTCAAACCGAGCAATGTGTTGTTCGGTGGCGCCAAGCACTGCATGCCGTTGGAAATCGAAGGCGTGGAGGTCGTTTATCGATCCCGCCCGGGGTTCGACGGCACGGACACGCTCGGCTATACGCTGAGATTTCCGCGCGGTACGAAGCCGTTGATTGTCGATATCCGCATCAAGCCCGCTGCAGGCACTGCGCGCAAGGACAATGACCCGACGTTCACGCGCCAACCTCCGGGCGAGATTCCAAGCTGCGCAGCGCTAGTCTCTTGAAGTGAGATATATCCGATGAAAATGGTTCTCGTCGTCGCTTGCGCATTGATCGACCCCGACGGCCGCGTGCTGATTGCACAGCGGCCGGAAGGCAAAGCGCTGGCTGGCCTGTGGGAGTTTCCCGGCGGCAAGCTGGAGCCCGGCGAACGGCCGGAAGCCGCGCTGATCCGCGAGCTCGATGAAGAACTCGGGATCACCGTGAAGGAAGCCTGCCTCGCGCCGCTGACCTTCGCCAGCCATGCCTATGAGGACTTCCACCTGTTGATGCCGCTTTATATCTGCCGGCGCTGGGAAGGCCTCGCGATCTCCAGGGAAGGTCAGAACCTCGCCTGGGTACGCCCCAACAAGCTGCGCGACTATCCGATGCCGGCCGCGGATATCCCGCTGATCCCGCATCTGATCGATCTGCTCTAGGGCTTCAGCCCCTTCACCGCGTCGGCGAGACTTGCTTTCGCCGAGCCCGGCTTCAGCGGCTTCTGCTGGCTCTCATGCGGCGCCCAGCCGGAGAGCCAGATGATGTCGAAGGTCGCGCGGATGCGGCCGTCGGGGTCGGAGAAACGCTCGCTATAGATCTGCGCCATGCGCAGCAGCGTCGCGCGGCGGAGCGGCGCCCGGCGGCGCTCGACCAGCACATTGGTCGCGCCCATCCTGCGCAGATCCTGCATCAGACCGAAGGCGCTGTCGTAGCGCACCACGACGCGATCCACATCGGTCACCGGCAGCGCAAATCCCGCGCGCTGCAGCAGGGCGCCAACATCGCGCAGATCGGCCATTGGTGCGACGCGCGGCGAGATGCCGCCTTCGCGTTCGGCTTCCGCCGCGGCGAAGGACTGCCGCAGCTCGGTCAACGTGTCGCCGCCCAGCATTGCGGCCAGCAGCAGGCCGTCAGGCTTCAGCGCGCGGCGGATCTGCGCCATCACGCCGGGCAGATCGTTAACGAAGTGCAGCCCGAGCGCGGAGATGACGAGATCCAGCGACGCCGGCGCGAGATTGAGGCCATCGCTTTCGACATCGGGCACGTCGGCATGTGTGAGATGGCCGACACGCCCGGCCACAACATCGCGCAGGCGGTCGCCCGGCGTCGCGACGTCAGCGGCACTGTCGAACTGGCGCAGCACTGCCTGCAATCGCTCATCCATGTCGGCGATGACACGATCCAGCAGGAAATTCTCGGCGCCCAGCCGCGATGCACGCGCCTGCCGCGCCCGCAGCAGAGCGCGGTCGAACAGAATAGGTGCGGCATTGGAGGTCTGGGCCATGCGGCTTGGTACGCCGAAGACTGGGGATCTGGCAATCGCGCTTGAGATCAGCGCAGGAGGGCTCTAGCCTTCAACCCATGGACGCCGAGGCGACAGTGTCATGGTCCCTCCCCGCGCAATTGCGCGGCGCGCTGAAGCTTTGCCGGTCTGCATGGACGCAAACCGCCCGTCTTGCGCTCGACATCGCGCTGCCGACGCTCTGTGTCGCCTGCCGGGAACCCGTCGCCGGCGAAGGCGTCTGCGCGGCCTGCTGGGGCAAACTCTCTTTCATCGCGCCGCCGTTCTGCAGCCGGCTCGGCATCCCCTTCGTCTACGATCCCGGCCCGGGCATCCTGTCGATGCAGGCGATTGCCGATCCGCCGGCCTATCAGCGCGCCCGCGCAGCCGTGCGCTATGACGATGTCGCCCGCACGCTGGTGCACCAGTTGAAATATCATGACCGGACAGACCTCGCGCCAATCATGGGTCGCTGGATGGCGCGTGCGGGGAAGGAATTGCTAGCAGACGCCGATATTCTGGTGCCGGTGCCACTGCATTGGCGGCGCGGCTTCAGCCGGCGCTTCAACCAGTCCGGCGCGCTGGCGCGCGAAATCGGCCGGCAGAGCGGCGTGGCGATATCCCGCGACGCCTTGCGGCGAATACGCCCGACCGAACACCAGATCGGCCTGTCGCGCACCGAGCGCGCCAGCAATGTCCAGGGCGCCTTCAAGGTCCCGCCTGAACGCCGGGCTGAAATCCAGGGCCGCCGCGTCATTCTGGTCGACGACGTGCTGACCTCCGGTGCCACGACGGACGCCTGCGCACGGGCGCTGCTGCGCGCCAAGGCGGCCCAGGTCGACGTACTGGTCTTTGCGCGGGTTGTGGAGGCCCACAAGGTCCCCATATAATCAGACACTTCCCTGCGAACCGGAGCACCAGATGGCCGCCGCGATTGAAATCTACACCCGCCCCGGCTGCGGCTATTGCAGCGCCGCGATCTCGCTGCTCCAGCGCAAGAAAGCTTCATTTACCCATTTCGACACCGCGACCGATCCGAAGCTGCGCCAGGAAATGTTCGACCGCACCTATCCCGGCGCCACCTTCCCGCAGATCTTCATCGATGGCACCCTGATCGGCGGCTGTGACGATCTCTATGCATTGGACCGCGAAGGCAAATTTGACGCCATGATCGCAGGCGAGAAGGCCACCTCATGAGCCAGACATCTCCGACGTCCGAGCCCCAGACCTTCACCGCCGCCATGGTGCAGATGCGCACCGGCCTGCTGCCGGAGCCGAGCCTCGAACAGGGCCGGCATCTGATCCGCGAAGCCGCGCTCGCCGGCGCCGACTATGTGCTCACGCCGGAAGTGAGCAACATGATGCAGCTCAATCGCACGGCGCTGTTCGAACATCTGCGCCCGGAGGAAGACGACCTCTCGCTGAAGGCCTATCGCGCGCTCGCCGCGGAGCTGAAGATCTACGTGCATATCGGATCGCTGGCCGTGCTGGCCAACCCCGAACGCGCCGCCAATCGCTCGTTCCTGATCGGACCGGACGGCAATGTCCTGGCGAGCTACGACAAGATCCACATGTTCGACATCGACCTGCCGAACGGCGAGAGCTATCGCGAATCCGCGAATTATCAGCCGGGTGAAACCGCCGTCATCTCGGATCTCCCCTGGGGCCGCATCGGTCTGACCATCTGCTACGACGTCCGCTTCCCGGCGCTTTATCGCGCATTGGCCGAAAGCGGCGCGTCTTTCCTCACCGTGCCCTCGGCATTCACCCAGAAGACCGGCGAGGCCCATTGGCACACGCTGCTGCGTGCCCGCGCCATCGAGACCGGCTGCTTCGTCTTTGCGGCCGCGCAGGGCGGCGTACATGAGAACAAGCGTGCGACCTATGGTCACTCGCTGATCATCGACCCATGGGGCGTGGTTCTGGCCGAAGCGACGGGCGTCGAGCCGGGCTTCATTCTGGCCAAGATCGATCCTGCGAAGGTGACGGAAGCGCGCAAGACCGTGCCGTCCCTGCAGCACGGCCGCCGTTTCAGCGTCAGCGATCCCAAATCGGGCCCAGACTATCTGCACCTTGTCCGGCAAGCGACATGATCCGTTACGACCTACGCTGCGAGAAGGGCCATGCTTTCGAAAGCTGGTTCCAGAGTTCCGGCGCCTATGAGTCCCAAGTGAAGCGCAAGCTGGTGAATTGCCCGAATTGCGGATCGGTGAAGGTCGAAAAGGCCATTATGGCCCCGCGTATCGTGGGCAAGAGCAAGAATCGCCCGGCACCCGCCCCTGACGCCGGTTCCGAGACCACAGCCCCGCTGATGATGGCGCCGCAGGAAGCCGAACTGCGCGCCAAGCTGAAAGAACTGCGCGATCACGTTACCAAAAACGCGGACAATGTCGGTGAAAGCTTCCCGACCGAAGCTCGCAAGATGCATTATGGCGACATCGAACATCGTCCGATCTACGGCGAAGCGACGCCGGATGAAGCACGGTCGCTGATCGATGAAGGTATTGAGGTGACTCCGCTGCCTGTCCTTCCCGGCGATCGGAACTGAGCGCAACCTCCGCTCACCAGCATTCTTGTGCGCGTTTCGACTCATCCAAACTGCGCCGTCGGTACATGATTCCGAAAGCTTCCCACATACGGCAACTTTGTGGCGTTCGAGTCACAGGCGTGCACAATCGCTTTGTTAGCCCTTGAGACATGGCAAAACTCGCCTAACTTATAAGCAAGTGCCTGAATATGAGTCGCGCGCTGCACTCAGATCGCATTGCGCGATTTCGGACCTGGATGTGTCCTGAAGGCTATAGTGCTGATGTTGAGTCGCGATCGGAAAGACGCGTTCCGTTACCACCTTAGGAGCATCGCGACCAACAGGACGGCCGACCAGCAAGGAGAGAGGGATCATGTACAACGATTCTCTGTTCAATGCGTTCGCTAGAAGTTACGAAGCCCGAAGTGAGACGGACATGTCGATGTCCGAGTATCTGGAATCCTGCAGAGGGGACCCGATGCGATATGCGAACGCGGCGGAACGCCTACTGGCGGCGATCGGCGAGCCTCAAATGATAGACACGGCCAAGGATCCACGCCTTGGCCGTATTTTTTTGAATCGTACCATCCGTAGCTATCCAGCCTTTGCCGGCTTTCACGGCATGGAAGATACGATCGAACGCATCGTCGCCTTCTTCCGCCATGCGGCGCAGGGCCTCGAAGAGCGCAAGCAGATTCTCTATCTGCTCGGCCCGGTCGGCGGCGGCAAATCATCGCTTGCCGAGCGCCTCAAGGCCTTGATGGAAGTCCATCCTATCTACGTGCTGAAAGCTGGCGACGAGCTCAGCCCGGTCTATGAAAGCCCGCTCAGCCTGTTCGATCCCGACACGCTCGGCCCGATGATCGAAGAGAAATACGGTATTCCGCGCCGGCGGCTTACGGGTCTCATGAGTCCGTGGTGCTATAAGCGGCTCGAAGCTTTCGGCGGCGACATCTCGCAATTCCGCGTCGCCCGCATTCAGCCGTCGCGATTGCGCCAGATCGCCATCGCCAAGACCGAACCCGGTGACGAGAACAACCAGGACATCTCCTCGCTAGTCGGCAAGGTGGATATCCGCAAGCTCGAAATCTTCGCCCAGAACGATCCCGACGCCTACAGCTATTCCGGTGGCCTCAACCGCGCCAATCAGGGCGTGCTTGAATTCGTCGAAATGTTCAAGGCGCCAATCAAGATGCTGCATCCGCTGCTGACGGCGACGCAGGAAGGCAACTATATCGGCACCGAAAACATCGGCGCCATCCCGTTCACCGGCGTGATCCTCGCCCACTCCAACGAATCCGAGTGGCAGAGCTTCAAGGCCAACAAGAACAACGAAGCCTTCATCGACCGCATCTGCGTCATCAAGGTGCCCTACTGCCTGCGCGTCACCGAAGAACAGAAGATCTACGAGAAGCTCATTCAGGGCTCCGAACTTGCCACCGCACCTTGCGCACCGGCGACGCTGGAAACCCTGGCACGCTTCTCCGTGATGTCGCGGCTGCGCAAGCACGAAAACTCGACCACCTTCGCCAAGATGCGGGTCTATGACGGCGAAAGCCTGAAAGAGTCGGATCCAAAGGCCCGCAGCGTTCAGGAATACAAGGACGCCGCCGGTGTTGATGAAGGCATGGACGGTGCCTCGACGCGCTTCGCGTTCAAAGTTCTGGCCGCAACCTACAATCACGACACGTCGGAGATTGGGGCGGATCCCGTACACCTGATGTATACGCTGGAGCAAGCGATCCGCAGGGAGCAGATGCCTGATGAAGTCGAAAAACGTTATCTCGAATTCATCAAGGCCGAGCTAGTACCGCGTTATGCGGAATTCATCGGTCACGAAATCCAGAAAGCCTATCTGGAATCCTATTCGGACTACGGCCAGAACCTGTTCGATCGCTACGTCGACTATGCCGATGCCTGGATCGAGGATCAGGACTTCAAGGATCCTGACACCGGACAATTGCTCGATCGCGAATTGCTCAATCAGGAACTGAGCAAGATCGAAAAACCGGCCGGAATCGCCAACCCCAAGGACTTCCGCAACGAAGTCGTGAAGTTCTCGCTTCGCTCGCGGGCACAGAACGGTGGAAAGAATCCGACCTGGACGAGTTATGAGAAGATCAGGGAAGTCATCGAAAAGCGCATCTTCTCTCAAGTTGAAGATCTGCTTCCGGTGATCTCCTTCGGATCGAAGAAGGACGGCGAGACCGAGAAAAAGCATGACGACTTCGTCGCACGGATGATCGTTCGCGGCTACACCGAGCGCCAGGTTCGCCGTCTCGTCGAATGGTATATGCGCGTGAAACAGGCCGGCTGACGCAAGGAGCCAACATACGTGGCCATGCATATCGTCGATAGACGCCTGAACCCGAGCAGCAAGAGTCTGGAGAACCGCCAGCGGTTCTTGCGACGCGCGAAAGCTCTGGTTCAGGGAGCCGTCAAGAAAGCCTCCCAGGACCGCGACATCAAAGACGTCCTGGAAGGCGGCGAAGTGTCCATCCCGCTCGACGGGATGAACGAGCCCCGCTTTTATCGCGAAGGCGGCATTCGCGACCGGGTGTTGCCCGGCAACGTGAAATTCGTGGAAGGTGATTACCTTCAGCGGCCGCAATCGAAGAGCGGCAGATCGAACGATGCCGGTGAAGGCGACGGCGAGGATGCATTCCGGTTTGTGCTCAGCCGGGAGGAGTTCGTCGACATTTTCCTCGACGACCTGGAACTGCCGGATCTTTCCAAGCGCAAGCTGGCCGAAGTCGAAAACGAAGGCCTGCGCCGCGCCGGATATACGACGTCCGGTTCGCCTGCCAATATCTCGGTCAGCCGCACCGTACGCTTGGCCATGGCACGACGGGTTGCACTGCAGCGACCGCGACCCGAGGCCATTGCACAGTTGGAAGCTGAACTGGAGCATTGCAGTGACGAGCGCCGCCCCGAATTGCTGGCAGAGATCACGCGACTGAAATCCAAGATGCGGCGGATTCCGTTCATCGATCCCATCGACATCCGCTATCGCCGCTTCGAGAACGTGCCGAAGCCGGTGGCGCAGGCGGTGATGTTCTGCCTGATGGACGTCTCCGGCTCGATGTCCGAGCACATGAAGGATCTCGCCAAGCGGTTCTACATGCTGCTCTACGTCTTCCTGACGCGTCGCTATCGCAAGGTCGAGATCGTCTTCATCCGTCACACCGACCGTGCCGAGGAAGTCGACGAGCAAACCTTCTTCCACGGCCCCGCGTCGGGCGGCACGCTGGTTTCCAGCGCACTGCAGGCCATGCATGAGATCGTGCAGTCACGCTATCGCCCCGCCGACTGGAATATCTATGCCGCACAGGCCTCGGACGGCGACAACTCCTATGCCGACGGGGATCTCTCCGGTCGCCTGCTCAAGGACATGATCCTGCCGGTGACGCAGTTCTTCGCCTATCTGGAAGTGGGCGAGAGCGGCAGCCACCCGTTCGAAATGTCGGAATCCTCGCTGTGGACGCTGTATCAGCGGCTGCGCGCGGAAGGTGCACCGCTGTCGATGCGCAAGGTCAACGACCGCAGCGAGATTTTTCCAGTGTTCCACGACCTGTTTCAACGTCGCCAGGCCAAGGAGAGGGTGGCTCCATGACAGACCGTCTCTACGAAGGCGCGGACTGGGACTTCACCACATTGCAGCGCATCCACGATGCCTGCGAGGAGATTGCCGAAAAGGAGCTCGGCCTCAACGTCTACCCGAACCAGATCGAGGTCATCACCGCCGAACAGATGCTGGACGCTTACTCGTCCGTAGGCATGCCGCTGTATTACAAGCACTGGTCGTTCGGCAAACAATTCGCCCATCAGGAAGCGTCCTATCGCAAGGGCCTGATGGGTTTGGCCTATGAGATCGTTATTAACTCGTCGCCATGCATTTCCTACCTGATGGAGGAAAACACGGCGACGATGCAGACGCTGGTAATTGCCCACGCCGCTTTCGGCCATAATCACTTCTTCAAGAACAATTATTTGTTCAAGCAGTGGACCGACGCCGACGGCATTCTCGACTATCTCGATTTTGCCAAGGGCTATGTGGCGCAGTGCGAGGAAAAGCATGGCCGCGCAGCGGTGGAGCAGACGCTCGACGCCGCGCACGCGCTGATGTCGCACGGCGTCGATCGCTATCCCGGCAAAAAATCGCTGGATTTGCGGGCCGAGGAAAAACGCGCCAAAGAGCGCCGCAATCACGAAGAAACCTCGTTCAACGATCTGTGGCGCACGGTGCCGACCGGGCGGGCGAAGAGTGCCTCACTGCTCAGCGCGGAGCGACGACGCGCTCTGCTCGGCCTGCCGCAGGAAAACCTGCTGTATTTTCTGGAGAAATCCGCACCGCGCCTGAAGACCTGGCAGCGCGAACTCATCCGCATCGTCCGGCACATCTCGCAATATTTCTACCCGCAAGGTCAGACCAAGGTGATGAACGAAGGCACGGCCACTTACGTGCACTATCGCATCATGAGCCGACTGCATCAGACCGGACAGATCTCGGACGGCAACTTCCTGGAATTCCTGCAGTCGCACACCAATGTCGTGTTCCAGCCGAATTACGATGACCGGCGCTTCTCGGGCTTCAACCCCTATGCGCTCGGCTTCGCAATGATGCAGGACATCGAAAAAATCGTCACCGATCCGACCGACGAAGACCGCGCGTGGTTTCCCGATATCGCCGGCAAAGGCGATGCAATGGCGGTCCTGCGCGATATCTGGGCGAACTACCGCGACGAGAGCTTCGTCAGCCAGTTCCTGAGCCCACGACTGATGCGCCACATGCGGATGTTCCACCTGCATGACGACCCGGCCGTGTCGGAAGGCATCCGCGTCGACGCCATCCATGACGAGCGTGGCTATCGCCGCGTCCGACGTGTACTGGCGCGTCAGTACGACGTCGGCCTGATCGATGCGAATATCGAAGTGGTGGACGTCGACCTCGCCGGCGATCGCCGGCTGATGCTGAAGCATTCGGTGCTCAATGGCGCCCTGCTTAATGAGCCCGATGCGAAGCGGGTGCTGCAGCATCTCGCCGATCTCTGGAGCTACGACGTCTCGCTTGCCGAGGTCGATGCTTCCGGCCTGGTGCTCAAGGAACATGTCGCCCATCCCCGCGTGATGGCTGCGGCCGCCTGATCGATCCCTCTCCGTTTCCTCCCGCAAACTCCCCTGCCCGGCTTGTCGCCGGGCGGGGACTTTCGCTCGGACGAAATATAGGGTAGGGGACTACCCTATGTCGCATCTCACCGCTAACAAGACCAAGCTGCTCGCCCGGGTCCGTCGGCTCGCCGGCCAAATGGCCGCCATCGAGAAGGCCATCACCGAAGACGCCGGCTGCGCCACGATTCTGCATCAGGTCGCAGGCGTGCGCGGCTCCGTGAGCGGGCTGATGGATGAACTGATCGAGGACCATGTCCGCGAGCATGTCGCCCATCCCGGTCTCAGCGCCGACGACCGGGCGGCCGGCGCCGAAGAACTCGTCGCCGCTATCCGGCGGTACGCGAAATAAGGACCGGCAGTATGCGCACCCACGACATCGACCACCTGTCCCACGAGCACATGTTTCTTGGCGACAATCATGACGAGAACACCCGCCGCACGCTGTGGGTGGTCGTCCTTACGACGCTGATGATGGTCGGCGAGATCGTTGCCGGCACTGTCTTCAACTCGATGGCGCTGCTGGCTGACGGCTTCCACATGGCGACACATGCCGTGGCGCTCGCCATTGCTGCGGGCGCTTATGCCTATGCGCGCCGCAACGCGCATAACCGCCGCTTTACTTTCGGCACGGGCAAGGTCGGCGATCTCGCCGGCTTTGCCTCCGCGTTGGTGCTGGCGATCATCGCCATCGGCATCGCCGTCGAATCCGTGCAGCGGCTATTCAATCCGTCCACAGTCGCCTTCGGCGAAGCCACGGTGATCGCCGTCATCGGCTTGATCGTGAATATCGCCAGTGCGTTTCTGCTGAGCGGCGGCCATCATCACGACGGTCATGACCACGACCATCACCACGGCGCGCATCATCACGACAACAACATGCGCTCCGCCTTCATGCATGTGCTGGCCGATGCGCTGACCTCGGTGCTCGCCATCGCCGCGCTGCTAGCCGGCCGCTATCTGAACTGGGTTTGGCTCGATCCCGTGATGGGCATCGTCGGCGGCATCGTCATCGCCGCCTGGGCGTGGAATCTGCTGCGCGACACGGCGGCCGTGTTGCTCGACACGTCAGATCCGCATCTCGAACAGGAAATCCGCGATGAGGTCGAGCGCCCCGGCGACGCCCGCATCTTCGACCTCCACGTGTGGCGCGTCGGCCCCGGTGCGCATGCCGCGATCGTCGGCTTTGCCGGCGGAGCCAGCACAGAGACGGTGCGGCAGCGCCTCGCCGCCGTGCATGAATTGCAGCACGTGACTGTGGAAGCGCGCTAGCGTCGGACGCACATCTCCCGCGTTACGAGCCATGCAGCGAAGCGGGTTGGCATTCGCAGCATGGCTGATTAACCTGACGTCATCATCGCCAGCCAAATGGCGGGGCGTGCCGATTGCGGCGCGCAAAAAACGTCTGGGACGGACATGCAAGGACAGATCGCGCCGGACACCTCAACGCCGGCCACCCGCCATGAAGTTCTCTACGGCGAACGCGTCGTCACCTGTTTCTCCGATCGCCCGCCGACCCTCGACGCCATGCTGCGCGCCGCAGTCGCGCGGAAGCCTGATGGTGTTGCGCTGGTGCTCGGCGAAAAACGCGTCACCTATGCGGAGCTCGACCGCGTCGCGGAGAATATCGCTCGCAATCTGATCGCCTCCAGCTTCAAAAGGGGCGAACGCATCGCGATGCTGCTCGGCAACTGCCTGGAATTCATCTTCTGCGCGCTCGGCGCCGTCCGCGCCGGCATGATCGTCGTCCCGCTCAATACGCGGCAACGCGCCCCCGAGATCGACTATGTGTTGCAGCAGTGTGGGGCTTCAGCGCTCGTCTATGACGCCGACTGCGAGGCCAACCTGCCCGCACCACGTGCGAACTTGCGTAATCAGTGGGTGGTCGGCAGCGGCCGTGCGCCATCGTTTGCGGAGCTGACGAAAGATGCGCCTGCCGCTGCGCTTCCCGAACTCCATCAGGAAGACACCGCTTTTCTGCTCTATACGTCAGGCACCACTGGCAACCCGAAAGGCGCGATGCTCACCCATGCGAGCATCATCCATTCGCTGCTCAACTTCCAGCATGGCTATGGCCTGCACGACGGTGACGTCACCATGCTGGCGGTGCCAGCATCGCATGTCACCGGGCTTGTGGCATTGATCCTTGCGACCATCAATGTCGCCGGAACGACGGTGATCCTGCCGACCTTCAAGGCACCGGAGTTTCTCGCTGTCGCGGCACGCGAGCGCATGACCTACACACTAATGGTGCCCGCGATGTACAATCTCTGCCTGCTGCAGCCGGACTTCGAGACCCACGACCTCACGGCCTGGCGCATCGCCGGCTTCGGCGGGGCGCCGATGCCGGAAGCGACCATCACGCGCCTTGCGCAGGTGCTGCCGAAGCTCAATCTCTGCAATGCCTATGGCTCGACCGAAACCACCTCACCCGCGACGATGTTTCCGCCCGGCTCGCCCATCAGCAAGATCAATTCGGTCGGACGCCCGGTAACCGGCGCGCATATCGTGGTTGCTGATGATGACGGCCACGAGGTGCCGGCCGGCCAGGACGGCGAATTGCTGATTGCCGGCGCTATGGTCGTGCCGGGCTATTGGGACAACCCGGATGCGACGCGCACCGGCTTCGTCGGCGGCTATTGGCGCTCCGGCGATATCGGCCGCATGGATGCGGACGGCTATGTCTATGTGGTCGACCGCAAGAAGGACATGATCAATCGCGCCGGCTTCAAGATCTACTGCACCGAGGTCGAAAACGTGATGTCACATCATCCCGCCATCGTCGAAAGCGCAGTGGTGGGCAAGCCGGATCCAGTGCTGGGCGAACGCGTACACGCCTTCGTCTATAGCCCCGATGGCGGCAACGAGGCCGACATCCGCAAATACTGTGCGGAGCGGCTGTCCGATTACAAGGTGCCGGACACCATCACCTTCCTGAAGGAGCCGCTGCCGCGCAACGCTAACGGCAAGATCCTCAAGACCGAGCTACGCAAGATGATGGCGAACTGATCACCAAGCGGCGACAGCGCCATCCGAGCGCGGGTCCGTCGCGCCTTCGAGCACGCCGTTGACGTGCAGCACGATGGCGCCGGCATGGCCCATGGTGCCGGTATAGCTGCCGAGCACCTCGACCACGTGACCGGCATCCCGAAGCTGCTGAATCAATGCGGGATCGAAGCGATCCTCGACCTTCAGCGTGACGCTCTCGTCGCCCCAAGTCTTGCCGAGCAGCCAGCGCGGCGCGGTCACGGCCTGCTGCAGCGGCATACCGAACATGCCGTAGCGTGAGAACACCGCCGACTGCGTCTGCGGCTGACCTTCGCCGCCCATATTGCCATAGACCATACGGCGACCGTCATCGAAGATCGCCATCGCCGGATTAAGCGTGTGGAATGGCTTGCGGTTCGGTTTCAGCGCATTCCAGCCACTCTCGGCAAGCCGGAACGAGGCGCCACGATTCTGCCAACAGATCCCGGTTTCCGGCAGCACGACGCCGGAGCCGAACTCGAAATAGACCGACTGGATGAACGACACCGAACGGCCCTGTTCGTCGATGACGCCGAGCCAGATGGTATCGCCGGGCTTGCGCACATGCGGCCACGGCAGCGCAATCTTGCGATCGATATGGCGCGCCAGTTCGTCCAGCTTGGCGTCGTCGAGGAAAGCCGCAGGATCCACCGTCATGTGATCGGGATCGCCGACATGCTCGTCGCGGACGATGAAGGCCTGCTTGGTGGCCTCGATCAGACCGTGGATGTGATCGAAACCTTCGGCCTGGGTGACGCCGAGCCGATCGAACATCGCGAGGATCATCAGCGACGACAGACCCTGCGTCGGCGGCGCCATGTTGAACAGCTGCGCGCCGCGTACGGTGGTCGATAGCGGCGGGCGCTCAGTGGCTTGATGGCTTTGCAGATCGACAGCGGTGACTGGCGACTCCACCCTGGCGAGATCGGCGGCGATCGTCTCGGCCAGCTTGCCCTTGTAGAAACTCTCGAAGCCCTCGACGGCCAGACGCTTCAGCGTCGCACCGAGCGCCGGCAGCTTCATAATATCGCCTTCGGCCGGCGCCTGCCCGTTCGGCATGAAAGTCCCGGCGAAATTCGGCTGGTCTTTCAGCTCCGCGAATTTCTCAGACGTCAGTTCGGATTGGCTGCGCGTGACGACGATGCCGTTCACGGCATAATAGATTGCGCTGTCGAGCAGGCGTTCGCGCGACAGCGGCTTCTGCCAATGCTTCGAAACATCCAGCGCCTTCTGCCAGCCGGACACCGTGCCAGCCACGGTGTTGGCAGCGAGCGGTCCGCGGAACGGAATCGCTGAAGCGCCCTTCGACGCATAGTAAGCAAGGTCCACCGCTGCGCCAGCGCGGCCACAGGCATCCACCGTGATCGGCGCCTTGCCGGGCTCGGCGATCAGCCAGAAGCCGTCGCCGCCGATGCCGGTCATGTGCGGATAGACCACTGCGAGCGCCGCCGCTACGGCGATCGCCGCTTCCACAGCGGTCCCGCCGTCCTTGAGCACATCGAGACCGGCCTGCGACGCCAAGTGATGCGGCGAGGTCACCATGCCCCGTCGCGCGCGCGGTGTTTCAAGCATTCGTCGTCTCCAGAACTCGTGGCATGCCAGCTTTGTGTGGCGCAGTCGTAACGCGTCCAGCCGATGATTCAAGCCTTTCGGGCGACGATCTCGCCGTCCCGCGCAACCAGCCGGCCGTTCTTGTAGACCGCGCGGCGCTTTGGCAGATCGACCACGACCTGCGGCACGTGCGGTGCATCGATGGCGACGAAGTCGGCCTTGGCGCCGACGCGGAGGCCGTGATCTTCCAGCCGCAGCGCTTTCGCACCACCGGCCGTGACGATGTCGAAGGCCAGCATCAGATCTTCATCGGTGTTGAAGCCAGAGCGATAGCCGATCATCATGGCCCGGCCGAGCATGTCGCCGTCGCCATAGGGCCACCACGAGTCGCGGATGTTGTCGCAGCCGCCGAACACCGTGACGCCGGCAGCGCGCAACAGCTTCACCGGTGGAAACGGCCGCGCACCCGGCGCATTGGTCATGATGGCGACGCCGCTCGCTGCCAGCAACTCGGCTGTTCGCTGCACGACATCTGGAGCGACATCGCCGAGCGAATAAGCGTGGCTGACGGCGACGTGGCCCTGCATGCCCAGCGCCTGCGTGCGCGAGCAAATCTGTTCTATCTCGAAAATGCCGAGCATCGAGGGATCGTGCAGATGGATATCGACATCAACGCCGCGGCGCTCGGCGATGCCGAACACCACATCGAGATGTTTCTCGACATCGCGGTCGAAGCCACCGGGATCGAGACCGCCGATCACGTTCGCACCGAGATCGAAAGCAGCATCGAGCAGATCCGGCGTGCCCGGACTGCGCAGGATGCCACTTTGCGGGAACGCGACAAGCTGGATATCGATGAGGTCGCGATGCGCCTCGCGCACGGCGAGGATGGTCTCCAGCGATGTCAGGCCGACCGAGCCATCGACCATCACATGGCTGCGCATGCGCGTGCTGCCGTGACCGAGGCAAAGCTCAAGCTGGCTCCGCGCGCGCTCGGCCATCGGCGCGGCCTTGGCCATGTTGTCGGCCTGGATGGCGACGCGCTCCTGCACGTTGAAGCCGTTCGAATAGGGCACATGCGGCCGCCAGACGTCGCCGTATAAACTGGTGTCGAGATGGATGTGACCTTCGACGAAGGACGGGATCACAAGCGTGCCGCCGAGATCGACGGTCTCTGCGGTTGTCGGTGCTGGATCGCTGCCGGATATGATCTCGGTGATCAGACCGCCACTGACGGCAATCGTGTTGAGGCTGCCGTCGGCGAATTTCGCCCGCGTAAAAATTTTGTCGATGTCGCTCACGCCAACCTCTCGGACTGATCTGCTGCCGCGAGGTTACAGGAGGACGACACAGCATGCACCCGCATGCCGGCCACTGCATGGCCGATACGCGGGTCAGCTCTCGCGCGCAGCCTTGATCAGGTTGTCGCGCAGCGTGGCAACGCCCTGCTGCATTTTCTTGAATTCGTCGGGCTCAAGACCGGATGCCTTCACGAGATTCATGGTCAGCCCCTTCTCGCGCAGCCGCCGGCCTTCGTCGGTCAGGCTGATCACCACCTGCCGCTCATCCCCGGGATCGCGCTGCCGGCGCAGATAGCCCATCGCTTCGAGCTTCTTCAGGATCGGCGTCAGCGTGTTGGACTCCAGAAACAGCTTTTCGCCGAGGCTGCCCACGGTCTGCCCGTCCTCCTCCCACAGCGCCACGATGGCGATGTACTGGGTGTAAGTCAGACCGAGCTTTTCGAGGATCGGCTTGTAGGCCCGGCCATAGGCCAGATTGGCTGAATAGATCGAAAAGCAAAGGAAATCCGACAGTTTCGGCCCGGCCTGCTCGGATTTGACCGATTTTAGCTTGCTTGATGACATGTCCGCACTCCCGTCAGGACACGAGAACGTGACCTATCGCATCCATATATATCGGATGCGATTAAATCGGAAGAGTTGACAGATGGATCGGAGCCGTTATTTGTATCGCGCTCGATTACATCGCGTACGATACAAATAGGAGCTACGACCATGACCTCGACCACCATCGAAAAGGTTCTCTATACCGCCCAGACCCACACCACCGGTGGCCGCGATGGCGCCTCGCGCAGCTCTGACGGCCGGCTCGAGGTCAAGCTGTCGCCTCCCGGCTCGGCCGGCGCCGGCACCAATCCCGAGCAAATGTTCGCGGCCGGCTGGTCCGCCTGCTTCATCGGCGCCATGGGGCGCGCCGCCGGCAATCTGAAGGTCAAGCTGCCGGCCGACGTTGCCGTCGACACCGAAGTCGACCTTGGCACCACCGGCGGCGACTTCTTCCTGCAGGCTCGCCTCAATGTCAGCCTGCCCGGCCTCGCGCCGGACATCGCGCGCCAGGTGGTCGATGCCGCGCATCAGATCTGCCCTTACTCGAAGGCAACGCGCGGCAACATCAATGTCGCGATCAACCTGATCTGACCCTCACCTTCTTCCGCGGACCGTCAACCGGTCCGCGGATCGCGGCGCTCCCCCGAATGGTCGCCGGCTTCACTCGTGTATTTTTGGAGATCACCGTGACGCTCTTCATCCTCGCTTATGCAGCCGGCCTGCTCACCATCGCATCGCCCTGCATCTTCCCGATCCTGCCGATCATTCTCGCCCGCGCGGACCAGCCGTTTCGCCGCAGCGGATTGCCCTTGCTGATCGGCCTCACACTGACTTTCGCGGTGGCCGCCAGTCTCGCCTCTGTCGCCGGCAACTGGGCGATCGAGGCAAATCGCTATGGTAGAACCATCGCCCTCATCGCAATGACGCTATTCGGCCTGGCACTGCTGTTGCCGACTCTGGCCACGCGGCTGATGGCGCCGCTGGTGCTACTCGGTGTGAAGCTGTCCGGCTGGGCCGGCCAGAATGATACAAACGCCAAACGCACACCGGTCGCTTCGCTGCTACTCGGCATAGCGACGGGCCTCGTCTGGGCACCCTGTGCCGGACCGGTGCTGGGCCTGATCCTCACCGGCGCGGCACTGCACGGGCCGGGAATCGATACCGTGTTGCTGTTGCTCGCCTATGGTCTTGGTGCGGCAACGTCACTCGCCGCCGGCATGCTACTGGGCGGACGCTTGCTCGCCAAAGCGCGCGAGCTGATGCCATGGAGCGACGGCGTGCGTCGCGCGCTGGGTGGCGCAGTGGTGCTCGGCGCTATCGCGATCTGGGCCGGACTGGATACGCGCCTGCTGACGCAACTATCTCTGCCGTCGACGACGGCGTTTGAAAGCAAGCTGATCGACACGCTGCAGCCCGCGCCATCCGCGCAGGCCGGAACGTCCATCGGCAATGCCACACCCCATGCGTCACTGTCTGGTCCGCTCGCATCGATCGTGGGCAGCAGGCAATGGCTCAACACGTCGCCGCTGAAGGCTGAAGACCTGCAGGGCAAGGTCGTGCTGGTGAATTTCTGGACCTATTCCTGCATCAACTGCCTGCGCGTGCTGCCGCATGTGCGTGCCTGGGCCGAGAAGTATCGCGATCAGGGCCTCGTCGTGATCGGCGTGCACACGCCGGAATTCGCCTTCGAGAAGAACGTTGGCAATGTCAGCACTGCAACAACGAAGCTTGGCGTCGGCTATCCCGTCGCGATCGACAACGACTTCCGGATCTGGCGCGCCTTCAGCAACAATGCTTGGCCTGCCCTCTACTTCGTCGGTGCCGATGGCCACATTCGTCATCAGGCGATCGGCGAAGGCAATTACGCGCTGTCAGAAAAGCTGATCCAGCAATTGCTCGCCGAGGCCGGCCACGAGCCAACCAACAACGCCGCAACCGTGACAGCCGAAGGCACGCAGGTTGCGGCGGACGAAGTCCAACTCCGGTCGTCGGAAACCTATCTCGGCTATGGACAGGCTACCGGCTTCACCTCACCGGGCGGCGCACGTGAAGACGTGCCGAACCTCTATCGCGGCATCGACATGCTGCCGCTAAACCGCTGGACGCTGGGCGGCACATGGACCATCGGCCGCGAATATGCGCAGCTCGATGAGGCGTCCGGCCGTATCGCCTATCGTTTCCACGCCCGCGACCTGCATCTGGTTCTCGGCCCATCACGGGACGGCAAGCCGGTGCGCTTCCGCGTCACCATCAATGGCGCAGCACCCGGCGCCAGCCATGGCACCGATACCGATGCCGAGGGATATGGCACCGTGACGGATGCGAAGCTGTATCAGCTGGTGCGGCAGGCTGGCGACGTCACCGACCGTACATTCGGAATCGAATTCCTCGATCCGGGCGTGCGGGCCTATGCCTTCACCTTCGGCTGATGACGACGGCTATTGATAGGTCGCCACGATATCCGCGACGGCGCGCTCGAGTTGCTGCGCCGTCGCGCATTGGCGCACGACATTGCAGAAGGTCGCATAGCGCGGCATTTCGGAATCGCCGAAGCCCCAGCCCATCCGTCCTTCCGGATTGAGCCAGACCAGCCGCTTCGAACGCTCGCCGATGCGGCGCAAGATGTCGGCGCGCGGATCGAGATTGTTGCTGCGGGCATCGCCGAGCACAATGACCGTGGTCTGCGCCGTGATCGCGCTCATGAAACCCTTCTCGAAATCGACGAAGGAGCGACCATAGTCGGACGAGCCGTAGCCAACCGACGACATGATCTGCTTCATCGCCTCTTCAGGTTTGTTTTTCTCCAGGACTTCGCTGACTTCGATCAGGTTGCCGGAAAAAGCGAAGGAGCGCACATCGGACACAACTTCATGCAGGCTGTGGATCAGCAGCAGGAAGAAGTCGGAGACCTGCGCAACCGAGCCCGAGACATCGCAAATAGCGACGATCTTCGGTTTGTCACGATGACGGCGCTTCCATGCCGTCATGAACGGCACGCCGCCCCAAGCAGCATTGCGGCGGATGGTGCGGCGGACGTCGAGATGGCCACGGCGCTGCCGTTTGCGCGGCTTGCTGAAGCGTTCGCGCAGCCGCCGCGCGATCTGCCGGATCAGAACGCGCATTTGCGCGATCTGCCGCTGTTCCAGCCGCGCCATCGGCGCATTGCGCAGGATCTCATTGCGCAGCGCCTCTTTCTCCTCGCGGCCATAGAGCAGCAGCGCCTGCGCGACCATCTCGCTGACGGTCTCGCGCAGACTACCGAGCGCCGTTGCAAGCCGTTCTGCATCTGCTGGATTACGGATCGTGAGCGCGTCGATGTCGTCGCGCAGTTGCGCGATCCCGAGCTGCTCGAGCACCCGGCTAGCAAACAGCCCCCGCTGGGTGAAGACACGGATGTCGGTCAGGCCGGCGGCATTCGATGCGTTTGAAAGCGCAGCGGCAATGGCGGCGCGGTCCTGCGCCAGCAGCATCTGCGCGAGCGAACCGAGTTCGGTCGAATCCTGTGCCGACGCGGTACCTGCCGCGGCGTCGGTCCCGCTCTCGCTTGCCCCCTCGCCAGTCTCGTCGTCGTCATTTGCCGCGGACGGCGCGTCGAAATCAGGATGGGTGAAGAACGTATCGAAACAGGCAGCAAGCGCCGCTTTCTCTTCGCCGGACTTCGCCATGGTCAGCAGCAGCGCATCGCGCAGGATGCCGCGATCGGAGGGACCGACCTCGGCGACCGCGCGCATCGCATCGATACTTTCGGCGGGCGAGATTCTCACCCCGGCGCCGCGCGCCGCCCGAAAGAACCGATGCAGCGTATCGCGCATGGCTAACCGAACGCGCCCTGCCGGTCGGCCTTGGCAACGAAGCCCGAGACCTGCGGCAGTGTCGCTTCGATATCGCCTTCATATTTCAGCAGCACGTTGAGCGTATCCTTGACCATCTCGTGGCCGAGTTCGGATGCGCCGAGCAGCACCAGCACCTTGGCCCAGTCGATGGTCTCGCTGACCGACGGCAGCTTCTTCAGGTCCAGCGTGCGGACCTGATTGACGAAACCGACAAGCTGCTTGCGCAGTGTCGCGGAAACACCGGGCACGCGGGTTTCGACGATGCGCTCTTCGAGCTTCGGTTCGGGGAAGCCGATATGCAGATGCAGACAGCGGCGCTTCAACGCGTCGCCAAGATCACGTTCGCCGTTCGAGGTCAGGATCACGGTCGGCGGTACGATGGCTACGACGGTGCCGAGCTCGGGGATCGTGACCTGGAAGTCGGACAGGATTTCGAGCAGCAGCGATTCGAATTCGGCGTCGGACTTGTCGATCTCGTCGATCAGAAGCACGCAGCCCATCGGCTGTTCCAGAGCGCGCAGTAACGGACGCGGCTCGACGAACTCCTTGGAGAAGAACACGTCGCCGAAATCGTGCAACTGGTCGAGCGCCTTGGCGAGCGTATCGGCCCCGCCCAGCACTTCGCCGAGCTTGTCCTTCAGGATCTGGGTGTAGAGTAGCTGTTTGGCATATTTCCACTCGTACAGCGCCTTGGCCTCGTCGAGGCCCTCGTAGCACTGCATGCGGATCATCTCGAGGCCGCGCGACGCAGCGATCGCCTTGGCGAGTTCGGTCTTGCCGACGCCGGCCGGGCCTTCGACGAGGATCGGTTTCTCGATTTTCTCGGCGAGATAGACAGCGGTGGCGATCTGCCGGCTGGCAATATAGCCGGCAGAGGCCAGGCTGCGCTCAACGGCTTCGATCGATGCTGAACTGGTGTTCTCGGCCACGCGCTTCACTCCGGATTTCGCATACTGGAATAAGCCCCTTAAACAGGTTTTGGGCGCACGCGCCCGGCTCATTTCGGCGTCCTGATTTGCTACGTGGTTCAGCCCGCGGCGTCCAGCACCACCGGCTCATCGCTCAGTTGCGGCGACTGGGGGCCTGACAGTTGAGCGCCTTGCGGTAACCCGCGGCGCGGGCGTCGTCCTCGCTGCAGAACCAGCGATCCGGCTTCGGCTGGGTCGCGTAATTCTGGCATTGGGGAATGAGATAGACGCCAACATGGCCGGTAAACTTGGCGCGGCGGACCTGTTTCGCCCGGATATTGCAGCCCGACGGCATCGCGAGATCGGTGGGAAATAGCGCCGCGCGCAGCTCCTTGTCCTTGTCGCTCCGACAAGCCGAGCCGAGCAATGGGCTGTCGCTCGCCTTGCCGCGGAACTCCGCGGGCGTCACGAAGCACCCGCGCCACAGCCCCTGGCGCTTGTCCTTGGCCGCCGTCTCATCGGACCTGAAGCTGGTCTTGGCGCTTGCCTTGTCCGACGGTTCGATGCTCACCGCATAGCCCGATTGGATCACCGCCTGATTGAGGCTACTCGTCTCGCCAACGACACTGCAGAGACCGGCGCGACGGTTCTTGTAGATCTTGTCCTCGCCAAGGTCCTCGCAGCGAACCTCGCGCTTGCCGATCAGTTTCACCAGCTGGTCCCTTGCCTCGATGCCGCAGGCCCAGTTGTCGGCATGTTCATCGACACAGGGCTGATCCACCTCCGGCGCGTCCAGGCCGGCAAGCTTGTAGGCGACATTGCCGATCTGGATCGTGTCGCCGTCCTTGACGATGGCTTCAACCGCCGAGGCCGGGTTGGCGACAAGCAGCAGGAAGAGCAGGGACAGGATGCGCATCAATCTGGTCTCGGGATCGGCACGGGGAAGGCTGCGATCAGTCCTATCGCAGCAGGCGCGCCCACGAAAGAGACATCACGCGCACTGCGCCGTCACACCGCAACCAGCATCGCCACGCCGACGACAATCAGCGCGATCCCCGACAATTCGCGAGCGGACAACGGCTGTTTGAACGAATAATAGGCGACGGCCTGCGCGAACAACACCTCGACCAGCGCCAGTGTCCGCACATTGGCGGCGGCCGTAAGTGCAAAGGCCAGGAACCAGAATTGCGAGGCGGCTGCGCCCATGAAGCCGGCCAGCATCGATGGCTTCCATAGGCCGAGGATGTCGCTCAACACCTTGGGGGCACGGGCCAGCAGACAGATGGTCAGGATCAAGGTCTGCACGAATAGTGCCCAGACCAGCGCATAGGACGCCGCCGTGACGAAACTGACACCGGGCACCGTGATGATGGCGCCGCGAAAGCCGACGGCCGACAGCGCAAAAGCCGCCGCCGCGACCAGCCCGAGGACGGTCGGCCGGATGCTGGCGATGTTGCGCGTAGCACCGGGCCGCAGCGCCGTGACGACGACTCCGATGGTCGCAATCAGGATCGCCGCGACCTTCAGCACCGTCAGATGATCGCCGAGAAAGACGAAACCGAAAATCGCGGTCTGGATCGCCTCGGTCTTGAGATAGGCCGTGGTGACCACAAAGGAGCGATCATTCATCGCTGCCAGCATGAGCCCTGTGGCAAAGATCTGGCTCAGCGCACCGAGTAGCAGCCACGGCCAGAATTCGGCTGATGGCCACGGCACCTTGTCGCCCGTCGCCAGGATGATCACCACGAAAAAGACGATCGAAAACGGGAAGCCGAACAGAAAACGGATGTTGGTGGCGCCCCAGGTCCCGAGCGGGCCGGTGAGCGAGCGCTGCATGGCATTGCGCGCCACCTGCCCCAGCGAGGCGATGATAGTGAAGGGGATCCAGAGCGAGGCGATGGTGAACATGAGGCAGGACGGGTCCGCGAGCGATGGCGCGGAACCTGACTGCGTCACGCCGCAGGGTCAAGCGGCCTGCGCCCATGCCTGCGATGCGATCGCGACCGCCTCGGACGTGGCTTACCAGACGAAGCGCACGACGCCCTTGCCGGCATGGCTGCGGGTGAGGTTGGAGAACTCGCCCTCATACGTCGCTGCGACCGACAGCCCGCTGCCGAGCATGACCTCCGCACTCGCGCTGGTCAGTGCCGCATCGGGCGCCATCGCCGCGCCGTTGACGACGAAGCTCGCACCAGGCAGCGACTGGAACGAGGCCTGCGCGACGCGATCGTGGTTGAAATCATGCGCCCAAGCGGCGCGACCACGCAGCGTGAGCAGCGTGCCATCCAGCGCAAAGGACTTGTCGGTGCGGAGACCAAGTTCGCTACGCATGGCAGTGACGTTGCGTCCGGTGTAACTGAGCGCAAAATCATTGCCGCCGGAGACAAGCGTCTCTGCATAGGCTGGCAGGTCGATATTCGTAACCTGGCCCGCGGCATAAGGCGTCAAACCCACGCCGCCAAGCCACGGCAGCACGCTCCGACGGCCAGCTTCGGCGCGCGCCGAGAAAGCGTGCGCGGTGAAGTTCGCGCGCAGCCGGTCTGCATCGACGATGGTCACCAGCCGTTCCGTAGTGATGTTCTGCCATCCGTAGGCGAGCGCAGTTGTGATATAAGCAGGGCCTTGGTGATGGCGGATGAAGCCACCGATCTGGAACAGGTCCGAATGACCTGAACCGAGATTATCCGACAAGCCGAAGCTGGTGCCGCCGCCAGCCACGGCGAAGCCGGCAAGCGTCTGTGGCGACAGCCAGGTATCGGCACCGACGGCAATGCCGCCGATCCGGCTACTGCTATTGTGCGAACCAACGACCGTATTGCCGTCGGTCGCCTGACCACCACCGAAGCCCGCAGCCCAGACGTTCCAGCGCGCTTCGAAGCTCACCGCCACAGGTGGCGCTTTGGTGATCGCACCGTAGGCGTCGCGCCAGTGCGTCGGTGAACGATCGGCCGTCGCGAAGGCATTCGAAGCTGTGTTCACGGTTGCGAGGCCGCGATTGGCAGCGAAGGGATCGGTCAGCACGCCCACGAACTGCGTCATGGCCTGCACGGTGTTCTGTTGCACGCCGGTCGAGAGTTCGCCCGACGATTGCGTCAGATCTTCCGGCGCCATCGCGCCGAGCGCATAGGGGATGCCGCCATGGCTGCCAAAATAGGCATTCAGCGACGAGGCGATGTTGTTCTGATTGATGTTGAGACCAGTCAGCTTCAGATCTACATTGAGATAGACGTTTTGAGCATCGTAGCTCAGCGTCGTGATGAACGAGGGTGGTTCGTCGCTGACGATATTCGGGCTGAACGTGCCCGTCATGCCGCCTGCGGCGTTCAAAATGGTATAGCGTTCACGCACATAGGCCGCGGGATCGAAGCTGACGCGAACGCCTGCATTGTTGAGCGACGCGGTGCCTGTGACATTGGTCCGATCCGCCGCCGAGCCAGATACTTCGACCATGTAGCTCGAAGCCGCGGCAAATGTCAGATTGCCTTGTACTGACAGCAGCCCGACCGAATTGCCCGGCGACAGCATGCCGCCATCCTGGATCTGCGTGGTGCTGACGATGCCGTTGCCGCCGAGCGTCGCGCCGCGTTCGACACTCACCATCGACGACGCGGCGATCGAGCCGTTGACGCTGAGCGTTCCGGCCTTGACGTCGGTGGCGCCCGTATAGCTATTGAGTCCGTCGAGGCGCGTAATGCCCAAGCCGCTCTGCGTGAATGAACCGCTGCCGGAGATGGCACCCGCCAATGTCAGCAGACCGTCGCGCTTCGCGACAAGTTCGCCATTGTTTATGACATTGCCGATGATCGATCCTGTGAAACCACCATCACCGATCTGCAGAATGCCCTGCGTGATCTCCGTACCACCGCTGTAAGTATTGTCTGCCGTCAGGACCATCGTGCCGGTGCCGACATGCCGGAACATGCCGATTCCCGTGATCGTGCCACCGAATGTGTAGACATCGGAACGGAAAATCTGGAACGTGCCATTATTGATGACATCGCCAATGATAGAGCCCGCTGTGCTGCCAGTGCCGAGCTGCAGCATACCGGCAGAGATCAACGTGCCACCGCGGTAGGTGTTATCATTGCTAAACACTGTAAGGCCCGCCCCGACCTGGATGAAAGCGCCGGGACCGGAGATGACGTCATTATAGGAGAAATTATCGGATCGGTTGAATGCCAGAATACCATTGTTCGTGACGTTGCCGGACAGTGTGCCGGTGGTGCCGCCATTGCCGATCTGCAGCGTGCCGGCATTGATCGTCGTGCCGCCGCTGAAAGAGCTGATGCCTGCCAGAACCAACGTGCCCCAGCCATCCTTGGTCAAGGCGCCGGCGCCCGAGACGCTTCCTGTAGTCGTGAATGTCGTACCGAACAGCGTCTCGATTGTGCCGCTGCCGGAAAGCACAATACTTCGCACGGACGTGATATCGGCCAGCGTCAGCAGCGTGCCACCCGAGAGCGTCAGCGTGCCCGTGCCGAGATTGGCGTCCGCGAGAACTGCAACGGCGCCGCCGGAAACTGTCGTGCCGCCCGTGTAAGTATTCGCTCCAGACAACAGCAGCGTGCCGCTGCCGGATTTCACGAGGCTGCCGCCGACACCGGTGATGGTGCTTGCGATGACCGTATCGCTTGCCTGGTTGAGCGTCAGTTGTGCACTTGCAAGCGCAATCTCACCACCGAAGCCGATCAGCGAATGCGTCGTGGTATTGTAACCGTTGAGATCGAGCTTGCCGCCATAGACGATCACGTCACTGTCGTTGGGCAGTGCACCGGAAGCGCCAAGCTGCAGCGTGCCAGCTTCGAGTAGCATGCCGCCAGTCCAGCTGTTGGTATTGGCCAACATCAGAGTGCCGTCGCCGGCCGTGATCAAGCTGCCGGTGCCGGACACCGTACCGGTGAGCACCAGCGCCGTTGCGGCGTCGGTATCGATCTCGCCTATGCCGAGTAACGATACGTTCCGCGCTGAGGCGATGTTTGCAGTCGTATGCAAGATGCCGTTGTCGAAGGTGAGACCGCCGGTTGCAGCGCCGAGATTCGCATTCGACGAAATCTGCAGCGAGCCTCCGCTGATGGTCGTGCCGCCAGTATAGGTACTGGTGCCGGCGAGCACGAGCGTGCCGCCACCCGTCTTGTTCACACCACCAGCGCCTACAATCGGAGCCGAAATTGTCGCCGTCTCGCCGGACAGAACACGCAGCTCACCAATACCGTCCGAACCGCCCAGCGCGGTTGGCCGCAGTTCGCCAGTGCCTTGAACAAGGTTGTAGAGACCGCCGACGAATTGCAGTCCATAGAATTTCTGCGATCCATCTATCGTGACCGTGCCGCCCGGGCCATTGAAGACGCCATAAATGGATCCCCACTGGGTATTGGCAACGCCGGCCAAATCAAACCAATTGTTGTTGAGCGCATTCCAGGTTCCGCTGCCACCCGCGGTGCCGCTCGACGCATCATCCCAACGTTGAAGGATATCGGTGCCGTTGGGCGAAGCAATGAGATCGACCACATGCAGCCGCGAGCTGTCGATCGAATAGGTGACGGGAAACAGTCCCGAGATCGGGGGCGTCGTGCCGATGGTCAGTCCGGAGATTGACGAACCGCCGGTGTAGTTGATCATACGATAGTAACCGACCGCAGGCTCGCCCGTACCACTGATATTGAACGTCACGTCGTGGAGCGAAACATCGCCATTTGCAAAGACGCTCGCTGACCTCGTCGAGGCTGCGCCGTTCGAAAAATGGCCGAGGTTGAAATCAAAGGCGCTGCCGGCGAGCATCGACAGGTTGCCGTTCACCGTCAGACGACCCGTGCCGTCAGGCGCGAGCGTGCCATCATTGAGCACCGTGGTTGCTCCGACGGAGCCATTGCCGGTGAGGCGTCCGCCCGCATCGACATTAACCGTGCCGCCGAGTTGTCCGGTCACGCCAAGCGTTGCGCTCAGGATTTCCGTGGTGCCCGTGAAAGCAGCACTGCGGCCGGACAGGATCGTGGTGCCTGACAGCACATTGATCGCGCCATTGCCGGTGATGAGATTATTGAAGAGATAGTCGCCGCTCGTATGGTTGAAATTGAGCGTGCCGCTTTGTGCGAGTTCAACCGGGCCTGTCACAACACCAGGCGCCAGAGCCGCCGCCCCGGGCTCGGATCCGATACTCAACGCACCGCTGACACCAGAGGCGCCTACTTGAATCGTACGCGCTTTCGCAACGCCCCCATTACTCACCGTCAGCGCGCCGACGGACGCTGCGCCGATCTTCAGGGTCTGGGCATCGAGCGTCGACCCGATGCCATCAACCCTCACCGTGCCATGCGTGACATAAGACGCATCGTTGCCAATTGAAGCGGTCGCTGCAGTCACATGCATGCCATCGGCAATCAGGAGCGAGCCGTTGCCGCGATATCCGACGAACAGATTGGTATTGAGCCACGATGCGCCTGGGCCAGAGACGGTGACATTGGCATCGGTACCGCTGTCATAGCCAATATAGCCATTGGCCGTCGTCAGTCTGGCGTCGCTGGCGAAACTCAGTGTGCCGGCATTGGCGCGCAGATCACCGGCGAAGGATGTCGATATGCCCGAAAGTGTCCAGCCAGCGTCGCCATTCTTTTCCAGCGCCGAGAAGCCACGATACTTGGTGCCGAGCGCGGAGAGATCAAAAGTCCCGTCCTGAGAACCACCCAGCGCAAAGATATTGGGATTGCTCGCATCCGGGCCGACGACGACATCGCCTGTAATGTTCGCGCCGGACCATAGCTCCAGCCTGTTGCCGCCGCCGGTGAACAGAATCGCCGCAGCGCGCGATCCGTCGACGTTTCGGCCGCCCTCGATCGTCCCGGCCGCAACGACCGTTATGCCGGCGCTCTGCCCAAGGATGGCGACTCCCGCCGTTCCATTCGCACCGGCGTGACCACTGCTTCCACTGCCGAGCTCCCAGCCGCCGCCGCCCGGACCGGCTGTCCCGCCCGCTCCGGCATCGCCGCCCTGCACCAGTCCGCCATTCTCGACGCGCACAGTACCGGGGCTCACCAACACGACGCCGGTGCCGCCAGTACCACCAGCGCCGCCATTGCCACCATTGCCGCCAGAAACGCCTTGGCCGCCCGATCCACCCGCCCCGCCGGTCCCGCCGATCCCGCCGAATACCGAGGCGCCGCTTCTAATGACGGTCATGCGCGCGCTTTCGACGACGATGCCGGCGCCGCCATTGCCCCCATTGCCACCACTGCCGCCATCGCCGCCGACGCCGCCGTCGGTCGCGGTGGTGATGCAGGGCGGCTGTCCGCCCGGGCAATAGTTACCGATACTATCCGGCGCGCCCGTGCCTCCATTGCCGCCGGCGCCACCCCAACCGCCCGAACCGCCTTTGATAGCGGACGCGAGCGATTCCAGGGTTTGTCCGGATGCGTAGAGTCCTATTCCACCGCCGCCGCCACCTCCTCCTCCGCCACCGCCGCCGCCGTAGCCGGGGGCCATGAAGGTTCCGTAATACGCCACAACACCATCGCCACCATCGGCGGCGGCGGCGCCACTGCCACCTGCGCCGCCCGCAATGAACTGGTTGCCGGGAACGAACGACCCGCTGAATATCCCGCCGGTGCCGCCACCGCCGCCACCGCCGCCACTGCCGCCGTCATGGCCCATTCCATGAAACCAGTTGCTGCCATCTCCACCCTTGAGCCGCTGGGGACGCTTCCCGGGCGATCCCGCGCCTCCCTGGATTTGGCCGCCCGGGAGTTGCGAACCGTTGAAGCCCAGGTTTCCACCCTGGCCGCCGTCTCCTCCTCCACTGGCATGTGCACCACTGCCCCCCTTACCGCCATTGCCGATATAAGCGTTCTTCAGCGACTCGTTCTTGGCATTCCTGCCGCCGCCACCGCCGCCGCCGCCTCCATTGGCGGGGTCGATCACACCGCCTATTCCGCCCGCTTTCGGATTGCTAGATGCATGCGCTCCGCCATTTCCGCCGACGCCCGAAGCCTGCGCATGAACCGCTTGCGACGAGGCAATCGCCGCGACCATCAGCACCGGACCCGCAAGCGACAGCAACGACAGCGTCATCGCTGTCGACGACATCAATGTGTTAGCACGGCGCGCGCCGGTGCCGCTGCTCGTACTCGAGCCGCTGCGGCACGCTGCGCTGACGACTGAAAATACCGGGAGCTTCACGATCCAACTCCAGCTCGCAGATCCACGCGAGCGAAGTTCCATGAGACACGCGATCGCATGACGAGTCGCAATCAAAGATCGACGAATCGACCTATAGGTTCGACGAACGCCCTGCAGGTTTTTCGCGTGTTGAAACGTAGCAACACACAACGCGAAAAATACTCAACACACTGACGTCGCTAACGGTTTGTTAAGTCGTGATCAGCATGCGATTGATAGCAATCGGCACGTGGAATGTGAGTCGCTAACGTGCTCGCATTCATCTCGCTTGGTGTCGTTCAAACGCCAAGGTGCGCACGTAGCTCAGCTCGGCCGGCGCGCGACACCGGCCAATGGTCTTCATAATCATGCAAGCGCAATTGCCATGCCCCGCTCGACCGGCGCACGACCTCGCGCACGAACTGATGATTGACGACGGCCGTGCGATGAATACGAACGAACCAGCCCGGCGGGATCAGGCCCAGCCACTGTGTCAGCGGCCTTGGATCGAGCACCATCGCGCCATCTACCAGCCACACCTCGGTATAGTCTCTCGACGAGCGCAGGCCGACGATTTCGGTTAATGGCGTGCCGAGAATGCCATGCGCGCGACGTAGGTAGATCAGCGCGGGATACGCAGCCTGCGAATCTTCCACACCAGAGGTGATCGGCGACCGGCCATAGCGCGCCGCCGCGATGAGATCGGCACAACGAAACAGATCAGCGATTTCATCCGACCACCGGCGCGGCGCCTCGACGGCATCGAAACCGATGCAGGCGACGAGCCTGCCGTTATGAAACACCGGCACGCTGAGTACGCTTTTGTTGTTCTGCCTGATAAACTCAGCGCGCAACGCACCGGCGCTGCGCGGCAGTGCCTCGATGTCATTGACCATCACAGCCTGCCCCAGGATTAGCCGTTGATGCAGCCAGCCGATCATTGTGACCGGCACATGCTGTAAATCCTGCACAAAGGATCCGACTCCGCCGCGACTCCACTCATGGGTGTTGCGAAAGCGCAGATGGTCGGCATCGTATTCGAACATCCATGCGCGATCTGCTTCGGCCTCCACGCCTATGACTTGGAGTATCTCGGCAATCGCCGCATCAAGTGGCCGCGTCAGCAGCAGCATCGCAGTGTCAAACACCCAACCCGATTGCGACGCCGCAACACGATCATCGCGGCTGACGAATTCCCAGGGCTGGGCTGAATTGGATGACAACTGCAATGCTCACGGTAGTGATCACAAGATCTACCCAACCATCTTACCTTAGACAACGTGTCAATCCCTGCAGCGTGGCGACTATTCCATCGCGGCACCCGGGCATCCACATCGTGCGATGCGCCGCGATCTTGGGCAGTCTCCGGCGCCACAACCAGCATTGCAGCGTCCGCTTTTGGCGATACATTGAAGCAAAGCGCATTCGGAGACTGCCGCATCATGCTGCGATTTCTGCCTGTAGTCCTCGGCACCCTGACTTGTTGGGCAATGAGTTGGGTTGTTACCCCAGCACTCGCGCAAAATGCCCCGCGCGGCAGTGAGTGTCTGGCAATGGCCACACGGCCACCACTCGCAATTCCAGTCAGTTTGCGTCGGACTGCTGCGAAGGCCGATGAAGTCTCCATCACCTATGCCGGGCACTCCACCTATTACATCGACACACCCGGCGGCGTGACTATCGCCACCGACTATAACGGCATCTACAAGCTCGATCGCGTCCCGGATGTGGTGACGATGAACCGGGCCCACAGCACCCATTACACGCTGTATCCCGACCCGCGCATCAAGACGGTATTGCATGGGTGGGGCGAGAGTGGACAGCCGGCGCAGATCCATGAGCGCATCGGCGATGTGCTGATCCGCAACGTCACGACGGACATCCGCCGCTATTATGGCGATGACGCCGGCGGCGAGATGGTGAAGGACGGCAATTCGATCTTCATCTTCGAGGTTGCCGGCCTGTGCATCGGCCATCTCGGCCATCTGCATCACAAGCTCGACGAGAGCCACTTCGCCGCGATCGGCCGGCTCGACATCGTGATGGTGCCGATCGATGGCAGCTACACAATGTCCCTCGACGGCGTATCCGAGATCACCAAGCGGCTGCGCGCCTCGGTGGTGCTGCCCATGCATCGCTTCATGACACCGCTCAGCGACTTCATGACAAAGATCGGAAAGGATTTCGAAATCGACCAGCGCAGCGCCCAAACGCTGACAATATCACTCAATGCGCTGCCCAAGGCACCGACGGTGATTATTCTCAACGGGGTTTGACGCGCCGGCGAGGCTGAAGCAGGCAGAAGCTGAAACGCTACACCTCTTCCGCGACCACCATATAGTTCACGTCCATATCGGACGACAGCGTCCAGCGGTCACCGAGCGGATTGTAGACCACGCCTGACTGTTCGGTGATTTCCAGCTTGTTGCGCGACAGATGATGCGCGAGTTCGTCCGGCGTGACGAACTTGTCCCACTGATGGGTCCCGCGTGGCAGCCAGCGCAGCACATATTCGGCGGCGACGATGCCGAGCGCAAAGCTCTTCCAGTTTCGATTTAGCGTCGAGACCACCATCAGGCCACCGGGCTTCAGCATCGACGCGCAGCGATCGAGGAAAGCACCAACATCGACCACATGCTCGATCACTTCCATCGCCAACACGATGTCGAAGCGCTCACGCACGTCCATCTCCTCGACGGTGGTGCAACGATAATCGATCGACAGATGCCCCTTGTCTGCGTGCAACTTGGCGGCGGCGATATTGGTGGCGGAGGGATCGATACCGATCACCTGTGCGCCGAGCCGCGTGAACGGCTCACACAGCAGACCAGCCCCGCAACCGATATCGAGCATGCGCAAGCCACTCAGGCAATTGAGACTGCGGACATTGCGATCGAACTTGCGGCAGGCGGCGTCGCGAATATAGGTCAGGCGCAGCGGGTTGATCTTGTGCAGCGGCGCCATCTTGCCGCGCGGATCCCACCATTCCTCCGACAGCTTCGAGAATTTCGCGACTTCGCTGGCATCGACGGAGGATGCGGAAGCATCGGAATAGCTGGATTGCATGGCCATTGTGGAGCCGTTGTCCTATCGCGCTGTGATGTGGCTGCGAAATGCGAGTGGCGACGCGATCATCTTGATGACTTCTTCATCATCACCCATGTTCTCGATGGCGATGTCACCATAATTCAAGATGCGTCCCAGAATGCTCTGATTGACGCTGACGCTCGCGACCTTGTCGATACTGATCTCGAAAGTCTTGCGCGTGATGAAGCCTTCCTTGTGCACGACCCGCAGCGTGGTGACATCCGTCTCGGTCGTCCAGCGCTGGAACCAGCCCTTCATCGACCAGTACAGCGCCGCGAAGGCCACTACGGCCGAAGATGCCAGGCAGAGCAGAACAAGGGTTTCGTTGATCGCGTAACGCGTCAGGACCAGCAAAGCCGCGGAGACAATCCAGGCCGCGATGGCCGGGACATAGACCACCCAGTGCAAGTTGCTGGAATACAGCACCTTCTCGCCCGGCTGCAGGATATCGTCGATATAGCGCCCCATAAACCGTCCAAAATGCCCTGTCTCGGTGCGTTCTAAGGGACCGGGAGCCCGGGTTGCTTGCCCCCACCCTCGCCGCTATGTATACGCGCGTTTTCGCCCGCGTGCGTAGTGCGCGGTATCTTTACCCACTGTCGTCAGGGAATGCACCACTCGTCATGGGCCGGCTCGTAATGAAATTCGGCGGTACGTCCGTCGCCAACATCGACCGCATCCGCAACGTCGCGCAGCACGTCAAACGCGAGGTCGATGCCGGTCATGAGGTCGCGGTCGTGGTGTCGGCGATGTCGGGCAAAACCAACGAACTGGTGGCCTGGTGCACCGAAGTGTCGCCGATGCATGACGCCCGGGAATACGACGCCATCGTTGCGTCCGGTGAGCTCGTGACCGCCGGCCTGCTGGCGATCGCACTGCAGACCATCGGCATCCAGGCCCGCTCCTGGCAGGGCTGGCAAATCCCGATCAAGACGTCGGACGCCCATGCCTCGGCCCGAATCGACGAGATCGACGGCGACAAGCTCATCAAGCGCTTCAAGGAGCGCAAGGAAGTGGCCGTCATCGCCGGATTCCAGGGCATCCATGCCGAGACCGGCCGCGTCACCACACTCGGCCGCGGCGGGTCCGATACCTCGGCAGTGGCAATTGCCGCCGCCGTCAAGGCTGACCGCTGCGACATCTATACCGACGTGGACGGCGTCTACACCACCGATCCGCGCGTCGTGCCGAAGGCACAACGCATGAACAAGGTGGCGTTTGAGGAAATGCTGGAACTGGCGTCGCAGGGCGCCAAGGTCCTGCAGGTCCGCTCCGTGGAACTCGGCATGACCCACAATATGCCGATTTTCGTGCGCTCAAGTTTCGACAAACCCGAAGACATCGACCCGCACGGCACCCCGCCGGGCACGCTGATCTGCAGCGAGGAGGAAATCATGGAAAGCCACGTCGTTACCGGAATCGCCTTTTCCAAGGACGAGGCCCAGATTTCCGTCCGCCAGATCGAGGACAAGCCGGGCGTCGCCGCCTCGATCTTCGTGCCATTGGCCGAAGCCAACATCAATGTGGACATGATCGTCCAGAACGTCTCCGAAGACGGTAAGACCACGGACCTGACCTTCACCGTCCCGGCCACCGACTATGCCCGTGCCAAAGAGACCATCACGGCGGCCAAGGCCAAAATCGGCTATGCCCGCATCGACAGCGCGACCGATGTCGCCAAGGTCTCGGTGATTGGATCGGGCATGCGCAGCCATGCCGGCGTCGCCGCGCAAGCCTTTGCCGCCCTTTCCGAGCGCCAGATCAATATCCGGGCAATCACCACGTCCGAGATCAAGTTCTCCGTCCTGATCGATACAGCCTATACGGAACTGGCGGTTCGCACCCTGCACACGCTGTATGGTCTCGACAAAGCGTAGAAAATTTTTCCTGAAACATCCGTTATTTTGATGTGAACGGTGTGTTTCTTGTCTGGCAGGTGTTTTGCTTGGCAAAACTCGCCTCAATTGGCTATACGGCCTGCATGGGCAGCCGTCGCGGCTGAGGGCGCCGTTTCGGACAATCTGATACGGTTCTGTCGCTGCGCCTCTTGTTGCGCGGCGGTGCAAATTCTATTGTTTTCTGAGGCTTAGCGTCGGCGCACGGCTTTTGTCAGGTGTCGGCCTCGTGGGGAGGGTGTCGGCACATGCGGAGCGCGTCGGGTGGCCCCCGAGTCTTGCTGAGACGGCTCCGCGAAGTGATGGCGGAGCAGGTCAGCGCTCAGGAACGCCTCGACAAGATCGTGGTGCTGATCGCCGCCAATATGGTGGCGGAAGTCTGCTCGACATACGTGCTGCGCGTCGACAATACACTCGAGCTCTACGCCACCGAAGGCCTCAACCGCGACGCCGTCCACCAGACCGTGCTGAGCTCCCATGAAGGCCTGGTCGGTCTGGTCGCCTCCGAAGCCACGCCGCTCAATCTCAACGACGCGCAGAGCCATCCGGCGTTCTCGTTCCGCCCGGAGACCGGCGAAGAGATCTATCACTCGTTCCTAGGCGTGCCGATCCTGCGCGCCGGCAATACGCTCGGCGTGCTGGTAGTGCAGAATCGCGCCAAGCGCACTTATGTCGAGGAAGAAGTCGAGGCACTGCAAACCACCGCCATGGTGCTGGCCGAGATGATCGCCTCCGGCGAGCTATCGGCGCTGGCGCAGCCGGGCGCCGAGCCCGCTGCGCGGCATTCCCTGCACAAGACCGGCGCTATCCTTTCCGATGGTATCGCGCTCGGACATGTAGTGCTGCACGAGCCGCGCGTCGTCATCACCAATTACATCGCCGAAGACCTGCCGAAGGAAATCAAACGGCTGGACACCGCGCTGACCAAGCTGCGCTCGGACCTCGACCGCATGCTGGAACGCGGCGACGTCGCCGACGGCGGCGAGCATCGCGATGTCCTCGAAGCCTATCGCATGTTCGCCAATGACCACGGCTGGTCGCACAAGCTGCACGAAGCGGTCGCCACGGGCCTCACCGCCGAAGCCGCCGTCGAACGCGTGCAGTCGGATACCCGTGCGCGCATGCTGCGTTCCACCGATCCCTATCTGCGCGACCGCCTGCACGATCTTGAAGATCTCGGCCATCGCCTGATGCGGCAGCTGGTCGGCCAGGATCACGCGCCGTCGCGCGAACAGATGCCGGACAATGCGATCCTGATCGCACGTGCGATGGGCCCAGCCGCCCTCCTCGACTACGATCGCAAGAAGCTGCGTGGCCTGGTGCTGGAGGAAGGTACGGCTAATTCGCATGTCTCGATCGTGGCGCGCGCGCTCGGCATTCCCGCGATCGGCGAAGTCGCAAATGCGCCGGGCATTGCTGATCCAGGCGACGCCGTCATCGTCGATGGCACCTCGGGCTCGATCTATATTCGGCCCTCCGCCGAGATCGAATCCGCTTATGCTGAACGCGTGCGTTTCCGCGCACGGCGACAGGCGCAGTATTCAGCGTTGCGCGACCTTCCCTGCGTAACCAAGGACGGCCAGAAGGTCGACCTGCTGATCAATGCCGGTCTGATCATCGACCTGCCGCATATCGACGATACCGGCTCGGCGGGCATCGGCCTGTTCCGCACCGAACTGCAATTCATGGTCGGGGAAAGCCTGCCCCGCTCCAGCGATCAGCTGGCGCTGTATCGTGCGGTGCTCGATGCTGCCGGCCCCAAGCCGGTGACGTTCCGCACCCTCGATATCGGCGGCGACAAGGCGCTCCCCTACATGGAGACCATCGTCGAGGAGAACCCGGCGCTAGGCTGGCGCGCGATCCGTCTTGGCCTCGATCGACCCGGCTTGCTGCGCGGCCAGATCCGCGCATTGCTGCGCGCCGGCGGCGGGCGTGCGCTGCGCATCATGTTCCCGATGATTTCGGAAGTGGCCGAATTCGATCAGGCCAAGGCAATCATCGAACGCGAGCTGACCTATCTGCGCCAGCACGGTCATGCCCTACCCGAGCGAATCGATGTCGGCACCATGATCGAGGTGCCTGCGCTGGTCTATCAGCTCGACGAACTCCTGAAGAAGGTCGACTTCGTCTCGGTCGGCTCCAACGACCTGTTCCAGTTCCTGTTCGCTGTCGACCGCGGCAATGCCAAGGTGTCGGAACGCTTCGATACGCTGTCGGCGCCGATCCTGCGCGTACTGCGTGAGATCGTGCAAAAGGGCGACGCCGCCAAACGTCACGTCTCGCTGTGCGGCGAGATGGCCTCGCAGCCGATCGGCGCGCTGGCGCTGATTGGCATGGGCTATCGCTCGCTGTCGCTGTCGGCCACCGCGCATGGCCCCGTGAAGGCAATGATTCTCGACCTCGATGCCAAAAAGGCCGAGGCGCTGATGACACAACTGCTCGACGCCCCCTCGGGCAGCGTCTCGATTCGGCAGAAGCTCACCGAATTCGCTGAGGCCGAGGGACTGTCGTTGTAGCGAGGCTCTTGCCCGCACGACGCACCTTTCCCTTTCTGCGATCTCCGAGACGTCCCCATGTCCATGCTGCCTGAAGCCAAACTCGACGTTCTCCTCGCCCATCATGCCTCGCTCGAGGCACAACTGATGGGTCAGGTCAGCGCTGAGAATTATGTGAGGATGACGCGCGAGCTGTCCGAGCTCAATCCCCTAATCGACGCGGTGAAGACCTATCGCGGTGCGCTTACAGAGATCAAAGATATCGATGCGATGATCGCCGATACTTCGACCGATGCGGAGATGCGCGAGATGGCGCAGGCCGAGCGCCCGGCGCTGGAAGAACGCATCGAGGCGCTGGCGCAGGAAATCCGCGTGGCGCTGTTGCCGAAGGATGCGATGGACGAGCGCAACGTGGTGCTGGAAATCCGTGCCGGCACCGGCGGCGACGAGGCTTCACTCTTCGCCGGCGACCTGTACCGGATGTATGAGCGTTTTGCGGCACTGGCCGGCTGGAAGGTCGAGGTGATTTCGGCGTCCGAAGGCACCATGGGTGGCTACAAGGAAATCATCGCCGAGGTGAAGGGCCGCGGTGCTTTCGCCAAGTTGAAATTCGAATCCGGTGTACACCGCGTGCAGCGCGTGCCCGATACGGAAACTCAGGGGCGCATTCACACGTCGGCGGCAACGGTCGCTGTCATGCCCGAAGTCGAAGAAGTGGATATCGACATCAAGCAGGACGACCTGCGCATCGACACGATGCGCGCCCAGGGCGCCGGCGGCCAGCACGTCAACAAGACCGAATCAGCGATCCGCATCACGCATATCCCGACCGGCATCGTGGTGATGATGCAGGACAGCCGCTCGCAACATAAGAACCGCGCTTCGGCGATGAACATCCTGCGCTCGCGCATCTATGACGCCGAGCAGCAGCGTATCGATTCCGCCCGCTCGGCCGAGCGCAAGGAGAAGGTCGGCTCCGGTGACCGCTCGGAGCGCATCCGCACCTATAATTTCCCGCAGGGCCGCGTCACCGACCACCGCATCAATCTCACGCTCTACAAGCTGCCGCAGGTGATTGCCGGCGAAGCATTGGACGAACTGGTCGATGCGCTGACGACAGAGCATCAGGCTGCACAACTCGCTGCCCAGGGCGACGCGGCGTGAGCGCCGGCGACATGTTCGCCGGACAGAGCGTCGAGGACGCACGACGCTCATTGACCAATCTGCTCCGCACCCACAGCATCGATTCCGCTGAACTCGACGCGCGCTTGCTGACAGGCGACGCGCTCGGACTCGATCTGACCGGGTTGATCTCGGCTGCGAATCGCATCTTGACGTCCAATGAAGCGGCCCAACTTGCCCGCCTCGCACAGCGCCGCCTCGATGGCGAACCCGTGGCCCGTGTCCTAGGCGTGAAAGAATTCTGGGGTCTGCCGCTGCAGCTATCGCCCGACACGCTGGTGCCCCGTCCCGATACCGAAACCCTCGTCGAGGCGGCGCTCGAACTTCTCGATGCGACAGGTCCGCGTGACCGTCCGCTTGTGATCGCCGATCTCGGCACAGGCTCCGGCGCAATCCTGCTGGCGCTGCTTTCGGAGTTAACCAACGCCACCGGCATTGCGACCGATATCAATCTCGACGCCCTGCGAACGGCTCGCTCCAACGCTGCGCAACTCGGCTTGATCGAGCGCGCCCATTTCGCTGTCTGCGACTATGCCTCAGCCCTGACCGGCGGCTTCGACCTAATCGTCTCCAATCCGCCCTATATTCCCTCGGCCGACATTGCCGACCTCGACATCGAGGTGCGCGACCACGACCCGCTCCGCGCCTTGGATGGTGGAAAAGACGGACTAAATGCCTATCGAGCCATCGCCCCCGAAGCCGCCCGGTTGCTGGTGCCCGGCGGCCTCCTGGTGGTCGAGGTGGGCCACGACCAAAGCGACGATGTCGCCGGTCTGATGACGGTGTCCGGGTTAACCCTGCCGGTGCCGGCCAAAGCCGATCTGGGCGGCATTCGCAGGGCGGTATCGGGACAAAAAAAGCCCCGATAAAGCCTTCTTGCGACAGAAAAAACCACTTGGAATATCCCCGGGGAGCGACTACCTTCCCGTCACAACATCGGTTCAGGGTTGGCTCGCCCCGTAGATTTACGGCAGGAAGCCAGAATTCTCGCTAGAGAGCCCGTCCGGGTGAAAGGTTCCAACAGGCAGGTTTGGTTGAGCGCGATGGCTGAGAGAGCTGCGCTGCTCGCGACCGCAAAGCGAACGAAAGCCTGATATTGCGCTTTAAACTTCACGCACAGAAGCCTGACCTTGTTTCGGCAGGTGGGTGATTTGGTCCGGCTGGCATGGTCAGCGGGCGGTTGGGGAACGCGTCTTTGTTGAACGCGAATGACGGCAAGATCGATGCAGCAAAGGTCTGCACGACGATTCGGGCGCTTCACGCGTCCGCATCCCGCAATGTGCTGCGGCAATCATCTCTTTGAAACATAGCTCTGTGACACTCTGGATCGATAACTGAAGGCGACACATGCGAAACGGTCAGAACAACAACAACAAGCGGATGCGGAACAACAACAACCGCAACAACAATAATAATAACAACAATAACAATCGGCGCGGCCAGAACCCGATGACCCGGGTCTTCGAATCGAATGGCCCCGACATCAAGATCCGCGGTACCGCCTCCCACGTCGCAGAGAAGTACGTCCAGCTCGCCCGCGATGCACGCAGCTCCGGCGATCCCGTTGCTGCCGAGAACTACTATCAGCACGCCGAGCACTATTTCCGCCTGATCGCCGCCGCGCAGGAGCAGTTCCGGCAGAATCAGCCGCAACCGCGCACCGAAAACGAGATGCCGCCTGAGGACAACGATGACGAGAGCGAGAGCTACTCGAACTTCGGTGCCGAGCCCGGTTTCGTGCCGGTACAACAGCAGCCCTTTGCGCAGCGCGAGCAGCCTCCGCAGCGTGAGGGTGGTCAGCCCTATCAGCAGCGCGGCGAACAGCCCTATCAGCCCCGCGAGAACAATAATCGCGAACACCGTCAGCCGAATCAGCCGCAGGGCCAGCCGCAATATCAGCCGCAACCGCAGCCGATGATGCCGGTCGGCGATGGTGTCGATCGTCTGCCTTCTTTCATCACGGGTGGTGCGCAGCCTCAGCCGGGTGCTGCTCCAGGCGGCTTCGAACAGAATGCTGGTGGAGAGCGCTTCCCGCCGCGTCGTCGCCGCCGTCCGCACGGTCCTCGCCCCGACGTTGCTGCAGCTGGCGCGCCGGCAGAAGCACCAAGCGACGATTTCAATCCAGGCAACTCATAAGCCCAGCCGCTCTCCGGCGAGAGAGCGCACATCACAAGGCTTAGATTGGCCGTGGCTCAAAAAGCCGCGGCCAATTCTTTTGCGCCTGGCAGATTGCTGTTGCTGTCCATTCGCGCATTGGTAACTGCGAGTAGCTTGGCCACGGTATTGTGGCGGATCGCCACCGGATTGCGCTCATACCCGCCACGCTGGAAGAAGTTCGCCGTCGGCACCTGTTCACGCATCGCCAGCGGCATGGTCAGCATATCGAAGCCGTTGCCATCGCCAGTGAGATTCATCATCTCAAGCTCGGCTGCGCTGAGCGGGCGATCAAACCCGCGGGCGCGGGCAAAATTCACTGACGTCAGTAGTTTGTGGACCTGCAATTGCGGGCCGACATCCATGTCCAGCACCAGCGCGTGCATGGCCCAGCCCTGCGGGGTCGTGCCAAGCTTCTCAAGAGCGCTCCAGTTTTGCGGAACAGTGCGCACAGTCGCCTGCATGCGCTTGAAGACCGCAATCTTGTGATCCATCGCCTTACGCTGCGGGCCCGAGAGCGCCGATGCCTTCTCGGTCAGAACTTTCAAAATCTGAGGCCCCTGTTCGGCAACGAGCGTCGTCGTATTGGCTGTGAGCAGCTGATTGTAGCCGATAGCGGTGGAGATCGCGCGAGACCCCGGACGTGACGGGTTCAGGCCCGACTGCATGTCATGGCCGCCATTGCCACCGGTCTCGAAGGAATAGACGCGTACCGCAATGTCGCGTGTCAGCCCGGCCTGCAGGGCGGCACGAGCATAAGCGCGCTTGAACTCCATCTCATTGGCAGGCCGCTGCGGCACGAACTGAAATTGCTCCCTCGCCGCCGCGAGGAAATCCGCCACCACCGGAAGATCCTTGCGGACGCGCGGATCGCTATCCTCGGGCTCCGGATTCACCGGACGTTTTGGTCCTTCATAAAGCGGCGCCTGTTCCAGCACGTAGTCATTCAGCGTGATCTGCTGGCGGTCGCGGCGCTTGGCATTGCGGATTTTTCGCTTCTCAGAGATTGCATCCCAATAGGCACCGGCCTCCTGATCGAAGGCCGCGCGCGCTTCCTGATATTCCGCAAGCTTGCGTCGGTATTCTGCGACGGCCTGCGGCGAGGCGCCCTGCGCCATCGCATTGGCAACGCCTGCCGGTAATTGGGCGGAATCCAGCGCATAACCGACCGGCATGAACAAAAATACCGCGAGCGGGACAGTGGCAGTAAAGGTGCGAATCAAATGAGACATGAGACCTGTCGAGATGTCAGCCGGCATAGCCGGCCATGCAGAGGAATGAGGCGGGACGCCGCCCCGCGCCCGTCCCAGGCGGGTCAAACATACCCCGCTTAAAATGACGTTGGATGAGTTTGGTGAACAATGTCTTTCCAAGGCCGGACACTGCCTGCGCTGACACGTCGCGCCGGGGAGCAGAATCACTTCCAGGCGAAGACCGGCTGCTCCAGCTCGGCCACACGGGTGGTGCGCCCCGCAAGAACTTCGCTGAACTGATAGATCAGCGCGGCGGTTGGCGCGTGAATAAAGTGGCCGAAATGGCTGTAGCGGATCAGGCGCCGGTCGCTCTCGGGAATGGCAACGAAATCGAACGCCTGCGGCCGCGCGATCTGCGACAGCGCAATGCGATGAACCGAGGCGACCTCATCGGGGTTCGGCATCAATTGAACGCTGTCGTGCGCCCACATGACGACAGGCGTGATCAGATAGCCGGAGCGGGTCGGGTAATCGTCGAGGACGCCGATGACATCATCCTGCGTGAGCTGCAGACCGAGCTCCTCACGCAACTCGCGGATTGCCGCCTGCACGGGTGTCTCACCAGGATCGCAGCGACCGCCAGGAGGCGCCCATTGATTACTGTGAGCGCGCAGACCGGACGCGCGTAACGTCAGCAACAGCGAGGTCTCCAATTCGGTCGCCGCTTTAACCATCACAAGGGCCACCGCCGCATGCTTCAGCCCCGAAGCGTACTGGCCCTTGTCGATCCGCGTGAATGCGGCCAGGCGCGTCTCGATCATTGTTCGGGTGGCGGCATTGAACGGCAGGATCATCCGCAATTGATAGCACAATCGCGGATGATCCAACAAAGCCGTACAAATTCAGCGCATCAGGCCAGTTCAGATGCCGCGCGCTGCATGTTGTCCGACATATCACTGGTCACAGTGCTCTGCTCTTCGACGGCCGCCGCCGTCGAGGTCACGAACTCGTTAACATGTTCGATCGCCTGCTTGATCGAGACCAGTGCGCCAACCACGTCACCGGAGATACCGTTCAGGGCCTCGATTTCGCTGCTTATCTTGTCGGTCGCCTGCTTGGCCTGGTTGGCCAAATTCTTGACCTCCGCGGCCACCACCGCAAAGCCCCGCCCCGCCTCACCGGCGCGAGCCGATTCGATGGTCGCATTGAGGGCGAGCAGATTGATCTGGCCGGTGATGTCGCCGATGAGCCCAACGATGCCTCCCATGGCATGTGCAGCCGAGGTGAGCCGCTGCGCCTGGATGTCCGCCGTCTCCACCTGTTGCACCGCGGATTCTGCCGTCTGCCGGGACTTCACCATCGTCTCGGAGATTTCGCGGATCGATGCATTCATCTCTTCGCTGCCGGCAGCGACCGACTCGATCAAGGAACGAGCGCGCTCAGCTTTCAGGCGGGCCATGGCCTGCGCCGTAATATCGGCAGCGTATTTAACCACTTTGAACGGCCTGCCGTTGAGATCGAAAATCGGATTGTAGGATGCCTGGATCCAGATCTCCCGGCCCCCCTTTCCGATGCGTCTGTATTCCGCGGCCTGATAGGTCCCGCGATTGAGGCTCGCCCAGAATTCCACATAGGCCGCGCCAGATCGCTCTATCGGATCGACAAACATGCTGTGATGCCGGTCCCGGATTTCGTCGATCGTGTAACCGACCGTATCAAGGAAATTCTGGTTTGCCGTCAGGATGGTGCCATCCATGCGAAACTCGATGACCGCCTGCGACTTGCGAATAGCCGCCATCTGACCGTTGCTATCAGCGGCCAGCAACTTTTGTTGGGTCACGTCGGTCGCGAATTTCACAACCTTGAACGGCTTGCCGGCATCATTGAGAATCGGATTATAGGTCGCGAGAATCCAGATTTCCTTGCCACCCTTGCCGACGCGCTTGTATTCGGCCGCCTGATACTCACCCCGGCCGAGCCGCGCCCAGAAGTCCCGGTAGGCTGCGCCATCGCGTTCACCGGCTTCCACGAACATGCTGTGATGCCGCCCCTGTATTTCGGACAGCGCGTAACCAAGCGTGTTCAGGAAATTCTCGTTTGCGGTAATGATAGTTCCGTCAAGATTGAATTCGATAACCGCCTGCGCACGGCTGATCGCGATCACTTTTCCGGAAGCTTCGAGGCTTTCGAGTTTCTGCGCCGTGATATCTGTAGCGAATTTGATGACTTTGAACGGCTTACCACTCTTGTCCATGATCGGGTTATAGGAGGCCTCGATCCAGATCTCCCTGCCGCCTTTGGCGACCCGCTTGAACTGCCCTGCCTGAAATTCGCCCCTGTTAAGGTTACCCCAGAACTCCCGATAAGCGACACTCTCGTGTACGGCAGGCTCTACAAATATACTGTGGTGCTTGCCCTTGATCTCATCGAGCGTGTAGCCGAGCGCCTTGAGAAAATTCTCATTCGCTTTGATGATCGTGCCATCGAGATTGAATTCTATGATGGCCTGGGAGCGACTGATGGCGGTCGCTTGCGCCAACGCATTCTGCAAATCAGTCTTGCTCTGTCGGTTAAACATCTGTCGCTCCGTGGCCAAAACGGCCGTTGTCGTAAAATAGTCGACGAACGACGTCGCGCGGCACTGCGCGTCGTTTTCTCAAATCAAATAAACTGGAAGGTTCGAGCAGCTGACCTAGTCGACCAGCTGCTGATTCTGTGATCCCTCACGCCCCCAATAGGCCGCCACCTTTTCAGCCAGCTGGTTGTGGTTGTCATGGGGCTTGGCATTGCTGCTCGCCGTCGGTTGATCGGCCGTACCGGCTGTCAAGCTGCGTGCAGCAATCTGCTGAAAATACTCGAGCACAGCGATACGCAGGTTGGATGATAGATTTGGTGTTTCGCGCTTGCGCTCAATCTTCTCGATATAGTGCTCGATAGTGGTATTCTCCATGCGAACGATCGCTTGCAGGCTGGCCCAGAAGCTGTCTTCCAGGCTGACGCTAGTGCGTTTTTTCGAGACGACAACCGAGCGCTTGCGATTAACGTTGGGGCGGTTCATTGCGGCTTCGTATCCCATTTTATCAGTCCTCTTCTGTTAAAGCTGGCATTGAAGTTCACGCGTTACTGATTCAGTTCACTAACACTGCGCCGTCACAGCGAATGCCGGATACCCACACATCGGCCTGTCCAATTCCGACGCCGAGACTTGCCAACGTTGCCGCCAGCAATTGATCGATTGAACTGGTTGCCCCGCTGATGATGCTGGTGACGAGTCCACCAAGACCCGGGATCGCCAAACCCAGTCCAAGAACACTGATGTTGAGGTCGCCAAGCAGACTGCCCGTCAGGGACGACGTGAAGTTTGTCGTGTTTACGGTCTTCTTCGTCTGCGACGTGATATCCGAATAGCTGAAATTGACGCTGACCGGCGTGGTGTTGCCCATGCCCGCATGGGCCTTTGCCGTCACAATTGGAATACCCAGGAGATTCACAAGCGGTGCCGGCCCTGGATTCGGCTTGGTCGCAACATTGTTGAGGTCGGCTACAGTAACGTTACCTATCCATGCATCGACAATGCCCGGCGTAACGCCAAGCGTGACGCTCGATGTATTGACGTTGGGATAGCCGCAACTGACCTTGTTCAGCGTCGCTGTGCCCGGCGCGACCTCTACATAAACCGGTAGATTGACCAATGACGCCGAACCACTTCCGATCAACTGGATGGATAGCAGCACACGTGTCTGAGCTGTATGAACACTGACGCCCTGCGTGCCCACGGCAATCCAGCCGGATCCCTGTGGCCGTGCGCCAATGGTCGCCGTCAGTGATGCGCTGGCAATGCCCGGCAGACCTAGATTGACGGATGTGGCGATCTGGTTGGTGCCGTTAGCGATTCCAGCTGTTGCCTGTAGCAAATCGTAAAGCGAGATGCTCACACCGTCTTTCGGCTTGACGCCCACGATCAGGTTCGCGTAGGGGCCCGCATCGATCAGCTTGCCAGGCGCAATCTTGGTCGTCACGGATGCCGAAGCCTGCGATATCGTCGAGAGTGCGGTGGTCGCGGTGCCGCTGCCATTGGTAGCCTGCTGCGCGCTCAGCGCCGCGGCAAGAACGTCCCCGATCTTGATGTTCGAATTCAGCAGCGTGTCATAAGTCACACCGGTCAGACCGACGCGCGTCGCCAGCGCTGAGAGGAAGGTGAAAGCATCAATGCGCGCGCCAAGAAGCGCATTGTAGTCCATGACTGACAGCGACAGGGTCGTGCCCAGCATTGATCCGAGAACACTATTCAACAAACCGCCATTTAACGATGCCAATCGCGAACCGATCGAGAACGACGCGATGGCCGTCGTTGTTGCGGTCGCCGTTGTCTTGATGGTGAAATTGTTGCTGCCGGTAAAGAAATGGCTGAAGTAGAGGGGCGTCGCCGTCTGAAGACTGACCCGCGCCGCATTGGCTGTTCCAGTCGCTGGCGTGACAAAGCGGCTTTGCGCAGCGACGGCGGAATTGGTTGTGTAAGTTCCGAGTTCTACACCGACCAGAGCGCTTGCTGGATAGTTATTGCTGGTGACCGCCGCCTTTGCTGCGTTTGTCGCATTGCTTAAGTTGCTGGCCGCAACGATCGCGGCGAGATCCGTGGCAGCCTGCGTCTTGCGACGATCGGCGGCAATGGTCCCGATATCGACACCCAGTGCAGCACAACAAACGGCCAGGATCATGCCGCCCGCAGACATGATGGCAATATTTCCGCGCTGGTCGGCGCGAAACCTCTTGAGAAGTGCGCGCATCGGTTCCATCGCTCAAAACCCTCCGTAGGGAATGGCGGCAGATCGCGAGACTTGCGATGGAGGCATCGGCACGAAAGGAAGTGAATAGATGAACATGGTCGACGCGTCGTAGTTGACCGTGACCACGAAGACGTTCGCGTTCGACGACGATGTCGCCGCATTGACGCTCAGCTTTGACGCATTGATCAGCGGATAAGTCGCGGCATTCGACGTGACATAGATCGATGCGATCGAGCCACGTTCGGTCTCGGTCAGCCCGGCGACAGAGGAACGTGCTGCCTCGGCAGCAAGCTGCTGAACACCGTGAACGACTGCAAAATATGACCCGAAGACGACGATGCCGAAAACGATCGACAGAAAGACGGGAAGCAGCATCGCGAATTCGACTGCGGAAGAACCGCGTCGACACGATAGGAGTTTTTTCATGCCGGCATCGAATCTCAACATGCGCTGAGCTTCGCAAGACCACGTGAAAACTACCTATACAACTTCTGCTACCACTTGGTGGGATCAATCATCTCCAATGCCTGCATTGTGTTGGATGATGGCATTGGATTTGATGAGGTGATCATGTTTTCTGATACGCGCGCTGATGAGAGAACTATATACCGAAGAATTTAACGTGTAGTTCCTCTATTAGAATGCTGTGTTTCTTGCGAATACCCTCGCGCGCGCATAGCACGAGTTTGGGTATCGCCAGCTTTGGAAGATAATACTCATTGGCCGCCAAGAGCGACGCCGGGATCAGAACCGTTGGCAGCAGGGTCAAACCGATGCCCGCCTTCGCAGCCTCGATCCGTGCATGATAGTCCGGGCTGGAAAATGCGATACGATAGATCATTCCCTTGCGCTCAAGCGCCTGAATCATGACGTTATGTACGATCTGCCCCGGCCAGGTCAGCAACGGAATGGGCGCGCCAGGGCTTAACGTAAAATCCCTGGATCGAACCCAAGTCAATTCATCGTCGCGCTGCGCGATGACATCGATGGCCGCATCCCCGGGTATTTCGGAGATACTGAGGAACACGCCGACATCGACGTAGCCGTCGAGCATGCTTTTCGCGATCTCGGCCGAATTATCCGAATAGATGCAGACATTGCTCATCGCCGCCTTGCTCATCCCTTCCATTGCGCGTTGCGAATAGAAATTGGTCAGGCCAAGCCGGATGGTCTGATCTTCGGGCGAAGCGCCACGCAGCAAGAGCAACTGGTCGTTCGCCTCCAAAATCTTCCTGGCCTGGATCAGAACGAGCTTTCCGAGTTCTGTCGTCGATGAGCCGTTGGCAGACTTCTGGAAGATACTGCCGCCGACCGCGTGCTCAATGCGCTTGATCTGCGAGCTGATGGCCGGCTGGCTCAGGCCGAGCAGCTTCGCGGCCTTGGTGATGCTGCCGGCTTCGGAAATACCGACAACCGATCGCATGATTTCGGTCGGGATGCTCGAATGCTGGTACCGCCGATGCATAATACGTTGTCCTTTGAGATCGACGTCTTCTCCACGCAACGGAATTGTCCGCTTCGAGACGTCACACCAAAGTCATCGGCCATCTACATCAATCTGGCCGAAACGTTTCTTGGGCTCGTCCAAATTGTAGACGCCACGGCATACACCTTCCTTCAAGTTGTATCGGTGTCTTTTTACACATGCCAAGTACTTTCACGACGAGGCATGTGTGATTTCTGCCATTAGCAATCTCAAAGAGGGGGCGCGGGTAGAACGCTACCGTGTTTTTTTTAAAGCCGCGAGATGTAAAGCATCGAGATAGCGCTTCACAGGCTGGAACTCAGCAACCGCGATTCGCGGAAAAGCTGACGTACCTCAGTGAGGCAGTTCAGGTCATTCTCAACCTAAGGTGATAAATCGCTTTAAGGTCTGATGGAGCGCGAGCGATATCCCGATGCCGGTGACGCCACCTGCAAGTTTGACCAGCGCATCCCGCACCTCGCCGTGGCGGTCCGGCGTCAGATGTTGCAGCACCTCCAGCCCGACTGCCGCCCCCCCAACGAGCGTCAGAACAAGCCAGAGATGGCGGGGATAGGCGAGACCGAACAAAAGGCCCACGAGTGCGAATGCGCCGAAGCGCTCAAGGCTGACGCCGCCAAAATGCGGCCGCAGCCCGATCGGTGACAGAGTCGCAAAAGCAATCAATGCAAGTGTAGTCCACGCGACAACAATGATGGTTTTCCGATACATCCAGCAGTCATATCCCATGCAACCGCAGGAGCGGCAATTTCTCACCTCTGACGGTTAATCGAACGCGCAGAGAACTACCACCGGCATTCCGACGCACTCCGCGGACAAAACCTCCCTCAGCGGGGGTTGCGGAGTTGCCAAGTGTCTAAACTGTCAGGTTTGATCTCGAACCGATCTTGCATCCGTGCATACATGGTTCCCGCGATGCGTGCGACCGGAAGATAGTGATCATAGTCCGTACGCAAGGTGACGGGGTCGACAACACCATCGCGAACCTGAATGCCCAGGACCTCTCCGACCAGTAGGTCGCGTTCTGCGCCAAAGTTCATCATTGTCACTTTTCGGCATTCCAGTGCCGCAGGCGCCTTCGCCAAATGCGGGACCGGCACATTGATGCCAGCCGTCATTGGGAGCTGCAAGGCATCCAGTTCACCGATGTCAGATGGAAAGCTGATCGAACAATCGACCATATCGTTGGCGAGGGCCTCATCCACCATGTTGATAACAAACAACCCATTGGCACGCACATTGCGGGTCGTGTCCTTGACCGACAGGTCGGGCCTGGCCTGCAGACCGACCACCACCAGCGGCGGCTTCTCGGAGAACACATTGAAGAACGAAAACGGCGCGGCATTGACCACACCAGCCTCGGAAATGGTTGTGATCAACGCAATCGGTCGCGGGACAACGAGACCACAAAGCAACTTGTAGCGCTCCGGCGCGCTAAGCTTGGCGAAATCAAAGTGGATCGTCATCGCAGGTTTTGCCTCTTGTGCCGCACCTTGCCGCAACGAGGCAGGAGCTTATCCGATCTTGAACAGCCGGCTCGCATTGCCGAACAGAACTTTCTGACGATCAGTGTCCGATAGCTTGGCCTTGTTGACCAGCCCCACCGGGTCGGGGTCCCCCATGTCAAACGGGTAGTCCGAGCCCATCATGACGCGATCCACACCCACCGTCTTGACGAGATTGTCGATCAGCTCCGCAGAGAACACGCAGGTGTCAAACCAGAGCCGCTTGAGATAGGTCGACGGCGCATCTGCCGTGAGCCGGCGTACTTCCGGACGCACCTTCCAGGCGTGATCCAGTCGGGCTGCGTAGAATGGGTAGAAACCACCGCCATGGGCGATAACCACGTCGAGATCCGGATGCCGGTCTAAAATGCCGCCCATGATGAAGTGGGCGATCGCAATGGTCTCCTCGATGGGCTGGCCGACGCTGTTGACCATGAAGAAATCGCCGAGCCGCTGGCCATGGGAGAAACCCAGGGGATGCACGAACAACGGCATGCGCAGTTTGGCAAGCCGCGCATAGAGTGGATCGAAGACGGCATGGGACAGTTCGAGGTTTTCGACGCGGGTATCGATCTGGAAGCCGCGCAGGCCGAGCTGCTCGACTGCATGAACCGCCTCCTCCACCGCACGCCCGGGAAACCGCATCGGCAGCGTACCCATCCCCGCGAAATGTGCAGGATCCTGCGCCACGAGCGCGGCAATGTCTTCGTTCTGCACGCGCGACAACGCACATTGTAAATCTTCGTCGGCCCAGTAGTTCTGTTGCGCCGGTGCCGGCGCGATCATCTGAAAGTCGACGCCCATCTTCGCCATCATTTCGCGGCGCTTGGCGATGTCGAGCATCAGGCCCGGCAGCAGCTTGCCTTGCTCTGCATCAGTTTCGCGGCTCGCCGGCGACATGTCGCGCCGATAGGGATTGTCCATCGGGTCGTAATGTCCGGCCACCAACGGTTCGACGCGCTTGCTGAGTGCATGGGTGTGCATGTCAATGATGGGCATTCGAAATCTCTTCTTCTTAGTTCAGTTCGGCACTGGCGGGGACACGCTGATGCCAGTCGGTCGCGCCCTGATAGGCGTGAGCGGCGCGCAGGATATCGGCCTCGGCATAGGGGCGGCCGACCAGCTGGAACGCGATCGGCAGACCTGCCGCATCGAAGCCGCACGGCACTGACGCTCCGGGGAGACCGAGATAATTGATGCCGCGGGTGCAATGTGTGAGCTGGCCGATCACAGCAGCGACGTCGGCGGGATTGCCTTCGGTGGTCGCCGCGATGGTCGGTACCGGAATCGAGATCGCCGGCAGCAGCGCGAGATCGGCGGATCCGATGCAGGACGCGATCCATTGCTGGGTGATCTGCGTACGCAGCGACAGCGCTTCCACATAACGGGTCGCCGGATAGAGCAGGCCAGGCTCGATGCGCGAGCGCACCTGATCGGCATAATCCTGCGGGCGGTCGATTAGCCAGCGGCGATGGATCGTCGCGGCCTCGACGCTCATGACGATCTGCAACAGCGCGTTGATCAAGGCCATATCCGGCGGTGAGGTCTCGACGACGGTGACGCCGAGCAACCGCAACGTCTTCACGGCTTCGTCGAGCGCAGTCGCCACATCCGGATGCAGGAGTTCGCGGTAGTACCCACCGGGAATTGCGATGCGCATCCCGGTCACACCCCTGTCGAGCGTCGCTTCATAGTCGCGATCCGCGATCACCGACAGCAGTCGCGCGGCATCCCGTGCGGTACGAGCCAGAGGTCCCGTGCAATCCAGTGAGGCAGATAGCGGCATCACACCATCGGTCGGAACCAGTCCCCAGGTCGGCTTCAGCCCGATCAGGCCGCACATCGCGCCGGGATGACGTAGTGAACCGCCGGTATCCGTCCCGAGCGAGCCGGTCACGAGGCGCGCGGCGACGGCGACGCCGGAACCAGAGGACGAGCCGCCCGGCACATGCGCCGGATTCCACGGGTTGCGCGCATGCCCCAGCGATTCGTTATAACCCGTCGGACTCATCGCGAATTCGGCCAGCTGCAGCCGGCCGAGATCGACCGCGCCGGCGGCGTCGAGCCGGGCAATCACCGTGGCTGTCACGTCAGCGCGAAAGTCAGCCCGGATTTTCGAGCCGCCACCGGACAGATCACCGACACGATAGAAGAGGTCTTTATGTGCAAGAGGCACGCCATGCAGCATCGGTAATGCCGCCCCCGATGCGCGCAACTTGTCGGCGGCTTCGGCCGCATCCAGCGCCCGTTCGTCGTCAAGCCGCACCACGGCATTCAGTTTGCGGCCGATCAGATCGAGCCGTTCCAGCGCCACCGTTGTCGCCTTCACGGACGTGACTTCGCCTTTAGCGACAGCATCCGCGAGAGCGCAGAGATCAAGGGCTGCGATTGCGCTCTGCATCAGCGCTTGTCCATGCCAGCGAGCCACGTCTGATAGGCGTAGGGCGTCGAATCGAACGCCATGTCTTGAATAGCCGCAGTCGCGACGCACGTGTTGTTTTCCACGACCAGCTCCGTCATGCGCGGTGTGCGTTCAGCGGCGCCAGGCGCCTTGTTCAATTCGGCGGCGACTTGACGCAACAGGTCTTCGCTCATGATCACCTCAATGCACGCCGAGGCGCTGGAACAGCACATCAGTCTGCTGGTTCATTTCCTGCGACGTGCCGTGATGCACGATCTGCCCGGTTTCCATAATGTAGACGCGATCGGCGACGGCCAGCGCGCTGTAGAGATTCTGCTCGACCAGCAGGATCGACAGCCCTTCCTTTTTAAGATCGAGAATGATGCTTTCGAGGTGCTGCACCATCACCGGCGCGAGGCCTTCGGACGGCTCGTCCATTAGAATCAGTTCGGGGTCGATCATCAGCGCACGGCCCACAGCCAGCATGCCGCGCTCACCGCCAGACAACTGGCCGCCGCGGTGATAGCGGCGTTCAGCAAGCCGCGGAAAAATGCCGAATACGCGATCGAGCGTCCAGCCGTCCTTGGCGCGCGCACTCTTCAGCATGGTCAGATGCTCGGTGACCGTCAGCGACGGAAACAGCCGGCGGCCCTGCGGCACAATGGCGATCTTGCGATTGGCTATATCATGAGGGCGCAGACCAACAAGGCTCTCGTCGCGCCAGGTGATCGTGCCCGAGCGCACCTGCGGCGGCGTCAGGCCCATGATCGAGCGAATGAAGGTGGTCTTGCCCATGCCATTGCGGCCGAGCAGCGCCACGATCTCGCCAGGGCGCACCTCAAGCGACGCACCGCGCACCACGACCGCGTCGCCGTAACCGCTGTGCAGATCCTTGACCTCAAGCATGACGCGGCTTCCCGAGATAGACTTCCTGAACCTGCTTGTTGCGGCGGATGCCTTCCGGCGGCTCCTCCACCAGCACGCGGCCTTCGAACATGCAGGTGACGTAGTCGACCAGACCGAGTGCCAGATCCATGTCGTGTTCGATCAGGATCACGGTGATCGCCGGATCGAGCGAACGGATCACCTCCGCAATCATCGAGCGCTCCGACGGCGACAGGCCGGCCGCGGGCTCATCCAGTAGCAACATGGTCGGCGTCGTCACCAGCGCAATCGCGATTTCGAGCTGACGCTGCTCGCCATAGGACATTTCCTTGACGATGATGTCGGCGCGTTCGGCGATCCGTGCGGCATTCAGCGCGGCCGCGATACGTGTAGCCTCGCTATCGTCCGGATCGGGCGAGCCGAACAGCGAAAACTTCTTTGGCTTCAATCCGCGCAGCGCCAGCATCATGTTGTCTTGCACGCTCAGCGTGGGGAACAGATTGGTGATCTGGAAGGTGCGCGAGATGCCGAGCTGGGCACGCCGGTGTGGCGGCAGTCTGGACACGTCATGTCCATTGAATGTGATCTTGCCGGATGTCGGCGGATGCGCGCCGGCGATGGCATTGAACAATGTGGTCTTGCCGGCCCCATTGGGGCCGATGATGGCGCGGCGCTGGCCCCGTGGCACAATCAGGCTGACGCCATCGACCGCCCGCAAGGCATCGAAGGCCACTACCACATCTGTCAGCGTCAGGATCGGTTCGGACACGAATAATTCCCAATGAACGAGACGCGGCGACACGGCCGCGCCTCGATGTCAGCAATATTGAATCAGGTCTTCTTGATGCCCTGGAAGGTCCGCGAATAGGGCGGCTGCTTCAGGTAGGTCGCCGGATCGTATTTCCAGAACTGCGAGACATTGGGATAGGTCTCGATCGGCACGTTCCAGTATTTGCCGTCGGCGCGCTTCACGACCTTTCGGATATAGACGTCGTAGATCGGGTTGCCGTAGTCGTCGAACTTCACGGTCTTGCCGAGCGGCGAATTGTCGAGCTCGGTCTTCAGTACCGTATCGATAAAGGTTTCGCGGTCCTCGACCTTGCCGCCCATCTTCTTCAGCGCGGCATCGATCCACATCATGCCGGAATACATCGAGAAACCGTAGAGCGACGGGATCTTGCCGTACTTCGTCTCATAATCCTTCTCGAACTTCGCCGTGGTCGGGACGTCCGAACCTTCAGCGAAATGTGCCGCTGCGATGATGCCTTCGCATTCGGGGCCCATGGTGCGGATCACCGACTGGTCGGTGCCGTTCATCGCCATCAACAGCGGCGTCTTTTCCTTCAGGCCGAACGACGCATATTGCTGGATCAGACGAGTCGAGTCCGCGCCGGTCTCCATCGCGAAGATCGCGTCGACCTTGAGATCGGCAAGCTGGCCGAGATAGGGGCTGAAGTCGGCAGTGTTCAGCGGATGCCAGAACTGCTGCACGATCTGCCCGCCCCCTTCGGTGAACACCTGGGCGAGACCGCCGCACTGTTCGTGGCCGAAGGTGTAATCCTGGCTGATGGTGGCGATCTTCTTGTAGCCCTGCTTCAGGGCCCAATCACCGAACGGATGGGTGAAGGCGCTGGCAGAATAGCCGGCGACGCGGATTACGTTCTTGATGCGGGCGCGCTGGGTGAGATCGTCAGCCGCGATAATCGGAATGAAGTAGGGCGTTCCGGTGCCCTTGACGTAGTTGGCGACAGCAAGGCCGGTATTGGCGAGCAGGTTGCCGATCAGCATGTGGCAATTGCCCTGCTCGACCAGACGGCGCGCTTTCTGCAAAGCGGTGTCGGGATTCGACGCATCGTCCTCGATCACCAGCTCGACCTTGCGGCCGCCCATCTCGTTCTTCACCTGATCGAGATAGAACTGCACACCCTCGACCATTTCCTTGCCGCCCGAAGCGACAACGCCGGTCAGCGGCGCCAGCAGACCGATCTTGATCGGGCCAGCCTGGGCCTGTGCGGAGCGCCACGGAGCGACGCCGACGCCCGCGGCAGCGACGGCCGCCGTAGTGTTCTTGAGAAATTGCCTGCGATCCATCTCGAAGTCCTTTCGTGAGCAACCCGATTGAAACGTAAAACCGACTTATCGCACCTTGCGCGAGGTGATCGCGCGCAGCTTGCCTATGATGCCCTCGGGGGCGAAGATCATGATGAGAACGAATGTGATGCCGAGAACCATCAGCCAGCGCTCGGTGTAGGAGCTGACGATGTTCTCCAGCACGATGATCGCCGCTGCCCCGACAAAGGCGCCGAACAACGTGCCGACACCGCCGGCGATCATCATCAACACGCCTTCCACCGATTGCGCGAGCGCGACCGTCGAAGGGCTGACGAAATTGTTGAACATCGCGTAGAGGCCCCCGGCGATACCGGCGAAGATGCCGGACACCGTGAAACCGATGAACAGATGCAGTGGCACATTGTAGCCGAGGCTGCGCATGCGGCTTTCACTGTCTCGGATGCCGCGCAGCGTCAGGCCGAACGGAGATCGCACGAACCGCCACATGGCAAAAGATACAATGACGGCGCCGGCCAGCACCGCCCAATAGAACGCGCTGTGGCTCATCAGGGCTGCCGGCCGCACATCGGCGCGCATGCCGTTCTCGCCCCCGGTGACCTGCGTCCAGCGCAAGCAGACGCCCCACACGATCATGCCGAGCGCCAGCGTCAGCAGCAGGAAGTAGACGCCGGAGGTGCGGACTGCGAGCAGCGCAAATACCGAGGCCACCGCGGTGGCCGCCAGCACACCAAGCGCGAAGCCCGCCCAGGGCGACAGACCGGCCTGGCCGGTCGCGTAGACGACGACATAGGTCGAGACACCGAAGATGGCACCATGCCCGAGGGAAGTCCGGCCGGCAAAACCGGCGAGAATGTCGATCGACATGGCAAGGACTCCGAAGATCAACACTTCGGTGGCGAGGCCGACCTGATAGCTCGACAGCACCATCGGCAGACAGGCCGCGACGATCACCACCAGCCCGGCGATGACGAGCGCACGGCTAGTCATGCCGGCGAGAACTGATGTTTTGGATACGGGCTGCATCATGTGGCACGTCCGAACAGGCCGAGCGGGCGGAATGCGAGCAACACCGCCATCGGGCCGAAGATCACGAAATAAGCGAGTTCGGGGAACATCACCTGGCCGAGCGTATTCAGAAGCCCGACCAGCAGGCTACCGACACCGACGCCGACGAGGCTGCCACGCCCGCCAATGATGACGACGGCGAGACTAAAGGTGAGGATTTCCGCGTCCGCTGAGGGATAGAGCGACAGGAACGCACCTCCCATCAGGCCGCCAAGGCCGGCCAGCGCCGAACCGAACAGGAAGGTGAAGAGGAAGACACGGCGGATATTCACGCCGGACGCTTCGACCATCTCGGCATCGTCCACGCCGGCGCGGATCAGCGCGCCGAGCCTTGTATGATTGAGCAGCACCCACAGGCCGATGAAGACGAAGATGCCCATCCCCAGCACAAACAACCGGTAGATCGGATAGAAGGTGCCGAACACCCGCGTGCCGCCGCGCAACATCTCCGGAATCGGCACCGTGAAACTGTCGCCGCCCCAGATCACCAGCGCGAGATCGTTGAGGAAAAAGGCAACGCCGAGCGTCAGCAGCACCTGCCGCAGCTCATTGCCGCGCACGAAACGGAGCAATCCCTGATCGAGCACGAAGCCGATGGCCGCAATCGCAGCCATGGCGCCGATACCGCCGAGCACAAAGCTGCCGGTCTTCACCGCAACGCTATAGCCGATATAGCCGCCGAACAGATACAGCGCGCCATGCGCGAGATTGACGATGCGCAGCAGGCCGAAGATCAGCGTGAAGCCGCTTGCCACGACGAACAGCAACGCGGCGAAAGTCAGGCCGTTGAGGAGTTGAAAGAGACTCATGCCCTGCTGCTTGCCTGATCTATGCTTCTGGCGCTTTCGGTCCGACCGAAAGATACCAATCGAGAATCTGTTCGCCGGTCATGAAAGCCACGTCGGATTTCTTCTGGATGGTCTCGAAGATCCGGCGGAAGTGCTTCAGGCGATGCGGCGCGCCCATGATGTAGGGATGCACAACCAATGCCATGACCCGGGTCGAATTCTCGGAATCCTCGTAAATCTGCTCGAACTGGTCGATGGCCCGGTCGTAATATTCCGACGCCTTGTGATGCTGGATCAGCATCATCGCGACGTCATTGCATTCCTGCGTATAGGGCACGTTGACGATCGGTGTCGTCGTGGTCTTGAGCCATACGGGCTGATCGTCGAGTACCCAGTCGGCGACGTAGTCATAGCCTTCCTGTTTCAGCAGGTCCGGCGTTTCCCAGGTCTCGGTCAGACCCGGCCCGAGCCAACCGCGCGGCCGCTTGCCAGTGGCCTTCTCGATCACGTCGGCAGTCTTGCGGATATCCTCGCGTTCGTTCTCCACCTTCTGCATATTGCGCTGGGTGAAACCATGACCCATGAATTCCCAGTTACGCGCCTTGGCTGCCTCGACGATGGGCGGGTAAGCGGCAATCGCCGAACCATTGATCGCCAGCGCGGCGGGGAGCTTGTAGTCGTCGAACACTTTCAGCATGCGCCAGAAGCCGACACGATTGCCGTATTCGTGCCAGGCCCAGTTGGGAACATCCGGCGATGGCGAACCGCCGGCCGGCGGTGTCAGCACCGTACGCGGCATCGGCTGCTTGGCGTCCCATTCCTCGACATTGACGATGATCCACACTGCCATGCGCTTGTCATTCGGCAGCTTCAGCGGTGGACGAGCGTCAATCGGCGAGTAGGAAATGCGTTCGGTCGGCAACATGATCAGGTCTCCGGCTCAACGATGGTAATGCCGAGCGACGGCAGGCCTTCGATCCGCGCGTCGATAACGTCGCCCGGAACGACGGGACCCACGCCGGCAGGCGTGCCCGTATAGATGAGATCGCCCGGCTCGAGCTTCATCTGCTTCGACAGCTGCGCCACGATCTCCGGCACGCTCCAGATCATCTGGCCGATATCGCCGCGCTGCTTCTCGACGCCGTTCACCGACAGCGTGATCGCGCAATTGTTGAAATGCCGGGCATCGCGTGCCGGCGCAATTTCGCCACAAGGCGCGGACGCGTCGAAGCTTTTGCCCATTTCCCAAGGCAGTCGCATATCGCGGGCATCGCGCTGGCGGTCGCGACGGGTGAGATCGATGCCGACGGCATAACCCCAGATATAATCGAGCGCATCCTCCACCGCGATATCGCGGCCGCCGCGTCCGATCGCCAGCACCAGCTCAACCTCGAACTGGAAGTCCTCGGTGAAAGCCGGATAAGGCACGCGCGCGCCGTCCGGCACCACGCTGTCGCGCGGCTTCTGGAAGAAGAACGGCGGATCGCGCTCGTCGGCTTCCTTCATCTCGCGGATGTGGTCGAGATAGTTGCGCCCCACGCAATAGACGCGGCGTACAGGGAAAAAACCGCCCCCCACGACCGGCACGCCGGTGACGGGAATTGCTGGCAGCATCTGCTGGGACGTCACACTCACTTCACCACCTGGGTATTGTGCCAATCGAGGATCTGGGCGCCATTCCAATGCACCACGCCTTCGAACTGGTTCACGTAGTCATAGATCGCTTCGAGATATTTGATGCGGAACGGCTGACCCGAAATATAAGGGTGGATCGCAATCGACATGATCTTCGGCCGCTCGGCGCTTTCAGCATAGAGGCGATCGAACTGATCCTTGGCACGGTTCAGGAGCTGCGTGCTCTCATGATGTTGCACCATCATCATCGGGATGTCGTTCATCTCCACCGTGTAAGGCAGCGTTGTGAGCGGCCCCTTCTCGGTACGGATCACGGTCGGTTCGTCGTCATAGACCCAGTCACCGATATATTTCACGCCGGCTTCGGCGAGGAATTCCGGAGTCTCCAGCGTCTGCGTAAGACCCGGCCCGAGCCAGCCCACCGGGCGCTTGCCGGTGAAGTTCTCGATCACATCCATCGAGCGGTTGATCATCGCCTTCTGGTCGGCCTCCTTGTGGATGGGCCCCTGCTCATAGGCATGGCCCATGAACTCCCAGCCGGCGTCCTTCGCCTCCTGGGCGACGCGTGGATAGTCCTCGCAGACGCGCGCATTGATCGACAGCGTGGGCTTGATGCCGAGCTTCTTGTAGAGATCGAAGAAACGCCAGACACCGACACGCATGCCGTATTCGTGCCAGCCCCAATTGGCGACATCTGGCAACAGCGGAATGCCGGTCGGCGCCGGCAGCACCTGACGCGCCATCGGCTTGGCAATATCCCAGACCTCGAGATTGACGATGGTCCAGATGATCATGCGGGCATTGCCCGGCAGCTTCAGCTTGGGACGATCGACGATGGCGGAATAGTCGCAACGCTCGCGCGGCTGCATGGGACCGGTCATGGCTGGATGCCCTTCGAAAGTGGGAAATTGTATGGGATCATGCGGCGCGTCCTGCACCCTTGAGGCCATCGAGCTGCATCACGGCATCGGTATCCATCACGAAACCGAAGGCGGTGCGGATGCAGGCGAGGCCGGCGGCATGCAACTCCGGCCCGTCCATGCTGTCGACGCAATCCTCGACGACGATCACCGAGTAGTCCCGCACATTGGCAGCCGTCGTCGTCGCCAGCACACAGGAATTGGTGTTTACGCCGGTGACGAGCAGCGTGTTGATGCCGTGCGAACGCAACACGAAATCGAGATCGGTGCCCAAGAAGCAGTCATAGCGCTTCTTGGTGTTGACGATGAAGTCGCTGGGGTCCAGCAGCTCCGGCATCACGGTGCAGCCGGGGCCGCCCATGATATTGTGCCGCATCACATTCTTGCGCGTTGCTTTTGGATCCTCGGCGCGGGTCCGCCAGAACGGATTGGCGCGGATCTCGGCCTCGTCGCGATAGGACGTGACCTGGTGGATCACGGGAATGCCGACACTACGGCACCAGTCGAACAGCCGCTTATTAGCAGCGATCACCGTCTTCGCGACATCCGGCGTGGTCGGCATGGTCGCCACCGACATGTCCAGATGGCCGCGATGCAGGTCGATCGCGACAACGGCAGCCTTGATCTGATCGACACCAAAATTCATGATCACACCAGCGGGTTGAACGAAGTTTTCAGCAGAGTGCGCTGATCGATCTTGAATCTGTCGGCGAGCCAGTCGGCCAGCACTTCCTGGCCAATGGTGGGATTGTCGTGCTGGCAATGTTCGGCGCCAGTCTCATCCGGCTCAAGCACGCGCAATGTCGCATCGACACCATTGGCAATGGCGTGGTCATAGGTCGAGCGCGCCGCGGTGACCGTGAGCACGTCGTGGCCGCCATGCAGCACGAGATACGGACACTTCATGTGCTCGAGATGGCCCTTCAGCGTAAAGGGCTTCATCAGCTCATGAGCCTCCTTCATGGTCTTGGCGCCAAATACCCAGCGGATATGCATCGCCAGACCGAAGTCGTCGCCCTTCTGGCCCCACATGTCATGCACCGACCAGACAGCCCCGTGCGAGATCACCGCCGCGAGGCGATGCTCGTAACAGCCGGCGCGCGCGGCGTAGTAACCGCCCATACTGGAGCCGCAGACCGCGATGCGCGAGCTATCGACATCGGCGCGCTTTTCGAGCCAGTCGATACATTTGCCGACCGGCACTTCCGTATCGGCGCGGGTTGCAAGTCCGTGGCGGCGCAAGGTACCGCCCTGCCCGGGCAGATCGACCATCAGCACCGAGATGCCGCGCTGCAGGCAACCATGGGCCTGCATGAACCACATCTCGTCCTTGATGGAGTCGAGACCGCCCATGCAGATCAGCACCGGGAGCTTGTCGCCCGGAAATGGCGCACGGACGAAATAACCGCAGATCGGCTTGCCTGGCTCATAAGGGATCTCGACCACCTCGCCGGGCGGATTGAGATAGGAGATGAATTTGTGCGAGCAGGCCTCCATCTTTTCGAAAGTCGGCAGCCGGCGCGGGTCGGTCGGTTCGAGATGGAATTCGGCTTGGCGGTAATAATCGGCAGCCCGCAGGAAACAGTTCATCGCCGTGCGGATGTGGCCGAGCTTCTCTTCGGAAAGGCCGCGCTGCCAGTTGGCATCCGCGATCACCATCCACTCTTTATGCCAGCTTTCGACGTCGCCCGGGATCATCCGCGAACCGGCCAGCATCACCTCGGACACGCTGCCGCCGCCCTCCTGGGTCTCACCGAGACCGCGGCGGAATTGATAGGCAAGCCAGGGATGCTCCGGCCAGTGATGCCAGCCAAACGGCTCATAGTGCGGGGTGCGATCCGCCGTGATCTCCTCGATGGCGTTTTCGCCGATCGACTTCCCTGCCGCCATGAGACGCGTACCGCCTGCTTCTTGTGAACGTGACCGCATCATTGCGGGTTCGGGTCATGAGTCAATCGGAATTACATACACTTTTTCCGATGCTCATCATTTCCGCGAATTGCCTCCCCTTTATGCGCGATATTTATGCAGTAAAATTGCGCTTTCCTGTATGCTGAGTAGTAAAGACGGATCACACTCGGATTTAATTGTATTCACTTTGCTGCGGAGCACCACTGATGCCCGACTCATCCCCCTTGCCGCCGCCTGAAGCTGGCGGCCGCGCCGCTAACCGGTCGCTGTCGGTGACGGATCAGATCCGCGACGCCATTCTGGATGGCACGGTCAGTGCGGGTGAGCGGATCAACGAGGTTCGCTTCAGCAAGACGCTGGAGGTCTCGCGAACCCCCGTCCGCGCCGCCTTGCAGGCACTGGCCGGCGAAGGGCTGCTTGACTACGCCCCCAATCGCGGCTTCACCGTGCGTGAATTCCCGCTCTCGGCCATCGTCGATGCTTATGAAATTCGCGCATCGCTGGAAGGCGTGGCCGCACGCTTCGCCGCCGAACGTGGACTGAGCGCCGAGGAGCGCGCCATCATCGAGGAAAGCCTTGTCGCCGGCGATAAACTGCTGGCGCGCGGTGAGTTTGCGGAAGGCGATCTCACCATCTATCGCGGCATCAATGGCGACTTCCACGACACCCTGCTGGGCGCCGCCCGTAACCGCATGCTGGCGGAGATGATCCGGATCTGCCACCACGTGCCGATGTCATCGAGCCGCAACATCGTCGCCTTCGAGCATCGCGACGTGCGCCGGCGTCATGATGATCACCACCGGATCTACGACGCCATTATGGCCCGCGAGCCCTGGCGCGCGGAGGTACTGATGCGCGAACACGTCTCCGGCGTGAAATCCTCGCTGGTCAAATCGCTGATCGAGCGCGGCGAGCAGGCCGATATCGTCAATGGTTCGGCGGCGGGATAGGCCACCGGCGGCGTATCGACATCGTCGGCATGGCGCAGCGTCTTAACCTATCATTCACCGAAGTTCGTAACGGCGCGTTGGCGGTCCCCCCGGTACAAAACTACGCATGGGGCAAAACGACGCAAAGTCGGGGGAACGGTCTGATGGCGCTGGCGGCCTTGCTGGCTTCGCCGCGCTGCGCCGTTTCCGATTTCAAGGCGGGCCGATCCAGGGCCTCATCCTGTGCGGCTGCCTGCTGATTACCGCCATCGCCATCGGCACGGCCTACATCACCGTCCATTTCAGAGACCGCGCCATCGAGAGCAAGAAGCGCGAACTGGACAACACGGTTCTGCTGGTCGCACGACACTTCGACCAGCAGTTCGGAGACCTGCAGGGCATTCAGAACGACGTCATCACCTATATGAAGTCGGCCAACATCCAGAACAGCGCCGCCTATCAGCATCTGATGTCGGGGATCGACGTCCACCGCATGCTACGCACCAAGCTCAGCAGCCTGCCCTATGTCGGCGGCATCAACCTGTTCGATTCCGAAGGCAAGCTGCTCAACTCGTCGGAAACCTGGCCGGTGCCTGCCATCGACATTGCCGATCGTCAGCATTTCCAGACGCTGCAGGCCGACAACGGGCCCACGGTCGTATTGGCCGAACCCGTCATCAGCAGGGTGACTGGTGCATGGACCGCCGTGTTTTCGCGCAAGCTGATCGGACGCCATGGCGAATTCATGGGCATCATCAGCCGCGGCGTCGAGCCGGTTCACTTCGAGAGCTTCTTCGCATCCCTCGCGCTCGAAAAAGACGCCAAGATCTTGATGATCCACCGCAACGGCACCGTGCTTGCTCGCTATCCACAGAACGAGACCGTTATCGGCCAGAACCTCAGCAACAGCTCAGTTTTCAAGGACCTCTGGTCGACGGGCGGAACCTCGACGGGGCACTATATCAGCCCCATCGACGGGGAAGACGAATTGGGCTCCGCAAGGCGCCTCGCGGCGGCTCCCGTGATGATCGTCGCGACCACCAGCATGCCCGCGGCCCTGCATGACTGGCGCGAGCAGACCAAATATCAAATCATCGGTGCGACACTTGCCGCATTGGTGATCCTGGCGACGCTGTTCCTGATCGTCCGGCAGCTGAACCGCCAGCACCGCTCGGCCGAACGGATGCTGGCGCAAAAATCGACACATCTCGATACTGCAATCAACAATATGACGCAGGGCCTGCTGTTGTTCGATGCCTATGGCCGGCTGGTCGTCTGCAATCAGCGCTTCATCGACATGTTCGGACTATCCGACAAGATCGTGAAGCCAGGCTGCTATTTCCGCGACCTCATCCAGCATCGCAAGGACAACGGAACCTTCATCGGCGATGTCGACGAGTACTGCACGTCGTTCTTGCGAAGCGTCGCTGAAGGCCCCGTCCACGAGACGCTGCTGACTACGCCTGACGGTCGCTCGATCCAGATCCTCGTTCAGAGATCGGGGGACGGTGGCTGGGCCTCGACGCTCGAGGACATCACCGATCGCAAACGTTCGGAAGAGCGCATCGCCCATCTTGCGCATTACGACGCTCTGACAGATCTCCCCAATCGGGTGATGTTCCGCGAGCGCCTCGAAGCGGAAATCGCAACGCTGCATGACGGCGCGCGATTTGCGATTCTTTATATCGATATCGATGAGTTCAAGAGCGTCAATGACACGCTCGGTCATGCGATCGGCGACGAACTGCTGAAAATCGTGGCCACGCGGCTGCGCAGCTGTGTCGGTAATGCGGGCTTTGTCGCGCGACTTGGCGGCGACGAATTCGCCATCGTGCATACGGGAATTGCCCGCCGCAGCGATGTCACCCATCTGGTGGTGCCGCTCTATGACGCCATCCGGCAGCCCTATGAATGCCTTGGTCACCAGATCACGACCGATGCCAGCATCGGAATCGCTGTAGCCCCCGATGACGGCTCGGATCTCGACGAATTGCTGAGACATGCCGACCTTGCAATGTATAGCGCCAAGGCCGCTGGACGGCGCACCTTTCGCTTCTTCGAGCCTGCCATGGATGAAGGCGCAAGGGCGCGGCGCGCGCTGGAGCAGGATCTGCGGAAGGCGCTCGCGGAAGACGGACTTGAGGTTCACTATCAACCCGTCGTCGATATCGCCAGCAACGAGATTACTGGTTGCGAAGCGTTGCTCCGCTGGCGGCATCCGGTTCGCGGCATGGTTTCACCGGCAGAGTTCATTCCGATCGCCGAAGAAACCGGCCTGATTACCGAACTCGGCAATTGGGTATTGCGAACGGCATGCGCTGAGGCCGCCTCCTGGCCGGCGCCGATCAAGCTCGCTGTCAATGTATCGCCGATTCAATTCACGACGCAAACCCTGGCCTTGAATGTCACTCGAGCCCTCGTGGCAGCCAACTTGCCAGCTCACCGACTCGAACTTGAGGTCACCGAAACAGTGCTGATCCGCGATGACGAGATGGCGCTCGCGATCCTCCATCAGCTCCGCGGCATTGGTGTCGGGATTGCGCTGGACGATTTCGGGACCGGCTATTCGTCGCTCAGCTATCTGCAGCGATTCCCGTTCGACAAGGTCAAGATCGACCGCAGTTTCATCCGGGACATCGTGGCGCCCGGCGGATCATCATCGATCGTACAGGCGGTTGTAACCATCGCTGCCGCCCGCAACATGATCACCACGGCGGAGGGTGTTGAGACAGCCGATCAACTCGACGCACTGCGTATGCTCGGTTGTACCCAGATGCAGGGTTTTCTTTTCAGTGCCGCCAAGCCGTCACGAGAGATTCGCGCCATGCTCCAGAAGCGCGAGATCGCCGTCGCCTGACACCAGGAGGTCCGAAGTCGTCGCGAAAATGGCCTGTTTTGGATTAAACAGAAGGAAAGCTGGCGATCCCGGCATGACTCGAACATGCGACCTACGGTTTAGGAAACCGTCGCTCTATCCGGCTGAGCTACGGGACCGCGATCCCGGTCAGGAACACCGGGCATGGACAGTTCCATACCAGAGCCGTTCGATCATCGCTACCCGTTGGCAGTTCAAATAGGACGGGGCCGGAACCGGCGACAGATGCCCTTAAAAGATCGGGACATCTATCGGAACGTCTCGGACCGCCCATCGTTGGCTGGTTGTCATAATAACGATGGAGAATCCCGCATGACAAAGATGAAACTTCTTGCTGCTGCTGCCGTGGTCTCTGGCTTGATCGCTACGCCAGTGATGGCAAAGGACCCGATGAATCGCCGGGCGCAGGCCACGCAGGAGTATCGCGCCAGTACAGTCGATAGCGGCTATCGTGATTCGGGCTTCTGGCCGGGTGACGTTGCGGCAGGCGTGGTTGGCGGCGCGGTCGGTGTCGCGGGGGCGGCTGTGGGCACCGCCGGGGCCATCGCAACTGCGCCGTTCCGGAACAGCTACAATTCCTATGATGGCTACAATGGCGTCCCGCGCGATTCCTACGCACAGCGCATGGGCTTCGTGTGTCAGCCGGGAACTTGGTTCCGCGGCGAGGACGGCCGACGACACATCTGCCAGTAATACAACTGACATCAGAAAAAGGGCGGCCCCAAGGACCGCCCTTTTTCGTGTCTGTTATCGGATAGAGTTCCAGGCGCACGAAACGACGACACCGCTCCATCGGACGCAAGCCCATCGCTTCACGAACTACGTGTGGTCCCGTGTAGGTGATTGCGCGTCGAGTAGCAGCGCGATCCAAACTACTGTCAAGAATGACTCAAAATTCTGAGGTCATTAATTTTAGTGATATGAGAGCAGCAACAGATCTCTGCCTGAAAACACTTCCACATCAGCGTTGTATCGCGAAATAACCCCGGTCTGCCTACCACATGACAGCACTGATGCAGTCATGTTGCACTTGTTCCAAAAGCGGGGAGAAGTAACACATCCGAGGTTGAAAAATGGCCCACAAATGGCGAGAATTGGGTTTGTTATCTACATCGGAACCTACGTGGCTCATTTGTCTGCATACAAGTCACTCATATTTGCGCTACTGACGACCGCATCACTCTCCGGTCTCGCGTTGATGTCTTCGCCTGCTCGTGCGCAATGGTGGACTGCCGCGCCTGCGGATTATGAAGATTGCGCCGAGCGCATCGAAAAATCGACGGCCTCGAAAGACGCCAAAGCTGTGGCGCTGTCGGATTGCGAAAGCAAGTTCGCGGGACGGCGCAAGCGCGGTGGCGGCTATACGTATCACGACTTCATGCAGAACCGCAGCTTCGATATCGCTGGCCCAAACCCAACCACGGCCGAACAGAAGGCGATCGACGAGCAGTACAAAATCTATCTGGACAATCAGCGTCGCAGCGTCATCGTCGCGGCCTTCGCTGAAAAGCAGCGCGAGGCGCAAACCCAGGCTGCGCTCGAAACGGACTTTCGGCAGAGCGCGGAAACTCCAAGCGACGTGAAGCCTGTCGTGCTACCTAGGCCTCGGCCCAAAGTGCGCGCCAAGGAGCCGGACTGCGCGATCGAGCCGCTTACCTGTGGGTGGTCCAAATTGTCATCGGGGCTGAAAGACATCAAGGACGCGCTGTTCGGCACGCCCGCGCCGGCCAAGACCAAGCGCACTTGAGCCATAGCAACCCGCCAAGTATCAATCCGTGATGACCATAGCCCAGAACATCCGGTAGGGCGACTTGGGATTGGCGACGTAAGCGACGCCGACCTTGCGTGCGCCGGACATGAGCAGGTTCTCGCGATGACCTGGGCTCTCTTCCCATTGCTTCAACGTTTCGGGAAATGTCAGGAAGCCCGCCGCGATATTTTCAGCTGCTTTGGATTTGCGGAGCTTCCCCACACGTGCGGAGAAAACACTGCCGACCTCGTGGCTGACCTTGCCGCTGGATGACATCGCCTGCGCCTGAGCAAGCGCGACCGCATTCAGTTTACTGTCCAGCGTGACAGAGGAGAGCTTGTGCGCCCGGCGAAAGGCACTGATCTGGCTCGCATAATCAGCCGCTCTGGCCTCGACCATGGTTGCCGCGACCAACACCCCACACAGCACAAACAACCTTATGGGGCTGTAATTCATGACAATCACTTCACGGGTCAGCTTCAATGACTATACCGACGACGTTGCGCAGGAGGTCGCGGCAGCGGCTTGCGGGCATGGGCAGGCGCCTGCACTTCAGCCGCGCTTCGTTGCTCGGCGAGCCGGGCATCATACCCCGGCGACGGGGTGACCATTGGAGGGACCGCAAATGCAGGTGCGATGGCACCGATACTTAATATAGCCATGGCCACAGCGATAGCGGCGAAGGATTTCCGCTCCAAGACTTTCAAAAGCAGGGTTCGCATCGATCGCTCCATCCAAGAAAACGGCCTGAAGTGCTAACGCGCTTCAGGCCGGCTTCGTTCAGAACGAAAACTTACTTCTTGGCCTTCTTGGCCTTTGCGGTCTTGCTCACCTTGGCGGCCTTCGTGGCAACCTTCTTCGCCTTGCGGCGGCGATGACCGAGCGGAATGCCGAGCTTGATGGCTTTCTGACGCAGCGAACCACCGGTGCGCTTCATCTCCTTGGAAATCTTCTCTAGCGGGGTCTGGGCCTTCGAATGCGCCTTCAGGATCTTCACGTCTTCCTTGGTGTACTCGCGACGGACGAGTTTCTTTTTCGCTTTCTTGGCCATTGTAGCTCCGATTGTTAGTTGAATAATTCGACCGGCACACGCTTTGCCGATGATATGAAAGGATCAAACGCCCAGCCCGGCGCGCGAAGCGCGAACCACCGTCAAATCACGCGGCCTTCTATACTAAAGATGTCGCGAATGACATAGCCCCTGATGTCACATCATGATGTCTAGTATTGAACCAGCCGTACTCCTGCGAGCCTTCTTCATGACGCGAACTGCTACTCGTCTGCGAATAACGGGCTAAAAGACTCTTTACATCTCATTTACTGAGAATTCACCGACGCGTATCCGCAATTGATATTTAACGGATAATCATCGGCTTGATGCGAATGCAACGGATAATGGTACCATCGCATTGACCGGCAGACGCAATTGGAGCATTCGGATAGTTGAGTCCGCCGATAGTAGCCGAAATGAATAGTAACATTCTCGTAATGATAGCGCCGAAGCCGGTCCAACACTCCCTTCAACTCAATCAATTTCACGCTAACTGCGAATCTGATCTGGCGTGAGTGCGGGCGATCCCCTGCCTGACGTCTCTGCGTGCTTGATCAGTGTCATCACGCGCAGCGATAGCGGAGCCGTGATCTGATATTTCGCCGCCAGCTCAACGACGACACCCTGCAAATAGTCAATCTCGGTGCGTCGATCGCGCTGCAGATCCTCCCACATGGACGAGCGCGCAGTTGCGTCGATCTTCATCGTCCGCCCGAGCAGCATATTGAACAGGCCGTCAGGTAGCCGCAGCAAATGCGGCGTTAGTCGCGCAGGGATCGGCGTCGCCGAGATGGGCTTGATACCGGCGACTTTCAGAACGGCCAGGCCTTCCGCCATTTGATCGGCGAATAACGAGCGCCACGCGCGCTGTGCAAGCTGCGACCGCAGCGGTATATCCGACAGCGCATTGAGCGCGTTGTTCAAATTGACCAGCAGCTTACCCCACTGGACACCGACGATATCGTCGCTCGCAAGGACGGCAAGATGCGGCACGGATAGCTTCGAAGCGGTATCGGCCCCATCGCGTTCGACGACGATGTTTCCGGACGTCGCGCGGTGAACATGACCATCGTCCTTTGCGATGACATTAAATGGCACCATTCCGCCGAGGATGCGGCGCCCGGGCAGAGCTGCGCGGAGGACCGCAACATTGCCGACGCCGTTCTGCAGGCTGACGACGATCGCGTCTTGCGCTGCATGATCCGCGATCAGCCCCGCCATCTCCGCCGTATCGCCGCTCTTGACCGCGACCAGAATGATCTTCGCCTCGCTCATGATGGCGGGGTCATCCGACAGCCGCAGCTGGCCGGGGGCGAGACGTTGATCAAGTCCCTCGAAGCTCGTCAGCCTCAGACCGTGCCCCTCGATGCTGTCCACGAGGCGCCGCCGCGCCAGTATGGCGACGTCGCGGCCGGCTGCCGCCAGGATGCCACCCACGAAACAGCCGATACTGCCGGCACCGGCGATACAAATGGGCCGCGTTTCGATCACGTCATCTCCCGTTCATCCAGCATCCGTTACTAGCAAAATGCCGCAGCGCTGCCTATCGGCGGAACCGACGCGCCTTGTAGGCGTCATACCGCGCAGCTATGCTTTCGCCGGGCTGGCAGAACAGGAGATGATCATGGGTTTGCTCGACATTCTGAATGGCATGGCCAACGGGCCGCGTGGCCCCAGCGATCCCGACGACAAGAGCGGCGGCATGTCGCCGATGACGATGGCGATCCTCGCGCTGCTCGCCTACAAAGGCTACAAGCACTTCACTGGTAGCCAACCGGCGGCACAGGGGCACGCGCAAGAAATCCCGCCGCCGAATACGACGCAGGCCAGCGCGCAAGATAGCGGCCTCGGTGGTATGCTTGGCGGCCTCCTTGGCGGAAATTCTGGCACTGCAGCAGGCGGTGGCGGCCTCGGCGACCTTCTGAAGGGCCCGCTCGGCGGTCTGTTGGCGGGCGGTGCCGCAGGCAGCGTGCTCAGCGGTGGCCTCGGCGACCTGCTCAAGCAGTTCCAGCAGAACGGCCATGGCGACGCCGCGGATTCCTGGGTCAGTTCCGGCCCGAACAAGCAGATTTCGCCTAACGATCTCGGCGCAGCACTTGGCGCGGATCAGATCGCGCAACTGACGTCGCGCACCGGCATGTCCCGCGAGCAGCTTCTCGCGGAGCTGAGCAACGAACTGCCCGATGCCGTTAATCAGTTCACACCGCATGGCCGGCTACCCACGGAAGACGAAGTTAAGTCCAGCTGGGTTTAAAGCGCACTTGAAAGAGGGGATATTGCTATGATCTGGATTCTCGTTGTGGGCTTTGTCGCTGGCATTATCGCCCGCCTTCTGTCACCGGGGCCAAACAATCCCAGCGGCTTCATTCTGACCACTATCCTGGGTATTGCCGGCGCATTCCTGGCGACGTTCATCGGCCAGCAGATCGGCCATTACGGCCCGAACCAGGGTGCCGGCTTCATAACCGCCACGATCGGCGCGCTGGTGGTGCTGTTCATCTGGAACAGGCTGGTTGCCCGCCGGATGATTTCCGATCCGGGCAATCGCTGATCTGCCAGCAACCGAGAATGAAAAAGCCTCGGGCATTACCCGAGGCTTTTTGCTGTTTGACGCAGGTTTCCGATCAGGCCAGCAGATGCATGCCGGCATCCATCCGCACCAATTCGCCCGTCATATTGCTCGATGGCGACGTGGCGAGGAAGCAGATCAGGGCGGCGACGTCCTCCGCGGTCGAGGCCACCTTCAGCGGAACTCGCGCGATTACGGCATCGCGAACTTTGGCAGCGCCGTCCGCACCGCGTCCCTTGGTGAACCATGGCGTATCAATATAGCCAGGGCAGACCGTATTGACGCGGATCAGCGGAGCCAATGCTCGGCCGAGCGACAGCGTCATCGAATTCAGCGCGCCCTTGCTGGCGGCATAGGCGACTGACGAACCGCCGCCTGTGATACCGGCCATCGACGAGACATTGACGACGGCCGAAGCACGACCTGACGCCTTGGCGCCGGCTTCGAGCAAGGCACGCGCCGCACGTACCATCTGATAGGGTCCGATCGTGTTGACCGCGTAGATGCGCTGGAAATCTTCCGCGGACAGGCCATCGAGATCGTGATGCGGCACATGCTTGGTCATGCCGGCATTGTTGATCAGCGCATCGATCCGCCCCCAGTGCTGGGCAGCCGCGACGATGTTCTTGCAATCGTCGTCCTTCGATACATCGCCTTGAGCCACGATGACTTCGGTTGCACCAGCATCTCGGCACAGCTCGGCGGTGGCTTCGGCTTCCTTCTGACTCGACGAATAGTTGATGACAATACGGGCGCCGTCCTTGGCGAGAATGGCGGCGGTCGCAGCACCAAGCCCCGATGCCGACCCTGTAATCACGACGCACAAACCGTCACTTGCCATCTGCATTTCCTCTGCTTGTTCTGACGCTGATGCGATCTACCATAATGCGGTCGCGCTGGTATACAACGCGGCACAAGTTCGCTTTGCGGAATTAAATTGCGCTGCACCGACACATCATGCCGCCACCGCAGGCCCCTCTGCAGCCAGCCCGCTTGTCTTCCTTCCGCCTTTTCCGCATCATGAATGCAAGAAAAGTGGCAGCGCCCATGCCCGGCATTCCCTGCCGAATGAGATGCGCTAGCACACGGGGAACGCCTTGACGGACGCAGACAATATCGTTGCGGAAACCGCGGAACGTATTTTCGCCGATCTCGCTGACGCACAGACCATCAATCACGACAAGAACGGCAGCTGGAAAGCGCCGCTCTGGCAGGCACTGACCGATGCTGGCCTGCCGCTCTCATGGGTGCCTGAAGAGTGCGACGGCTCCGGCACCAGCATGGCCGAAGGTTTCAGCGTCCTCAGCGTCGCCGGCCGCGCCGGCGTTGCGGTGCCGCTCGCCGAGACCATGCTGGCAGGCTGGCTGCTCACCCAGGCCCAGATCAAATCGCCGGCAGGAATGATGACCGTCGCGCCGGCAAGCCCGCGCGATCGCCTCACGCTCAACGCGGATGGTACAATCACCGGCCGCGCACGTGGCGTGCCGTTCGCGAAGGATGCGAAATACATCGCCGTCGTCGCCTCCGGCATTGGCGGCACCTCTATTGCCCTGGTGGACGCCAGCGCCTGCCGGATTGAGGGTGGGCTCGGTCTGGCCGATGATCCGTCCGACACGGTGCATTTCGACACTGTGAAGCCGGTCACTATTCAATCTGCACCATCGGGCTTCGATCAGAACGCGCTGTTGCTGATGGGCGCACTCGTGCGCAGCCAGCAGATTGCCGGTGCACTGGAAACCATGCTTGGCATCGGCGTGAACTATTCCGGCGAGCGCGTGGCGTTCGAGAAGAAGATCTCGAAATTCCAGGCAGTGCAGCACAATCTGGCGAAGCTAGCAGGCGAAACCTCAGCAGCCCTCGCCGCTGCCAGCTCCGCGGCTGACGCCTTCTCCAGCGGCGCACCGCTCGATGACGCGCTCTTCCTCGAGGCCACCGCTGCAAAGATCCGTTGCTCCGAGGCCGCCGAAAAGGGCGCCGCCATTGCGCATCAGGTTCTTGGTGCCATCGGCTTCACGCAGGAACACATCCTGCATCGCTACACGCTGCGCGCATTGGCATGGCGCGATGATTTCGGCAGCGAAAGCTACTGGGCAGTCGAACTCGGCAAACTGGTCGCTGTGCGCGGTGCCGACGAGCTGTGGCCTCTGGTCGCTTCGCGCTGATCGAACACAAGAAACGAGATCTTTCACATGACTGCTGCCCTTCGTTTCGATCCGATCCGCTTGCCGCCCGAATGCGAGCAGCTGCGCAAGGAAGTGCGCGCTTTCCTCACCGAGGAAATCGCCGCCGGCACTTTCGATCCGCACAAGCCCCAGCGCGAGGACTCGGACAATCCTGAATTCAGCAAGCGCGTCGGCGAGCGCGGCTGGCTCGGCATGACCTGGCCCAAGAAATATGGCGGCCACGAGCGCTCGTTCCTTGAACGCTACGTCGTTACCGAAGAGATGCGCGTGGCCAATGCGCCGGTGCGCCGCTTTTTCGTCGCCGACCGCCAGAGCGGCCCGGTGCTGCTGAAATACGCGCCCGAGCATATCAAGATGGACATCCTGCCGCGCATCTGCCGCGGCGAGGTCTGTTTCTCTATCGGCATGAGCGAGCCGAATTCGGGCTCCGATCTGTTCGCTGCCAAGACCAAGGCCACCAAGACCGACGGCGGCTGGCTCATCAATGGCAGCAAGATCTGGACGACCTCAGCCCATATGGCCGACTACATGATCGCGATCTTCCGCACATCGGCCCCGACCAAGGAAAATCGCCGCCACGGATTGACGCAGTTTCTGGTCAATATGAAGAAACCGGGCATTACGGTGAACCCGATCGCGCAGATCACCGGCCAGTACGAATTCAACGAAGTCGTGTTCACCGATCACTTCGTGCCGGACGACCACATGCTCGGCGAGATCGACAGCGCCTGGAAACAAGCCACCAGCGAGCTCGCTTATGAGCGCTCCGGCCCCGAACGTTTCCTTGAAACCTATTACGTGCTGACCGAGCTGGTTCGCGCCGTCGGGCCGAAGCCGGACACTCGCAGCGCCGAAGGCATCGGCCGCCTCGTCGCACAGCTGCACACGATGCGCCGCATGTCGGTGTCGGTGGCTGGCATGCTGCAGGCCGGCAAGGAGCCGGTGGTGGAAGCGTCCATCGTCAAGGATATCGGTACGATCTGGGAGCAGCAGCTGCCGCATCGCGTGCGCGAACTCGCAGCCTTCGTCGACGACAACGCCTCGAACCACGCCACGCTGGACGAAATGCTCGGCTTCGCCATCAAGACGGCACCGAAACTCACCATTCAGGGCGGCACCACCGAAGTCCTGCGCGGCATCATCGCGCGCGGACTTGGTCTGCGCTGAAATAACTCGTCGTTCCGGGGCGCACGCGCATCTTTGCGCGTGTGAACCCGGAGCCTCGACATGATTGAACACATCCAGATTCCGGGTTCACACCCGGCAAGCGCCGGGCGCGCCCCGGAATGACGAGGAAACAAATGACCACCTACAAAGACATCGCCGTCGAGACCCGCGGCAACATTGCGATTATCGAGATTCGCAAGCCGCCTCTGAACTTCTTCGACATCCTGCTGATCCAGCAGATCGCCAACGCGCTGGACGAGATCGATGCCAATCCCGAAATCCGGGCGACGGTTCTGTGCGCGCAAGGCAAGGCGTTCTGCGCCGGCGCCGATTTCAGCGATCCCAACCGCAAGGAAACCGAAGCGGCCGCCAAAAGCGGCGACCCCGCTGACAATCTCGGTTCCATCGGCCATCTCTATATGGAAGCCGTGCGTATCTTCCGCGCCAAGAAGCCAATCGTTGCGGCCGTCCAGGGCGCAGCCATCGGCGGTGGCCTCGGCCTCGCGGTGTCCGCCGATTTCCGCGTAGCTTGCCCGGAAACCCGCTTCGCCGCCAACTTCACCAAGCTCGGCTTCCATCCCGGCTTCGGCCTGACGGTCGCGCTCACCGAAGTGGTCGGCAAGAACAATGCGGAGTTGATGTTCTACACCAGCCGCCGTGTGGGCGGAGAGGAAGCCCTGAAGATGGGCCTCGCCAATGTGCTGGTGCCGCAGGCCGAGGTCTGCAACGCCGCCATCAAGCTCGCCGAGGAGATCGCCGATTGCTCGCCGCTCGGCCTGCTCTCGACCCGCGCCACCATGCGCAACGGCCTCGCCGACCGCGTCGCCAAGGCGACGGAGCACGAACTCGCCGAACAGACGCGCCTGCGTAAGACAGAAGATTTCAAGGAAGGCGTTGCGGCGACTGCCGAACGCCGGGTGCCGAACTTTAAGGGGCGCTAAGTCCCCGTCGGGTTTGTTTTTCAAACCTCACTTGGAAATGGCCGGGCAGCGCGAAGCGAGCTTCGCTAGACGCCCCGGCCATTTTTATGTCATGGGCACTCTAGTCTTTCCGCACCACCAACGCATCGACGATGGTGGTGCCCTCGCCCGCCGGATGCACCAGTACCGGATTGAGTTCGATCTCTGCGAGATCGCCCTTGAACTGCGCCGCAAGTTGCGAGACCTGTGCAATCAGTGCCGCTGCCGCTGACACGTCGGCCTTCGGCGTCCCGCGAAAGCCATTCAGCAACGGCGCAGCCTTGAGTGCGCCTAGCATGGAAGCAGCCTCAGCGGCACTCACGGGCGCCGGGCGATAGACCACGTCCTTGAACAATTCCGCCGTCACTCCCCCAAGGCCGACCATCACCATCGGCCCGAAGGTCTCGTCCAGCAGCGTGCCGACGATGATTTCGACACCCTTGCTAGCCATCGGCGAAAYGAGCACGCCCTGCAGCGCAGCCCGCGGCCGGTGCTGCCGGGCGCTGGCAGTCAGCGCGTCATAGGCAGCTACGGCTTCATGCTTCGTGGTGATGTTGACCCTGACGCCGCCAACCTCGCTCTTGTGCGGAATGTCGCGCGACTGGATTTTCATCACCAGCGGGAAGCCTATCTTGGCAATCGCTGCATCCAGCGCCGATCTGTCGGCAACAAGAACCTCGCCTGGCAGCGCGACACCGGCAATCTGCAGCAGCGTCTTGCTGTCATACTCGGAGAGCGTCGGCGCAGTCAGATGCTCAACCAGATCGTTCGGCGCAGCCGCGACCGTGGCGACCGGTTCAGCCAGATTGAAACTGGCGTGATCGACAAGTCGCCTCAATGCGACGCTGACATGCGTGAGGCCGGATAACACGACCACACCGGATTCGGCGAGACCGGTGCGCGCAAAATTGGACGGCAGCGTATAGGACCAGAACACGATCGGTTTGCTCTGCGCAGCAATGACGGGCTTCAGCTCCGGCGTCTTGAACGGCATCCGCGTCTCGCTCGACAGCGAGATGACCACCAGGATTGCATCGACCTCGTCAGACCTGTCGAGCAATTCAATGGTCTTTTGCAGCCCGCCGCTGTGCACTGCCTGGGCCGTGATATCGATCGGATTGCACGGCGATCCGTAGGACGGGATCAGCCCGCGAATCGTCGCCTGAACGCCGTCCGACAATTCGGGCACCTGCAGCCCCTGCGCCGACACGGCATCAGCGCCCCAGATGCCTGCGCCGCCCGAGACGGTGACGACAGCGACGCGATCGCCCTTCGGCAGCGGCGACGTGGTCAGCACGGCGGCGATGGTCACCGCTTCGTCGAGATCGTTGGAGACGATGAAGCCATGACGCGCGAACACCGCATCATAGGCGGCCGTCCAGCCCGCCATGCTGGCGGTATGCGAGGCTGCTGCGCGCCCGCCAGCACCGGAGCGGCCGACCTTTACGACGATGACCGGCTTGCCGAGCTCCGCTGCCTTGCGAGCCGCGGCGAGAAATTTGTCGACGTCGCGAATGCCCTCGATGAACAGCAGGATCACGTCGGTTGCCGTATCCTGCACCATGTAGTCGAAGAATTCGCCGGCGCCGAGATCGGACTCGTTGCCGGTCGAGATCACGGTGCTCAGAGCAATGCCGAGCGACTTGGCGCGGTTATAGATCGCAAAGCCGATGCCGCCGGATTGTGCGACGATGCCGACCCGCTTCGTGGTAGCGGCCAGCGGCAGCTGGTCCGGCCTTACATCAACGGTTGGGCTGAAGGTCGCGGCAATGCCGGCGATCTGGTTGTAGTACCCCTCGGCGTTCGGTCCGGAGATCCGCATCCCCGTGCGCTTCGCCAGCGTCGCAATAGCATCCTGCATCGCGATGGAACCGCCGCCTTCCTCGGCAAAGCCGGAGGAGATGATGATGGCGTGTTTGACGCCGAGCGTCGCGCACTCCTCAAGCGCGCCGAGCACGACACGCGCAGGAATGATCACGATGGCGAGATCTATCGGCTTCCCGATGGCTGCGATGCTCGGATGGCACGTCAGCCCATCGATATCCGGATAGTTCGGATTGACCGGATAAATAGCGCCGGAGAACTGATTCTTGCGCAGAAAGGAGAGAAGCAGGCCCGGGATCTTCATGACATCGCGGGAAGCGCCAATGATGGCGATGCTGGATGGATTGAAGAACGAGTCCAGCGGATGCGGACGTGTCACTGTCATGGCGTTTCCGGTTTATTGTTGTTGCCGTAGCGTTTCCGAGCGAAGTGGATACCGGTTCGCATGAAGGAAACGCGTCAGAAAAGAAGGGATCGTGCGGCGATTGCCGCGATCACGCAACGACGCGAAACGTGACCCCGGCCAGCAGAAATGCATCCCCGGCGCAGGGACATCCGCGTGCCCGTGCGCTGCCGAGCACCTGTGCGACGTCGTTGACGCGAAAAGTGATCCCGGTCATGGCTTCGCTCTTACCCTTGGCGAAGCGCAAACAGCCGTTCGTGAACGCGATTTGCGGATCGTCGTTGCGGGCCGAGGTCAGCGGCACGCCGATGATATTGCTCCAGTGCTGCGCCAGATCGTAATGGTCCGGACTCTGCAGCTCGACCTCGGTCAGCGCGCGCGTGATGTCGTGGCGGATCGCCTCCTGCCAGTCCGGACCGGCCGGCGGATACGGCCCGAAATCGTCGTCGCTGTCTTTGGTGTGATTGAACTCGATGAAGGCGGCCCGGCAATCGCGTGGATGCAATTGCACGCCGTGATAGGGCGGATGATCGATCACATTGGCGGTGCGCACGCCGATGCTGGCGGCGAAGCGCCCACGCTCGTCGGGATCCTCGCAGGACAGGATCACCATATAGCCGCCGCGCCCACCGGATTTCTCCATGAACCGCCCGGCCGCCGTGCCCGGCTGCGTCGGCGCGACCACTTCGAGCAACGTCGCCTCAACGGGCATCAGTGCATTTTCAAGCCCGTATTTGCCGACATGAGGATCGCGGTAGCAGACATTGAGGCCAAGAATGGCCGCGATATCGCTCACCACTGGCTCCAGATGCGGAGCGACCAGACAAACTTGCCGCAACCGCATCTGGCTCATGGTCATTGCCCCTTGAAGACCGGCTTGCGCTTCTCGACGAAGGCCTTGGCGGCCTCCTTGTGATCGTCGGTATCGCTGCAGCGGGTGTGATGGATCGCCTCGCCGTCGAAACAGGCTTCGAGCGTCATCGTCTCGGCATTGTTGATGTTGGTCTTGATATAGCCGTAGGTGATGCTCGGGCCTTGGGCGAGTGACATTGCCAGGTCACGCGCCGCCGTCTCCACCTCGGCGTCATCGACGACCTTCGTCACCATGCCGAGCGCCAGCGCTTCCTGTGCGGAGAGCACCGGCGACATCAGATAAAGCTCGCGTGCCTTGGCGCTGCCAAGCATCTTGGTCAGGAAATAGGTGCCGCCATAATCACCGGAGAAGCCGACCTTGGCGAAAGCCGTGGTGATCTTCACCGATTTGCTGGCGACACGGAGATCGCAGGACAGCGCGATCGAAAGACCGGCGCCTGCGGCCGCACCGTCGAGCTGCGCCACCACCGGCTTCGGCATCTGGTGCAGAATGCGCGACACTTCCATGCCGCGGCGCAGGTTGGCGCGCTTGGCCTCGAACGGCAGCGGCGCGCGACCAGCCGCCATCGATTTGACGTCACCGCCGACGCAGAAGGTGCCGCCCGCGCCCTTGATGAGCACGGCGCGGACGTCGTGATCTTCCTGCGCGCGGCGTGCTGCCGCAACCAGGCCCTGTGTCATCTCCGGATTGAGCGCATTGCGCCGATCCGGACGATTCATGGTGATGGTCAGAAGACCGTTGTCGAGGTCCTGCAGGACAATGTCGCTCATGATTGCGCTCCTTGTTGTTGTTCTTGATCGTCCGGCAAGCTTCAGACCCTGACGATTACTTCTTCACCAGCGGGCAGCGCGAGGCTTCCAGCGGCTGGAATGCCTGCTCTGCGGGAACGGTCGCGAGCAGCTTGTAGTCGTCCCAGCGGCCCTTGGATTCCGACGGCTTCTTCACCTCGAACAGGTACATGTCATGCACCATGCGGCCATCCTCGCGAATCCGGCCATTCTTGGCGAACATGTCGTTGATCGGCGTCTCCTTCATGAGCTTCATGACCGGAGCCGAGTCCGTGGTGCCGGCAGCCTTCACAGCCTTGAGATAATGCAGCACCGATGAATAGACGCCGGCCTGGGCCGACGTCGGCACGCGCTTGGTGCGCTCCTGGAAGCGCTTGGTGAAAGCGCGCGTCTCGTCATTGAGATCCCAATAGAACGCTTCCGCCAGGATCAGGCCCTGCGCAGTATCAAGACCTACACTGTCGATATCGGAGATAAAGGCCAGCAGCGGCGACAGCTTCTGGCCACCGCTACGCGTCAGGCCGAATTCGGCCGCCTGCTTGATCGCGGTGATCGTATCACCGCCGGCATTGGCGAGGCCGACGACCTTGGCTTTCGAGCTCTGCGCCTGCAGCAGGAAGGACGAGAAGTCGGACGTATTCAGCGGATGCTTGACCGAGCCCAGCACCTTGCCGCCAGCCTTGGTGACGACGGCCGTGGTGTCTTTCTCGAGATCCGCGCCGAATGCATAGTCGGCCGACAGAAAGAACCAGGTGTCGAGACCATTTTTCACGGTGGCGAGACCGGTCACATTGGCCTGTGCGTAAGTGTCGAACACATAATGCACGGTGTAGGGGCCGCAGGCCTCGTTGCTGAGGCGGATCGAGCCTGGGCCGTTAAAGATGATGATCTTGTTGCGCGCGCGCGCGATTTCACTCGCAGCCAGCGCGGTCGCCGATGCCGCAACGTCGATGATCGCCTCGACGCCCTGATTATCAAGCATGTCGCGTGCGATGTTGGCGGACAGATCAGCCTTGTTGAGATGGTCAGCAGCAATGATCTCGATCTTGCGGCCCAGCACTTCACCGCCGAAATCTTCCGCGGCCATCTTGGCTGCGGTCTCGCTGCCGACGCCGGTGATATCGGCATACAGACCCGACATATCGAGAATGGCGCCGAGCTTCAGCGGCTTGGTCTGCGCCATGGCACTTGTGGCCGCGAATGCCATTGCTGACGCCAGCAGACCTGAAATGATCTTCTTCAAAAGTCCCTCCCTCAGACGCGCCGTTGTTGTTCGTGCGCGGTGTTGTTGTTATCGCGATCATGCCGCAATGGAACAACAGCGGCAAGCGGCGGCGCTGCCAAGAATAGCTGCAAAGACATCAAGGTTTTCCGCAAAGCGGAATGGATTGCTGGCTATAATAGACGAGAGGTTGACCGGAGCTCGCAAGGTGGCGTGATGCGTGCCGCATCAGCAAAGTGTGACGTGTCGCGTGCCGCAGCGCTGTTGCTGGCAATCGGCATTTTTTCAACGTCCGCGCAACCTGCGTCGGCGGCCTGCATGTTCGCCGCGCAGGGCGAAGGTCGTGTCGCCGACGTGATCGATGTCAGAACATTGCGTTTGAGCGACGGCAACGTGATCCGTCTGGCGGGGATCGAGCCGATCGCAAACTCATCAGGGCCGACGAATGATCTCTTCGCACTGGCCTCCGGCCGTGATGTCACCTTGTACGGCGAAAGCGACATGCCGGATCGCTACGGCCGACAACCGGCCTTTGTCTTCGTCGATCCCACTGCGCCGTCGCTCCAGGCGCAGCTTCTAGCACAGGGCGCCGCCCTCGCCTCTGGCGCGATTTCCGACAAGGCCTGTGCGGCGGAACTCGCCGCTGCAGAAGGCTTGGCCCGCCGGTTGAAGCGCGGAATCTGGGCTCAAACCAACGTCATAAAAAACGCGGAAAGTCCCGGCGATATCTTGGCCGATGTGGGGCGTTTCGGGGTGGTCGAGGGGCGGGTTCTGTCGGTTCGCCAGGCCGGGACGGTGACCTACGTCAATTTCGGGCGTCGCTGGACTGAGGACTTTGCGGTGACCGTTTCAAGGCGCATGATAGCCGCCTTCGAGACGGCAGGAATTATACTTAAGTCCCTGGAAAGACGACATATTCGCGTTCGGGGATGGATCGAGAGGCGCGGCGGGCCGCGGATCGAGGCGCTCGGGGTGTGGCAGATCGAAGTGGTCGGGGACAAATAGGCCACTTGGGCAGCAAGATCGCTTGAGCGAAGATGATTTGGGCGAATGGGCTGTTTGGGCAGAGAGTGGACGACGTGACGGGTGTGGGACGGCAAACCAGCTTGAGCCGCCGCCTTTGGGCTGCGCCTGCCCTGCTGTGCGCCGCGCTCGCTCTATCGGCCTGCGGCGATGCCAGCCGGTTCGAGGCCGCCTCGTCGGTCAAGCCGACGGTGCCGGCCAAGCCGCCCAAGCCTGCCGTGGTGCAGACCCCGGCCGCCGAGAAGGAACACGAGCGCATCCTCGCATCCTATGGTGGCGCCTATGACGACCCGCGGCTGGAATCACTGATCACCAAGACCGTCGATCGGCTGGTCGCAGCCTCTGAGCGACCGGACTTGGCCTACAAGGTCACGATTCTCAATTCGGGCGCCGTCAACGCCTTCGCCCTGCCGACCGGACAACTCTATGTCACGCGCGGCCTGATCGCGCTGGCCAGCGATACATCCGAGATTTCATCGGTGCTGTCGCACGAGATGGCGCATGTACTCGCCAAGCACGCGTCCATCCGCGAGGAGCAGGCACGGCAGGCATCGATCGTCACGCGTGTCGTGACGGATATGGGCAGCGATCCCGATCTCACCGCACTCGCGCTCGCCAAATCCAAACTGACGATGGCGAGCTTCTCGCGCGCGCAGGAGTTCGAAGCCGACGGCATCGGCGTAGGCATCTCGGCCCGCGCAAAGTTCGATCCCTATGGCGCGTCGCGCTTTCTCGCTGCGATGGAGCGTAACGCGGCGCTGAAGGCCAGCCGCACGCCGCTCGATCCCCGCGCGCAGGACTTCCTGTCGTCCCATCCGGCGACGCCCGAGCGCGTGCAGAATGCGCAAGCCAATGCGCGGCAATATTCCTCGCCCGACGGCGGCGAGCGCGATCGCGAGACCTATCTCTCGGCCATCGACGGCATCGTCTATGGCGAGGATCCGAGCGAGGGTTTCGTGCGCGGCCGCCGCTTCCTGCATCCCAAGCTCGGCTTCACCTTCCAGGCGCCGGAGGCCTTCACTCTCGACAATACGGCGCAGGCGGTGATCGGCGTGCGCGAAGGCGGCAATCAGGCCATGCGCTTCGACGTGGTCCGCGTACCATCCGAACAGACGCTGAGCGACTACCTCAATTCCGGATGGATGGAGAATGTCGACAAAGCCACCACGGAAGAGCTGACCATCAACGGCTTCCCGGCAGCGTCCGCCATCGCGCGCGGCGACCAGTGGCAATTCCGCGTTTACGCGTTGCGCTTCGGCAGCGACGTCTACCGCTTCATCTTCGCTGCCAAGCAGAAGAGCACCGAGAGCGAACGCAACGCCCGCGACACCGTTAACTCGTTCCGCCGCCTGACCCTGGCCGAGATTCAGGCCGCCCGTCCGCTGCGCATCAAGGTGATCACCGTGCAGCCCGGAGACACCGTGGAGTCACTGTCGCATCGCATGAGCGGCGTCGATCGTCCACTGGAGCGCTTCCGCGTATTGAACGGGCTCGAGAACAATGCCAGCGTGAAAGCCCGCGACCGCGTCAAGGTCGTGGTGGATTGAGATCCATCCAAGTACTTGCTCATAGACAACAAAAAAGCCCGGCCTCTCGGCCGGGCTTTTCGTATTCAACTTGCGAGACGCTGCTTATGCAGCCTCGTCCGCGGCGGCGACATCATCGTCACCATCGCTGTCGGCCTCGTCAGCACCGGCTTCGGCGCCTGCCTCGGCCTTGGCGCCACGGCGCGGGCTCTTGGCGAGCTGGCCTTCGATCTCCTTGACCGCTTCGGTCTCGGTGACGTGCTGAACCACAGCGATTTCGCGCGACAGACGATCGAGAGCTGCTTCATACAGCTGACGTTCGCTGTAGGACTGCTCGGGCTGCGAGTCGGAGCGGAACAGATCGCGGACCACTTCGGCGATGGCAACGATATCGCCCGAGTTGATCTTCGCTTCGTATTCCTGTGCGCGGCGCGACCACATCGTGCGCTTGATGCGGGCACGGCCCTTCAATGTCTCCAGCGCGCGCTTGACCAGCGCCGGCTCGGACAGCTTGCGCATGCCGACATTCGCGACCTTCGCGGTCGGAACGCGCAGGGTCATCTTGTCCTTCATGAAATTGATCACGAAGAGTTCAAGCCTGGCGCCTGCAATTTCCTGCTCTTCGATGGCGAGGATCTGGCCAACACCATGCGCCGGATAGACAACGAATTCGTTGGTCTTGAAGCCCTGACGCTGGGTCAGTGGCTTCTTCGGCTCTTCGACGCGCGGAGCCGCAGCGGGCGCCGGCTTGGCGGCAACCGGTTTGGCAACGACCGGCTTCGCAGCAACCTTGGCAACTTCCTTCGGCGCAGCAGCCTTCACAGCAGGAGCGGCGGCGGGAGCCTTCGCGGCCGGTTTCGGCGCAGCAGGCTTGGCGGCAGTGGTCTTCGAAGCAGCAGCCTTCGGGGCAGGTTTGGCAGTCTTGTTGGGCATTGCACTTCTTTTATTTTTGGAGGACTTTTCAGCCGCAGCCTTCGCGGCGGTCCGGGTGTCCTTGACAGGAGCCCGGGCACGGCCTTTGGTGACAGAATTCTTCGCAGCAGGACCCTTCACAACGCGGCTCGCCGCAGTTGTTTTCTTGGAAGCCTTCGGATCCAAAACCTTCGAAGCAGTAGCCTTCTTCGAAACAGCAGCCTTGGAAACACTCTTTTTACGCGTTTTCTGTGACACAGCCTGCGCGTGGAAACCGCCACGCCCCTGTTTGATGTTTAAACGGGAACCCGGCAGGGCCAAATCGAGCGGCACCACATGGTCCAGCTTCTTGAATTGTGCCTATTATAGCACATTTCCCGCAAAAATCAATGATTTATGCCCTGTCGCGGCCGCTCGGCGGCCGCTTCCGGGGCATAATCGGGGCTAGGGTAAATTTCGTGTGGCTGGGGGTATCGGGGTCACCCAATCAATTGCTTGATCGTGTGACCGGGGAACTCAGTCGCCCTTGCCAGGCGCCGCCGAGAAATACTTCTCGTACTTGCCTTCCTGACCATCGAATTCCTTGGCTTCGGGCAGTTCGTCGATTTTCTGGGTGATGTTCGGCCACGTCTTGGCGTGTTCCAGATTGATCTGCAGCCACTTCTCGATATTGCCTTCGGTATCAGGCTTGATCGCGTCAGCCGGGCATTCGGGCTCGCAGACACCGCAATCGATGCATTCGTCCGGATGGATGACCAGCATGTTTTCACCCTCGTAGAAGCAGTCCACGGGACACACTTCGACGCAGTCGGTGTATTTACATTTGATGCAATTGTCGGTGACGACGTAAGTCATCCAGAACTCCGGAAACGATCGATATTCAGTGTTTGCGTAGCGCACCAACCCCGCTGCCGCAAGGGATGCAGCCGGCATAGGTCAGGGCATTTCGACCAAGGAAAAAGCCTGCCACGAAACCATCGTTGGACGCGGCATCTAGCCTAGATAGTTACTCCGGAAGGTGTTGCAAATCGGTATAGAGCACGCGCGCCGCAGTGGCATCGCCACGCCGTTCCGAGAAGCCCTCGACCTTCATCACCCTCACGGTGCGATCCAGCGCCACCGTGAGCACGTCGCCGATCTTCACACCATGGCCTGGCGATTTCTCGCGCTCGCCATTGATGCGGACCTTGCCGCCTTCCACCAACGCAACGGCACTGGTGCGGGCTTTGACCACCCGCGCGTGCCACAGCCATTTATCAAGACGCTGGCGCTCCAATCAGCACACCACCAAATGGCGGCAGGGCGCCGCCTCACATGACCTGTATCAATCCTTGCGGCCGCTGAGCTGCTCCTTGAGCGCGGCGAGTTTCGCGAAGGGGGAGTTCGGATCGATCGGACGGTCCCGTTCGCGCGGTGCGGCCGATGTGGCGAATGGGCGGGTCGCGCCGCCGCGGTCGTTGCCACGGCCCTCACGGCCCTTGTCGCCGCCCTTGAAGGGGCCTTTGCCCTTGCCCTGGAAGCGTTCGCGCTCACGCGGCGGACGGCCACCCTCGCCCGGCTTGCTGTCCCGGTTACCGCGATTGCCACGGTTGTCGCGGTTCGGCGCACCTTCGGCGGAGACCACGGCGGCCGGTGCATCACTGCGCGGACGGCGGAACTCGTTGTTATTGTTGCGATCGCGGCGACCCTGACCTCCGCGGTCATGCCGCTCGCGCTGCGCGCCATCGGCCACGGCGCCTTCGGCGGGAGCCGACTGCGCAGCGCCCTGCGCGGCGTTGTTGGGGCGATGATGACGGTTGCGATCGTGACGCGGCGGACGGCGTTCTTCCGAACGGCCACCCGGGCGCCAGACTTCGACCAGTTCGGGCTCGGCAGCGACGGCAGGAGCCGCAGCGGCGTCGCCCTCGGCAAGCGCAGCAGCATCAGCCACTGCAGCAGGTGCGGTCTCGGCAGCAGTCCCGGTTTCGGCAACGGCCGCGGCGGACTCTAGCTGCGCTTCGACGGAAGCTGTCTCTTCAACAGGCGCCGCTTCCGGCTCGGTGCTCGGTACCAATGCGACTTCGGGCAACAGCGATGCAGACGGCACGGCTGCAGCTTCCTCGGCCGGGGCCGCTTCGGTCGCAACCTCGGCAGGTGCGACATCCGCAGTCGCGATCTCAGCCGTCTCGGCCGCCTCAGCGGCAGCCTCGACCGCAATGACATTGTCCTCACCGGGCTTGTCGGACTCGGCAAGTCCCACCAGGGCGTCGGGCTGATCGCCCGTATTGTCGTCAGCCTTGACCTCAATCGGCGTCGTCGCAGCGACCGGCTTCGGCGGTGCCGGCGGCAGCGGCGCCTTCTTCTCCATGCGATAGCCCAGGGCACGCAGGATCGAGGCGAAATCTTCGCCGGCCGAACCGGTGAGCGAGGTCATCGCCTGCGTCACCACGAAGTGGCGGCCATCGAAGGCGCCGGCGGGCTTCTCGCCCGGCGAGGCTTCACGCCACGCCAGCGCGGGACGGATCAGATCGGCCAGACGTTCCAGAATGTCGACGCGCACGGCGCGCTCGCCGCACTGGCGATAGCCGAGCACGCGATAGGCATCGCGATCGAGCAGCTTGTCGACCGGGAAGGATGTACGGCCCGACCCTGCGAGATGCTGTGCGCTCGACAGCGCCGACATGTCGACATTGTCCTGCTTCAACGCCCAGAGCAGCGCCGCGAGCGAACGCCCCGCAGGCTTCAGCAGACCGGGAATATAGATGTGATAGGCGCCGAAGCGGACGCCATACTTGCGCAAGGTCGCGCGCGACGGCTGATCGAGATCCTTCATCTCGGTCGCGATCTTCTGCCGCTCCAGCACGCCCAGCGCTTCAGTGAGCTGGAAGGCGATGCCGCGTGCGATACCGGTGATGTCTTCGGCCTTGGTGAGATCGAACAGCGGCCCGAGCAGTTTCTCGATATGCGTCTTCAGCCAGAGATCGAGGCGGGCCTGAACCGCATCGCGCGGCGCGCCGGAGAGGCGCTCATCGGCGATGATGCGGAGACGGGGATGCAGCACATCGTCGGCTGCGACCAAACGGGCCACCGCATCGCCGGTCCAGCGCATGGTGCCGTCGGAGGCGAGCACGAACTGATCGTCCGGCGCGTTGCCGAGTTTCTCGGCGCGCGCGTCGATCTCGCCGGCCAGCGCCTTCAGCGCCGTAGCCTGCAAAGCCTTCGCATCCGAGCCAGCCTCGGCCGCATCGGGCAAAAATGTAAATCCGTCGAGACGGCCAATTACATGGCCCTCTACGATCACTTCGCCCGTCTTACCAATTTCAGTATTCAGCATCGTGTTTTCCCGCAAGCGGCGCATCAATACACTGGTACGACGATCAACGAAACGCTCAGTGAGCCTCTCATGAAGGGCATCTGACAGTTTATTTTCCAATTCGCGCGAAATTCCCTGCCAATGATCAGGATCTGAGAGCCAATCGGGACGATTTGCCACGAATGTCCAGGTCCGGATTTGCGCGATTCGGCCCGATAATGTGTCGATATCGCCATCGGTTCGGTCAGCTTGCGCGATTTGAGCGCCAAACCAGGCATCGGGGATGCGCCCACGCTGCATCAGGAAGTTGAAGATAGTGACTACCAGCTCTGCGTGTGCAGCGGGCGCGATGCGGCGGTAATCCGGAATCTGGCAGGCGTCCCACAGTTTCTCGACGGCGGCCTTGCCCTGCGCCATTTCGCGCACGTCGACATCACGGACGGCATGATCGAGCACGCGCAGGTCCTCGGCGATCGGCGCACGGGTCAGCGCCTCGTGGCGCGGCACCTCCGCCAATGACACCTGCAGCGACGCGATGGAGGAGAAATCCAGCTTCGAATTGCGCCATTGCAGCACCTTCACCGGCTCGAAGATGTGGTTCTGCAACTGATTGACGAGTTCGGGCTCGAACGGCTCGCAGCGGCCTGTAGTGCCGAAGGTACCGTTGCGTGTCGCTCGGCCGGCGCGGCCGGCGATCTGCGCGAATTCGGATGGCGTCAGACGGCGGAATTGGTAGCCGTCATATTTGCGATCGCTGGCAAAGGCGACGTGGTCGACGTCGAGATTGAGGCCCATTCCGACCGCGTCGGTTGCCACTAGGTAGTCAACGTCACCGTTCTGGAACATCGCGACCTGCGCGTTGCGCGTGCGCGGCGACAGCGAGCCCAATACGACTGCAGCGCCGCCGTGCTGGCGCTTGATCAGTTCGGCGATGGCGTAAACTTCGTCGGCGGAAAACGCGACAATCGCTGTCCGGCGCGGCTGCCGTGTGATCTTGCGATCGCCGGCGAATTCCAGATGCGACAGACGCGGCCGCGTGACGATGCTGGCGCCGGGCAGCAGCCGCTCGATGATCGGGCGCATGGTGGCGGCGCCGAGCAGCAGCGTCTCGTCGCGGCCGCGGCGATGCAGGATGCGATCGGTGAAGACATGGCCGCGCTCGAGATCTGCCGCGATCTGGATCTCGTCGACGGCCAGAAACGACACGTCGAGATCCCGCGGCATCGCTTCGACGGTGGAGACCCAGTAGCGCGGCTTGGCGGGCTTGATCTTCTCTTCGCCGGTGATCAGCGCCACGGCTTCGGGGCCGACGCGGTCCAAAATTTTATTATAGACCTCGCGCGCCAGCAGGCGCAGCGGCAGGCCGATGATGCCCGACGAGTGCGCGAGCATGCGCTCGATGGCGAGATGGGTCTTGCCGGTATTGGTGGGGCCGAGCACTGCGGTGACGCCGGCGCCGGGGGCCCTGCCGTTGGACAGCGTGGGCGGAGAAGACAAAAAGGCCATGTTTTTCAGATATTTCCGCGTCGCCGACTGTCAAGACCGAGACAGGTACGACGCTTCAGAGCCGCGCTTTTTGATGGTTTGGAACGAGTCCGGAACGAAAGCGGCCCGAATCGGTGACTCGGCACCTCCATGGCCGCATCACCCCAACATCTCGCGCTGACATTCTCCGAGACTGACTAGATCAAGTTTGTGACAGCGCAACAAGGGCCGACAAATCCCCGAAGTTATGAACAGCGCACGGACTCCGAACCGGCTTTGAGTCAAGCCGGGATCCTGCGCAAATCCTGCGGCGCGTTTGCGACGATGCTGCGATGGCGCACTTTGTCTTGCGGCATCATTGCGGCAGCGTCCCGTCTCGGTCCCTCATGGTGAGGAGCGCGGCTTCGCGCGTCTCGAACCATGAGCTGGCGGGGTCGACTCAGTTCGTCTTCGCCACGGCCTTGGCGGGCGCGGGGGTGGTGACGAATTCGGTGGCTTCCAGCATGGCGACGCCGAGCGGGGTCGGCACCACCATGCGATACGGCACCAGCACGCGGGTTCCGGCGATCGGCACCAGGGTCACTTCGATATTGCGCTGGGCGGCAAGATATTTGATGGCGGCGCGGTCGGGCACATAGCCGGCGATCGGCGTGAAATAGACGGCGCAGACGATGGCAGGCCCGCGATAGCCCTTCTCGGCCTTCACGCTTTCCATGCGCTTGTAGTCGAGCTTGAGATCGTAGCGCATGCGGCCGTCGAAGATCGACGCGGCGGTGCGGCAGGAATCCGGCGTCATCAATTCGCCGGTGCCGCCGACGCGCATCAGCGAGCCGGTCATCGGATCGATCACGTTGCGGCGATGCGCATCGGTGATCGGAATCTTCTCGGGATCGAGCGGCGGCTCCGGCTCGATGGAGAACTCCTTCACATAGCCCGGCGTGATCAGCATCTTGATCGTCTCGGACTTCTTCGCGGAGGTGGTGACGGCCTGATAATTCGACGGCACCAGCGCGCCCGCGACCACGCGGCCGGTGGACTGGCCGGAGCCCGAGCCGCCGGCAAATGCTTTCAGCAGACCCGCGGTGCCGCCACTGGCGGTCGCGGAATACTGGTCTTCGTTGATGTCGATGGCCCACTGGCCCTTGCCCACCGCAATGCCGGCGAGGCTGGCTTCATATTTCGCTTCGAGCTTGCCGCCCGCCAACACCGCCTGCGCGGGTGCCTGAACCGGCACGGCGGCCGGGGCCTGGCCTTGAGTCTGGCTTTGGATCTGGCCTTGCGCCTGCGCCGAGGCCTCCACCGGCAAAACCGGCAGCATCAGGCCCGCGGCGACGGCGAAACGCGCGCCGAGGCCCGCAAATCGCGATTTTGCTGGCGCGGCGGTCCGCAGGGTCGTCACCGGTCGGGTCACAAAGCGGGGCGTGCGAAGGCTCACTTGCTGATATCACCTGGTCGGCGATCCCCGGCTCAAGGCGCAGGGCCGCATCGCTCAATTGGGCTGGAGCGACCTGTTTCCGGCCCGAATACGTCGTTTATATGATGGGAACCGCGCCAGATTCCATGTGGTTTCCGCTCGTAGGCCGGGTTATACAGCCCCCGAAAGCGCAGGCTTTTGCCGGTTTTGCCGCGACTTTCACGGGCCGGATATCTTGACGATCGCGGCCAAGCCCCCTATACGTCCGCCACTCCTGAAATGGACGTGATTTTTGACCCCCTGCCCGGCTTTGGGCTCTTCGCCTTTTAGCTGCGGGGATGACAGAGGATTTTCGCCATGTCTCGGCGCTGTGAACTGACACTGAAGGGCCCCCAGGTGGGCCACAAGGTGAGCCACTCGAACATCAAGACCAAGCGCCGGTTTCTGCCGAACCTGGTCAATGTAACCTTCCTGTCCGACGTGCTCGGCCGCGGCGTGCGCCTGCGCGTGTCGGCGAATGCCGTGAAGTCGGTCGACCACCGCGGTGGCTTCGATGCCTATCTGATCAAGGCCCGCGAGAGCGAGCTGTCGCAGAAGGCCGTGCTGCTCAAGCGCGCCATCGAAAAGAAGAAGGCCGAGACCGCAGCAGTCGCGGCCTGAGCCTGACTCGCCGCTCACACTGAGCGGACTGAAATTTGAAAACGGCCGGATCGCAAGATCCGGCCGTTTTTGCGTTTGGGAGATACAAGAAGCCACTGACAGATACCTCAAGCGACCTCAAGCCGGTTGGTATGCCCGGCCTTGCAGCCACGAACTTTTCGCAGATCATTGGCAGCTACGTGCCAAGGACGACCTCTGCGAGGCAACCACAGAGCCAAAGCCCATCTCACCACGTTGCAAAGCAACCAACAGCGTGATTGTATTCACAACTTAAACGTGAATTTTTAATCATTTTCTCTGGGGCACAAATTGGCAAAGATCATCATTCCCGCGGCGCGTGTCCGCCAAGGTGGATTAATTCTCTACGCTACCGCCCTAAAGGTTAGAGACTTAATCTCCAAGGATTTTTACAGCGTAGAGACGCTCGATCCCGAAGACACAGATGACAAAGGCTATCAGCGTTTATTAAATAGCGCGCGAGCGAAGAAGCTCGCCGACTACATTATCAAAGGGCAAGATAGCCACGACGCTTTCTTGCCAACCTCGGTTTTTCTAGCAACCGACAAATCAATTACATTCGACGAACTTAACAACACGATTGAAATAGACACGGCACTGGTTGGTCCATTTAGTGTTGTTGACGGCCAACATCGACTTGAGGGCTTGAAGATGGCTGCGCATAAGGATGCGCGCGTGCTCGACTTCGAGACCCCGGTAAATATTGCGATCAATCTGCCGAGAATCGCTCAGATGTGTCACTTTCTTATAGTCAACACTACCCAAAAGAGCGTGGATAAATCAGTCGAGCAAAGGATCATTGCACGTCTCAGCGACGCGCTTGACGTCGAGGATATGCCTAGTCTTCCGAAATGGATTCTTAAGACAGTGGAGAGGGGCGAAGTAGAGAAGGCGATAAGATTCGTCGACTATCTAAATGAGACAGATAGCTCGCCCTGGAAGGGAAAGATTTTAATGGCGAACGCCGATGGTGACGGCGCAACTATCAATCAACGCTCTTTCGTCAAGGCAATCGTCAAGTACGTCCTTACTGCAAACAATCCCCTCGCAAGCTTCAACGACTTCGAGAAGGAGAAGAAGATCTTTCTTAATTACTGGAAAGCCGTTGCGTCGCAGTTAGACGACGGAAATTCAACTGTGCTGTTCAAATACAACGGTGTTGAGCTGTTCTGTAAGTTCTCAATCCCATTTTTTACGAAATTATTGGATCGCAAGAGCTTCACCGTTCCCACGATGGAGGAGCTACTAGCTTCGTGTTTTGACAATGTTGAAGGGGACTATGCTGGAGTTGGCCATCCTGATTGGTGGGCAAAGGGCAACAAGGCGAGCTTCTTAAACGCTGGAGCTATCAACGTCGTTGCTCAAGAAATGTCGAAGGCACTCCATAAAGCATCCCTCACTTCTGCGATTGAACTATGAAGATCGATCAATTAGTTCCACGGCCGGTACAGCGCGAAACATTTAAGAGGAATCGAGAACGTTTTGTGCCCGAAAAATCCGGATGTTATGTACTAACTACTTTTTCGCTAACCGTTCTGTACATCGGCCTCACAGAAAATCTTCGACGAAGAATGGGGGAGCACTTAGACAATCCAACTAAAATCGCCACCACAAAATTTGGGGTGGCGTTTTTGTTTCATTGGATTGAAACCCCGGATACCTTCAAAATTGAACGAACTTGGCTCAATATCCACCTTGAAAGAGACGGCCGATTGCCGGAACTAAACGGGGCATACTCGCCGGTTTCAACTTAATCTAGCGGCCACCTGCAAACGTAATTAAACGTAAGAAATACACTACGTTCTTCAACGAGAAAAAAATGGCAACGATAAGAGGCGCAGTGAAATGCCTTACTTGCGGACAGGCGCACACCCTAAGAATCGGGATGGGTCAGGAGACCACACACGAACATAAGTTTGATTGCCGTCAGTGCAAAGAACCGCTCGTCACATATTTGGACGTCGATTATAAGAATATTTCAGCAACTATTCGGTGTGGTGAAAATACCGAATTGATCGAAGAACTTAACGGCGCTCCCATTGTTAACCTGGACGCAAACTTCGTAATAGGCGACGAAGATCAAGGGAAAGACATGGTCTTTCCCCGAATGCTACACATACACAAGATGCTCAAGGAAGCCGAAGCCGCTGGGCGACTAAGCAGCATCGCAGCCCCCACAGCAAAGCAGCTCAATTCTCGACCTTATAGACGGCCGGACTATTCCGCTGAATGGCAGCACCTACGCAAAGCCTGGTCCCTTTCACGCAACGATAAGAGCAAACTCTCAAGGCGAGAGATCGAATCCGCATCACTTGAGTTTTACGCGAATGATCCGATTAACGATCTCCCTGACTGGCTTTGGCGGCTGGCGATGTACATGTGCCAACCATCGTACGAGCCGATGCTTCGCAATGCCATGGGCTGCCTAAAGGCTATCTCTTTTGACGAAAGAGCCAAATCTTTTGTCGAACACTACAATTCAGAAATGTCGGAACCGCGCGCCACGATCTACATGAACGCAATGAAGGAATTTTTTGCGAACTATTCCGAATTCGCCCAAGTCTACTTTTTTGTTTCAAGAGGTTCAGAGATCCCCCCCGAACACAAAGTAACATCTACTGATTTTGATCGAGTAAGAATGTCATATGGAAATCTTTTTTAAGCCTTCACAAGCCTGGTCGAATTCCCCGTTCTGCTAAACAACCTCTTGTTGGGCAGGAACTTCGATCAATTCGAGAAGCTAACGCTAGACCAATATCGGAAACTCGATAAGGCAAACAAGATTGGCCCTATGTCCATGACACCTGCGTTAGCTAGCTTGTGTGAAGAGGTAGATAACCAGCTTAGAAATGCATCCCATCACGGCGGAATGCAGTTCGACTCCACGAGCCAGATGGTATCATATCGTGCGGGAAAGGGAGGGTTAGGCGAAGTTAATGAGATATCTTACACACAGTATCTCACTCGATGCGTCCGACTCTTTATGCAAATCCTAACAGTTCTGCGTATCGAGATGCTCCTTTGTCAGAGCTATAAGATGAGATATCCAGTTTAGCGCGCTGGCAATCTACGGTGCTCTTCAACGATTTCGATGCAACACAATCGACGACACCAACGTATCTTCCACAACATCGCCTCATTCTCCCCGGGAACGCAGCGTCGCGCGCGTCGCTCTTAACCCGGTTGCCCCGCACGCGGCGCTGGCAACTCACGGCTCTTATCGCAATCAGAGAATCGCCTCAAAGCCCTTGCGGCGGATGACATCGAGCAGGACGAGCGTCGGTCCTTTCGGACTTTCCGTGCCGCGCTTGAGCCTGGAGACATAGCCGACTGTCAGCTTCAGGTAGCTTGCAAACACCGCCTGGCTGAGATTGGCCTGCTCACGAAGTGCCTTGATGTCCTCGCCCGTCAATTCAGCCGGATCTGCAGGAGTGGCGGCACCGCCGAGGTGACGCATCGTGATCTTGTCGCGGACAACGTCTGTCAGAACACCGCCGGCGTGCATGTGACGCGCCGTTTCCAGCAGCCAGGGTCAGGCGGGTGTTGCCCTTTGTCACGCGTGCTGTCCCGGCCTTTTGCCGGCCGTCGTCGCCCGCTTTTTCGCGCCCTTTGTTAGTCGGGTTTTTTAGCTGTCGAGGTCATCGCGAACCTCTCGTCTGATAGAGAGATCACGGGATTGGTAACATTGAGCAGATGGATCGCCCGTCTGTCATGAGCCCCCTCACCGCCGCGAAGACGCGGCGACCTCTCCCCGGCGGGGAGAGGTGCGGCACCGCCCTGATGTGCACGCGAAGCCCTTTCGAAAATGAAAGACGCGGCGATATCGGTACGAGGTGTCGGTCAACGAAGTGAGCGAGCGGTTTCGGTCCGGGTTGGTGCCGTCGCGGTCGTCATTTCCGTCCGCGGTGCCAGAACTCTCAGCTGATGCAGAGACGCCGTGGAGGTTGGCGCCGCCGACTGTTCCTGGACGTTCGCAGCTCCCAGCACGCGAACCTGCACCGCCGATATCGGCAAACCCGCCGATCCATAGGTCGGCAACTCCGCAGCGAAGCCGGCGCAGCCACCCGCAATCGAGATCACGGCCGCGACGGCGATCGATAAGGTCATCTTCACTATTAAGCTCCTCGTAGGATTGAACGAGGGAGCCTAGACTTCTTTTGCTGCATTGCACAGTTCAATACCGCATTGCAACATTGCAGTTTCCGCACATCGCGCCAGCCAGCCCCGGCCTCCCGAGGCTGCCCCGGCGCGACCTGAGGTGCTTTACGAATATTCCGATCACAGACTGCGACGAAACGCTCATCATCGATCTGGCGGTCTCGGCACTCCCCTCCGCCAAACGAACCATCGGTTCCTCATGTCGTGGATCGCGCCGTTACCGAACGCCTTCGGCAGTTCGACGACACGGCATTTTGGGATCGGTTTCTGGCGCAGTTTCTCATCGCGGTGTGTGCTTTCGAGCGAATGTCATGTGTGCGACCCCGCCGGGAGAGGATGTCGTCTCGATCTCGTAGTCCTTCTCGAGACCCTCCACGCCATCCCACAGGCGCACGCCGCGGCCGAGCAGGATCGGAACCACCACGATGTGCATGTGATCGACGAGCCCGGCGGCAAGGAAGTCGCGGATCGTGGTGGGACCGCCGCCGATGCGCACGTCCTTGCCGGCCGCAGCCTCGCGGGCGGTCTCAAGGGCCTCGGCAGGCGAGGCGTCGATGAAGTGGAACACCGTGCCGCCCTCCATTTCAATCGATGCGCGCGGATGATGGGTGAGGACGAAGACCGGCGTGTGGAACGGCGGGTTGGGACCCCACCAGCCCTTCCAGTCCGGATCCTCATGCCATGTGGGGGGACCGAACTTCCTGGCGCCCATGATCTCGGCGCCGATCCCGGGCGCGAACAACCGCAGGAACGCGTCGTCGATGCCCGCCGTGCCGCCGGGCTGGCCGAGCATCTGGCGACCCCATCGGGTCGCGAACATCCATTGGTGCAGCCGCTCGCCGGCATGGCCGAACGGCGCGTCAAGGCTTTGGCCTTCGCCGGTGGCGAAACCGTCGAGCGAGACGGAGATGTGTTGGACACGGGCGAGTGCCATGGCTGGCGCTCCTTCCTGCTGTTGGTCGCGTTCCTTAAACCGTTCCGGAAGCGACGGCGCTACTGGTTGATCTCGGGCTCGACGAGTTTCGTGAGCTTGCGCAGGGATTCCTGCCAGCCGAGATAGCAGGCCTCGGCCGGGATCACGTCGGGCACGCCCTGCTGCTCGATGTTCACCTCCGTGCCGACAGACACGGCCTTCAACGTCACCGTGACCTTCATCTCGCCCGGCAGGTTGGGATCATCGAAGCGGTCGGTGTAGACGAGACGCTCACCGGGAACGAGCTCCAGATAGGTCCCGCCAAAGGCGTGACTGCCGCCCGTGGTGAAGTTTCGGAATGACATCCTGTGATGGCCACCGACCTTCGCATCCAGCTCATGGACGGTGCATGTGAATCCGTAGGGTGGGAGCCAGCTCGCAATCGCGTCAGGCTCGAGGAACGCGCGATAGAGCTTCTGCGGCCTGGCGGCAATGACGCGATGCAGACGGATCGTGCTGGGCATGGGCTTCTTCCTGTGGCTCGGTTACTTCGGTTGTCGTCCGGCGGGCAGCTTCCGCCGCCCGATACATCCATGACGAACGGGCCCGCCAGGCCCCGACATCTCAGCGGAATAAAAATCCTGACAGTCTCTATATCGCGCTGAAGGATGCGCCCGGCGGCCGGGAGCCGGGAAATCGTCGCAGGGTTGGTGGTCGATCTCGACGCCAACGGCGATGTGGTGGGCTTCGCTATCGATCAGGCATCCGGCAAGCGCGACCTCACGCGAATCGAGACGTTCGCGCTGCCAGCGGTGAGCGCAGCAGAGTAAGCGCAAGGCCCCTCACCCGCGGACGTTGCGGTTTTTCACCAACGCTTTGCCAGCTTTCTTTGTCATCACTGACCTCGACCAAAAATCTCATTCGTGAGAGTGCTGATGTGCTGCTGCCAGTATAGCGAATCACCGCTTTTCCCGCACCAAATCGCCTCATTTCCTCCGGGAACGCAGTGCAGCGTGCACCGTTCTTAACCCGGTTGCGCCGCATGCGGCGCGTGGGACAGATGAGGAGATTTCGATGCAACAGATTTTGAAGAAGGCCGTATTTTCGAAGGCCTTGCTTCCGCTGGCACTGGCGGGCGCGATTGGCGTCGCGGCGCCGGCCTTCGCCGCCGATGTCTATATGCGCCAGCCCGCGCCGCGCGCGGCCGTGGTGGTGCCATCCGGCCCGCTGACGCTGCAGGATGCGCTGGCGATCGCGTCGGGGATCGGCGTGGTGACGGTGCAGAACACCCATTTCGATGACAACGAATGGGAGATCGAGGGCCGCGATCAATACGGCAAGTGGATCCAGGTCGACATCGATGCGCGCACCGGCGAGGTGCGGCATGTGGACCGGTCGATTATCTGATCGGGTGGGAAGTGAGCAAGCGGCGCGCGATGAGCGCGCCGTTTGTTTTTGTGTAAGCGCTTGTGAGTGCGACGCCGGATGACGGCGACCACCGATGCGTCTGGTCTCATTCCAGATGACGCGATGCCCGATGGCGCGACGATCACCACCACGGCGTCGTCACGCTTCATCCGGATGGGCGGACGCGGCGAGCCTCGCGCACATCGTCAATTCTCCTGCGATACATCTGGACTCATCAACTACGACGTGTATTCTTGCCTGGCCGGGATCGATGATTTTTTTAACCGGCGGGGCATTTCCATTTAGCTTTGTGGCACGACAAACCATTTTTCTCATCAGATCTGCCTGTCTTGATATCTGCCTGCCTTGAGATCGACCTCCTTGCACGCAGCCTGTCTGACGCTGGTGGCCCTCCCACAGAGTTCGATCGAGTCCCTCGCCATCCAAGGGGGGTATGGATATATGGTCGATTTTATCAGGGGCGGGACACGCATTTACGCAGCACCTGCGGCAACCGCAGCAGGCAATCTCAGATCTTCCAACGCCGCGCCAGCGGCCAGCGCACCTGCAGACAATTATCTGTCTGCGCTCCTCAAGCTGATCCCGACGGAAATCGTCGCCATCTATCTCGCGGCCAAGGCGGCCTGGGTCACGAATAACGCACTCCTCTACTGGTTTGGCCTGTGCCTGCTCGCATGCATTTGCCTTCGCGCATATTCCAGCATGCCCCGCGACAGCACCGAACCGGCGAAGCCACAATGGGCCAGCGTCCTCGTATCGTCGATCGCGTTTGTGCTTTGGGCGTGTGCCATGGGCCCACCGTCCCCGCTCGGCGCCTATGGCCTGCCGGAATGGGCCGCCGGAGGCATCGCAGGTCTTTTCGGAATTCTGGCACCGTTTCTGATTCCCGGTGACAAGCAGGCCGGGGGCAAGCTGGCAGAGGGCGCGCTGGCAGATCGCACGCTGGTAAGCGACACGTCTCTCAAGCCACTTGGGCGACTTCGATTCGACACCCTCCGCCCACGCGCCACTGCTCGCCAAACGAACAGGGGAATACTTCACGACATCTTTGACGGCGACTACCCTGACGACACCGGCCTCGACGCCCTTGGATATGGTGGTGAAGCGAATTCCGTTCTGGCCGCGAACATTATCGAGCATGGCGTCAATGTGAGCCCCGCAGCCATTCTGGTCTGCGGCGACATCGCCTGCGTTCTCAAAGAGATGGAGCGCGTGCGATGACCTGTTCGCGGCAGATATCCGCCCTCGCACTATGCGCCTCTGTCATGCTCGGTTGCGAGGCGCACGCAGGCGCACTGACGGCCCATGAGCAGGAGGTCATCGACGGCATCATCGCGAGAGGCGACGGCGACAAACTTGCCGAAGCGCAAAACAAGATCGCGGCGGCAACAAGAACAAAACGACGGGCGGCCAACCGGACCAGTCCGGCGGCCGCAACGCCAGCGGTCGCCGTACCCATCCAGTCGGTCGCCTATCTGGACGATATGGGAACGCTGGTCAGAAAGCGGGAGAAATCAACGAATGCCTTGATCGAACACAGTAAATGTCCCGGCCTGACGTTTCTTCTGCGGCGGGACTGGAAAGACATCGGCTTTCTGGATTGTCCCATGAGTGTCGACAAGGCGACAGGCGCGGAAATCGCGTTCGCCGGCGATCGTGCGAACCATAACCAGATCTGGGCGATCAACGGCACCGCCGCGCTCTCCTACTCGTCGGTGCACGATTCCGTCGCCTGGTGGGATCCAAGCGCGAAAAGCCTTGCCACCTATGTCACGGTCAATCGGGCCTTCAACTCGGCGTCCGAATTCGCGGACTCCAATGTCGACAAGCTGGCCTATGGCGTTGCCGCCGAAATTGGCTATCTCGTCCCCGATGGCGGACACTTCTTCCGTCTTCGCGGAGGCGGCGTCGAGAACAACATCAAACAAACGTCGTCGGCGGCTGTGACGCTCGAATATCTCCCGACGTCGCTCCAGCTCTACTTTCAGAGGCCGATACCGCATCCGCTGGGTCTGCCAGTCATCCTGCGCTTCGATCCCGAAATTCTGCTGCAGTACAATCAGACCACCGGGAAGGGCCAGTTGCTCGATTTCAACAATATGACCCGGGCGCTACGCATTGGCCCCCAGGTCACCGCGCATCTTTTCCCCGATCCGCTCGAGAAAGGCTTTCTGGGCAGGATGAGCGCTTCGTTCAGCTATCACTGGGCGCACGAAACCTATTCGCGCACCGAGCTCTCATGGCTGGACGCCACGCTGAAATACAATATCGACGATGCCGGCCATCTCGCCCTCGCGCTCACTTATCAACGAGGCAATGACGAAGACACCGGGACATTCGCCAATATCTACCGCATCGGACTGACCGGCAAAATCTGACAACTGCCGGCGTGCTTCCTCTTCCGCGAATGGCAGAGGGAGCACGGCCGCCGGCGCGTGCGGCCCTACGTCAGCTTCAATCCCGTCGCGGCTTCCAGCTCTGCGATCGCCTGCGCGGCTGATGTCACCTTGATGGTGGTCATGCCGAGTTCGCGGGCGGGCTTGAGGTTGACGCCGAGGTCGTCGAGATAGACGCAATGTTTCGGATCGACCGACAGTTTGTCGGTCATCATCGTGTAGATGCGCGGATCGGGTTTGCGCAGGCCGATCTTGGCGGATTCGATGACGTGATCGAACAGCACCATCACCTCGGCCACATAGAGCGCGCGGCCGTCGGTGGAGCCCATCGCATTGGCCGGCAGGTTGTTGGTGATGCAGCCGGTCTTGAACGTCTGCTTGATACGGAGCAGCGCCTCGACCATGTCGGGACGGATCTCGCCTTTCAGCAGCTTGACCACATCGCGGCCGGGCACTTCGGCGCCGAGCGCTTTGGACTCGGCGGCGAACAGCGCGTCGAAGGTGGCGAGATCGATTTCGGCGCGCTCGAATTTCGCCCAGGCATTCTCGAAATGGTTGTCCGCATTGGTGCGGCGGATGATGTCCTTCGGCAGGCCATGGCTCTGCTCGTAATGCGCAAAGGCCTCGAAGGGCGAGGAGGTGATCACCCCGCCGAAATCAAAGATCACCGCAGAGATCATGTTCTTCCCTTTTGTTACCCGGCCGCTTTTATGAATCGACCACGCCGCCTCACACTCCGACGTCATACGCGGGCTTGACCCGCGTATCCATCTTCGTCTGCGCTCGCGGCTTAAGGTGGATTGCCGGGTCATCTAGCGAAGCTCGCTTCGCGCTGCCCGGCAATGACGTGGGGAGAGGACGGAGCGTGGCTGGGCGAACTCCGAGCGTGCGGAAAGTCCCCCTCTCCCGGCGCTACGCGCCACCCTCTCCCGCCTAGCGAAGCTTCGCTTCGCCTGGGGGAGAGGGGAAGAAAAGAGCGTAGGTGTCCGTAAAAAGTCAGGGTGACACCGTCACCCCGCGACGCGGGCCTCGCCTCCGAGCACCGGACCGCGCGCATTGCCGACGTCGCGGATCGGGGGCTGGCCGTAGAGCCGGGCATATTCCCTGGAGAATTGCGACGGGCTCTGATAGCCGACCGCATAGCCGGCGCTGCCGACATCGAGACGCTCCACCAGCATCAGGCGGCGCGCCTCATGCAAACGAAGCTGCTTCTGATACTGCATCGGCGTCATCGCGGTGACGGTCTTGAAATTGTGATGCAGCGAGGACTCGCTCATGCCAACGCGGTCGGCGAGATCCTCGATGCGGAGCGGGCTGGCATAATTGCTGCGCAGCCAGGAAATGGCCTTGGCGACCTTATTGCTCGGGCTCTCGGCCAGCGCGATCTGCCGCAGACGCGCGCCGTAAGGACCGACCAGCAGGCGATACAGCACCTCCTGTTCCAGGAGCGGCGCCATCACCGGAATGTCCTGCGGACGGTCGAGCAGGCGCAGCAGCCGCAGCGTGGCGTCGAGCAGATCGGCGGAGGCCTTGGCGACGACCACGCCGCGCTCGGGGAGCTGCGGATGCGCGGGCGCATCGGCATGACCGTTGCCGAACCGGCCGAGCACCTCCTTTAACAGTTGCGGATCGATGGCAAAGCCCATGCCGAGATGCGGCTGCGCTTCCGAGGCCTCGACGATGCAGGACGACATCGGCAGATCGAGCGACACCAGCACATAGTCGCCGGCGGCATAGGTATAGGTCTCGGTGCCCAGTTGCAGCCGCTTGGCGCCCTGCGCCACGAGGCCGAAACACGGCCACTGCGCGGTATGCACGAGCTGGGTCGGCTCGGTCTGCCGCTTCAGATAGAGGCTGGCGAGGCCGGTCGGATGGTCGCTGCCATTGGCGGCGTAACGGGCAATGATATCGGCAATCTCACGAATCGTCTCGGTCACACGCAAACCCCTCAAGCGGCAGGCCTTTTATGCCGAAGTGTATCTAGGTGCAGTGCCGTGGCGGGGAAATGGCTGCGCCATCACTTTTGCAGGATCGTGCAAAACAGATGCAGGATCGCGCTAACGCCGACGCGGCTGCATTTGCGATAACAGCACCAGCCACAGAGCAGATCGGCGAGCCGCCCGCGGGCCTCGGATCTGCCAGGCCATACGGGTATCGGGTCGAACTCCCCGCCTTGCGCGTCCAGACTGTTGTCGGGGCGCGATCACGCCCGGATCGATTCCGCCTCAAAATCTACGCACACGACTGACGATCAAGACAGACATCATCCAGATCCAAGGACATGCCATGACAAGACTGGCAGGAAAAGTTGCGCTCGTGACCGGCGCCGCGGACGGCATCGGCGCGGGCATTGCGCGGCGCTTCGGCGCGGAAGGCGCGGCGGTGATCGTGCATCACGCGGACGATCCCCGCGGCGCGGCGCGCGTGGTCGCCGAAATCGTGTGGCGCGGCGGCCGCGCCATCGCCGTGCAGGGCGACATCGCCCGCTGGCCGGACGTGCGGCGGCTCTATGAGGAAATCGCGGCGACCTTCGGCCGGCTCGATATTCTCGTCAATAACGGCGCCCTCGCGCGCAGCGAGGTGGCGGACGTGGTGTCCGAGGACGAGTTGCACCGGCAGCGCGAGCTGAAGGTGTTCGGCGCCATGCTGCTGTGCCAGGAGGCGGTGCGGATGTTCGGCGTCGCCGGCGGCAGCATCGTCAATCTCACCGCGCTCGATGGCATTCCGACAGCGCCCGCATCACTGCCGGACCCCGGCGCCGACGCCGCCATCGATGCCATGACCCGCGGGTTGTCCCGCGCCTATGGCACGCGCAACGTCCGGGTCAGCACCATCGCGCCCGGGATGCTCGGCCCGGAGGAACCCGCCGCCATCGACGTGCTCGACGGCAGCGTGCGGAACCGGCAGTTCATCGCTTTGCCCGCTGCGCGCAACCATACAACCGAAGGCATCGCCGACATCGCCGTGGCGCTGACCTGCGACGACAACGCGTATCGTTCCGGCCGCGACATCATGGTGGTCGGCGCCATGCGGTGATGCGGGAACCCGCTTTCCAGGTTCCTCCCGACGTTTATGGGCGTGCCTGCGCGGCACGCCCATATTTCTTTTTGCGCATTCGCCGACCAAAGCGTCTCGATTTCTTTCACATCCTATTAACCGCCCGTCACAAAACGGCGAAACGAAACTGTTGATCACCGCGTAGCTGTCAAAGAATTACCGGTTCTGATGCTATGCGTCGGTGATTGTAACGCAGTCCTTTTTGATCGACGAAAGCCAATGCTGGCCCGTAATACATCCGAGACGACCCGCCGGATCTCCCCGCGCTGGCTGCTGGCCGCTGCGGCGATTGTCGTTGTCGGATTCACAGTCATCTGCGGCAGCGTGCTGATGAGTATGCGGCGCGGCGACGAGAAGCTGGCGCACCAGACGCTCGGCAACCTCGCCTCCAGCATCGATGCCGATGTCGCCCGCAATGTGGAACTCTACGACCTCTCGCTGCGCAATGTGGTCGGCAACATGACCGAGCCGGAACTGGTCGAGATCTCACGGCCGATGCGGCAACTGATCCTGTTCGACCACGCCGCCACCGCGCGCCACTTCGGCGCCATCCAGGTCACGGACGTCGCCGGCAACGTGACGCTGGATTCGTCGACGCTGGATCCGAAGCCGCAGAATTTCGCCGATGAGGAATTCTTCAAGGTCCACAAGCGCGATCCGCTGTTCGGCCTCTATATCTCCAAGCCGATGCTGCATCAGGGCAGTTACGGCATCGTGCTGAGCCGCCGCATCGCGGCGCGCGACGGAACTTTTCTGGGCATCGTCGCCGGCTTCATCCGCTACACGTATTTCCACGAGATGGTCGATCGGCTGCAGCTCGAACCCAACGACGTCATCACGGTGCTGCGGCAGGATGGCGTCATCGTCATGCGCGCGCCGTTCGACATGGACGTGATCGGCCGTGACGTCAGCAAAATGCGCGGCGTGCAGAAGGCCCTGGCCTATTTCTCCGGCTCTTATGTGGGGCGCGCCTCCAATGACGATATCGAGCGGTTGTTCGTCTGGCGTGAAGGCGCACATCCGCTGATCGTGATGGTGGGGCGATCCACCGACGTGATCTTCGGCCAATGGCGCAAGGAAGCGCTGCAGATCGGCGGCGCCATGGCCGCGCTCGGCCTGATCGCCTGCGCGCTGATGCTGATCCTGGCGCGCGAGATGGGCAAGCGCGGCGAGATGGAAGACAGGATGGCGCGCCTCGCCATGACCGACGGCCTCACCGGCCTCGCCAACCGACGTCATTTCGATGTGGTGCTGGAAAAGGAATGGCAGCGCGCCCAGCGCGCCCGCGCACCGATCTCGCTGCTGATGATCGACGCCGACCACTTCAAGGTGTTCAACGACAGTTTCGGCCATCAGGCCGGCGACCTCGTTCTGTGCGGGATCGCCTGGAGCATCGCCCGGCATGCCAAACGCGCCAGCGATTGCGCCGCGCGCTATGGCGGCGAGGAATTCGCGCTGATCCTGCCGGGCCTCTCTCTGGTCGACGCCATCGAACTCGGCGAACGGATCCGCGTCGAGGTGGGCCATCTCGAGCGCGACGGCATGACCACGACGACGATCAGCGTCGGTGCTGCGTGTCTCGTGCCGTCATCGCTGACCACGTCGAACGACCTGATCAGCAATGCCGACAGTGCGCTCTATGCCGCAAAAGCGCACGGTCGCAACCAGACATGGCCGGTCGCACCGCAGCAGAAAAGCCTTGCGGCGTAAGCAGATACCATTTGTACGGTTGTAATTAACCCGCGGTTCACCTGACTTCCTAACGCGTCTTCCACCCTTGCTCGGGTATTCCTATGCACGAGGGGTAGGAATTCATGCGGCTGCTGGGGAGGCGAATGACGAACGACGTGCGCGTTTCAGCGCCGGGCGCCGCCGAGCATGGCGATGGGCGCTCAACGACACGCCGCGCGCCGGTGCGCTGGCTCGTGCTCGTTGGCGCCGTGCTGATCGTCACCATTGCCGCCGGCACGGCGATGACCGTGAACAATTTCCGTCAGCGCACCATCGACAATTCCAACCGCGAACTTGAAAACACCGTGCTGCTGCTCAGCCGGCATTTCGATCAGCAATTCCAGGATCTCCAGCGCATCCAGAAGAGCCTCACGGCTCATCTTCTCGCCAATGGCGTGATGTCGGTGCACAGCTTTGCCAGCAGCATGTCGAGCTACGAATCCCACATGATGCTGAAGTCGAAGCTGGATGATGAATTCGCCAACGACATCACCGTACTCGACGCCGAAGGCCGTCTGGTCAACTGGACAGGAGCGTGGCCCGGACCGGATCTGGTGCTGGCCGACCGTGAATATTTCCAGAAACTCAAATCGCAAGACCTCACTTTTGACGACGAGATCGTACAGCCGGTCCTGAGCCGCATCACTGGCAAGTGGAAGACGCTGTTTGCACGCCGTATTCTCGGCCCGAAGGGCGAGTTCTTCGGCGTCGTGACACGCAGCGTCGAGCCCCATCAGTTCGAGAAGTTCTTTGCCTCCGTCACGCTCGGCGAGAACGCGACCATTGCGATGTTCCACCGCGATGGCACCTTGCTGGCGCGCTACCCGCAGACCCCCTCCTCGATCGGCAAGGTTTTCAATAGCGGCCCGCTGCTGCAGCATCTGCGCTTCAGCGACGCGCCCGCAACCATCCGCACCGTCAGCCCCATCGACAATATCGATCGGCTCGGCTCGATCCGCCTGCTGCAAAACTTTCCGGTCGCGCTGGTCGCAACCACGACGGTCGAGGGCACACTGGCCAACTGGCGCGACCAGACCAAATTTCTCGTGATCCTCGCGTCACTGTCGGCCCTGATCCTGGCTGGCCTGCTTTATCTGATGATCCGTCACATCCAGCGGCAGAGCCGTGCAGCGCAGTTGCAGATGACGCTGGAGAAGAACCGCCTCGACACCGCCATCAACAACATGACGCAAGGCCTGCTGCTGTTCGATGCGCAGGCACGCGTGGTGGTGTGCAATCAGCGCTATCTCGACATGTACGGTCTATCGCGCGAGGTCATCACACCCGGCCGTCCGTTCCGTGACGTGATCGCGCATCGCAAGGAAACGGGCTCCTTCGCTGGCAGCGTTGACGCCTATGTGGCGGAAGTGTTGCCCGACGTCGGGCGGTCGCACATCCAGATCATGCAGACCGTCGATGGCCGCACCATCCAGATTTCGTCGCGGCCGGTGGCCGATGGCGGCTGGGTTGCGACCCATGAAGACATCACCGAGCGGCGCAATGCCGAGGAGAAGATCGCGCATCTTGCGCATTACGATGCGCTGACCGACCTGCCGAACCGCACGCTGTTCCGCAACGAGCTCGAACGCGAATTGAAGCGCGTCGCGCGCGGCGCGCAATGCGCGGTGCTCTATATCGACATCGACGAATTCAAGGGTATCAACGACTCACTCGGCCATCCCGTCGGCGACGAACTGCTCAAGGGCATCGCGCTACGGCTGCGCGGCTGCGTGCGCGGCTCCGACGTGGTGGCGCGGCTCGGCGGCGACGAATTCGCCATCGTGCAGACTGGCGTCGAGAGCCATTCCGACATCACAGATCTTGTCGGCCGCATCTATAATGCGATCCGGCAGCCATTCGATTGTCTCGGCCACAGCCTGCTCACCGACGCGTCGATCGGCATCGCGCTGGCGCCGCGCGACGGCGCAGACCTCGATACGCTGCTGAAGAACGCCGACCTTGCGATGTATGGCGCCAAAGCCGACGGCCGCCGCACGTTCCGTTTCTTCGAGCCCGAAATGGATGCGCGGGTGCAGGCCCGTCGCTCGCTGGAGCTTGAACTACGTCACGCCGCCGGCGATGGCGGCTTCGCTAAAGGCGGTTTCGAAGTCTATTATCAACCGCTGCTGACGCTGCGCGACGACACCATCGTGGGCTGCGAGGCTTTGTTGCGCTGGCGTCATCCCGAACGCGGCATGATCTCCCCGGCCGAGTTCATTCCGGTCGCCGAAGATATCGGCATCATCAATGAGCTCGGCGAATGGGTGATGAACACCGCCTGCGCCGAGGCTGCCAACTGGCCCGACGACATCCGGGTGGCGGTCAATGTCTCGCCGGTTCAATTCCGCTGCGCGTCACTGGCGCTGAAGGTGACCGCCGCCCTCGCCGCGTCCGGACTGCCGGCGCGGCGGCTGGAGCTCGAAATCACCGAGGCCGTGCTGATCCGCGACGACGAGACCGCACTGGAAATCCTGCACGGGCTGCGCGAGATCGGCGTGCGCATTGCGCTGGACGATTTCGGCACCGGCTATTCCAGCCTGAGCTATCTGCAGCGCTTCCCGTTCGACAAGATCAAGATCGATCGTTGCTTCGTGACCGATATCGCCGATGCACAGGGGTCATCCTCCATCGTGCAGGCCGTGGTCAACATCGCCAGTTCGCGCAACATGACGACAACGGCCGAAGGCGTCGAAACGCCCCGGCAGAAGGAGCTGCTGCGCGCGCTCGGCTGCACCGAGATGCAGGGCTATCTGTTCAGCCCCGCCAGACCCGCAGCAGAATTGCGGGATCTGTTGATCGCGCATCAGGCCAAGCAGTCCGAGGCTGCGGCCTGATCGCCCATAGCGTTTTCGAGCGAAGTGGATGCCGGTTCGCATTAAGAAAACGCGTCAGAACCAAGACTCTATTCCAGCAGCGTGAACTGCATCAGCAGGGTTCGCTGCAGCATCGAGAAATTATCGTCCGAGATCAGCGTCAGCACCGTGTCGCCCTCCGGCGTCACATGGACATCGAGCCCTTCGAAATTGTCAATCTCGTAGCCGAGATCCGCATCGAAGATGGTGGGACCGTCGATGACGGCGTCCGGTACGATCGATGCGAGGGGGATGCGGCGGATGCGGACGCCGGTGTCGCCGAACAGCGAGAACTTGCGTTCGAGCAACAGCAGATCGCCGGATGGCAGCAGCGCCGCATCGCTGATGTCGTAGTTTTTGGTGCGGCGAACCGAGAAGTTCGCCGGCGCCTTGCCGCCGATGATCCAGGCCGCGATGTTGCCGGCGCTGTCGAGCCCGCGCTCCGAGATCGCCAGCAGCATGCCGGCCAGCGGCGAAGACTTGAACCTGTCCTTGCGCACCATCACCAGCGCTTCGAGACTGCCGTTGCTGGGCAGCTTGCGCATGCCCGGTGGCTGCGGGATCGGTTCGCCCCGGGCGCGCACGCCATCGCGGCCGAAGTCGAATTTCAGGATCTGATGCACGCGTTCGAGGCCGATATAGACCGTCGGCCCGTCCACCGCGATGGACTCGGTATCGTACCAGCCGCGCGCCGTGATCGGCCTGCCGTCGGCGCCCAGCATCGGCGCCGCCTCGACATCGACAATGCCGACCATGGTATCGCCGCTATAGGCGATCTTGCCGGTGAACCAGTTGCCCTTGTCGCTGATGGCGATGAAACCCTCACCCTTGTCATCCAGGCGAAGACCGGAGATGCCGCCGAAGTCCTTGTAGCGCGACGTCAGGACCAGTCCGCTGCGATATTGCAGCGACCCGAACCTTGTATGCGCGCGGTCGCGCGTATCGAAAGCCGGGATCGGCCGCGCTTCGATCTCGATCGACACCGGCGCACGCGCCGATGGCGTTGCCGGCACCGGCACGGGCTGCGCACGGGCACGCGACGGCAGCGCGGCTGCTGAAGCCGCGACTGCAAGAAAATGACGACGGGTGAGATGAGCGGTCAAGCGATGGACCTGGAGGATGGGTAGAGCAAAGCAAAACCCATCCTATAAGCCTAATGCGTTCTGCGTCGCCGACCGTGGGTCGGTGCCGGCCCTGCCGTTTCGCTGAACAATTCCGCCAGCTTCTCGGTGATGGCGCCGCCGAGTTCTTCTGCGTCGACGATGGTCACGGCGCGGCGATAGTAGCGCGTCACGTCATGGCCGATGCCGATAGCGATCAGTTCAACCGGCGAGCGGGTCTCGATCTCTTCGATGATGTGGCGCAGATGCCGCTCCAGATAGTTGCCGGGATTGACCGACAACGTGCTGTCGTCCACCGGCGCGCCGTCAGAGATCATCATCAGGATCTTGCGCTGCTCGGGACGACCGAGCAGGCGCTTGTGCGCCCAGTCGAGCGCCTCGCCGTCGATGTTCTCCTTGAGCAGACCTTCGCGCATCATCAGACCCAAGTTTTTGCGCGCCCGGCGCCACGGCGCATCCGCCGACTTGTAGATGATGTGGCGGAGATCGTTGAGGCGGCCGGGATTGGCCGGCTTGCCGGCGCCGAGCCACGCCTCACGCGACTGCCCGCCCTTCCAGGCACGCGTCGTGAAGCCGAGAATCTCGACCTTGACGCCGCAGCGCTCCAGCGTCCGCGCGAGAATATCGGCGCAGGTCGCAGCCACGGTGATTGGGCGCCCGCGCATCGAACCGGAATTGTCCAGCAGCAGCGTCACCACCGTATCACGGAAGGTCGCTTCCTTCTCATGCATGAAGGACAGCGGATGATGCGGGTCCGTCACCACGCGCGACAGGCGCGCGGGGTCGAGGATGCCTTCTTCAAGGTCGAAGTCCCAGGCGCGATTCTGCTGCGCCATCAACTTGCGCTGCAGGCGGTTGGCGAGGCGCGCGACCACGCCCTGCAGATGCGCGAGCTGTTTGTCGAGATAGGAGCGCAGCCGCTCGAGCTCATCGTGATCGCAGAGGTCTTCAGCCGCGATGACTTCGTCGAATTTCGGCGCGAAGGCGTGATATTCTGGACCGCGCGGCTCGTTCGCGCCGCGCGAATTCGGACGCGTAGCTTCGCCGGGCGTTTCGTCGTCGCCCATCTCGCCGTCTTCGTCGAACGTGTCCGATGCGGAGGCCTGCGCGCTCTCCATCGAACTGTCGGACATTTCGTCGGACGACTGCTGCGCCTGATCGGCGCTCATTTCCTGCGAGGCGTCGCTCTCCGGTGAGCCTTCGGCACCGGCCTGATCGTTTTCGCCCTGGCGCTCGTCGTCCTCGCTCTCCTCGTCATCCGGCTCGGCATTGCGATCGTCGCCGAGCTCCAGCGCCGACAGCAGGTCATGCACGGCATCGCCGAACTTGGCCTGGTTCTCCGCGAACCGATCGAGCTGGTCGAGGCGATCGCTGATCTTGTCTTCGAGGACCGGCCGCCAGAGGTCGACCATCTTCTTCGCGGCGGCCGGCGGCGCCATGCCGGTCAGGCGCTCGCGCACCAGCATCGCCAGCGCATCGGCCAGCGGCGCATCGGCGCGGTCGGTGATTTCGTCGAACTTGCCGCGATGGAAATGATCGTCGAGCATCGCCGTGAGGTTCTTGGCCACGCCGGCCATGCGGCGCGACCCGAGCGCTTCCACGCGGGCCTGTTCGACGGCTTCGAACACGCCGCGCGCCTGCGGATTACCCGGCATCAGCTTGCGGTGAACCTTGGGATCGTGACAGGCGAGTTTGAGTGCGATCGAATCCGCGTGGCCGCGCACGATGGCGGCGTCGCGCTTGCTCATTTTTCGCGCGGGTTCAGGAAGACGGGCTTTGCCCGGTGAGAGACCCGGCCGCTCGGCCGCGAAGGTCACTTCAAGCTCCGGCGCTTTGGCGATGGCGCGCAAACACGACGTCACCGCGCGCTTGAACGGCTCGGTCGGCGCTTCCTTGGAGCCGGGGCGGAATTTGTTGGTGGTCGTCGTGCTCATCGCAGCCTTTGCGCGGGTCGTCACCGCGCATGCGGGAGCAACCGATTGAATGCGGAGGTGCATTCCCCTCTCTTGGAAGAGAGGGGAAGAAGACGTCTTAGCTCAGCGCCACATTCACCGAGCTTTCCGCCAGCTCTGCATTGAAGCAGCGCTGATAGAATTCGGCGACCAGCGGACGCTCGAGTTCGTCACACTTGTTCAGGAAGGTCACGCGGAACGCGAAGCCGATATCGTTGAAGATGTCGGCATTCTCGGCCCAGGTGATCACCGTACGCGGGCTCATCACCGTCGACAGGTCGCCATTGGCGAAGGCGTTACGCGTGAGATCCGCGAGGCGCACCATTTTGTTGACGATGTCGCGGCCCTCGGGGTTCTGATAGTGCTTGGCCTTCGCCAGCACGATCTCGACTTCCTCGTCATGCGCCAGATAATTCAGCGTGGTGACGATCGACCAGCGATCCATCTGGCCCTGATTGATCTGCTGCGTGCCGTGATAGAGGCCCGACGTGTCACCGAGACCGATGGTGTTCGCGGTCGCAAACAGACGGAACGCCGGATGCGGCTTGATCACCTTGTTCTGGTCGAGCAGCGTCAGGCGGCCGGAGACTTCCAGCACGCGCTGAATGACGAACATCACGTCCGGACGGCCGGCGTCGTATTCGTCGAACACCAGCGCGACATTGTGCTGCAACGCCCAGGGCAGAATGCCGTCACGGAATTCGGTGACCTGCTTGCCGTCGCGGACCACGATGGAGTCCTTGCCGACGAGGTCGATACGGCTGATGTGGCTGTCGAGGTTGACGCGCACGCAAGGCCAGTTGAGGCGCGCGGCGACCTGCTCGATATGGGTCGATTTGCCGGTGCCGTGGAAGCCCGTGACCATCACGCGGCGGTTGCGCGAGAAGCCGGCGAGAATGGCAAGCGTGGTGGCGCGATCGAACCGGTAATCGGGATCGGTGTCCGGCACATGCGGATCGGATTCGGAGAAGGCAGGCACTTCGAGGTCGGAATCGATGCCGAACAATTTGCGCACCGACACCATCTTGTCGGGAATGCCAATCAACGCGTCGGTCTTTTCTTGCAGTTTGGTCGAGGCGGCGGTCATCAATCCTCCGTGGTCCCGGATATCCCGAAACCAGTCTAGTAATGGCTGCGGATGGGGTGCTTTGTGGAACGTATCAGAGAGCCGCGGCTGGACAAAGCCCAGCTCTTCATCAAAGTTCCCGAATGTTATCATCGAGATAGGTTCTAACGGCAATTTTTGGAAGTCTGCCCTGCGAATCAGCCGATGCTCCGGGTCGATCAATTTGCAGCGGTATTTGGGGATCGAACGGCGCGGCCGGCCATTTCAATCATATATGCTGTCACAGTTGGCTGAGGCACCCCGCGCCGGATCGGAATTTCGTGACGTCCTTCATCGATTCCCTGACCTATTTTGTCGCCGCGCATGCCTGGCTGGGCTACCTCACTATTTTCCTCGCTGCCTTGCTGGAAGCCGTGCCGGTGCTCGGAACATTCATCCCAGGCACCACGGTCATTCTGGCGCTGAGCGCCCTGATTCCGGCAGGCGACCTCGATCTCGTGGCGGTGCTGGCGGCCGCCGTGGCGGGCGCCGTGCTCGGCGACGGGAGCGCATTCTGGATCGGGCATGTCCGGCAACGACAACTGCTCGACGCGTGGCCGCTTTCGAATTATCCGGGCGTGGTGGCGCAGAGCGAGGCCTTCTTCCATCGCTTCGGCACGCTGGCCGTGTTCCTCGGCCGCTTCGTTCCGCCCATCCGCGCTTTCGTGCCGGTCACGGCCGGAGCATTGGGGACCGCACCGGCGAAATTCTATGCCGTGAACATCCCCGCAGCATTGCTCTGGGCGCCGGCGCATGTGTTGCCCGGCGTGCTCGCAGTGTCGGTGCTGGACCGCTATGGCGGCATCGCCGGCCTTGAAGGTCAGGCCAAGCATTACTGGATTCAGGCCGTGATCGTGGCGGCCGTGCTGGCCGGTGCCGCCGTCTGGTGGTGGCATCGCCGCAAGCGCAACACAGCAATGGAAACGTCATAAAAAGGCGCTTGAACGTTGAAATATCTCTTTGATTTTTCAAAGTAAATGACACCTTCGCGGCTTGACTTGCAGCCCCGATTGACTTGAAAAGCCTGCACCGGCAGTTTCGCCCGCCGTCCGTCCTTCCCATATCCAGTGAATGTCCGAACCCATGCGCAGCTATCTCGACTTTGAAAAGCCCGTTGCCGAGCTGGATTCCAAGATCGATGAATTGCGCACGCTGGCCGCCAGCGGCAGCGACATCGGCGAAGAGATCGTGCGCATCGAGGACAAGGCCGTCGCCGCGCTGCACGAGCTCTATGCGAACCTGACGCCGTGGCAGAAGACCCAGGTCGCGCGGCATCCGCAGCGCCCGCATTGCATGAATTACGTGGAAGCGCTGATCACCGAATTCACGCCGCTCGCCGGCGACCGCAAGTTCGGCGAGGATGAAGCGCTGGTGGCTGGCTTCGGCCGTTTCCGCGGCGAGAGCGTCTGCGTGCTCGGCCAGGAAAAGGGCAACACCACCGAGAGCCGCCTCAAGCATAATTTCGGCATGGCCCGCCCCGAAGGCTACCGCAAGGCGGTTCGCCTGATGGAGATGGCCGACCGTTTCAACATTCCCGTGCTGTCGCTGGTCGATACCGCCGGCGCCTATCCCGGCATCGGCGCGGAAGAGCGCGGCCAGGCTGAAGCCATCGCACGCTCCACCGATGCCTGCCTCGGCCTTGGCGTTGCCAATGTCGCTGTGATCATCGGCGAAGGCGGCTCGGGCGGCGCCATCGCCATCGCCACCGCCAACAAGGTGCTGATGCTGGAACATGCCATCTACAGCGTGATCTCGCCGGAAGCGGCATCGTCGATCCTGTGGCGCGACTCATCCAAGGCGCAGGAAGCCGCGACCAACATGAAGATCACCGCGCAGGATCTGCTGCGTTTCGGCGTCATCGATTCCATCCTGAAAGAGCCGCCAGGCGGCGCACACCGCGACCCCGCCGCCATGATTGCCATCACCGGCGACGCCATCGCCCAGGCCTTCAACGACATGCGCGGCATGGACGCGGCGACTATTCGTCAGCAGCGCCGGCAGAAGTTTCTGGATATCGGCCGCAAGATTGGCTGAGCTGACGTTCTCTCACGCGTCCATCTGAGACCGCGCATTTCGGCGGATCACCTGCGGCGGCTGGCCATAGGCGCGCAGAAATGCGCGGCGCATGCGGTCACGATCGGCAAACCCCGTCTGCTGCGCGACGGTGTCGATGGGATGCCGGCTCTGCTCCATCATCAACCGCGCGGCCTCTAGCCGCAGATGCTCGACGGCCTTGGCGGGCGATTGGCCTGTCTCGGCGTGAAAGGCGCGGCTGAACTGCCGCGGGCTGAGATTTGCGGCATCGGCGAGATCATTCACCGTCAGCGGCTTCTGCAGGTTGTCGCGCGCGAAAGCGAGCGCCTTCTGGATACGGTCCGACTTCGGCGCCAATTCCAGCAACGCCGAGAACTGCGACTGACCGCCCGCGCGACGGTGATACACGACCATCTTTTTCGCGATGTTGCGCGCGACGTCCTCGCCGAGATCGGCCTCCACCATCGCCAGTGCGAGATCGATGCCCGCGGTCATGCCGGCCGAGGTCCAGACCGAACCGTCATTCACGAAGATGCGGTCTTCATCGACCTTCACTTTCGGAAATTGCTTCTGCATGTCGCGCGCATAGAACCAGTGCGTGGTCGCGCGCCGTTGATCGAGAATGCCGGCTTCGGCGAGCACGAAGGCGCCGATACAGATGGACGCAACACGCCGCGCATGTTTGGGCGCCTGTCGAACGAAATCGATCAGGCCGGGCGTCGCGGATTCGACCGTCAGACCGCCGGCAATGATCAGCGTGTCATAGGCATCAGACGCATTGAACGGTTCGGTGGTCAAACTCATGCCCAGCGAGGTGCCGACCTGACCGCCCCGCTCCGACAACACATGCAGATCATAGGTGGGCGGATCGGTCAGCATATTGGCCAGTTCAAAGACCGACATCGCCGCAAGGCTGATGGGCGAGCACCCCGGGGAAACAACAAGGCCGATGCGCTGCATGTGTTCGCTCCCTCAGAACAGAACGTCCTAAAACGCCGCTTATATGACATTTAAGACATGTCAGCGCAAGACTAGGTTTCCTGACACGGCCGCTGCGGCCGAGAGCATTCAGGAGAACGACAATGACGAATTCACATCAGGGCACGGCACTGATTACGGGCGCCTCGACGGGCATTGGCGCCGTCTATGCGGACCGGCTGGCTAGGCGCGGCTACGATCTCATTCTGGTGGCGCGGAACCAGGACCGCCTGGCGGCCCTCGCCAAGCGACTGACCAGCGAGACCGGACGATCGGTCCGCACGCTGGCCGCCGATCTCGGCAACAAGGCCGATCTGGCAAAGGTCGAAGCCGCGCTGCGCGACGATGCGAGCATTACGATGCTGGTCAACAATGCCGGAGTCGGCGCGGTGGCACCGTTACTCAGTGCCGATGTCGACAAAATGGAAGACATGATCACGCTGAACATCACCGCGCTGACACGGCTGACCTATGCCGCCGTGCCCGGCTTCGTCGCGCGCAACAAAGGCACGATCATCAACATCTCGTCGATCGTCGGTATCGGTGCAGAAATCCTCAACGGCGTCTACGGAGCGAGCAAGGCCTATGTGCTCAGCTTCAGCCATTCGCTGGTGCATGAACTCGCCGACAAGGGCATCCGCGTGCAGGCAGTGTTGCCGGGCGCTACGGCCACCGAATTCTGGGACATCGCGGGCTACCCGCACCAGAACATGGATCAGGCCACGGTGATGCGCGCCGACGACATGGTCGATGCTGCATTGGCTGGCCTCGACCAGGGTGAGCTCGTCACCATTCCGGGCCTGCAGGACGGCGCGAACTGGACCCGCTTCGAAGCAGATCGCCGCGCCCTCTCGACCAAATTCGGTCATGCGACGCCAGCGCCGCGCTATCGGGTGACCGTACCGGCATAGACGTTGTCGGCTCGGCCGGGGATTATCTGCCAAGCCCGGCAACTAAAACTCTGTCATGCCCGGGCTTGTCCCGGCCATGACAGCGTATGTGTTACAGGCAGCAAAAAGCCCGCCCTCTCCACAGAGGGCGGGCTTTTCGAGTCCAGAATTACTTCTTCGCCGGAGCCATCTTGCTGTCGGCCGGCTTCGGCGCGTCCTTGGCAGCAGGCGCGGCGGGTGCCGCCGGAGCAGGCGTTGCGGCGGCCTGATCGATACGCTCAACCTTCGCACCTTCACGCAGCTTGGTAACGTAGTCGGCCTGCGCCTTGCGCACGACATACTGTTCGATCTGCGGCTTCACCTGGTCGAATTCCGGCGCCTTGCGGTTGCGCTTTTCCTCGACCTTGATGATGTGCCAGCCGAACTGCGACTTCACGGGGTCCGAGATCTTGCCCGGCTCCAGCGCGAAGGCAACGGCGGAGAATTCCGGCACCATCTGGTCCTTGGTGAAGAAACCCAGATCGCCACCATCGGCCGCGCCCGGATCCTTCGACTTCTTCTTGGCGAGTTCGGCGAAATCGGCGCCCTTCTTCAGCTCGTCGGCGACCGTCTTGGCCTCGGCCTCGCTCTCCACCAGGATGTGGCGGGCATGGACTTCGGCTTCGCCGGTGATCTGCTTGGCCGCGTCCTCATAGACCTTCTTCATGTTGTCGTCGGTCAGGGCTTCCTTGCCTTCGACGGCCAACAGGTTGTCCATGAGCAGGCGGTTACGGGCGAAGGCCAGCTTGGACTTGAAATCCTCACGATCGGCGATCTTCTTGTCCTCGGCAGCCTTGGCGACGATCTTCATGTCGATCAGGAACGACAGCACATTGTCCTTCCGGGTCGCGGGATCCATCTGGGCGAGGCTCGGGCCGAGCTCTTCCTCGGCAATGGTGACGTCGCTCTGGCGGATTTCCTGGCCGTTGACCTTGGCGAGGACCGGATTGGCATCCTGCGCGTAAACCGGGAAACTGGTGAGAAAGGCCACCGCAACGGCGCCGGTCAGGGCAGCCAGGGTGCGGCCCGGGCGCAGGCCCGGCGTCAGGGCGAGCGATACGAAGGTCATGGAAAATCCTTATCTCGGATAAGAGCCTGTTGGGGACGGCGGACACTCTCCCAAACGTACCGTCTTGGCAACGCGAAAACTCTGTCAAAATGATGAAATCCTTGAGAGGTTCGCGCCGTTGACAACCCCCCATACGGGCCATATCTCTCCCCGACCGGGCCGGTGGCGAAGGCGCGATTTCGGCCGCGCCGTGGTCATTGAACCCCTGATTGCCCTGCTCCCACTCATCTCCCGGGGTCTTGCTTTTTTGGCACTCCCGCACCGGGGTCCAGACAGCAATCCGCCACAGACTTTGGATATGACGAGGCTGGGCGACCGCTGCACCATTCCACGGCCCTCGGGCCGCATTGCTAAAGACAGGATTTCGTGATGATCGGCGCGCTCGCCCGCAAGTTCTTCGGCTCTGCCAACGACCGCCGCGTCAAGGGATATCAATCGCGTGTTGCCGCGATCAACGCGCTGGAACCTGAGGTCGCAGCGCTGTCGGACGATGCGCTCAAAGCGCGCACCGCCGAGTTCAAGGCACAACTCGAAGCCGGCAAGACTCTCGACGATCTCCTCGTTCCTGCTTTCGCCACCGTTCGCGAAGCCGCCAAGCGCACCCTCGGCCAGCGTCACTTCGACGTGCAGCTGATCGGCGGCATGGTGCTGCATGAGGGCGACATCGCCGAGATGAAGACCGGCGAAGGCAAGACGCTGGTCGCCACCCTCGCCGTCTATCTGAACGCGCTCGCCGGCCAGGGCGTGCATGTCGTCACCGTCAACGACTACCTCGCCAAGCGCGATAGCGGCTGGATGGGCCAGATCTACAGCTTCCTGGGCCTCACCACCGGCGTGATCGTTCACGGACTCGACGATACCGAGCGCCAGGCGGCCTATGCCTGCGACATCACCTACGGCACCAACAACGAATACGGCTTCGATTATCTGCGCGACAACATGAAGTACCGGCTGGAGGACATGGTCCAGCGCAAGCACTTCTATGCCATCGTCGACGAAGTCGATTCGATCCTGATCGACGAAGCGCGCACACCGTTGATCATTTCTGGCCCGCTCGACGATCGCTCGGAATTCTACAACACCATCGACACCTTCCTGCCCAAGCTTGAAAAGGTCATCGACTTCGAAGTCGACGAGAAGCAGCGCACCGTGACGCTGACCGAAGCCGGCATGGAGAAGATCGAAACCCTGCTGCGCGATGCCGGCCAGCTCAAGGGCGAGACGCTGTATGACGTCGAGAACGTCTCCGTCGTGCATCACATCAATCAGGCGCTGCGCGCCCACTCACTGTTCAACCGCGACAAGGACTACATCGTCCGCGACGACGAAGTGATCATCATCGACGAGTTCACCGGCCGCATGATGCAGGGCCGCCGCTATTCGGAAGGCCTGCACCAGGCGCTGGAAGCCAAGGAACATGTGACGGTCCAGCCGGAAAACCAGACGCTGGCCTCGATCACGTTCCAGAACTACTTCCGCATGTACAAGAAACTGGCCGGCATGACCGGTACGGCTCTGACCGAAGCGGATGAGCTGTTCGACATCTACAAGCTCGAAGTCGTCGAAGTGCCCACCAACGTCGGCATCGGCCGCATGGACGAGGACGATGAGGTCTATCGCACCCAGGACGAGAAGCACGCCGCCATCCTCGCCGAGATCGAGCGCGCCAATGCGCGGATGCAGCCGGTGCTGGTCGGCACCGCGTCGATCGAAAAATCGGAAGTGCTTGGCGAGTATCTGCTCAAGAACGGCTACAAGCTGATCGACTTCACCAAGCCGAAGGCGATGGACAAGCTCTATGCGGCCGCGCGTTCCGGCAAGCCGGCGAAACTGTTCGCGGTGCTGAATGCGCGCTTCCACGAGCAAGAGGCCTATATCGTCGCCGAAGCCGGCGTCCCCGGCGCCATCACCATCGCCACCAACATGGCCGGCCGCGGTACCGACATCAAACTCGGCGGCTCGGTCGAGATGCGCGCGCAGATCGAAACGGCCGATATCGCCGACGAAGCCGAGAAGGTTGCCAAGATCGCCGAGATCAAGGCCGAGATCGAGCGCTTCCGCGAAATCGTGCTGAACGCCAAGGAAGTGGTCGAGATCGAGCCCGCCAAGGGCAGCAAGCCGGCCAAGACCGTCGAGAAGCCCGGCGGCCTCTACATCATGGGCTCCGAGCGCCATGAGTCACGCCGCATCGACAACCAGCTCCGCGGCCGCTCCGGCCGTCAGGGCGACCCTGGCCGGTCCAAGTTCTTCCTGTCGCTGGAAGACGACCTGATGCGCATCTTCGGCTCGGATCGTCTGGATACGATGCTGACGCGGCTCGGCCTGAAGGAAGGCGAAGCGATCATCCATCCGTGGATCAACAAGGCGCTCGAGAAAGCCCAGCAGAAGGTCGAGGCGCGCAACTTCGACATCCGCAAGAACCTGCTGAAATATGACGACGTGCAGAACGACCAGCGCAAGGTGATCTTCGAGCAGCGCGTCGACCTGATGCAGAACGATAGCGTCGCCGAGACCGTCAACGATATGCGCCGCGCCTTCGTCGAGGACCTCGTCACCAAGCACGTGCCGGAAAACCAGTATGCCGAGCAGTGGGATGTGGCCGGCCTGAAGGAAGAGCTCAAGCGCGTGCTCGACCTCGATCTTCCGGTGGACGAATGGGCCAAGGAAGAAGGCATCGCCGACGAGGAGCTGCTCAACCGTATCGAGCAGAAGGCCGACGAGCACATGGCCGCGAAGGTCGCCCAGTGGGGCCCCGACGTGATGCGTTACGTCGAGAAGACGATCCTGTTGCAGACGCTGGATCATCTGTGGCGCGAGCATCTGGTGATGCTGGATCACCTGCGTCAGGTCATCGGCCTGCGCGGCTACGGCCAGCGCGATCCGCTGCAGGAATACAAGGCGGAAGCCTTCAACCTGTTCGAGGCCATGATTTCCAATCTGCGCGAAGCCGTCACCGCGCAATTGATGCGCGTCGAAATCGTGCCGCCGGACGTGCAGCCCGAACTGCCTGTCATGGAAGCCCACAAGCTCGACTACAACACCGGCGAAGACGAAATGGCCTTCGCCAATGCAGCGCTGGCACCGATGGGCCAGCAACAGCCCGCCGTCGCCCGCGATCCGAACAACCAGGACACCTGGGGCAAGGTCGGCCGCAACGAGGACTGTCCGTGCGGCTCCGGCAAGAAGTTCAAGCACTGCCACGGGCGGTATGCGTAAGCCGAGTTGGGCGAGCGGGGCTGCTGTTGGTTTGAACGGATAGTTCATCGCCTGCGGCACCCCCATCCCCGACCCTTCCCCGCAAGGGGGAAGGGAGTCACAGCGTTCGGCTCAGGCGAAAGCGATCACCACAGTCTTTGAGATGTCCCGCGCTCTGCACTGCTCAAATTCGCAGTAAGTTGGCGACGCTATTAGTGCTCCCTTCCCCCTTGCGGGGAAGGGTCGGGGATGGGGGTCACCACGCTCTGAATGGCCTGAAGCACTCCGTCGATATTCTCCAAAACGTCGTGATTCCAGAACCGCAACACGCGGTAGCCGCGCCTCTCGATGTACGCCGTGCGCTTCACATCAGCCTCCCGCTGCCAGTCGTGCTGGCCACCATCCAGCTCGATCACGAGCTTCGCCTTTCGGCTCGCGAAATCGACGATGAATGAGCCAATCGGCGCCTGACGCCTGAAATGCGAACCTGCGAGCGCGATGTCATGGCGAAGCCGCGGCCATAGAACACGCTCGGCATTGGTGGGCTCAGCCCGTAATTTGCGCGCGAAGTATCTTTGACGATCTTCCATCGCAATCGTCTCGACTGGATCTGACGTCGCCTGTCAGGATTTCAGCACGGAAAAAGCTGACAACAAAATCGTCAGATTCGCGCGAATCGAGCGGATGAAAAATCGAGCGCGCCTCAGCGCATCGCCGAGAAGCGGTCCGTGAACGAATTCGCGGACACGACCGGGGCTGCGCCTGACAGCGCGGCTGTGCCGGCGCCGCTGCCGGAGGCTGGCGTGGATGGTTCGGCTGACAGCGTCGGCTTGAGCGGCGGGCGTGGGGTGGCGACGAGCGGTGCGGGTGCAGCGGCCGGCTTCGCTGCAGCTACAGAAGCAGGCGTCGCAGGAGCAGCCGACGGGGCGGCCTTGCTGGCGAGGGCCTTCGGCTTCGCGGCCGGTGTCGGCACGGGAGCGGCTGGCGCCGTAGTTGCGGTCGCGGTCGTTTCCGAGCCGCCGATACCGACCTTCTTGGCGAGATTACTGAAGAAGCCGCCGTCCGACGAGGCCGACGCAACACGCGTGGAGGGCACGGCGACGACGGGTTCTTCCGATGCTGCAAACAGCGACGCCGAATAGGACGTCGAGCCCGCAGCATTGGCCTTCGGCGGATTGACGTGCGGCGGGATCGTGCCCGGTGCGCGCGAATAGGCGGCGGTCTGCACGCCCGGCGGCTCCGGATCCGACAGGCCGGTGGCGCCATCGGGCAACTTGGAGGCGAAGACGCGGTTCATGCCGCCGTCGATATCGGGACGGCGCTGCGCTACCGGCGTGCCCTTGGCAACCAGTTCGGCAATCTTCGCATCATCCTGCGCCTGCTTGGCGCTGACGGCATCGGCGATCTCGGACGGGATCTGATAGACTGGGCACTTGGCCGAGGCATTGAACACCAGCGGCTTGGTCGATCCCGCAGGCGCGGCCGGATCGAACACATACTTGTTCTCGCAGAACTCGACCTTCGGCTCCTGCCGCGTCACTTCGAAATGATCATAGCCCTGCTTGATCATCTTCCAGAACGGCATGTTCGGGTTATTGCGATGCTTGGCCATGTTGACCGGCGTCATCTTGAACGGAAACGCCGCGAACTGGAACGAGCGCTGTCCGCCGAAGAAGGATTCACGGCCCAGCGAATAGATCTCGGCGATCTGTTCGTCGGTCATGGCGAAACAGCCCCGCGACGAGCAATCGCCATGCACCATCAGCTGCGAACCGGTGCGTCCCAGCGCCTTGTCAAAGGCGTTGGGGAAACCGGTATTGAAGGAGAGATAGTAGGACGAGCGCGGATTCATCTGCGCCGGCGTGATCGCATAGAAACCTTCCGGTGCCTGGCGATCGCCTTCCTTGACCTTCGGGCCGAGATCGCCGGACCAGCGGCAGATCGGATAGGTCTTCAGCAGCGCAAACTGGCCGGAGCGATTCTGCTTCCAGACTTCGAGTTCGGCTTCCTGCTTGAACACACGGACCAGCATCGGCGACTGCAGGTCCATGTCCTTTTCAGTCATCTCGGCGACGAGCTTGGGCGGAACGGGCTGGTTCGCCTTGGCATTGCTGGCGAGCGACATGTCTTCGCCGTTGCAGCCGGCAAGCACCACGCCTGTCGCAAGTACGACCGACGTCAGCAGCGCGCGAACAAGCGAGCGATGTTTCAAAGCCAAGCTCCGCAGCCGACGGGACGTCGACACCCCAAGGAATAAAGACAAATGAGCCCTTATTCGTACGCAAATATTAGCCTTAAGGCCCCTTGCTCGCAAGGCAACTGGCCGTGAGCAACAGGTTCCGTTCCGGCGATGGTCAACAGAGATTGAAGATCTCAGGCCGGGCGGAATTGCGGCGGTATCTGGCGGGAAGGCGAATTAAGCAGGCGGCGATGGGTTATGCTTAATAGTTTGGCAGCGCTCTCGACCCTCATGGCCGGGCTTGTCCCGGCCACCTACGTCTTTGTTCACTCGCCGCCAAAGACGTGGATGCCCCGGCACATCCAGCGAAGCTCGCTTCGCGCTGGCCGGGCACGACGAACATTGGCAAGGGCGTGGACAATCTCGGAGCGCCTCAGGAGCCCCGGACCACGGTCTTCAAGTAGTTGTAAGCCTTGATGATTTCGATCAACCGGTCCTCGGTGGAGCGGTCGCCGCCATTGGCGTCGGGGTGGTGCTGCTTCACCAGCGCTTTGTACTGCGCCTTGACGTCGTCCAGCGTCGCGCTGGGGCCGAGACCCATGACTTGCAGCGCCTTGCGCTCGGCATTGAAGATCTTGCGGGTTTCTTCCTTGATCGGCTGCTGCGGCTTGCGGGCCCGGCCGCGCCCCATACCCATGCCGTTCATCTCGTTGAACATGGCAAACGGATCGATCGCGCCGTCGAGGTCGGGCTGCCCGGCCTTGGTTTTGTCCGCAGAGCCGTTGGCGCCCATCTTCCAGGTCGGACGATGGCCGGTCAGCGCGTCCTTCTGGTACTTGGCGACCGCGTCCGGGGCCATGCCCTGGAAGAAGTTATAGCCCTGATTGTATTCGCGGACATGGTTCAGGCAGAAGTGCCAGTATTCCTTGTCCTGCGCACGGCCCTTGGGCGCGCGGTGCGGACCCTTGTTCTTGCACTCGGGCCACTCGCACATAATAGCTTCTTCGCGCGCAGCGGCCTGCTGCTTCGCGCTCAGCTTGTTCGGCTTGATACGGATGCTGTCGAAGAATTTGGATGAGTCGATGGGCATGGCTGACTATGACAACGCAATGCAAAAAGCTTCAAGTCTTGACATTCCGATTACCTCATTCGGCGCCCTGCGCCGCACCAATATGGTCGCCACATCGTGATTGACCGTGAGTGGGGCGAACCGCTAAGCCGGCCATCATGACCATGAAAGATAACATCACAAAGAAGCTGACAGAGGCTTTCGCGCCCCTCAGCCTCGACGTTTCAGATGAATCGCATCTGCATGCCGGTCACATGGGCCACCGCCCGGAGGGTGAAACCCACTTCAGGGTCAATATTGTGTCGGAGGCCTTCGAAGGGAAGAGCCGGATCGACCGCCATCGCATGATCAACGAACTGCTGGCGGCGGAACTCGCGGGAACGGTACATGCGCTGGCGCTGAAACCGCAGACGCCGCAGGAAGCGGGTTAGGTTTCGTCGCGGCACCCTAACCGTCATTCCGGGGCGCGAGCGCCACTTGGCGATCGCGAACCCGGAATCTCAGCATGGGAGTCTCCGACAGCGCCATGCCATGTCCAGATTCCGGGTTCGCGTGCGAGAAGACGCGCCCGCGCCCGGAATGACGAGCTACTTCTTCAGCGAAGCGATCGCCTCGAGCACATTCGGCTTCAGCCCGGCGCCGCCCGCATCCAGATGTTCGAAGATCTTCTTCCGCATGCGCGGATCCCAGAACTTCTTGATGTGCTCGGCAATGCCGGCCACGGCGTGATCGTGGCCCTGGCTGTTGAAGAAGTCGCCGATCTGGTTGGCCATATAGATCAGCCGGTCAGGCGACGTCGATGTGTGGGTGTCCATGCTCTTGCCCTGATGCATCCGCGGTGACGCCGTGCTGACGCACGCGATGCTGATGTGTGAAAACTTCGAACCCGTCGCTGCGCGCGATCGCGGCCAACGTAATGCCTGCGGCTTCCGCCATGCGGATGGCCAGTGCGGTGGGGGCCGAGACCGACACCATGAGCGGCGCGCCGATGGCAGCCGTCTTTTGCACCATCTCGACGGAGACGCGGCTGGTGAGCAGGACCATGCCCTGCCCTGCATCGACCTTGGCCTGCGCCAGCGCGCCGGCCAGCTTGTCGAGCGCATTGTGACGGCCGACATCCTCACGCAACGCGACGATGCCGTCGGCCGGCGTCCAGAACGCCGCGGCGTGCACGGCACGGGTCTGGATGTTGACCTTCTGCAGCGGCGACAGCGTCTCCATCGCCGCCATGATCTGGTCGAAGGAGAACGCGCCGCCGGGCGCGACGATGGCCGCCGGCTTAACGGCTTCAGAAATCGAGTCGATGCCGCACAGACCGCAGCCCGTCGGCCCGGCGATCTGCCGGCGCCGCGCGCTGATGCTCTCGGCCTTCTCGCCTGCGAGCCACATGCGCAGCTCAACGCCATCGTCGAATTCAACGGCCTCGAAACTCTCGATCTCGTCGATCGAGGTGACCACGCCTTCGCTCAGACTGAAGCCGTAGGCGAAGTCGCGATAGTCCTGCGGCGTCCCCATCATAACGGCATAGGTGCCGCCATTATAGGTGATCGCCAGCGCGGTCTCTTCCGGCACCGCGCGCAACCCCTCGCTGACGCCGGACTGGCGCCAGATCTTGCGGGGGACTGAGCGAACCGGCTCGTGCATCTCTGGTCTCCAGACCTACTCCGCGGCTTCCACGACGGGCATGGCGATCCGGCGCGACTGGCGGGCCTGCTCGTCATATTCCTTCTGCCACTCGGACGGACCGTTCGAGGGCGAGATCTGCACCGCCGTCACCTTGTATTCCGGGCAATTGGTGGCCCAGTCCGAGAACTCGGTGGTGATGACGTTGGCCTGCGTGGTCGGGTGATGGAAGGTCGTATAGACCACGCCCGGCGCCATACGCTCGGTTAGCAGCGCACGCAACGTCGTCTCGCCGGCGCGGCTCTGCAGCTTCACCCAGTCGCCGTCGCGGATGCCACGCAGTTCGGCGTCATGCGGATGCAGCTCCAGACGATCCTCTTCATGCCAGACCACATTCTCGGTGCGCCGTGTCTGCGCGCCGACATTGTACTGGCTGAGAATACGGCCGGTGGTGAGCAGCAGCGGGAAGCGCGGCCCTGTACGCTCGTCGGTGGCGATGTATTCGGTGAGCATGAACTTGCCCTTGCCGCGCACGAAGCCGTCCATATGCATGATCGGCGTGCCCAGAGGCTGCTTCTCGTTACACGGCCACTGCACCGAACCAACCTCTTCGAGCTTCGCATAGGAAACGCCGGCAAAAGTCGGCGTCAGCGCCGCGATCTCGTCCATGATCTCCGAGGGGTGGTTGTAGGACATCTCGTAGCCGAGTGCCTTGGCGAATCCCAAGGTCACTTCCCAGTCCTCAAGACCATTCTTCGGCGACATCACCTTGCGGACGCGCTGGATGCGGCGTTCGGCATTGGTGAAGGTGCCGTTCTTCTCCAAGAAGGTGGAGCCCGGGAAGAACACGTGGGCGTAGTTTGCGGTCTCGTTCAGGAACAGGTCGTGGACGATGACACATTCCATCGCCGACAGCGCGGCCACCACATGCTTGGTGTTGGGATCGGACTGCAGGATGTCCTCGCCCTGCACGTACAGGCCCATGAAGGTGCCTTCCGTGGCAGCATCGAACATGTTGGGAATGCGCAGGCCCGGCTCACTGTTGAGCTTGACGTTCCACATCGCTTCGAACTGCTCGCGCACCGCATCGCCCGAGATGTGGCGATAGCCCGGCAGCTCATGCGGGAACGAGCCCATGTCGCAGGAGCCCTGCACGTTGTTCTGGCCGCGCAGCGGATTCACGCCGACGCCGGGACGACCGATATTGCCGGTCGCCATCGCGAGGTTCGCGATCGCGATCACGGTGGTCGAACCCTGGCTGTGCTCGGTGACGCCGAGACCGTAATAGATCGCACCATTGCCACCGGTGGCGAACAAACGGGCAGCGGCGCGCAGCTCCTTCGGATCGACGCCGGTCATGATGGCAGTGGCTTCGGGGCTGTGGGTCGGCTGCGCGACGAAGGCCGCCCAGTCTTCGAACTCGCTCCAGTCACAGCGCTCGCGGATGAAGGTCTCGTCGGCGAGGCCTTCGGTGACGATGACATGCGCCAGCGCGGTGAGCACGGCGACATTGGTACCGGGCATCAGGGGCAGATGGTGCTGTGCCTCGATATGGGCCGAGCGCACGATATCGGTTTGGCGCGGATCTACCACGATCAGCTTGGCGCCGGCGCGCAAACGCTTCTTCAGGCGTGACGCAAACACCGGATGGCCATCGGTCGGGTTCGCACCAATGATCATCACGACGTCGGTGTCTTCCACCGAGTCGAAATCCTGCGTGCCGGCCGAGGTGCCGAAGGTTGAGGACAGGCCGTAGCCGGTCGGCGAATGGCAAACGCGCGCGCAAGTATCGACGTTGTTGTTGCCGAAGCCGGCGCGGATCAGCTTCTGCACCACGAATACTTCTTCATTGGTGCAGCGCGACGAGGTGATGCCGCCGATGGAGTCTTTGCCGTGTTTGGCCTGGATGCCCTTGAACTTCTTGGCCGCGAAATTGAAGGCCTCATCCCATGACACTTCCTGCCATGGATCGGTGATCTTCTCGCGGATCATCGGATTGAGGATGCGCTCCTTGTGGTTCGCATAGCCCCAGGCGAAACGGCCCTTGACGCAGGAATGGCCGCGATTGGCCTTGCCGTCCTTGTACGGCACCATGCGCACCAGTTCTTCACCTCGCATTTCCGCCTTGAAGGTACAGCCGACGCCGCAATAGGCACAGGTGGTCACAGCGGAGTGCTCAGGCTGGCCGATCTCGATCACGGCCTTCTCGGTCAGCGTCGCGGTCGGGCAGGCCTGCACGCAGGCGCCGCAGGACACGCATTCCGAACCCAGGAAGCTCTCGCTCATGCCCGGCGAGACCCGGCTCTCGAAACCGCGGCCGGAGATCGTCAGCGCGAAAGTGCCCTGAACTTCTTCACAGGCGCGAACGCAGCGCGAGCAGACGATGCACTTGGAGGGATCGTATGTGAAGTACGGATTCGACTCGTCCTTCGCCATCCAGTGATCGTTTTCGCAGGCTTCCGGCGAATTGTGATTGTGCTTCGGACCGGTCTTGGCGAAGACATGGTTCTCGCCGTCATAACCGTAACGCACGTCGCGCAAGCCGACGGCACCGGCCATATCCTGCAATTCGCAATCACCATTGGCGGCGCAGGTGAGACAGTCGAGCGGATGGTCGGAGATATAGAGCTCCATCACGCCCTTGCGCAGCGCCGCGAGCCGCGCATTCTGGGTATGAACCACGAGGCCTTCCATGGCCGGCGTGGTGCAGGAGGCCGGCGTGCCCGCGCGGCCTTCGATCTCGACCAGACAGAGACGACAGGAGCCGAAGGCATCCACCATGTCGGTGGCGCAGAGTTTCGGAATTTGCGTGCCCATCTCCATGGCGGCGCGCATGATGGAGGTGCCCTCGGGCACCGAGACGCTCTGCCCGTCAATGGTCAGCGTGACCATCTTTTCGGACTTCGAACGCGGCGTACCAAAATCGATTTCGTGAACGAGCGACATGTGTTGCTCCTTTACTCTGCGGCCTGAAGGCGCGATGGCGCCGGGCCGAAATCTCCGGGGAAATGTTTCAGCGCACTCATCACCGGATACGGCGTGAAGCCGCCCAGCGCACAGAGAGAACCGAACTTCATGGTGTTGCTGAGATCCTGCAGCACGGCGATGTTCTCGGCCACGCGTTCGCCGCGGCGGATCTTGTCGATGGTCTCAACGCCACGGGTGGAGCCGATGCGGCACGGCGTGCACTTGCCGCAGGATTCGATGGCGCAGAATTCCATCGCAAAGCGCGCCTGCTTCGACATATCGACGGTGTCGTCGAACACCACGATGCCGCCGTGGCCGATCAGGCCGTCGCGCTTGGCAAAAGCCTCGTAGTCGAATGGCGTGTCGAACAATTCGCGCGGGAAGTAGGCACCGAGCGGACCGCCGACCTGCACCGCGCGGACCGGCTTACCGGTGAAGGTGCCGCCGCCGATATCATCAATCAGCTTACCCAGCGTGATGCCGAAAGCGACTTCGAAGAGGCCGCCGAACTTGATGTTACCCGCGAGTTGGATCGGCATCGTGCCACGCGAGCGGCCCATGCCGTAATCCGCATAGGCCTTGGCGCCGTTGTCGAGGATGAACGGGATCGCCGCAAACGAGAGCACGTTGTTGATGACCGTCGGCTTGCCGAACAGGCCTTTATGCGCCGGCAGCGGCGGCTTGGCGCGGACGATGCCGCGACGGCCTTCGAGCGACTCCAGCAGTGAGGTCTCCTCGCCGCAGACATAGGCGCCGGCGCCGACGCGGACTTCGAGATCGAACGCGTGCGCCGAGCCGCGAATCTTGTCGCCGAGATAACCGGCGCGCTTGGCGGCAGCGATACCCTCATTCATCGCCTCGACGGCATGCGGATATTCCGAACGGATATAGATGTAGCCTTTGGTGGCGCCCACCGCGATGCCGGCAATGGTCATGCCTTCGATCACCACGAAGGGATCGCCTTCCATGATCATGCGGTCAGCGAAGGTGCCGCTGTCGCCCTCGTCCGCATTGCAGACGATGAATTTACGATCGGCTTTGGTATCGGCCACCGTCTTCCACTTGATGCCGGTCGGGAAGCCGGCGCCGCCGCGGCCACGCAGGCCGGAGGTGGTGACGTCGGCAATGATGCCGGCGCTATCCAGCGTCAGCGCGCGCGCGAGGCCCCTGTAGCCATCATGCGCGATGTAATCCTCGACCGACCGGGGATCGACGACGCCGCAGCGCACAAAGGTCAGACGCGTCTGCTTCTTGAGCCACGGAATCTCCTCCGCGACACCAAGACGCAGCGTGTGAGAGCCGTTTGCGACCATCGCATCGAGCACCGACGCAACGTCTTTCTCTTCGACCGGCCCGAAGGCGACACGGCCTTCCGGCGTCGCGACTTCGATCATCGGCTCCAGCCACAGCAATCCGCGCGAACCGGGGCGAATGATCTCGATTGCAAGCTTGCGCTTTTGAGCCTCCGTTTCGAAGGCACTGACGAGTTCATCGGCGCCGACTGAAACGGCGGCCGCATCGCGCGGAATGTAGATCTTGAGAGTCTTGTCAGACGATGTCATCGCTGTGCCTCCGCGACCAGCGCATCGATGCGCTTCTCATCGAGGCGGCCAACCAGACGGCCATCGAGCATCGCCGATGGCGCCGTGGCGCAGAGCCCGAGGCAATAGATCGGCTCCAACGTAACACGCTGATCCGCCGTCGTGTTTCCAAACTTTACACCCAATTTCGCTTCCGCGCGCGCCGCAAGTGCATCGCCGCCAGCCGCTTGGCAAGCCTCAGCGCGGCAGATCTTCAGCACATGCTTGCCGGCCGGCTCGTGGCGGAAGTCATGGTAGAAAGTGAACACGCCATGGACCTCGGCGCGCGACAGGTTACGCGCTAGCGCGATCATCGGGATTGCCGCCTCTGGCACATAACCAAAGGCTTCCTGCATCGCATGCAGAATCACGATCACGCCGCCTTCCACATGGGACAGGCTCTCGATGATCTCGGTGCCTCGGTCGGCACTCCAAGGCTCATAAGCATTCGGCTCGTAGGCTGCGTTCATCCCGGTACTCAATTGATCTTATGACTGGAGAACCAATCAAAATTGGAATCGATCCAAAGATCAATAAAGCTGTCTCATGCTGCGATACGGAAACGGTATCGACACCCGGCGAAATCGATGAATTTGAAATGGTTAGCTTGGTTGCAGCGCAGCAATTGCAGCACCCGAAACGAAGATCTTACGCCTCCAGCGACGGCGCAACCTCCCGGGCGATCTGGACCAGAGTCGCCACCAGCGGGGTCATGGGATCGCGCTGGGGCACCACGAGGCCGACGCCGTAATTCACCACAGGATCGACGATCGGGATCATACGAACCGAGTCATTGGCGGTCAGACCCAGCGTCTCCGCCAGCTTGGCCGGCATCACGCTGGCCCAACGGCCGGTCTTCACATGTGTATAGAGCACGATAATCGAATTCGACGTCAGCATCGGCATCGCCTCGGCGCCGACCGACTTCAGGGCACGATCAATGATGCGCCGGTTCTGCATGTCGGGGGTCAGCAGGCATAGCGGCACCTGGCCGACTTCGGACCAGGTGACACTCTTGCGATCGCCGAACATGCTGTCCGGCGAGGTCAGCAGCCGGTAGCTTTCTTTATAAAGCGGGATCGAACGCACTTTGCCGAGCGGTTCGTTCTCGATGTAGGTCAGGCCCGCATCGACTTCGAGATTTTCAAGCAGACCGAGCACGGCCGTGGAGGTGCAGGACACGATGCGAAACCGCACATCGGGATGCCGCGCACGAAACGGCGTCGTCAGTGAGGCGACCATGCCGAGCACCGTAGGAATTGCGGCAATGCGGATCTCGCCGGACAGACTGTCCTTGAGGCCGTTGATTTCCTGCTTCATCGCGCGAGCATCACCGACGATGCGGCGTGCCCAGTCGAGTGCGCGTTCGCCTTCCGGCGTAAACCCCTGGAAGCGCGAGCCGCGCTGCACCAGCATCACGCCGAGCATGTCCTCGAGCTGCTTGAGGCTGGTGGACATGGTGGGCTGCGTCACGCCGCAAGCTTCCGCGGCGCGGCCGAAATGCCGTTCCTTCGCCAGCGACAACAGCAGTTCAAGTTTTTCGATCAAGGGGCGCCCCGCTCCGACCACATCATTTTTGCCGAGGTGCGGCGCGACGATCGCGTGTGTGGCCTTCGGTACCCGCCCTCGGGGCAAAGCATATGGTGCGAAGCCGCTTTGCCGCAACCATCGCAGTAGGACGAGTAGAGATCAGCCCCGGCCAAGCTTCCCGCTTCAAGATAGAATCTGGTTGGGGTCTTTGGGGCGGTCTGCTTCGTCGCGGGGTCCAAGGCCCCGGCGACGACAGCAAACGGCAAGTACGATCAGCAAGAAGGCTGATCCGAGATCAACCCAGGCGGCTGATCTGCTCTTCGGTCACGACACGCTCGATGTTCTCGGACTTGCTCTTGATCCGGTAACGCGGGCGACCATCGGCTTCGATCGGAAGGCGAGAGGTGATGGTGTAGATGCTGCGTTCCTTGATGGTGGAACGGCCCTGCGGCCCCTGCAGCTGGTGGTGAACGTCCTCATTAATTGCGTAGTTATGCGCCATTATTCATACTCTCCACGATGAGCGGCTTTTAGCCACAACTTGCTCAAAAAGCAAGAAATCTCTAGCAATTTCGGTCAGATAGCTCGTCAGTCCTGATATGCAACGATGGGCAACAGGTCATAATTTGGACGCCTCTGCGACAGATTCCATCTCATGCTGCCGATCTGGTCGGCAGCAATTCTGTCGTTTTCAGAGGGGGTTGGACTGATTCAAGGGCGTGCCGCCATGACACAGTTCCCGCGCCCTTTCCGCGTTAGCAATAATCATGGAATACCAGCCGGGCCACTCGAAATTGGCCCAAAAAAGCCGAAAAACCACCGGCAGGGCATTGCCGGTGGTTTCGGAGATTTACAGCAGAGTGCGCGAGTCTCCTTGAAGACCTAGGGCCGTCAAAAAATTTGCCGGCTGCGCACGAAAATATTACATGAGCCAGAATGTTGAGCGCAATACCTGATTTGCTCAATCAAATATATTATTGGCCGCTATCGTGAACGGGGACTGTTATATGGCCCGGCGCGAGGCCTGCCCGGGCACGTTCGGACATCCTGTGAAATGCGGTTTCGATATCACGCGCCAGACGCCGGGTGTCGAAGGCCGGCATGTTCAGACGATTGGCCGATAATTTCTCCCGGATCGACGACAACCGCTCGGGATTTTCCGCCAGCTCGATCGCCATACGCTCATAGTCATCTCGCTTCGCCGCAATCAACTCCGGCACACCCAGATTCTGCAAAAGACTCGCGGCAACGCGCCCTGCAAAGGTTTCTCCACGACACGTCAGCAACGGCAATCCAGCCCATAATGCGTCGCTCGCTGTGGTATGCGCATTGTACGGCAACGTATCGAGAAATAGATCCGCACAACGATGCCGCGCCAGGTGCTCGGCCGGCAGCATGCGCGCGGCAAAGACCAGACGCGCGGGGTCGATGCCCCGCAATTCTGCTTCGCGGCGCAGATTCGCCACAGCCGCAGCGCTGTCCTCCAGCAGCCAGAGAACGCTACCGTCAACGGCTGAGAGAATCCGCGTCCAGCTATCGAAGACATCGGGCGTAATCTTGTAGGCATTGTTGAAGCAACAGAACACAAAGCCCTGCGCAGGCAAGCCGACCTCGGCACGTGTGAATGCACGCGTCGATATCTCCCGGCGATCGTCATTGGCCTGATAGCAATTCGGCAGCCAGGCCACTTTCTCGCTATAGAATTGCCGGTGCTCGGGCGGCAGGACGTGCTGATCGGCGAGGATGTAATCCATGAAACCCGCGCCGAGCGTGCCGGGAAAGCCGAGATAATTGACCTGCACCGGCGCGGCCCTGCGCGCGAATACGCCGGTGCGCTGCTCGCCGAAATAGCCGTTGAGATTGACAAGGATATCGATGCGCTGCGCACGAAGGGCGTCCACCGCCTGCGGATCGCTCAGTGTCGAGATATCGACGATCCCATCCACGGCGCCAGCGATGCGTCGCCTGATGTCGCTGCCGTCGTCATACCCGTTGTCGATGGCGAAAATCTCGAACGCGCTTTTGTCGTGCTGCTCCAGCACACCAACCAGCAGCAGCGAGGTCGCCTGCTGTCGAAATTCACCGGAGAGATAGCCGACGCGAATTTTTGCATTCGGCCCGGTCGGGGAAACACGCAGCAGTGGAGTTTGCATGGGAAAACGCGAGGCGTTGGTCAGTTCGGCGCAGCGCTGCAGGCTGCGTTCCGAAGTGGCCACGCCTTGCCAGCCAAACGGCTCGGCGGCCAGTTTGCCGGCTATGAGATCAGCCTCGATCTCCGCAATCAGCGCATTCGCGTCATGCCAGTCGCAGACCAGCATCTTCTGATGCAGCAGGTTGCCTTTCAGCAGCGGCATGTCCGGATTGAACTGGCGTGCGCGGCCATAGGCCTCCACCGCTTCTGCCGGCATCTGCATCTGGCCAAAGATGTAGCCGCGACCAAACCAAGCTTCTGCCAGATCGGGCTGCAAGGCGAGTGCCGACTCGCAGGCTGCAAGCGCCTCGTCATAGCGCTTCAACTCGGCCAGCGACTTGCTCTTGTTGAAGAATGCTGCGGCATAGCGCGGGTGGAGCACCAGCGCGCGATCGAAATCCGCCAGCGCGGCGGGGTAGTCGCGCAAATCGTTCAGAACCGTGCCACGATTATTCAGCGTTTCGGCATTGCCGGGATTGAGCGCCAGCGCTTCCGTAAAACGCTGCAATGCCTCGTCCGGCCGGTTCAGCGCCTTCAGCACCAGTCCGTAGTTGTAGAACGTGGCATCCGATGTCGCATTGATGCGCAGGGCCGCTTTCAGATACGGCTCGGCCTCGGCATGGCGCTTCAGCGCGACCAGGACGATAGCGAGAATATTCAGCGCCGGGAAATGCTTCGGGTCTTTGCGCAAGAACTTGCTGAATCCGCGCTCGGCCTCCTGGAGGCGGCCCTGCTGGAAGGCAGCGAATGCGCTTTGAAACAGTTCAGCTGGAGACGCCATGGTTGTTCGGACTTCTGGCTTTGCCGCTTGCGTGGCCGGGGCCACGCCATCCGGTATAGACACCCGTCTCGGCGGCGTCGAGAACGCCCGGAGCTGCGCAACTACATTGCCCGCCTATCTTACTATCTATCAATGGTCCTAACAGCCGCCGGCCTCAATATGGTCGGGCGGCAGGCCGTGGAGGTGGCGGCGATACATCTGTTCGTACAGCCCCTCAAGATCACGGGTGAAGCGAACGCTATCGAATAGCGGACTGGCGAGGCGGTTGGCCGCTAGTTTGGCCTTGATGCCATTCAGGCGGGCGGAATCGGTGGCCAGCAGCACCGCGAGATCTTCATAGCTCTGACGATCGTTGGCAACGAGTTCGGCGAGGCCCACCGCCTGTAACAGGCTGGCGGATACCCGACCCGCGAAGGTCTCTCCCCGCTGCGTCAGCACTGGGAGGCCGGCCCAGAGCGCATCGCTGGAAGTGGTGTGCGCATTGTAAGGGAGGGTATCCAGAAACAAATCGGCGAGACCATGCCGGGCGAGATGATCCGCCAGAGGAACGCGCGCTGCGAAGACCAGTCGCACCGGATCGATGCCGCGCGCTGCGGCCTCGCGCTTCAGGTTCCGTTCGGCTATCGCATCTGGCCGGAGCAGCCACAGTACACTGCTCGGAGTACGCTTGAGGATAGCCATCCAGCAGTCGAAGACATCGGGCAAAATCTTGTAAATACTGTTGAAACAGCAGAATACGGTACCGTCCTCCGGCAGACCAACTCCCGTCCGACTTAAATGGCGCGCGCCAATGACTTTTTTCTCGTCATTGGATTGATAGCTGTGCGGGAGATAGGCAATTTTCTCCGTGTAATGTCCGTGAGCACTTTCGGGAATGACGATTTTGTCGGCCAGGATGTAATCCATCACATCCAGGCTGAGCGTTCCGGGATAACCGAGATAGCTCACCTGTATCGGCGCGGGCCGGTGAAGGAAAATGCCGGGACGGCTGTCTTCCGTATAGCCTTTCAAATCGACCAGAATGTCGACTTCGGCGGACCTGATGTCCTGCGCCACCTCCGGGTTGGTACGGTCGCGCACATCGATCACGCGATCGAAGGGGGCGAGGATGCGCTTCCGCATGGCCGACCGATCGTCTGGACCGAACGAGACTGCCAGAAGCTCAAATCTCGACCGATCGTGTCGCTCGAACAGGCCAGCCATCAGTTGCGAGGTCGCATGCTCGTGAAAATCGGCGGATGCATAAGCGAGTCGGATCTTCGCATGTTTGTAGCGTTCGCCGTTCCACAATGGTTCGGTCGACGCGCGTGGCAGGCGCTCAGCCCATAGCGACGCATGCCGCTTGTGCAGTTCGCCCGACGGCAGCAAGCCAAGAGAAACGAATGGCGTCGATAGCTCCCTGCCATCGCGAATAGCAGCCTCCAGACCGGCAAGTCGCACCTCGACATCGGTCCAGTCGGCGATATGCAGTTGAGCATGCAAACGTTCACCTTCGATATGGAAGGCGTCCGGACGCAAGCGATAGGCGGTGTCGTAGTCTGACAGCGCATCCTCGAAACGCTTCATCTGCAGGAACATGTTTGCACGGCTGTCGAATACATCGATATCATCGGGTTTGAGACGCAGTGCCTCTCGGTAGCAGTCGAGCGCTTCGTCATAGCGCTTGACGAGGCCCAGCACATTCGCCCGGCAAAGCCATGCGCCCGGATGCATAGGATCGATCTTTCTTGCCTCGCCATACGCAGCAAGCGCGTCGTCGAAGCGTGACAATGAGGTCAGCAGATTGCCGAAGCTGATCCACAGGTTACTATCGCCGGGCACAAGCGTCAGCGCCGATCGGAACTCCGCTTCGGCCTCAGCGTGGCGACCGAGACGAAACAGCGCGACAGCGCGGCCGCGGCGCGCCGCACCGGCCTTCGGCGCCAGTGCGATCACTGCATCAAAGGCGCGTAACGCTGCGTGGAAATCATGATGTCGGTTCATCACATCGCCTAGTGCGATCCACGCTTCGACCGCGCTGCCGTCCAGCGAAACGGCCTTTTCATAGGATGCCGCCGCCTCCGGGAGGCGATCCAGCGACACGAGAACATGGCCGCGGCCGAGCCACGCGGGGGCGTGGCCAGCATCCAGCGCAACCACACGGTCGAAGGCATCGAGCGCCTCGCCGAAACGCGCACCTACGCTGAGGACATAGCCGCGGCCGAGCATGGCCGGTATCGAATCCGGCACGAGTTCAAGATGGCTATCGTAGGACGTGAGGGCATCGCCATAGCGCGCCAGTTCCGTCGCGAGATGTCCGCGCCGCAGCCAGGTCTCGGCAGCGCCGGGCTGGATCTCCAGCACCTTATCGAAAGCCGCGAGTGCTTCGGTGAATGCGCCTTCGCTTGTCTTAATCAGCCCAATCTTGTGATGGGCTTCAGCATTCCGCGGATCAATCGCCACGATCGCCCGGCATGCTGCAAGGGCATCGGCAGCACGCCCGTCGTGCAGTTCGCAGGTCGACAGCATCGTGAGGGCGGCCAGATTGTTCCGGTCCAGGCCGAGAATTATCCGAGCCGTTGCCGCTGCGTCGGAGAATTTGTCCTGCTCGAGCTGCGCAATCGAGAGATTATTAAGCGAGGAGAGGTGGTTCGGGACCACCTCAAGTGTGGCGCGGAACAGCCGCTCGGCCTCCGCAAAGTTCTTCGCATCAAGTTGATCCAACGCTGCGAAAAAGAAATGTTTCCCCGTATCCGATTGAGCCATCGCCCCTCAAGCATTCTCACCTGCCACGACAGGCAGCCCGAACCTTAAGTAGTGCCATCACCTTCGTCGGTAAAGGCCAAACGATTCCATCAGAAACAGTCGAGCAACGTGGATCGAAGGGTACAGACACATATCAGTCAAAGAAAGAGAGGGTAAGGCGCAGGCGCGCTCGGCTGGTGTTGGTGAAGCGGCGCTCCAGCGCAACCACCGTGAGAAGCAGAGGACTGGCCCGATGGTGAGGCTGCCGCGTTCGTCGAGCACAGTTAAGGTTCATCAAGCAAAAACCCCCGGCAGTTTTCTGCCGGGGGTCTTTGTTTCAGATAGCGATTGCCGTGAAGCAGTCGATATTAGAACGAGCGCAGGATCTGCACCGAACCGTTGTACAGGTTCTGGTCAGCCGTGTTGAGCACGGTGCCGGCTGGCTTACCCGACATGCTCGTCACAGTGTAGGTGCCGTTCAGGTTCTGATCCAGGCGGCTATAGGTGAACTGAGCCGACAGGGTCAGGTTCTGAACCGGGGTCCAGGCCGTACGGGTACCGATCTGGGCGAGGCCCAGGTCGAAGTTACCCGTGCCAGCGAACACGCCTGCACGAGTAGCAGCAACCGTCTGCGACGAGTTGGTACCCGGACCACCGGTGGTCAGGCCCTGGAAGGCGGCCATCATCAGGTCGTTGCCGGAGCCGTACGAGATGTGGCTATAGTTGCCGAACAGCGACGTACGCCAAGCCGGGTTCCAGTAATGCTCGTAGAAAGCGCTAACTTCCCAAGCGGAACTCTGGATGATCTGACCGCCGGTGGTGTACACGCCGTCCAGAACATAGCCGAAGCCGAGGCTGTTGCCATCAACCTTGGCGTAACGGCCACCACCCGAGGTGTCGGTCGTGCCGCCGAAGACGTACTTGGCAGCGCCCTTGCCGTACGACGCTTCGATCTTCAAGCTGTCGCCTGCGCCGGTGGGCAGGTTCTTGAACTCGACCGCGCCGCTCACAGCGAAGCCATACTTGTCGTCAGCATGGCCGGTTGCTTCGTTCGCGCCGTAGAAGCCCGGGGTTGCAGCATGCATCGCAGCAGCGAAGTGCAGGGTGCCCCAAGCCTGATCGAGGCGGATGTTGCCAACGATATCAGGAATGTGGTTGCCGCCGTAGGAGTTACCCAGGAAGGTGTTCGAGTTCGTGCCGTAGAACGCACCGGTGAACGAGGCAGCGCCCGGACCAACGATGAACGCGTTGGTATTCCAGAGACCGGCGTTGCGGTAGGCCGATGCGTTTTCGATCGAGATCGTGCCCGACACGCCGTTACCGAACGAAGCGGTGTAGGCCAGCTGCGGGATACCGGTCGCGTTGTTCGAACCAGCGTTGAAGCCCGACGAGATGTACGGCTTGGCGAGCGCCCACTGCGGATCGAACTGCGAGACGGCCTTACCGAAGGTGAAGCCGGCGAACTGGATGAAAGCGTAGTCGACTTCGGTGTAACCACCAGCGATCGATTCACGATCCTGGAGGAAGTCGAACTGGATGTTCGCGTAGGTACGAACCACGCCGTATTCGGTCGCGGTGCGGGTGTCCGTCGTCAAGTTGACGCGTTCACGGGTCGAGAAATAGTTCTTGGTCCAGAGATTGTTGCCGCCGGCACCACCCTGCCAGAACGGAACGTCGTAGGTGCTGCCGTTGAACGCAACGTCCAAACGGATCGCGCCGCCGATCTTGATGCAGGTATCGGTGCCGGGGATGTAGTAGAAGCCTGCGCCGTAGAGCGAGCAGATCTTCACGTATTCCACTGCCTTGGCCTTCACCGGAAGATCGGCTGCCTGAGCTCCGCCGATGGCGATCAGACCCGCCGCCGAGCCGAGGATAAGGCTCTTAATCATCGTCATGTTAAACCTCCAAGTTGTCCAAAAGGGAAGGTTCCGGATCTGCCAGGCGCGTGCGCCCGAAGATTTAGTCCCCCAAGTCCCCAAACTAACCGCTAGAGCACTTCGCGCTTTCGGAAACACCCGCATAACGCGAGGCACTCAAGCGAACTACTTCAACGGGACGATCGAGGGTTTCCCCATCGCCGGAACTGAGAATGCCTGCGCAATTCTTAGAAGCAAAATACTTTATGAACTCAGGTAACTTTATCGCGATGCAGTGTGGTTTCCCGGCAACACACGAAATCGTGGTTTGCGCGTCACAATTCACTGATACAATTATAGAATTCTGAGAAGTGTGGGACGATGGAATGGCCGGCGGGGCAGTGGTGACTATGCGTGGGGGATCTGCGGGCTGGAACGAAAATGAGCTTTCGATTTGGGTGACCGGCCAGAATCAGGAGATCATCCGACAGTTCATCTGGGACATCGCCTCGATCAACGTCCATCTTGAGGGAATCCGCCAGTTCTGGGCCAAGGAGCTCGGCATCAGCGGACCGCAATGGATGATCCTGATGGCCGTCAGCGACCTCGATCGCGGCAACGGTGTGCCGGTCAAAGACGTCTCCGCCATGCTCCACGTCGACCCCTCCTTCGTCACTACCCAATCCAAGATGCTCGAGAAGAATGGCTTCATGCGGCGCGTCGCGTCCCGCGAGGATGCCCGCGTCGTACTGATGTCGCTGTCCGACAAGGCCAGCAAGAAGATCTCCGCACTATCAACCCGCAGGGAGTCGCTCGGAGATTTCATTCTCAGCGATTTCGACGAGCAGGCCTTGAAGGAGATCGGACAGCACATGTCCCGGCTCAAGAGTCGCCTCGAAAAAGCGACACTGATGCTGGAAGTCGAGAGCTGAACGTCGCCGGGTGAGCGGCGGTCAATCGACCGAGCCGCGCCCCTACTTCGTCCCTGCGCGCAGGCGATCGACAATCCAGTCGAAGATGAACTCGTTGCCCACTGTCGGAATATCGATCTGGGCGGGCGGGGCCACCGTTTCCGACGCGCGAAAGATCTTCAGTTCGATGTCGAGGCCGTTTTGTTTCATGACGCGGCAACATTCCGTGACGTGATCGACATCGAGCCAGTCGCGCTCGCCCATCGCAACCAGGACCGGGCATTTGATATTGGCGGCGACACTGCTGCTGTTGAAGCCCTCGATTTCACTCGGACAGCCCAGACCAGCCCGGCCTGAAATGCGGCTGGCAATAAACGCGCGCTCGTGAAGCTCCCAGATTCCGGCATCGCAAACAGCTGCTGCAAAGCGGTCGTCGAGATTGGCGCCGCGCGTCGCAAAGGCAGCTCCGAGGCCGTCTCCGAAGATCGCAATTCGCTCCTGATCGATATCGCTGCGGTCGGCCAGGAAATCGACCCAGCCGCTGATCGCCGTTTCGACCTCATACCGACAAGGCGACCCGATCATCTCCTGGCTATAGGATTGACCGGGTAAATCGACGAGCAACAGCGAGAGACCACGTTCCAGCGCGTAGCTGGGCACCCTGTGCAGATGCTCTTCCTTGTAGTGGCCCTGCCCGACGACGCAGAGAACGACCGGCAGCGGCCGCGTCGCGCGCGGCGCAGGAACGAAGTATCCCTGCAACACACCGTCCCGCCACGGGATCTCGACGACCTCGCCGGCAGGCGTTGCATGCTGCACGTAAAGTCGGGCGCAATCCTGCATCAAGGCGATGGCTGCGCCTTGCCGCGGATCGCTACAAGCGAGCATGACCTGAGCGGTGCGATAGTAGTTGGCTGCGCGCAGCCAGTTGCTCAGCGCCGTCGGGATGCGGCCGCTGGCCAGCGCCTCCGCGGCGCGCTCACGGTTGATATCAGCCGCGCTGTGCCATTCGCGATACCAGCTCTCGTCATCGCGCGGATTGATGCGCTCCGCCGCCAGGAAACATTCCGAAACGGTACTTCCGCCTTCCTGCGCCGCGCGCAGCACGCGCAAGAACTGCAGCGAAAAGTCTTCATGGCCGGGCCATTGCTGCCAGCCGCGCCCCTGCGACGATGGGATGGCCCTGCCGAAATCGATAATGGTCACATCCCTGGCCCTTGACGGAGATCGCTTGGAAGATCGACGAGAAGCATGGGTCTTGCGCCCATTTGTGTACTGCCAGACACACTCAGGAGTCTGACTTTTCAGCAGTATTATCCGCGCTTTACGAGGGGGCAAGCATGATTATTATACCGCAACTGCACCAATTGAATGCTGCAGCGCCAACGAATTCTGCATCCAGACCCGATGCCGCGTAACTGTCGCGAAGGCTTGTTACTTCGGGACGACGGCCTGTGCATCGACCCAGATTTGTGCACCCCTTTCGCGCACCGGATAGCGTCGCAAACCCCTGCTGGGCCAGCCCGGCGACATGCTGCCGTCTGCCAGATCGAACCAGGCCAGATGACGCGGACAGTGCAGCCGGCGATCGGCGACGCGGCCAAGGCTGAGATCGGCCTGCTCATGTGGACAGGCGCGCTCGCAGGCATAGATGGTCTCACCATCCTGCACGATGAGAACACCGAGGCCAGCCACGCTTACGCAGACGATTGTCTGCTCGGTCAGGCGCTCGCGCGAACAGACCGCGACCCATCGGGCGGGATTGTCGTCATCCGCCAAGATAGGCCCGTCGGACATGCTCGTTCTCGATCAGCTCCGCGCCCGCGCCCGACAGCACGACACGGCCGGACTCCAGCAGATAGGCATGATCGCACATCTCGAGCGCGGCGAAGGCATTCTGCTCGACAAGCAAAACGGTCGTGCCGGCGTCGCGGATCGCGCGAATGATCGCAAAGGTGCGCTCGACGATGTTGGGCGCGAGACCAAGCGACGGCTCATCGAACATCACCAGGCGCGGCCGCGACATCAGCGCGCGACCGATCGCCAGCATCTGCTGCTCGCCGCCGGACAGCGTGCCAGCTGCCTGCTTGCGTCGCTCTGCGAGGCGCGGGAATTCGCCATAGATGCGGTCGCGGTCAACAGCGACTTCGCTCGTGTCCGAGCGCAGATAGGCGCCCATGTCGAGATTTTCGGCCACCGTCATATGCGGAAATACACGACGCCCTTCCGGGCAATGAGCGATACCCTTTGTGAGCACCCGCTGCGCGCCGATACCGGTGATGTCCTCGCCGTCGAAATGAAGACTGCCGGAGCGCGACGGCACGAGGCCCGAGATCGCGCGCAACGTTGTGCTCTTGCCGGCGCCGTTGGCACCGATCAGCGCCACAAGTTGCCCGGCCTTGACCGAGAGCGAAATGCCCTTGAGGGCCGAGATCTGGCCATACGCGCAAACCATGTCACGGATCTCAAGCATGGACTGCGACCTCCTTGACCACATCCTTCGCGCTCTGACCGAGATAGGCTTCGATCACTGCGGGATTCTTGCGGATTTCGTCGGGCGGTCCTTCGGCGATGATGCGGCCGTAATTCAGCACCACGATCCGATCCGATACGCTCATCACCATCGGCATGTCGTGCTCGACCAAGAGGATCGTGACGCCACGATCCCGGATATTGCGGATCAGCTGTACGAAAGTATGCGTCTCCGACGCGTTCATGCCGGACACAGGCTCGTCCAGCAGCAGCATCTTCGGCTGCGCGGCGAGCGCCAGCGCGACACCAACGAGACGCTGCTCGCCGTAGGACAGCGAGCCCGCAAGATCGTTGGCACGGGCTTCGAGGCCGATCCAGCGCACCAGTTCGGCCGCCCGTGCGCGCTGCGCCTTCTCGGATGCGCGCGCGCGCGGCAGGCCGAGAATGGCTTCGGCAAGGCCAAGCTTGCCTTTAAGCTCCCCTTGGCGATGCAGGCCGATCAGGACGTTGTCGTAGACCGTGTCGTTGGGAAACACGCTGGTGCGCTGAAAGGTGCGGATCAGCCCGAGATCTGCGATTTCATGCGGTTTCTTGCCCTTGAGGTCCGCGCCGCAATAGTTCACCGCGCCCTTCGTGGGCGTGAGAAAGCCGGTCATGACGTTGAAGGCCGTGGTCTTGCCGGCACCGTTCGGCCCGATCAGGCTGACGATCTCACCTTTGTTGACATGGAAGTTCATGTCCGAGATCGCGACAAGGCCGCCAAAATGGACCGCGACATGTTCAATGCTGAGTACTGTCTCGGCCATCACGCGTGCTCCTCGGCGGTGCGTTCGGAGACCGCGATGGACGCTCGTCTGGTTCCACCGGCACGGGCCAAACCGAGTTTCGCGGCAAGCGACGGCACGATGCCGCGCGGCATGACGAACAGAATGACGATCAGCACCACGCCATAGGTGATCCACTGCGCCTCCGGCGGCATGATCGGCCGCAGGAACACAGGCAGCAGGCCAAAGATGACGCCGCCGACCACAGGCCCGGCCAGCGATCCCTTGCCGCCCGACACCACCATGATCACCATGGTCACCGTCGAGATGAAAGCGAAGACGTCGGGATCGATAATACGGATGTAATGCGCGTAAAGGCTTCCCGCTGCGCCGGCGATACCGGCAGAGATCACGGCAGCCAGTGTCAGCGTCTTGGTAACGTCGATACCGACGGCGACAGCCAGCGTCTCGTTCTCCATCAAGCCGCGCATGGCGCGGCCGTAGTGCGAATGAACGAGGCGCGAGATCAGGAAATACGAGATCGCGGCGACAGCGAGCACAAGATAGTAATTGTGGAACTTGGTCTTCAGCACGAGATAACCAAGCCCCGGCAGACCAATGGTGATCGACGGGATATTGGTCAGCGCCAACGGGCCCTGCGTCAGCTCGACCCAGTTCAGCGCCACCAGCCTGACAACTTCGGCGAACGAGATCGTGACGATGACGAAGTAAGCGCCGCGCACGCTGAAGGACAGGCGTCCGACCAGATAGCCGCAGAAGCCCGAAATGAGGATCGCCAGAAAGAAGCCCGCAATCGGCGGCCACGGCACGTGGACGATATGGAAATCACCGTAGATCGGCACATCGAATCCCAGCGATGTCAGCGCGCTGACATAGGCGCCGATGCCGAAGAAGGCGATATGGCCGAGGCTGAGCTGTCCAGTAAAGCCGAGCAGCAGATTGAGGCTCATGGCGCCGATGATGAAGATGCCGGTCGTAATCAGCGCGTTGAGCAGATACGGATCCGTCAACCACATGGGCACGGAGGCAAAGAAGGCGAGACAGAGGAGAGTGACGATCTGTTTCATCCGACGCGCTCCGCCCGTGCAAACAATCCTGTCGGCTTGAAGATCAGCACCATGATGATGATCAGGAAGCCCATGGCATCGCGATAGCCCGACGAGATGTAGCCAGCACCGAGCTCTTCAGCGAGTGCGAGAATGAAGCCGCCGATGACAGCGCCGGTGATATTGCCGAGGCCGCCAAGAATGACGATGGCGAAGGCCTTCACCGCGGCGAGATCGCCCATTTGCGGGAACACGACATAGACCGGACCGAGCAATGCACCAGCGGCAGCCGCAAGGCTCGATCCGATGGCGAAAGTCGATGTGTAGATCAGGCTGACATTGACTCCCATCAGTGCGGCGGTGTCGGAATCCTGGAATGTCGCGCGCATCGCCTTGCCGAGTTTGGTGAGATTGATCAGTGAGTAGGCGAGCACGATCAGCAGCGCGGCGGCGAACAGCACGAACAGGCGAAGCCAGGACACGGACACAGGTCCGATCACCAGCGGCGCGTCAGGAAACGGATTGTCGATCGACTTGGCAACGCCACCCCAGATCCACAGCGCGCCGGACTGCATCGCGATCCAGGCACCGATCATCACCAGCATGGTGGTATCGATATCGGCGCCGCGCAGCGGCCGCAGCAGCGTGATCTCGATGACGGCGCCCAGCAGCCAGCCAGCGACGATCGCCACCGGCAGCGCCACGAAGAAATTCAGCCCGAGCTGATGCACGACAATGAACATCATATAGGCGCCAAATGTGTAGAGGATGCCGTGGGTGAAGTTCACCACGTTCATGATGCCGAAGATCAGCGTCAACCCGATGCCGAGCAGCGCATAGGTGCCGCCGAGCACAAGCATATTGACGAGGTGTTGCAGGAGCTGGTCCACGAGCGGCCCTAAAGGTTCGAGTAAGGTGCTAACCTCTCCCCGCCTAGCGAAGCTTTGCTTCGCCGGGCAGGGAGAGGTCGGAGCCGAGCGACAGCGAGGCTTCGGGTGAGAGGAGCCAGAGTTTCACTCGCAAGTGCCCCTCACCCCAGCCCTCTCCCCGCAAGAGCGGGGCGAGGGAGCTCACTGCCGGAGTTCGACTGGATCACAGATCCTTCATCACGATCTTGCCGCCGGAGATCTCGACCAGATAGACATTCGGGAAGCTCTGACCGCTCTCCGAACCGGCCGGGCCCGACTTCTTGAAGATGATGTCGCCATTCAAACCTTTGACGTCGATCTTCCAGAGCGCATCCTTGATCGCGGCCGGCTCGGCCTTGCCGGCCTTCTCGATGGCTGCCGCGATGGTGCGGATGCCGTCATAGCCGCGGAAGCTCTCAGTGCAGCCGGCGAAATCGAAGCCGCGCTTCTTCCACTCGTTGATGAAATAGGTGGTGGCTTCCGGGTTGGGCGTCTTTTCCGGCATCCACGGCAAGAACGTCGTCAGATGCATGGTGTCGTTCGCGGCGGCACCGGCCTGCGCGATGATCTGATCGGGATTCTGCGAACCGCCGGTAGTGATGATCCGCTTCTTCAGGCCGAGTGCTGCGGCCTGCTTGAAGATCAAAGTGAGCTGGTCGACCGCAGCCGTGATGATCACGGTCTCGGAATCCGTTGCCTTGATCTTGGCGAGCTGGGCGCTCATGTCCTGCGCCGACTGGTCCATGGTCTCGACCAGACCGATGGTGATGCCTTTTTCCTTCATCATCTTGCTGAAGTCTTCGGCGGTGCCGCGGCCCCAGTCATTGTTGATCACGAGGAAGTCGACTTTCTTCAGCGCCAGCTTGTCGACGATGTTCTTGAACGCAGCCGCTTCCACGAAAGACGGTGGCGAGATGCGGAACACGTAAGGATTGCCCGAGGTGGTGATCTTGCTGGCCGAGGAGGTCTCGACGACCATCGCGGTTTCGTATTCGACCAGCTTCGGCATCACCGCCAGCGTGAGGCTCGAGCCCCAGGCGCCGAGCATCACCGGCGTCTTGTCGCGGGTGATCAGCTTTTCGGCGACGGCAGCGGCTTCGGTCGGGTTGCTCTTGTTGTCCTCGATGACGAGTTCGATCTTCTTGCCGAGCAGGCCGCCCTTGGCGTTGATTTCGTCGGCGGCGATCTTGGCGCCGTTGACGACATAGGTACCCGACGCGGCGAAGGCGCCGGTCAAAGGCTCGTTGACGCCGATCTTAATGGTTTGCGCAGTGGCGGCGCTGCTCAGGAAAGCAATGGCCAGGGCGGTCGCCGAGGCGGCTTTGATGGTCCGTATCATGTGGTCCTCCAGTGTTACGCTGATGAAACTTGCGCAGTCCAAACCCCGCCGCTCGCATGTCCGCGCGAACGTCGATCTCTCACGCCGATCCTCCGCGCCCGGTGAGGCGGCGAACAACATTCGTCGCGCGCTCACGCAGGAGACCAAGAATCAGCGAAACACCATTCAGATCGGCTGCCGCTGACGGCGCCGATGTCACATCGCCCGACAGGCGGCGATCGAGATTGCCGGCGAATTCCGCGACCAGCCGCGCCGCGAGATCGCGCACCAGCCCGCTGCGACCGACCTGTGCCAGCATGCCGGTGAGGCTGTAGCCGATGGAAAGCTCCACACGCGTGGCCACGCCGTCATCCTGCGGCACAAGCCGGTAACGAATCTCGCCTTGCGTAGTGGAGCGGCTGCGCTGGTCGCTGCCTATGCCGAGAATGCGGCCGGCGAGATCGGCCTCGTTGCGCTCAACGCGGGCGGCGCCGTTGAAGTTGGCCGAGATCGGCCCGATCTTGACGCGAATCGCGCCTTCGACACGCTCGGGTCTGGGCGTGCCGACCAGCGTGGCGCCCGGCAGGCACGAGGCGACGGCCGCGATGTCATCGAACAGTGCAAAGACTTTTGCAGGTGCATGCGCGACAGTGAATTGCTGCTCGAGCGTGGTCGATGGCGTGAAGTCTGGAATGTCCAGCGGTGCGATGGCTGCAGCCGGTTCGGATACAGCAGGCTGCGCGGGCATCAGCTTCTGGGAGCTGACACAGGCTTTGTGTCCCGAACCCGCCGGCCCCAGCACCTTGCGGCCAGCATCCGGCTCCGGCGCGATATCGCGCGCGCGGCGCTCTGTGATGACCGACTGCACGGCGCGGACGATGCCGACATAGCCGGTGCAGCGGCAGAGATTGCCTGACATGCCGATGCGGATCTGCTTCTCGTCGGCATCCGGCAGGCGCTTCACCAGATCGCGCGCCGAGACCAGCATGCCCGGCGTGCAGTAGCCGCATTGCAACGCGTGTTCGCGGGTAAAGGCGGCGCGCAGCTCCGTGGCAATCTCGTCATCATCAAGACCTTCGATGGTGGTGACATCGGCGCCATCGCATGCCACCGCATAAGTGATGCAGGAGCGCGTCGGTATGCCATCGACCAGGATGGTGCAGGCGCCACAGACGCCATGTTCGCAGCCGAGATGCGTGCCGGTGAGATCGAGCGTGTCGCGCATCATGTCGGCGAGACTCGTACGTGGCTCGACGTTCCTCTTCACGGCGCGAGTGTTGACGGTGAGTTCGACCGAGTTCATGCCGCGGCCTCCGCAACAGCGCGGCGCAGAATGGTGACGTGAATATGCCGGTCGGCGGCATCGCTCATGCCCGCCTTCGACAGCAGGGTGTCGGCGACGCGCGCGTCGAAGCGCGATTTGAAATCGTTGGTGATACGCCCGCCGAACAGTTCTTCGGCATTGTCGACAATGATAGGCGCGGCCTCGACTGCGCCAATGACGACACGCGCGCGGCCCGCCTCGGGGTCGATCAGCACCGCACCGATGGCATGAGCAAACTCGCCGGTCTTGCGGCAGCTCTTCACATAACCCCAGCGCGCCGAAGGGGACATCACCGGCACACGTACGGCTTCCAGCATTTCGCCGGGCTGCAGCACACTTTCCAGTGCACCCAGCATGAAATCCTTCATCGCTACCAGGCGCGCGCCTTTGGCGCTGCGCAGCGAGAGCGTTGCGCCGAGCGCTGCGAAGGTGGAGACCCAATCGGCCGATGGATCGGCATGACTGAGCGAACCGCCGATCGTGCCGCGATTACGCACCGCGCGATAGGCGATCGCGCTGGCCACGCGCTGCATCGCACCGCGCGTCACGTCGGGAATGCGGCCATCCTCGATATCCGCATGGGTGACGCAGGCGCCGATCACCAGCTCATCGCCGGTAACTTCCACATGCTTCAGCTCGGCGAGGCCGGTGATATCGACGATGGTGTCGGGAGCCACCAGACGCAGGTTCAGCATCGGTCCGAGCGACTGGCCTCCGGCCATGATCTTGACCACGCCATCGCCCGTCATTGCGGCTAAAGCCGAGGCGACGTCGCGCGGTCGCTCATAGGCGAAAGGTGCCGGCTTCATGCGGCCGGCCTTTCTGCATTGCGCGCAGCAAGAATGCCTTCGAGTACACGGCGCGGCGTGATCGGCGACTGCAGCATCTCGACGCCGAGACCGCGCAGCGCATCGTTCACCGCATTGCCTATAGCCGCCGGCGGCGCGATGGCCCCGCCTTCGCCAATGCCCTTAACGCCGAACTTTGTGTAAGGCGACGGCGTCTCCATGTGATCGAGCCACGGCATCGGCACTTCGGTCGGACCGGGCAGCAGATAATCGGCCAGCGTCGTGTTGAGCGGCTGGCCGGCGCGATCAAACGGCATCTCCTCATACAGCGCTGTGCCGATGCCCTGCGCGAGACCGCCATAGATCTGGCCGTCGACAATCATCGGATTGACCAGCACGCCGCCGTCCTCAACGATGACGTAATCGAGAATTTCCACATCGCCGAGATCGGGATCGACGGCGACGGTGACCGCATGCGCGGCGTAGCTGAACGTACCGCTGTCACGCTGCGGCTTGTAACCGGACGTCGCCTCCAACCCGCCGGGATCGACATCGCCCGGTAGATCCTGCGGGCGGCGATACCAGGTGTGCGCGATTTCCTTCAGCGTCACGCTGCCATTAGGCCCGCGGATTTCGCCGTCGACCAGCACGACATTGGCTTCATCGACCTGCAGCAGCTTGGCGCCGATCTTCTTGGCGCGCTCGCCGAGTTCGTGACACACCGTCGCCACCGCGCCGCCGGCCATCACCATGCAGCGCGAGCCCCAGGTACCGGTCGAATAGGGCGTCATCGCCGTGTCGCCATGCACGACGCGGATTTTAGCGACATCGACGCCGAGCATTTCGAACGCGACCTGCGACAACGTCGTCTCGAGGCCCTGACCGTGCGAATGCACGCCAACCTTCAGTTCGAGTCCGCCATCCGGCGTCAGTCGCGCGGTGGCCTGTTCATGGCCGGGCACCATGGGAATGCCCCAGCCGGAATAGACCGAGGTGCCATGCGCCGCCTGCTCGCAATAGATCGAGAGACCGACACCGATCAGGCGTCCATCGGCCTCGCCTTTGCGCTGCCGCGCACGGATGCCATCGATATCGATCTGCGCGACAGCGCGTCGCAGCGCCTCGGGATAATCACCGCTGTCGAAATGCTTCTTGGTGATGTTATCGAACGGCATCTGCTCCGGCCGCACCAGATTGCGCAGCCGGACGTCGCCGGGCTCAAGTCCTGCTTCCGCCGCTACAAGATCGAGCATCAGTTCCAGCGCGAAACACACGCCGGTGCGGGCGACGCCGCGATAGGGCAGGATCGGACACTTGTTGGTGGCCACCGAATAGGTACGGCAGCGATAGGCCGGCATCTGATAGGGGCCGGGCAAAATGCTGACCACCTGCGCGGCTTCGAGGCAGGCCGAGAACGGATAGGACGAATAGGCGCCGGAATCGACGGTGGCCTCGCAGTCGATGCCGCGCAGCGTGCCGTCGCGATCGGCATAGACGGTGATCTTGTAGTGGTGCTCGCGGCAGTTGGAACTGGCGACTAAATGCTCGCGGCGATCCTCGATCCAGCGCACCGGGAAGCCGCGCTTCATGGTGAGCCATGACAGACAGACTTCCTCCGGCAGCAAGATGCCCTTGTGACCGAAGCCGCCACCGACATCCGGCGAGACGATCCTGATCTGTCCTTGATCCATCTCAAGGCAATCGGACAACCCGTTGCGCACAATGTGCGGCATCTGACTACCCGTATAGAGCGTGAGCTGATCGAGACGATGATCGAACGTGGCGATGACACCCCGACCTTCGAGCGGCGACATGCATTGTCGCGCGGTCGAGATCTCGCGCGTCACCTTGATCGGCGCATCGAGAGCCTGGGTAATATCGAGTTCGAAGAAGCTTTCGAGAAAGACGTTGTCGCCCCAGTGTTCATGCACCAGAGGCGAGCCGGCCTCACGCGCCTTGAGCATATCATAGACGGCGGGCAGCTCTTCGAGATCGAGCGTGACGGAGGCTGCGATATCTTCGGCCTCGGCACGCGTCGGCGCGACGCACATGGCGACGAGTTCGCCAACCTGACGAATTTTATCGGCGGCCAGAATGGGTTGATCGGATGGCTTGAAGCCGGCCAATCCCGTGATCGCGCGGATCGGCTTGATACCGACAAGATCGGCAGACGTGAACACCACGTCGCGATAGCGTTCCGGAATATGGATCGCCCGGATTCGCGCATGCGCTAGCGGACTGCGGACGAAAGCAACGTCCTGCAATCCCGCTAGTCTGATATCGCCGACGAATTGCCCGCGCCCGCGCATGAGGCGATCGTCCTCCTTGCGCGGTACGCGCCCGCCCACGCCCTGCTTTGAAACAGGGGCGGCGGGCGAGATATCTCGCTCATTGCGCATCGACGAACTCCCGGCGCCTTCCGGATTGACTAGCGAACTGGCTTGCAAAGCTCAGGCCGCAACGGCCTGAGGAAGGATCGGAGCGATCGGATCGAAGCGGGTGCCCGCGCGCAGGCAGAAGGCCGGCTGCAGCAGGCCGTTCGCAATCACGTCGGTGTTCTCGTTGTCGCGCAGGATGTAACGACMGGGCTTTTCGACGAGCACCGAAACGTCCGCATCCATGCCGACCTTGAGCGAGCCGATCTTGTCGGACAGGCCGATCATCTTGGCCGGGTTCGACGTCACCATCGGCACCACCTGTTCCAGCGTGAGACCGAGCGAAATCATCGAACTCATCGCCTGCACCAGGCTGAACTTGGCCTGGCCCTTGAACGGATGGTTCTCGTCATCCTCGTGCTCATCCGGCGTGCCGGCAGGCGCAGGCACCTCGGTGTTGTAACCGTGGATGTCGGCGCCGAGCGTGTTCGGCACGATGCCAGCGGCAATCGCCTTCTTGGCGAGGCGATAGGAGAAGTGGCTGCCATGGCCGACATCGATCTTGAGGCCACGATCGATCGCCGCCTGGATCACCGGATGCACCTCGCCTTCGCGATTGACGAAGCCGCCGGGATGCCGCGTGAACGGATGCGCGAGCACGTCACCTTCCTTCAGCAGCGGAATCACGCGCTCCAGAATCGTATCGACGTCCTCCCCATTATTGCCTGACTCCGGCAGACCCCAGAGTTGGCCGAAATGCACGTAAACCGGCAATTCCGCACGCTTGCCGATTTCGGCCGCCATTTCCATCACGCGAATGCCCCAGCGCGCGAAGCCGCCGATTTCCGCATGGGCCTTGATGCCACGAACGAGATCGCGATTGGCCACCGCCGATTTCACGGTCGCGTCGATATCGACGCCATCGGGGCTGTAGAGGTTGGGATAGAAATGCCCTTCGAGACCGCCGACGAGATAGGCCGACAGAAACGCATAGACGCGCGATTTCGCGGGCTCGGCGATGAAGTGACGAAAGCCGGGCAGCGTCATGCAGGACGGGCCACCCTGATCGATCAGCGTGGTGACACCGGACTGCACGCCGACCATGTCGGGCTGCATGCCGAAACGACCACTGACATACTGATAGACATGCGCATGGGTATCGATCATGCCCGGCAGCACCAGCTTGCCGGTGACATCGACGACTTCCTTCGCGCTGGTCGGCAGAATGTCCGACTGCACGGCTGCGATCTTGCCGTTGCGAATGGCGACATCCTTGAGGCCGTCGATGCCGGCTGCGGGATCGATAACGCGACCACCGCGCAGCAGCAGGTCGAATGAGGCAGTAACAGACATGGCGATCTCCTTACACTTTGGCGGGCCCTCTTTAGAGGTTCACCAAAATACGAAGCATACTTCGTATTTTACAAAAGCAAAGTCCGTGCCATAGGATTGCAGTGCGGCAACTTTTCAGAGCGCTTGCACCATGCGAGAAGCGGCCGATAGCAGGAGACACGACCTTGCCGAGAGCGAAACCGCGGCGCGACCAAGCCGCCCACAAGCCCTGGCCACTGGAACAGCGACCCGGATTTCTGATCCGCAGACTGCACCAGATCCATGTCGCGCTGTTCCAGGAGGCGTGCAGCGCCTTTGAGATGACGCCCCTGCAATACAGCCTGCTGTCGGCGCTGGCGGTGCGCGGGACCGCGGATCAAACGACCTTAGCCGCTGATATTGCTCTGGATCGCACGACGACGACTGGCGCGCTGAAGCGGCTGGAAGCGCGCAAACTGGTGGAACGCCCGGTCAGTGACGACGATCGCCGGGCGCGTGTCTGCAGACTGACTCCCGCTGGCGCGGCGCTGCTGAACAGGATCGAGGCCGCCGCCCGCGATGCGCATCGCGCGACCCTTGGCAGCCTGTCGAAACCGGAACAGGCCACCTTCATTGCGCTGATGCAGCGCATTGTCGCAGAGAACGCCACTCGCAATGCCGCGCCCGATCTCGCGGAATAAGAGCACCGGACAGCAGTTTCGCCAGATTAGAGCGACTATAAATTAATCAGGCTGATCGCCTTAGAGGCAGACAACCACTCAGGAACGCAACACCAACCGCTCATCCGGCGGCGCGATTTCGGTGACGAGATCGCGGATCAGCGCCTTTTTCGGCAGCGGCGCCAGCGTCGTCATTCCCTCTTTGAGCCGAACCGTGCAGGCGTAATCAACCTTGCCGTCGATCAACATCATGCATTCCTTGCACGCATTCGCATTGATGCAGGAGAAGCGAAACGCCAGCGAGGGATCCATGCTGCGCCTGATGGCACGCAGGCCATCGAGAATGGACTGGCCGTGTTCGAAGGGAATGTCGAACATGTCCTGATGCAGCGCTTCGCCGAGTGCGCCGCGCTGAATGCTGAGCGTCGCCTTCATGCGGCAGCCTTTCCGGTGGTGGGCATCACTTTGCGCAGGGTCATGTCGCCATTCGACATCGAGACGACCTGGTTGACACTCCATGCACCGTCGAGACCGAGATGATCGTCGCGCTGATGCGCGCCGCGGCTTTCGGTACGCGCCAGCGCCGGTTTGGCAACCGATTGCGCGACAGCGAGCATGTTGCGCAGGTCGAGCCAGTCGGCCAGCACGAGATCGAAGGCCTTTGCCGAAGCGAAGGGCGTATCGCCAACATCGGCCTTCAATTGCGCGATGGCCGATATCGCCAACCGCAATTTCGCATCGGTGCGGAACGGGCCGACATCATCGGCCATCACGGCCTGTAACTTCACGATAACCGCCGCGGGGTTTGGCGCATCGCGCTTGCTGGCGCTGCGCAGCAGATCGATGGCCGGCCTTGCCGCATCGGCTGACCACATCGACGTGCCCTGCTTCGCGCGCTCAGCGGCGCTGCGTCCTGCCCGCGCGCCGAACACGAAGGCTTCGGTGATCGCATTGCCCGACAGCCGGTTGGCGCCATTGGCACCGCCGACCGCTTCACCACAAGCGAACAGGCCGGGCACGCCGGTCGCCATCATCTCATCCACGCGGATGCCGCCCATATGATAATGCGCGATCGGGGCAACCTCGACAGGACGCCGCGCGAGATCAATGCCATTTTCGGCCAGTCGATCCACCACCGGCCCGAACGCCTTGCGGATTTCAGCTTCGGGCACATGCTGGAAGCTCAGATAGGCGCCGCCGGCGGGGCTGCCGCGACCGGCCTCGACTTCCTTGGTGATCGCATAGGTGGCGAGATCGCGCGTCAGCACATAGGTGCCGTCGCTGCGCTTGTCACGCGTTGCATAGTCCTCTTCGAATTCGCGCATCTCGGAATTGAGCAGCTTGCCGCCGAGCTTGTAGCGGAACGGGTCCCACATGATCGGATCCATGCCGACGAGGCGCGGCGCGAGATGGCCGATGGGGAAGAACTGCACGAACTCCATGTCGATCAATTCGGCGCCCGCGCGCAAGGCCAGCGCATAGCCGTCGCCGCCCATATTCGACGACGCGCTGTTGCGCCGATAGAGCCCGGTCAATCCACCGGTCGCAATCACCACCGCTTTCGCGGCCAGCGTCACCGCCTGCCCGGTCGGCAGATGCAGCGCCGTAGCGCCGCAGGCTTCGCCATCACGCAGCGCGATATCGACGATGGTGAGATCGCCGATGCGGCGAATGCCGCTGGCGCTGTTGAGTTGCGTACGCAGCGTCTTCGACACCGCAGGACCAGTGGAGAGAAAATCCACATAGGCGCAGCGCGGTCGATCATGTCCCGGCGCCTGCGCCTGTTTGATATGGCCGTCCTCGCGCGCCCAGCCGACCTTCCAGGCATCCATTTCGCGCAGCCGCTGCGGGCCATCTTCGCAGAGCAACGCCGCAAGACGTTCGTCGCACAGCCCGCGGCCGGCGGCGAGCGTGTCGGCGAAATGATGTTCCCAGTGATCCGGTGTCTGCTCGCCCAAAGCGGCTGCGACCGTCATCTGCGCCATGACAGTGGCGCCGCCGCGCCCGATCAAGCTGCGATCGGCGAGGATGACTGACGCACCAGCCTTCGCTGCTTCCAGCGCCGCATACATGCCGGCACCACCGGCGCCGATCACGAGAACATCGGCTTCGAGATGGATGGGAACCGAAGTATTGGGAGAAGGTGATGTCATGGTCAGGCAAGTGTCTCTTCAAACAAAGGCGTTGTCAGCAACCATCGCCGTGCCAGAACCATGCCATGCGGCATCTCCCGTCGTCAGATCTCCGTGCGCAGGATCGCCCGCGCCAGTGTCTGTGCACGCGGAACGATGCTCTCTATGTCCAGCCACTCCAGGTCGGTATGGACATTGCCGCCGACCGGGCCAAGACCGCAGAGCGTCGGCGTGCCGACGCTGGCGGTAAAACCGGAATCCGCACAACCGCCGGCGAATTCGCCGGTCAGCGTGGTGAGGCCCGAGTCGACAGCGGCCGCCTGATAGGCTTCGAACATCGCCTTGGCGGCGGCGTCCTGCACCAGCGGCAGGAATTCGCCGTTGATGTGCAGCTTTGCCGTCGTGCCCGGCACGGTCGACGTCGCAATGATTTTTTCGATGGCGCCCATGATGGTGGCGCGATCGGCCGGATCGATGTAGCGAAAATCGATCTCGCCTTCGGCATGCGGCGCCGTGGTGTTGACCGACTGTCCACCCGATACGAGGCCGACATTCAGCGTGATGCCCTTGTCCATATCGGTCAGTGCATGAATCTGCACGATCTTGTGCGCGAGCTCGCCGATGGCGCTGATGCCAACCGAGAAATTATTACCGGAATGCGCAGCCTTGCCGAACACCTCGAAACGCATGAACACCCCGCCCTTGCGGCCGGTGGTGATGTTGCCGGTCGGACGGCCGGGCTCGGAATTGTAGACCGCGCGGGCGGCACGGCCCTCGCGCTCGATGATCGGCCGCGACGAGCGCGATGCGATCTCCTCGTCGCCGGTGATCAGCAGCTTGATCGGGCACGGCGCGGCATCGAATTTCTTCAGGGCAGCGGCAACGAATACATTGATGACGACGCCGGCCTTCATGTCGGCCGCGCCCGGTCCATGGGCCAGATTACCTTTAATCGTGAAGGGACGCTTGGCGACTTCGCCTTTCGGAAACACGGTATCGCGATGGCCCATCAGCAGGATCGGTTTCTCGTTGCTGCCGGGTTTGGTGATCAGCCCATGCACGGCATCGCCATAGACATCATGGGGCTCGCGCCAGGTTTCGATGCCGTATTCGGCGAAGTGCTGCTCGAAGCGAGCACCGACGGCATCGACGCCTTCCTTGTCGAAGGAGCCGGAATCGATATTCACGACGTCGCGCAGCAGGTCGATCATCGGCTGCTTCTGGGACGCGAGCCAGTCGATGATCTGGGTTTCGGTGGTGTTCAACATGAATTGTCCTTCGGTCACTCTTGAGCGCTTGCGTTGCGCGTTCTTACTTCGCCATCGCCACGGCGGGCGACGCTACATTCGACTTGCGCATCATCATGCGCGCAATGGCTTCGCCGATTACCACCGTGGTGAAGTGCGTGTTGGCACGGCAATCCGACGGCATAATCGACGCATCGGCAATGCGCAGACCCTTGAGGCCCTTCACGGTGCCATCCGGATTGACCACGCCACCCGCGTCCTTGAAGCCGGTCATGCGGCAGGTGCCGGCGGCGTGCTGGATATCGCCGGTGTCACGGCGCAGCACGGCTTCAAGCTCGCGTGTTGGCAGCGCCGCCGCCTGCGGCAGCGTCAGGTCGGTATCGGTGAGGCGGATCCAGTCGGCGATGCCCGCCAGCGCCGGCTGCGTGGTGATCACGGCAAGCCGCTTCACGGCATCGACCATCCGCAGCATGTCGCGGGGGTCTGCCAGCATGTTCTCCTCGACGATCGGGTCGATCGACGCATCGGTCGATGCGAGCTTCAGCGTGCCGCGTGAGAACGCATTGAACAGGCCGGCGCCGATGGCACCGGGATTGCCGATGCCACGGTGATTGAACGCGATCAGGATCATGTCGCGCTTGCCGCCCTCGGCCAAGCCCGACGAATAGGTGACGCAGCAATTGGTGTGGCGGGTGTCCTTGTCCTTCGGCGCAACGGCGTCCTGCAGCTTGATCGTGGTGCGGAACAGCGGATGGTCGAAGAAATTCTGACCCACGGGCAGATCGCATTCCACGGCGATGCCCATGTCCTTCAGCTCGTCCGCCGGACCAACGCCCGAGCGCAGCAGGATCGCCGGGCTGTGGATCGAGCCACCGCACAGCACGATCTCGCGCGCGCTGATTTCCTGCGTGCCCTGCCCCTCGAAGTGCACGATCACACCGGTCGCCTGACCGTCCTTGATCACAACGCGGTCGACCAGCGCGTGACCGCGGATTTCGAGATTGGCGCGACCACGCGCCGGCTCCAGATAGCCCTCATTGGTGGAAATACGGCGCAGATCGCGGCTGTTGATCGGATAGCAGGCGACGCCTTCGCCATCCGGCCCGTTGACGTCGTCGCACCACGCATAGCCCGAGGCCAGCGCTGCATCGCGCAGGCCCTTGTCGATCGGCCCCCATGTCTCCGGCGGCGCGCGATAGACCGGCAGCGGACCGCCGCGGCCATGGCCGGGCTTGTCGCCGAAGTCCAGATCGTCCTCGATCACCGAGAACAGTGGCATGATCTCCTTCGCCGACCAGCCGATGCATCCCAACGACGCCCATTCATCGAACGCATCGGCGACGCCGCGAATCGCAATCTGGCCGTTCATCATCGACGAGCCGCCAAGACCCTTGCCGCGCCAGTAGAAGCGCTGGTCCTGCCCGGCAACGCGACGCGAATGCAGCTGCGGCCACTGCCACTTTTCCTGGAATTCGCGCTGGTGAATGATCGGGATCGGGTTCGCCGTGGTCACTTCCCACGGCGCCTCCGCCGCACGCCAGTCGAGCCCGGCTTCAAGCAGCAGCACACGTGTAGCGGGATTTTCGGAGAGCCTGGCAGCCACGGCAGCGCCGGCAGATCCACCGCCGACGACGATCACATCATACATAGTGCTTCATTTCTTTCTGCTGCGGCGCATCGCGCCGGTCTCGACCGGGCGAACGCGTGCAAAATCCGTTCCCGCCATTATGCGCCCGGTGCACAGCAGACGCCAGCACGCGCGCTGCAGAGGCAACGCGCGGCAAAGGCATGGCGGTTGGAAAAATATGGTCACAAGTTGTGGCGGTGATGGATTGAACGGAAAGGACCGCCTCAGAGGGGATCGCCGGGCTTCGTCACAGGCGGATCGTCATCGAGAATGGCGCGCCATCCCGCACCTTCCAGATCCTCATACTGTCCGCTTTTCAGCGACCACATGAAGGCCCAGAGGCCGAGCAACCCAAGCGCGAGCGCCAGCGGCACGAGGACGACGAGGGACTGCATGGTTGGACCTATTTCAGCACGAGGCGGTTCTTCGACAGGAACATGCGCTGTCCGCCGGCCTGTCCTTCAAGCACCAGATCCCACAGGCCCGGCGCAAGTTCGGCGACCTTGCCGCGATAGAGCACACCGCCAGTCCCGACGAGCTCAACCGGGCGGTCGGCGCGGCGATCGGCCGGCCGCTCCAGCCGACCGGTGAAACTCAGCCCCGCGATCGGGTTGCCGTTACGATCGCGCGCTTCGACGCGGACGGCAGCATCACCTGCAGTATCGCGCTCGACATGCGCGCTGACCTTCCAGCCGCGACTGCTCTGGCCGCGCGCAGCCTCGATCTCGCTGCCGTAAGCGAGGCTCGCTGTATAGGGACTATCCACCTCGACACCCGGCAGCGTCTCCAGCGCGAATTTCATCATGACGACATTGACGCCGATGATCATGCCGAAAAACAGAACCAGGCAGATCAGGACAAACCGGCCGGTGATCGGACGAGGTGCGGCAACGGCGGCGCTCATACTGTTCTCCTTCACGGTGCAACGAAATGATCGGTCGCCGACGCCATGTCGCCATGGACGGCATCGGTGACCCGCATCACAAGCGGGATCGACTTCTCGGAATTGCCCGCCGCGGGTGCCGTCACCAGTACACGCAGTTCGGTAGTCTGGTCGCGGCCCAGCACGATCTCCGGCCGGCCCGATGACACCGCATCCATGCCCACCACATGCGCGGTGGCATTTGCCGGCCCGTTGACGTCGAGCGTGACCACGCGCCCGGCACCGCGCTTGTTCAGAAGGCGCACCGTATAGGCATTGCGGATCGAACCGTCGCTGAGGCGCACGGCGACCGGATTGCGATCGTGCAGCACGTTGATGTCGAGCAGCGATCGGTTCAGCAGCGCGTAGAGCATCACCGCACCGACAGCGACAATCATGCCGACATAGGCCACCGTACGCGGCCGGATAATACGATAAATCTCCGGCTTGCCCGCCTTGCGCCTGGCAATGTTGATGTCGGTGTCATAGCCGATCAGCCGGGTCGGTCGGCCGATCTTGCTCATCACGCCGTCGCAGGCGTCGATACACAACCCACACTGGATGCAATCCATCTGCAAGCCATTGCGGATATCGATACCGACGGGGCAGACGTTCACGCATTGATAGCAGTCGATGCAGTCGCCTGCGGGCTGGCCGAGCGCGCGCAGCTCGGCCGCCTTCTTCAACGAGGTACGTTGCTCACCGCGATCGGTCTTGTAGGTGACGTTGAGCGCCCACTCGTCGGTCAGCGCCGCCTGGATGCGAGGCCACGGGCACATATAGAGACAGATCTGCTCGCGCATCCAGCCTGCCAGTGTGTAGGTCGTCGCCGTCAGGATCGCGATCCAGATATAGGCCAGCGCGGGCGCCTGAAAGGTGACGAGTTCCCTCACCAGCGTCGGCGCATCGTTGAAATAGAGCACCCAGGCGCCGCCGGTCCACCATGCGATCAGGAGCCAGATCGAGTGCTTCATCGTCAGTTCGACGACACGCTGCAGCGTGAGGCCTTCGGCCTCCTTCTTCATCCGCTCACGGCGGTCGCCTTCGATCAAACGCTCGACGGCAAAAAACAGGTCGGTCCAGACCGTCTGCGGACAGAGATAGCCGCACCAGACGCGACCACCGACGGCATTCATCAGGAACAGCGTGAGGGCGGCAAGGATCAGCAGGCCAGTGAAGAAATAAACTTCCTGCGGCCACAGCTCGATGAAAAAGAAATAGAAGCGGCTGTTCGGCAGGTCGACCAGCACCGCCTGATCGGGGGCACCGGGACCGCGATTCCAACGCACAAAGGGCAGCAGATAATAGATGCCAAGGCAAACCGCCATCAGCGCCCATTTGACGTTGCGATACCTGCCGGAGACCTTCTGCGGATAGACTTTTTTCTGCGCCGCATAGAGCGGGCCGTAGTCAAATTCCTGGGGCGTAACAGGCTTGTTCATGGAGTCACTCTCGTCTTTGGAATGACCCTAGACTTCGCCGGTGCGATGCAATTGATGTACGTCAAAGGCACGCGCGGGATTGGCCGCGCGCGCTATGACTTATTGTCCCCCCCCCAGCGAGTGGACATAGATCGTCAGTGCCTTGATGGTCGCCGGATCGAGACGGCCAATCCAGGCCGGCATCACGCCGTTGCGGCCATTGGTGATGGTCTCGACGATGGTCGCTTCGTCCGATCCGTAGAGCCAGATATTGTCGGTCAGGTTCGGCGCCCCCATGTCGGGATTTCCCTTGCCGGCGTCGCCGTGACACGAGGCGCAGTTGTCGGCGAACAGCTTCTGGCCGGCATTGGCGTCGTAACCCTTGGCCGTCGGCAATCCGGACAGTGAGCGCACGTAGTTCGCAACCGTCTCGATCTCCGGCTTTTTCAACATGCCGTCGCGGCCAAAGGCCAGCATCGATCCTTCATGCGATTCCGCATGGGCGGAACGCGCGCCGAACTGGATGGTCTTCTCGATCTGCTCCAGTGTGCCGCCCCACAGCCAGTCGTCATCGTTCAGATTGGGGAAGCCCTTGGCACCGGTCGCACCAGTGCCGTGACACGGCGCGCAATTGTCACCGAACACCACACGGCCTCTGGCGCGCCCCAGTGCCAGCAGCGCCGGATCCTTCTCGATTTCCGCGAGCGGCGCAGCGCCGAGCGTCGCCATCTTGCCTCCGCGGATCTTCTCGAGATTGGCGAGATCGACGGCGACATCCGCACGCGACGAATAGCCCATGACGCCCGTCGCATAGCTCTGCACCAGCGGCCAGGACGGATACACGACCCAATAGCCGATCGCCCACACGATGGTGAGATAGAAAGTCATCACCCACCAGCGCGGCAGCGGCGTGTTGAGTTCTTTGATGCCGTCCCAGGAGTGACCTGTGGTGGTCTTGCCAGTGGCCTTGTCGAATTCGCCTTCGTGATCGCTCATGATCTGATCAATCCTCTCGCAACGGCTGACGCGCGGCTGCGTCAAACATCGCCTTGTTGCGGGGCCACAAAGCGTAGGTCAGAATTGCGATGAAGATTCCGACAAAGACCGGCGTCCAGAATGTGAGGACGAGGTTCGACGCGAAGTTCTCGACCGTCAGGATTGCGCGCATGCTTCCATCTCCTCAGCGGAGGTTTGCTTTTTCGTTGTAGAGTTTGAAATCGACCAGCGTGCCCAGCATCTGCAGATAGGCGACCAGTGCATCCATCTCGGTGGGCAGACCCGGCTTGCCGTCGAAGTTACGCGCCACCGATTTCGGATAGCGCTTGAGCAGCGCGTCGGTATCGCCATTGTCGGGATCGGCCTGGGTCTTCAGGTCGGCCACCGCATTGGCGATCTGATCGTCCGTATAGGGCACACCCACCGCACGGTTGGTGCTCAGATGATCGGCGATGGTCTCGGTGCTGACAGGCGTCGCGGCCAAGAACTTGTAGGACGGCATCACCGATTGCGGCACGATGGCGCGCGGATTGCTCAGATGCGTGACGTGCCACTCATCGGAATACTTGGCACCGACGCGGGCCAGATCCGGCCCCGTGCGCTTCGAGCCCCACTGGAACGGATGGTCATACATGCTCTCCGCCGCGAGCGAATAGTGCCCGTAACGTTCGACCTCGTCACGCAGCGGCCGCACCATCTGCGAATGACAGAGATAGCAGCCCTCGCGGACGTAGACGTTGCGCCCGGCGAGTTCGAGCGGTGTATAGGGCCGCATGCCCTCGACGGCCTCGATGGTGCTCTTGAGATAGAACAGTGGCGCGATCTCGACGATGCCACCGATGGCGATGACGAGAATGATACCCACGATCAGGACGATCGAGTTCTTCTCGAAGATTTGGTGCCGGCTCCAGAACGACATGATTGATCCTTATTCAGCCGGCTGCAACGTGGCGCCGGGGCTCGACAGCGCGCCCTCTTCCGCTTCGCCGACGCGCACGGTCATCCACAAATTCCAGGCCATGATCAGCGCACCGATCAGGAACAGCCCGCCGCCCGCCGCGCGGATGATGTAGAACGGGTGCATCGCCTCGACGCTTTCGATGAAGGAATATTCGAGGAAGCCCAGCGACGTGTAGGCACGCCACATCAGCCCCTGCAGGATGCCCGACACCCACATCGCCGAGATGTACAGAACGATGCCGAGCGTCGCGATCCAGAAGTGCCACTCGACCAGCTTCAGGCTGTAGAGCCCCTTGCGATTCCACAGCCACGGCACCAGGCAGTAGAGCGCGCCAAAGGAGACGAAGCCGACCCAGCCGAGCGCACCGGAATGCACGTGACCGATGGTCCAGTCGGTATAGTGGCTGAGCGAATTGACCACCTTGATGGACATCAGCGGACCTTCGAAGGTTGCCATGCCGTAGAACGCCACCGACACCACCAGCATGCGCAGGACGGGATCGGTGCGCAGCTTGTCCCATGCGCCGGACAGTGTCATGAGGCCGTTGATCATGCCCCCCCAGGAGGGCATCCAGAGCATGATCGAGAAGGTCATGCCGAGCGTCTGCGTCCAGTCGGGCAGTGCCGAATAGTGCAGGTGATGCGGACCCGCCCAGATGTAGAGGAAGATGATCGCCCAGAAGTGCACGATCGACAGCCGATAGGAATAGACCGGCCGCTCGGCGCGCTTCGGAATGAAGTAATACATGATGGCGAGGAAGCCGGCGGTGAGGAAGAAGCCCACCGCGTTGTGGCCGTACCACCACTGGAACATGGCATCCTGCACACCGGCCCAGGCGACATAGGACTTGGAGCCGAAGACCGAGACGGGCAGCGCAGGGTTATTGCCGAGATGCAGCACCGCGATGGTGATGATGAAGGCGAGATAGAACCAGTTGGCGACGAAGATATGCGGCTCCTTGCGCTTCACCAGCGTCATCAGGAACACCAGCAGATAAGTCACCCAGACGATGGTCAGCCAGAGGTCGGCATACCATTCCGGTTCGGCATATTCCTTGGATTGCGTGACGCCGAGCAGATAGCCGGTGCCGGCAATGACGATGAAGAAATTATAGCCGAGCACCACGAACCACGGCGCAAGATCGCCAGCGAGACGGGTACGGCAGGTCTTCTGCACCACGAAGAACGAGGTCGCGATCAGCACGTTGCCGCCGAAGGCAAACACCACCGCCGAGGTATGCAACGGCCGCAGCCGGCCGAACGAGGTCCAAGGCAGGTTGAAATTCAGATCGGGCCAAGCGAGCTGCATGGCGATCAGCAGCCCCACCGTGAAGCCGGCGATGCCCCAGAATACCGAGGCCACAGCGGCAAACTTGATCGGCCCGAAATTGTAATTCGGCCGCCCGTCGATCTCCTGCGGCGGCAATGCGCCGCGCTCGAAATAGCGATTGAGGATGACGAACACGGAGGCCAGGCTGGCGAAGCCGGCCAGTGTCACGTGAAAGGCATAGGCTGCATCTTCCGCCTTGGCCGCTGCGATGATGGAGAGAAATACGGTGGCCGCGAGGATCACGGTCAGACCGGCCTCGCCGATCGTCATCCACTTCACGCTGTCAGTCTGGTTCGTCATGATGATTCTTTCCCGAGCACGCACCCATCAATCACGGCGGCGCGCTCAGTGAATTGATTGAAATCAAAGTTGGGGGAAGCTCGCGCACGCGCGGCATGATGCGTCAGGCGAGAGCGGGAGCCGCGACGGTTTCGGTGTCCAGTAGCCGGATGCGGCCCGGCAGAATCTCGATCGCGCCGCGGCGTTCGAGCTTGGCCAGCGTCCGGCACACAGTCTCGACGGTGAGGCCGAGATGATCGGCGATATCGCGCCGGCTCATCGGCACCGGAAGCGGATCGACGTCGCGGCCGAGCCGTACCAGCCGGTCGCGCCAGTACGTCAGGAATACTATCAGTTTCTCTTCAGCCACGCGGCGGCCCAGCGAGAACATCTTGTCATGCGCATCGGCAATCTCGGCCGCCATCAGCGCGACGATCTCGTTCAGTACATAGGGCCGGTGACTGGCAAATTGCGCGAATTTCTCACGCGGGATTTCCCAGACCACTGCAGGACCGATTGCAGCGGCGGACACTTCATGATGCCCCTGCGTTGCGATCTCGAGGACGTCGCCCGGCAGCGCAAAGCTTATGATCTGGCGACGATTATCGCATTCGGTCCTGTAGATGCCGACCACACCCTCGACCACGCTGAAGCATTTGCCCGCCGGCGCTCCCTGCGTGAACAGCACATCCTGCGAAGTATAGGACACCCGCTCGCCCAGGGTCATCAACTGGCGCAGATCGGCGGCGCCCAGATGGGACAGGAAGCCGCCCGGCTGCGCAGCCGCATTCGCACAAGGCGCAGCGAACGACGATGCAACCATCAGCTTTGTCATGCGCATCCCGGTTTCTTTGGCCTCGCAGGGGTGCGGGGCACTTTGGGATAACCGGATCCGCGCGGCACACATTGATACACATCAATCGCCTCTTACCTCTCCCCGCATCTTGCGCGGGGAGAAGTCGGATCGCGCGCATCGCGCGTGATCCGGGTGAGGGGCGACGCACTGCAGTTGTCGCCTAGCAAGACCTATCGAATCGAAGAAGCAGAGATGGCAGTGGCTGAGGTGCCACGCCCCTCACCCCACCCCTCTCCCCGCGCAGAGCGGGGAGAGGGAGCCGGCCGCGTCTGCCGCAACTATTCAACTCTAACGCGGCCGGATGAAACTAAAACATCTTGCTTTCGATGGCCGCAACCGTCCCGGCATCGAGCAGATGCGCACCCCAGCCGCGTTTCGCCAGCACATGCGACAGCTTCGGCGACACCAGCAGCAACAGCGCAGTCATCATCAGCGGCACTACGCTGAGCCAGTCGATGCGCACCGGCGTGAGCTCTTCGGAGCTGCCCGCATAGTCGCCGCGGCGACACCAGATATCGCGGCAGATGCGCAGCAGATCTCGCCTGTCGCCGCCGCGCTGCGCCCTGCCGAGCAGCACCTGCATGGCCTGATGCGTGACGACGCCCTCGCGCGTCGCCGGTGCGACATCCGGCGTCTCGCCAAGCGAGATGCGCAGCAGCAGATCGACCAGATCGACGCCGGCGAGATACGCCGCCATCGGCTCCACCAGCCGCGGATTGCAGTCGATATAGAATGGCCCGCTGTCATCGTCCGGCATGATGAAGTCGATCGACAGCGCGCCGTGCCAGGCGAGATGCCTACCGATGGCGGCGAGATCGCCGCGCACGCGGTCTCGCCGCACGCTGCGCTTGATGGCATCGCCGCCCCCGGCACCCTCCATGATCTGGCGAGTGACGTGAAGGCCGACCAGTTCGCCGCGGCAGAACACGCCCTGCGCCTTCTCGGTCGCGCCCGCGGCGTAGGCCTGCACCAGCACCTCGCCGGCAAGGCCGTTGCCGACCTCAAGCTCTCTCATTGCCAGCGCGAGGTCAGCATCATTGCGCACCATCCAGACGCCGCGGCTCGCGGTGCCGATGGCGGTCTTGATCACGCAGGGAAAGCGGAGATCGGTACGAAGCGTATCGGCGCTTGCGACGATCTGCGTCTCGGGTTGTGGCAATCCAAGCTCGCTCAGCATACGGCTGAAACCGGCCTTGCTATGCGCCGCCCGGTAGCTCGCGAAGGACGGCAAGGCCAGGCCGGCCAGCGGCCTCAGCCGCTCCTGCACTTTCGCGAACAGGAAGCCCTGTTCGTGGATCGGCAGCAGCACGTCATAGTCGCCTGTCGCCAACAGGCCTTCGATGAACCGCAGGAAGCCCAGGGGATTTTCCCTCATTCCCGGGCAGCGGTGATATATGCGGACATATCGCGAGAACCGCGCCAGCCCGGCAGCGGCGGGATCGCAGACATCCACCACATGGCCGGCGAGGCCGAGCACGGTGACAGCCTCCCGCGCGGAGGTGCTGGTGCCTTCCGACAGCAGGATCCGCAGCGGCTTAAAATTCGGGCGGCTCGTGGTCATGCTCAATCATGTCGCATTCTTGGGCCGCCGTCGCGCGTCCGGATGCCGCTCTGCACGGGCCGCAACACCTGCATGTCGCAGCGCTGATAGACATTAACCTGCTGAGAACGTAGGCATAGCGCACCTTTTCGAGGCTGCAAAAAGCGGCCGTCAGCCGCCTTGGGTGGAAACGCATATGGTCGATATTCCGGCCTCGACCTCGCATCTCGCGTCGCGTGACCACGTCCCTTCGGCGACGCGGACGCTGACGGCGATTTCCACTGCGCATTGGGTCAGCCACTTCCACATTTTCGTACTGCCAATGCTGTTCCCGTTCCTGAAGGACCGGCTCGGCGTCGGCTATATCGAACTCGGCTTCGCGCTCACTACGTTCGCTGTCGTCTCCGGCCTCACTCAGGCGCCGATCGGTTATCTCGTCGACCGCATCGGCGCACGCAAGATCCTAATTCTCGGCGTCATGCTCGGCGGCTGCGCGCTGATCGCTCTCGGCCTGTTGCTCAGCTATCCCGCGCTCATCGTCTGCGCCGCGCTGCTCGGCCTCGCCAACAGCGTCTATCACCCGGCCGACTACGCCATCCTCGCCGCGCATATGGACGAGTCGAAGATGGGTCGCGCATTTTCGATCCATACATTCGCAGGCTTCGTCGGCGGCGCAGTCGCGCCTCCCCTGATGGCGGCACTGCTGGTCGGTATCGGCGGCCAGGGCGCGTTGATCGTCGCGGGAGCCATCGGCGTGGCGATCGCACTGATGCTGATCGTGGTCGGCATTCCCGATGCCGGCGCGATGGCTGATGGCGATGACGCCAAGGGCGCCGAGTCGCCGAAGGTCAGCATGATGACCCCGGCGATTCTGATGCTGACGCTGTTCTTCACGCTGCTGTCGCTGTCGCAGAATGGCATCAACAGCTTTGGCATCGTCGCGCTGATGAACGGCTACGGCACATCGCTGTCATCGGCGAATATCGCGCTCACGGCTTTCCTCGCCGCCAGCGCCGTCGGCGTGCTTGCCGGCGGTTGGATGGCCGATCGGACCAGACACCACAGCCGCGTCGCCGCGGTGTGTTTCACGATTAATGCCGCCATCGTCTGCGCCATCGCCGTGTTCACACTGCCGACGCCGGTGATCGTCGCGGCCATGACCACCGCTGGCTTCCTCGGCGGCGTGCTGACGCCGTCGCGCGACATGCTGGTGCGCGAGGCTGCCCCTCCCGGCGCTGCCGGCCGCGCCTTCGGCATCGTCTCCACCGGCTTCAATTTCGGCGGCATCATCAGCCCCATCCTGTTCGGCTGGTTCATGGACCACGCCTTGCCGCATTGGGTGTTCGGCGCCTCCGCCTGCTTCATGGCCGCGACAGTGCTGCTGGCGTTGGTATCGGAACGCAAGCGGTAACGCTGGCGTCATCGCACAGGCGATGTGCTTCTGCTATGCTGGCGCAGCATGCTCACGGTTCGCCATCTCACCAAATCCTATCGTTCAGCCCAGGAACAGGTCGCCGTTCTGCGCGGTGTCGATCTCGGCGTTGCCGCCGGCGAGAGCGTGGCGCTGACCGGCGAATCCGGCAGCGGCAAGAGCACGCTGCTGCATCTAATCGCCGGCCTCGATGAGGCGGACAGCGGCGAGATCCAGCTCGGCGACATCACTGTCACCGGTTTGAACGACTCGGCGCGCGCCGCCTTGCGCCGCGACCGGCTCGGCCTCGTGTTCCAGCAATTCAACCTGATCCCGTCGCTGTCGGTCGCCGACAATCTGGCGTTTCAGTCGCGCATCTCCGGCAAACATGACGCAGCCTGGCAACGCGAACTCACCGAGCGCCTCGGCCTCGGCGCGCTGCTCAAGCGCTATCCCGAACAGCTCTCCGGCGGCCAACAACAGCGAGTCGCCATCGGCCGCGCGGTGGCCTCGAAACCGCTGTTGCTGCTCGCCGATGAACCCACCGGCAATCTCGACGAGAACACGGCTGACGAAGTCTTGGGGCTGGCGCGCGATCTCGTGGCACGCACCGGCTGCGGCTTCCTGATGGTGACCCATAGCGAGCGCCTCGCCGCCACGCTGGATCGCCGCATCCATCTTCATGCCGGATTGATCGCGTGAGACGCGCGCTCTGGATCCTTGCGGTGCTACTCAGCCACTGGCGCCGGCATCCGATGCAGTTCGCGACGCTCCTGATCGGTCTGATCGCCGCCACCGCATTATGGAGCGGCGTGCAGGCGCTCAACCAGCAGGCGCGCACCAGCTATGACCGCGCCGCCGCGGCCTTCGGCGGAACGCGCACGCCGATGCTGGTCGTGAGCAATGGCGGCACGTTTTCGCAACAGCTCTTTGTCCATCTGCGCCGCGCAGGTTGGCCGGTCTCGCCTGTCATCGAAGGCCGCGTGCAAATCGGCGGCCGCTCGGTGCGCCTGCTCGGCATCGAGCCGGTGACCATGCCTGTCGAAGCCAGCGCTGCGACGGAGATCGGCAGGACGGGAGCACAGGCCTTTCTCACGCCGCCCGGTCAGGCGCTGATCGCGCCGGAAACGCTGGCCAGCCTCGGCCTTACTGAGGGTGCGACGCCTGCGCTCAATGACGGAGCCCTGCTGCCACCGCTGAAACTGCAGCCGCAACTCGCGCCCGGCGTCCTGGTGGTCGATATCGGCATCGCCCAGAAACTCCTGAAAATGCCGGACCAGATCTCGCGCCTGCTGATCGGCAGCGCCAAGGGTCCCCGCGCTTCGCTTGAAAGCGTCGCCGTCGATCGGTTGCGGCTGGTGCAGCCCGATGCAGAGACCGACCTCGAACGTCTCACCGACAGTTTCCATCTCAATCTCACCGCCTTCGGCCTGCTATCCTTCTTCGTCGGGCTGTTCATCGTCAATTCGGCCATCGGCCTCGGCTTCGAACAGCGCCTGCCAATGCTGCGCACCTTGCGTGCCTGCGGCGTCTCGGCGCGGCAGCTCAACAGTGTGCTGATCCTCGAACTCGTCAGCATCGCACTGATCGCCGGCGCCATCGGTCTCGTCTGCGGCTATTTCATCGCCGCATCGCTGCTGCCCGATGTTGCGGCCAGCCTGCGCGGGCTCTATGGCGCGCAAATCCCTGGGCAATTGACGCTGAAGCCGGAATGGTGGTTCGCTGGTCTCGCGATTTCCATCATCGGTGCGCTGCTGGCGGCGACATCGAGCCTGCTGAAAGCTGTCCATCTCCCCTTGCTCGCCACCGCACAGCCCTATGCCTGGCAACAGGCACAGCATCGCTGGCTGCGACTGCAAGGCACGGGCGCATTGCTCGTGTTCATCGCTGCCGGGCTCGCGCTCTGGCTTGGCGATTCACTGATTGCTGGCTTCTTCGTGCTTGCTGCATTGCTGCTCGGCGCAGCGCTCGCATTGCCGGTTATCCTCGGCATCGTCCTTGCCTGCGGTGAACGCAGCACGCGACGGCCGCTCGTCAAATGGTTCTGGGCCGACAGCCGACTGCAGCTTTCCGGCCTGTCGCTGGCGCTGATGGCGTTGCTGCTGGCGCTCGCCGTCAATGTCGGCGTCGGCACCATGGTGGAGAGTTTCAGCCGGACCTTTACGGGCTGGCTCGACGGGCGGCTGGCGTCCGAGATCTATCTGAACGCGGCGAGCGAGAAGCAGGCGATCGAGATCAAGACCTGGCTGAAGACGCGCCCCGACGTGCAGGCCGTTCTGCCGGGCAGCCGCACCGACCTGCAGTTCAACGGTGCGCCGATCGAGCTTCTCGGCTTCGCCGATCACGCCACCTATCGCGATCAATGGCCGCTGCTGGATTCAACCAGCGATGCATGGGATCGCGTGCGCAGCGGCGACGGCGCACTCGTCAGCGAACAACTCTCGCTGCGCATGAAGCTCAAACCCGGCGACCGTCTGGACGTGCCGACGCCGACCGGTACATGGCCGATGGACGTCGTTGCGGTATATGCGGATTACGGCAATCCCAAAAGCCAGATCGGCGTGAATATCGATGCGCTGGTCAGACATTTCCCTGACATTTCGCAGACCCGCATGGGCCTGCGCGTCGCACCTGCGGATGTGCCCGGGCTGATCGACGCCATCCGCACGCGCTTCGGTCTCGACGGCCGCAACCTCGCCGATCAGACGACGGTGAAATCGGAGTCACGGGCAATCTTCAACCGCACTTTCGCGGTCACCGCAGCGCTCAATGCCTTTACGCTTGGCGTTGCAGGCGTCGCGTTGCTCACCAGCCTGCTCACGCTGAGCAATTCGCGCCTGCCCCAACTCGCGCCCCTCTGGGCCATTGGCATCACACGTCGCCGCCTTGCCGGTATCGAGCTGTTGAAGACACTGTCGGTTGCCTTGATTACCTCACTGCTGGCGCTGCCGCTCGGGCTGCTGGTGGCGTGGTGCCTCATCGCTATCGTCAATGTGAAGGCCTTTGGCTGGCGACTTCCGTTCCATGTGTTTCCGCTGCAACTGGTCCAGTTGCTCGGCGTTGCCATGTTGGCCTCGCTGCTCGCAGCTCTGCTACCGATCCTGAAACTGCTGCGCATGCAACCGGCCACGCTGGTGAAAGTGTTCGCCAATGAGCGATAGCTTGCTCACACGTCGCAGCTTGATCGGCGCCGCCGCATTGCTCGGCCTCGGCGGTTCACGCGCATTCGCCCAGGGCTTTGCCGGCCTCGGCCGCGACGCCGAAGGTTTTGCGGCTGTCGTTCCGGGCCGCCCCCTCACCTTTCCGGCTGATCACGGCCCGCATCCGGATTATCGCATCGAATGGTGGTACCTCACCGCCAATCTCACGGATGCATCAGGCAATGCCTATGGCGCGCAGTGGACGCTGTTTCGTCAGGCGATGGCGGCGGGCGCGCCAGACGATGGCTGGGCGACGCCGCAGATCTGGATGGGCCACGCGGCGGTGACATCTGCAAAGTCGCATCATGCGACAGAAACCTTTGCCCGCGGCGGCATCGGCCAGGCCGGCGTGACTGCGACGCCGTTCCGGGCATGGATCGATGCATGGGAGATCCGTGGGCTTGAGAACTTCGACGACGTGTCGATTGCGCCGCTCGACGTGTCCGCTTCGTCAGCGGATTTCAGCTACCGGCTCCGGCTCACTGCGCAGCAGCCGCTGGTGCTGCAGGGCGACAACGGCTTCAGCCGCAAGTCGGAACGTGGGCAAGCGTCGTATTACTACAGCCAGCCCTATTTCACCGCATCGGGCGTGCTAACCATCGACGGCAAGGAGATTGCCGTCACCGGCCGCGCCTGGATGGACAGGGAATATTCCAGCCAGCCGCTGGCTTCCGACCAGACTGGCTGGGATTGGTTCTCGCTGCATCTGCCTGATAATGCAAAACTGATGTTGTTTCGCCTCAGGCAGAAGGACGGCGCGCATTATTTTGCCGGCAACAGGATCACCGCGGACGGAAAATCCGAGCAGCTTGCCCCAGGCGCTATAGACATGACGCCGACAGTCATGACGGAGATCGCCGGCCGCAGAATCCCGACGTCATGGAAGGTATCGATCGCATCGCGCGGATTGCAGATCGCGACCTCGCCGCTGAATACCAGGAGCTGGATGACGACGAGCTTCCCCTATTGGGAAGGACCGGTGAGCTTCACCGGCAGCCACAGTGGCGTGGGTTATCTTGAGATGACGGGATATTAGGGGGTTATCTTCTTAACCTCTCCCCGCTCTGCGCGGGGAGAGGTCGAAATGCGAGCGGAGCGAGTATTTCGGGTGAGGGGCATGGCATTGAGCTTGCCCCACTTACCACACCCTCGGATCGCACCATCCGACCCGCGAATAAGAGCTTGTATTTTCCGCCATACCTCGCCCCTCACCCGGAGCCGTCGCTTCGCGCCGGCCCCGACCTCTCCCCGCAATGCGGGGAGAGGTTAAGGAAGATCAGCGCTTCGATTTTACTTCGTCAGCGGGCAGCCGCTCTCGGCCGCGGTCGGATAGGCCTTGTCGCCGGGCACCACGGCGAGCTGCTTGTAGTAATCCCATGGCTTCTTGGATTCCGACGGCTTCTTGACCTCGAACAGATAGAGGTCCTTCACCATGCGGCCATTGGCGAGCACCTTGCCGCCCTGGGCGAAGGCGTCATCGACCGGAAGTTCCTTCAGCTTCTTCGCGACAGCTTCGGAGTCCTTGGTGCCTGCCGCCTTGACTGCCTTTAGGTAGGACAGTGTCGACGAATACGTGCCGGCCTGGATCATGTTCGGCATGCGCTGGGTGCGCTTGAAGAAGCGATCGGCGAACTCACGCGATTTGTCATCTCGATCCCAGTAGAAAGATTCCGTCAGCACCAGGCCTTGCGCGGCCTGCAGCCCGAGGCCGTTCACTTCGGCCAGCGTCAGCAGGAGGCCGGCGAGCTTCTGGCCGCCGGCGACGATGCCGAATTCAGCCGCCTGCTTCACGGCGTTGGTGGTGTCGAGACCGGCATTGGCAAGGCCGATGACCTTTGCCTTGGACGCCTGCGCCTGCAGCAGGAACGACGAGAAGTCCGACGAGTTCAGCGGATGGCGAACGGCGCCCAGCACCTTGCCGCCCTTTGCCTTCACGATGTCGCCGGTGTCCTTCTCCAGCGAATAACCGAAGGCGTAGTCCGCCGTGAGAAAGAACCAGGTGTCGCCACCAGCTTCGGTCAGCGCGCCGCCGGTGCCAACACCCAAGGCGCGTGTATCAAACGACCAGTGGAAGCCATAGGGCGTGCAGGCATCGCCGGTAACGCGCGACGAGGCCGCGCCGACCACGATGTCAATCTTCTTCTCCTGATTGGAGAGCTCCTGCACCGCGAGCGCCACCGACGAGGTGGTCAATTCAGTGATCATGTCGACGCCTTCGACGTCATACCAGCGCCGCGCGATCGAGACGGCGAGGTCAGGCTTGTTCTGGTGATCCGCGGTGACCAGTTCGATCTTCTTGCCGAGCACCTCGCCGCCGAAATCCTCGATCGCCATCTTGGCGGCTTCGACCGAATATTTGCCGCCGTAATCGGCATAGACACCGGACTGATCGTTGAGAATGCCGATCTTGACGCCTTGCGCCGAGGCCGGCGCGGCCAGGAAAAGACCGCACAGCGCAGCCGTCGACAACAGTCCGAATTTCATCAATGCCTCCCAAGTTTTCAATTTGGGCGCACGCTATGTGAGAAGCTCGGGACGAACCAGATAATCTTTCGACTTAGCCGAAATGTGCAGATCAGCTTTGCGTTAGTTCAAGACCACGCCCAACGACGATTGCTGCAACGCACGCGCGCTATCACTGCATCCGCTTTTTCAGCGCCGCGTCGATACAGGCGAGTTCCCGCTCGATCTCCGCGACCATCGAGACAGGATCGGCGTCGGAGATCAGGTGCATCTTCTCGTATGTCCCGTCCTGAATGCTCTTCAGGATGGCCAGGCGATCGTCCCGATAACCCTGCAGGCGCTCGAAATCGCCGCGCTCGGCGTATTTCGCGATGAGTTTTTCGAAGACAGTGCTCATGGGGGAATTCCTTGGCATCAAAAGCGCGGGGACGAATGCCCCGCGCCGTGAATGGTCGGCGATCACAAACCGCGCAGCACCAGCCGGTTAAGACGGCTTGCAAAGGCGGCCGGATCTTCCGGCAATTCGCCGTCGAGGATCTGCGCCTGCTCGAGCAGCAGGAACGCGATGTCGGACGCTTCGCCGCCCGCCGCCTTGTCGGCGCCAGCGATCTTCGCCACCAGCGGATGGCGCAGATTGATTTCAAGGATCGGTTTGGTCACCGAGCCGCGGTTCTGCATCGCCAGCATGCGCTCAAGTTCGCGGTCCGGGCCGGCGCCGCCGGCCACGAGGCACGAGGCCGACGTGGTCAGGCGCGTCGAGACCTTCACGTCGGAGACGCGCTCGCCGAGCGCTTCCTTGATGACGGCAATGGTCGCCGCCTCATCGGTCTCGGTCTTCGGCTCGTCCTTGGTCGCGTCTTCATCAATGCGCGGGATCAGATCGAGATTGACCTCGCCCTGGCTCAGCGACTTCAGCGGCTTGCCATCGAAATCCAGCGGCGCCGACGACCAGAACGCATCGACCGCGTCGGTCAACAGCAGCACTTCGATGCCGCGTGACTTGGCGGCTTCCAGCTTCGGATTCGACTTCAGGCGATCGAGGCTGTCGCCGGCGAGATAATAGATTTCGGTCTGGTTCGGCTTCAGGTCGGCGACATAATCCTTCAGCGAACGCTTCTCGCCCGTGGTCGTCGTGAAGCGCGACAGCGCCAGCAGCTTCTCGCGACGCTCGAAATCCTCATAGATGCCTTCCTTGATCACCGGGCCGAAGGCGTCCCAGATCTTGGTGAAGGTCTCGGCATCCTTCTCGCTCAGCGTCTCCAGCTCGCCGATCACGCGGGTCGCCACGGCCTTCCTGATTTGCGCGAGCTGCGGATTGTTCTGCAACATCTCCCGGGAGAGGTTCAGCGGCAGATCCTCGGCATCGATGACGCCGCGGATGAAGCGCAGATAGGACGGCAACAGGTCCGCATCGCTGGTGATGAAGACGCGACGCACATAGAGCTTCACATGGCCCTTGCGGTTCGGCTCAAACAGGTCGAAGGGCTTCTGCGATGGCGCGAACAGCAGCACCGCATAGGAATAGCGGCCCTCGGCACGGTAATGCAGCGTCATCGCCGGTTCGTCATAGGCATGGGCGATAGACTTGTAAACCGCGCTGTAATCCTCCGGCGTCAGTTCGGACTTGGAGCGCTGCCACAACGCGCTGGCCGAATTGATCTGGCGCGGCTCGGCATCGCCGTCCTTGAGCATGATCGGAAACTGGATGTTATCCGAATAGGCGCCGACAATGCGCTCGATCTCGTAAGTTTCGAGATATTTCTTCGCGTCTTCTTTCAGATGCAGCACAATGGAGGTGCCGGTCGGCACGCTCATGCCGTCACTGACCTGGCCAATCTCGAAACCGGCGCCGCCAGTCGAGGTCCAGGTGAAGGCGTCGTGGGTGCCGGCGCGATGGCTGGTGACCACAATCTTCTCAGCAACCATGAAAGCTGCATAGAAACCCACGCCGAACTGGCCGATCAGGTTGGAGCCGTCCTTGGCTTCGGTGAGCCGCGACAGGAATGACTTGGTCCCGGATTTCGCGATGGTCCCTAAGTTGTCGATCAGTTCCTGGCGATCCATGCCGATGCCGGCATCGACGATCGACAGCGTACCGGCCGCCTTGTCCGGAATGATGGTGATGTTGGGCGACTGGCCGTCGGGGATCAGCTGCGGATTGGCGATCGCCTCATAGCGCAGCTTGTCGCAGGCGTCGGACGCGTTGGAGACCAGTTCACGCAGGAAGATATCGGTCTCGGAATAGACCGAGTGAACCATCAGGTTCAGCAATTCGGCGACTTCGGCCTGGAACGGCTGGGAAACGGGTGCAGCGGTGTCAGTGGTCGTCATGAAAAGTGCCCGATACTGGTAAGGGAGAGATCACGCATATAGCGACGCGGATTTGCCGAGTCCATGGTGCGAACCGATGGTTTCCGCGCGAAAAGGCTGATCGGGAACTGAAACTCGCGACGCTACTTTGAAGCAGCGACCTGCGATGCGAGCAGAGCCGTGGTCGCATCGAGATCGACCAGCGGATAGACCTCGAACTGCGCCGGGATGATATCGGCCCATTCGTTCAGGATGCGATGCAGCACTTCATTGCCATCGACCTTGAACACCGCGACCACGCCGCGGCCGACGCGCGGATAGATGTGCTGGCAGATGCCCGACGCCTGATACCCCGCCATCCACGGCCAGAAGCTCTGACGCGCGGCCGCCATGTCGGACGGACGATCGGCGCGCGGATTCGAGATCACCAGAAACAGCATCGCTGATCTCCTGTCGGCGCACTCAGAATGCGTCAGCCCTGCAGCGCACCGTGATAGGCGCTTTCCAGCATGGCCAGGCATTCACGCGCACGCGCCTGCGCGATGTCGTTCGCGGTCTGGGAGATTTCGCGGAGATCGCGGATCGCCAGATCGACGGCGCTCAGCAGATCGATTTCACACTCATCGGCCTGGGGGGCCGCTACACGCATGGGGAAAGGGATAACTACACTCACTGGCACGCCCGCTCTTCACGATTGCAACGCTCGAATCACTCGCGACTCATTTGGCCTGCGAATGGTTAAGCCAATCGGTAGGAAGCAACGGATCTGACGTAAAACTGTCGCGCCGCCGTCAATCCTGCCAGCTCACCGGCGGGATCAGACCGACGGACGGGTCATCGCCAGGGTCATCGGACGGCTGGATCGTGGGCGCTTCGTCCTGTTCGGGCGTCGCGTCGATAATCATGGCCGGCGACGGAAGCTGTGGAACGGCCATACTCTGCTGCCCGCGCCGATAAGATTCGAATTCGAGCTGTTTGGCGAAATACCGGAACAGGTCAGCCGCGTATCTGCGCTGCTCGGGGCTGGACGCCGAGGCGATCTGGAAGATCAATTCGTCGGACAGTTCCGACGTGGTCGCACCGGTCAGGTCTTCGAGAACGCTCATCACAATGGCTCAGCCCATGAAGCTTTGAGCCTGCACGCGTGTGGTTGATATCGCGTTGTTCGTCAGAGCAATCGGGGGGCGCATGCATAAGCATCACTAATGACGCCCTAATTTGTACCGCTAGGGGGCATCGAACGTCCTACGGATGCGGCCGCATATGACCAGACGCAATGAGATAGTGCCTGTTGCGCACTCCTGCCGCTTATTCGTGCAAGTCGGCGGAACCCGGCACACGGAAAATTAAGCCACGATTAACCATGACCGGGCAATAACCGGGAGGTAACTGATTGCTGTCAACGGGGATACGACGATGGTCTTGGCAATGAACCGCAGCAGTCATTCTGCGCATGCCAATGCAACCGAAGAGAACGACGATAGCTCCGATATCTCCGCACTGATCGGGCGGTTGACCGCCGAGGTCAACGAGATCGCCTGCGAGAAAACCAGGTCGATCCAGCACATCACCAACCAGATGAAGATGCTGGCGCTGAACGCGCTGATCGAAAGCTCGCGCGCCGGCGCGCAGGGCGCGGGCTTCGCCGTCGTCGCGCAGGAAGTGCGCAATGTCGGCCAGCAGGTCGAGACCATCGCGCGCGATCTGGAATCCCAGCTCACCGCGCGGACCGGCAGCCTGATGGCGTCGATCGAGAAGATGACCGAACGCTCGCGCGGCGAACGCATGGTAGACCTGTCGCTGAACGCCATCGAACTGATCGACCGCAATCTCTATGAGCGGACCTGCGACGTCCGCTGGTGGGCGACCGACTCCGCCGTCGTCGACTGCGCGGCCGCACCGAGCGACGCCACCGTCGCCCATGTATCGGAGCGGCTCGCCGTGATCCTCGGCGCCTACACCGTCTATCTCGATCTCTGGCTGTGCGACATGCAGGGCAATGTCATCGCCAGCGGCCGTGGCGATCGTTTCAATGTGACGGGCCAGAACATCGCCGGCACCGCCTGGTTTCGCGATGCCCGTACGCTGCGCTCCGGCGACGACTACACCGCGGGTGACGTCGAGCGCCAGCCGCTCCTGAACAATGCGCAGGTCGCGACCTATTGCGCCAGCGTGCGCGAAGGCGGCAAGGCCAATGGCCGCGCCATCGGCGTGCTCGCGATTCATTTCGACTGGGAAGCCCAGGCGCGCGCCATCGTCGAGGGCGTTCGCGTCGACGACGACAAGACGCGCGTGCTGCTGGTGGATTCGAACCTGCGCGTCATCGCCTCGTCCGACGGCCAGGGCCTGCTCACCGAACGCATCCCGCTGGCCTTGAACGGCCGCCGCAGCGGCTTCTATCACGACCGTTCGGGCGGCCTCGTCGCCTTCCACGCCACGCCGGGCTATGAGACTTACAAAGGTCTCGGCTGGTACGGCGTGATCATGCGCGGCGCCTAGCCGCACGATCTAGTCAATGACGACTTCGCTGCGATAATCTCCCCTACGCCACGAGCGGGAGACAGCGATGATCGACGTCACTTTCGAACCGGCAATTCCGGTTCTGCGCATCTATGACATTGCTAAAGCGAAGGAGTTCTATGTCGACTTCCTCGGCTTTGCGATCGACTGGGAACATCGTTACGAGCCGGACTCCCCGCTCTACATGCAGGTGTCGCGCGGCGGCGTGAAGCTGCATCTCAGCGAACACTATGGCGACGGCACGCCGGGTAGCGTGGTCTATATCCGCGGCAGCAATATCGCGGCTTTCGCAAAGGAGCTGCATGACAAGCAGGCCCGCTTCGCGCGCCCGAGTCCGACCGATAGGGGCCCAAAGATCACCGACCCGTTCGGCAATGTGCTGCGCTTCGATGACGCGACCAACACGCACTGAGCCCGCCGCTTCAGCCATCGCTGCAACGAGAGAACTTACCCGTTCAACCAGTTCCGGATCTTCGCGAAGAACCCCGTGTCACGTCGCACGCCGACAGGCCCCACGGCAATTGGCCGCACCGGCTCGCCATCCACGACCAGCGCCGCCCTTGCTGCCGCCAGCGCCATGGGCCCGACCTGCGCGAGGAACGCATGTTCATGGCTGCGCGTCAGCCGCGCCAGCGCGGCGTCAAATGGCAGCCACGCGACTTCGCTGATATCCTTCATCAGCTTGCGTGACGGCGCGGGGGCGGCCTCCATGTGCCAGAAATGCACGACCTTGGTCCGTTCACCGAGCGGATAGGCCAGGGCACCGAGATAGTCATGCACCGACGCGGCATGGCCGGTCTCTTCCAGCACCTCGCGCTCGGCTGCGTCGCGCGGCGTCTCGCCATTGTCGAGCTTGCCCTTCGGCAACACCCAGTCGCCGCGCTTGCGCAGGCAGACCACGGCGAACAGCGGCGTCTCACCCCGTTGTACGACAATGCCTCCCGCCGCCATGATGATATCGCGCGCCATGATTGTCCTTAACCGCTAACGCACAAAGACGCCATCGAGGTCATCCTCGATATGAGCATGAATGATGGAATCGAAACTCTGTTCCGCCTGGAAACCCAGCGCCAGTGCACGTTTGGTATCGAACATCGTGGGCCATCCGGCAACCATCGCCATAATGGCGGGATCTGGCACATGCTTGATGCGTGTCACAACACTGTCACCTCCCACGCGGCGGAGCGCCGCGATCATGTCGGCGACCGATGCCCGCACGCCGGGCATCATCACCGTGCGGCGTGCGCCGAGCTTGGCGCTGTCGAGCGTCGCACCATGAAGCAGGAATTCCGTCGTCGCGCGCGGACTGGCATGTGTCTGCCCGACGTCGTCGGTTACCGGCAGCACCGCCTCGCGGCCGGCCAGCGGCTCACGGATGATATTGGAGAAGAAACCCGACGCTGCCGCATTGGGCTTGCCCGGCCGTACGCAGATATTCGGCAGGCGAATTCCGATGCCGTCGAAGAAGCCGCGCCGCGTATAGTCCGCCAGCAGCAATTCGCAGATCGCCTTCTGCGTTCCGTAGCTCGACAGCGGCGTATGAAAGAAGTCGTCGGCGATCGGCCCGTTATAGGGCGCGCCGAAGGTCGCGATGGACGAGGTGTAGACGATGCGAGGGCGATAACCGTCCCCCATCGCGCGGATCGCCTCGAACAGATTGCGCGTGCCGTCGAGATTGACCGCGTAGCCCTTGTCAAAATTCTGCTCGGCTTCGCCTGAGACGACCGCAGCAAGATGGAAGATCAGGTCGGGCTTTGACGCCAGCAGTGCTGCGGGCGCATCCGGTTTTGCGAGATCGACCATGATGCTGCGCGCACCGACCAGATCGCTGGGGACCGCATCGGCCATCGCCAGATCGCCGATTTCCCCACCGCCGACATGACCGTCCTTCAGCAGCCGCTCACACAGCTTGCGGCCGATCATGCCGGCCGCGCCAATCACCAGAACCTTCATTCCTTGATCTTCACTCTTTGGGCGCCGACAGCTTGTAGATCTCCAGCGCGTCGGCATCGGCGCCGCGCACCGCGTTGCCCATGCGGAAGATCTGCGCTGCGAGCGCAGCCATCGGCACCGGCGTCGATGTGTCCTGCGCCACAGCGACCACCGTATCGAGGTCCTTGAGCATCGTATGGATGTGGCCGAGCGGCGGCGAGTGAATGCCCTGCGCCATGCGCGGCACGAACAGTTGCAGCGGGATCGAATCCGCAAAACCGCCCGCGAGCGCTTCCGGCAGGCGTTTGGCGTCGATACCGGCATTCACGGCAAGTCGCGTCGCTTCGGCCAGTACCGCCATGGCGCAGCCGACGATCACCTGGTTGCAGAGTTTGGTCATCTGCCCGGCGCCGGTCGGCCCCATATGCGTGAAGTTGCGCGCCATCGCCAGAATATAGGGCCTGATACGTTCGACATCGACGGCCTCGCCGCCGGCCATGATCGCCAGCGTGGCTTCCTCCGCGCCCTTGGTGCCGCCCGACACCGGCGCATCAATCCAGCCCATGCCGTTCGCCGCCTTCAGCCGCGCCGCGATGGACTTCGTCTTATCCGGATGGATCGAGGAGAAATCGACGACCAGCTTGCCCTTGCCATCGGTGCCGGACAGGCCGTTGTCGCCGAACACGACATCTTCGACCGCCGATGCATCGGTGAGGCACATGAAGATGATGCTGGCATGCGCGACGACATCGCGCGGGCTGGCAGCGGCTTTCGCACCGGCCTCAAGCAGCGCATTGGCCTTGCCGGGCGAGCGATTCCAGACGGCCACATCGTAACCGGCGCCCAGCAACCGTTTGGTCATCGGCAGTCCCATCAGGCCGAGGCCAAGGTAACCGAGCTTCTCTTTGCCGCCCGCTGAATCCACCATTTTGACGCCGTTGTCCTTCTGCCGCCGAGCCACGCTGCTCGCATCTGCGAGCTATCTACGCTGCGTCCGCAGCCGCAGCAACGATGATATCAACGCCTGCGTAACTGCCAATTGTTGCGCCACAGCACGAATGAATGTTGGGCACGGACCTCGCTTGCCAGAATATTTGAAGCATGAAAGGCTTCAAGACAGTGGGGCTTTTCTTTTGGCCGGGTCTGGCCATCATCAAACGGAGTGAGCGGGCATGAAGCTGGGTTCTTCTAAGTGGCTGATGGCGGCGGCTCTCGCGGCGGGAGCGGTGTCGGGTGCGGCGCAGGCGCAGACGATTCCGACCATCAAGGTCGGCTGGACCATTCCAGCCGAAGAATCCAAATACTGGATGATGAAGCGCCCGACCGAATTCACCAATCTCGGCAAGACCTACAATATCGAATGGACCCAGTTTCAGGGCACCTCGCCGATGACGCAGGCGCTCGCCGCCGGCGCGCTGGATTGCGCCACCCAGGGCGTGCTGTCGCTCGCCAACGGCGTCAACGGCGGCAACCTCAAGGCCTATATCGTCGCGCAGCACGTGTCGGAAAAGCCCGGCAGCTTCTCGGTCTACTGGGCCGTGAAGGATGACTCGCCGATCAAGACCATCGCCGATCTCAAGGGCAAGAATGTCGGCATTTCCGTCATCGGCGGCGGCACCTATGGTCCGTTCAAGATGCTGCTGAAGGGCGCCGGCGTCGATCCCGAGAAGGACGTCAAGCTGATCGAGATCGGCTTCGCAGCTTCCGAGGATGCACTGCGCCAGGGCCGCGTCGACGCCATCAACATGAACCAGCCATTTGCCGCGCGGATGGAAGCCAAGGGCGGCACGCGCAAGCTGTTCTCGCTGAACGAGGCGATGCCCAACATCGTGCATATCCTTGAAGCCTGCCGCGCCGATTTCGTCGACAAGAACCCCGAACTCGCCAAGGCCTATGTCGCCGACATCACCCTTGGCATGAAGAAGGCGCTGGCCAACCGCGAAGAGACGCTGAAGGTCGTCAACGAAGTCATGAAGGCGCCGATCCCGGTACTGGAAACCTATCTGCTGAAGGAGAACGACTTCGCCCGCGACCCGGGCGCAGCACCGAACTTCCCGGCCATGCAGAAGATGCTCGATATCTACACCGAGGCCGGCATGCTGCCGAAGATGGACGCGATGCAGTTCAAGCACCCGACCATCGTCGCGCCGATCCAGTAGAGCAAGACGCGATATCTCACTATATGATGTCCTGAGGCCACGCCCCACGGCGTGGCCTCACTGCATTGGACGACAAGACCAAGAAACGGACAGATTCCCATGAAGAAGTTGCGATCCCGCGTCACCACCGACGGCCTCGACCGTGCCCCGCACCGCGCCTTCATGCGCGCCATGGGCCTTGATGACGAAGCGATCGCAAAACCCATGATCGGCGTGGTGTCGATGAAGGGCGAGCAGACGCCCTGCAACATGACCCATGACTTTCAGGTCGACGCCGCCAAGACCGGTATTTCCGAAGCCGGCGGTACGCCGCGCGAATTCTCGACCGTCTCGGTCTCCGATGCCATCAGCATGAACCATGAGGGCATGAAGTTCTCGCTGCTGTCGCGCGAGATCATCGCCGACTCCATCGAAGCCGTGATGCACGGCCTCGCTTACGACGCACTGATCGGCTTCGGCGGCTGCGACAAGACGTTGCCCGGCGTCATCATGGGCATGGTCCGCTGCAACGTGCCGTCGATCTTCATCTATGGCGGCAGTTCGCTGCCGGGACTGCACAAGGGCAAGACGCTGACCGCGCTGGATTCCTATGAGGCCGTCGGCGCCTTCATGACCGGCGACATCGACAAGCAGGAGCTGGACGCCATCGAACGGGCGTGTCTGCCGACCATCGGCGCCTGCGCCGGCCAGTTCACCGCCAATACGATGGCGATGGTCTCCGAGGCGCTGGGGATCACCATGCCCAATGTCTCGATGATCCCCGGCGTCTATGCCGAACGCGCGCAGTTCGCCCGGCGCGCCGGACGTCTGGTCATGGACATGCTGCGCAACGATGGCCCGCTGCCGCGCGACATCGTCACGCGCAAATCCCTAGAGAACGGCGCCGCCATCGTCGCCGCCACCGGCGGCTCGACCAATGCCGCGCTGCATCTGCCGGCCATCGCCAACGAGGCCGGCATCAAATTTACCATCGACGATGTCGGCGAGGTGTTCGCGCGCACGCCGCTGATCGGCAATCTGCGGCCGGGCGGCAAATATGTGGCCAAGGATGTCTACGATATCGGCGGCACGGCGGTCGTCATTCGTGCACTGGTCGAGAGCGGCCATGTCGACGGCTCCTGCATCACCATCACCGGACGGACCATTGCCGAGGAATACGGCAACGCCAACAAGGCCGATGGCGAGATCATCTACTCCTCAGCAAAGCCGATCATGCCCGATGGCGGCGTCGCGGTGCTGAAGGGCAATCTCTCGCCCGATGGCGCAGTGATCAAGGTCGCCGGTCTGAAGAAGACAGTGTTCGAAGGCACGGCGCGCGTGTTCGAGGACGAAGAAAGCTGCGTCGCCGCGGTGAAGGACCGCAGCTACAAGGAAGGCGATGTGCTGATCATCCGCAACGAGGGCCCGGTCGGCGGACCCGGCATGCGCGAGATGCTCGGGGTCACCGCGCTCATCTACGGCCAGGGCATGGGCGAGAAGGTCGCCCTGATCACCGACGGTCGCTTCTCCGGCGCGACCCGCGGCATGTGCATCGGCTATGTCTCGCCGGAAGCCTATATCGGCGGCCCACTCGCGCTGGTGCGCGATGGTGACAAGATCCGCATCGACGCGCCGGCGCGGCGGCTGGATCTGATAATCGATGAGACGGAATTCGCCGCGCGCAGAGCGGCATGGACGCAGCGCCCACCGCGTCACCGCGCCGGTGCGCTGGCGAAATATGCCAAGCTCGTCGGACAGGCCCCCGGCGGCGCCGTGACGCATGACGGCGGCGCGGAATGGCCGTGGTTTGAGTGAGTAATCCTGGCGCCGGCGACGCGCTCCTTCTCCCCGCACTGCGCGGGGAGAGGTTAGGGAAGCTCCGCGGTCGCGGCCCTGAGCTCATCCGCCGTCGCCGCCTTCAGTCCAACCGCCTCGATCGCGCGGCGCGCCGCCGCAACCAGATCCTGATTGCCTTTGGCGCGGCAGCCATCCGGCAGCAATTCGTTGTTCTCGAAGCCGACGCGAATATGACCGCCCAGCAATGCGCCAGCAGTGACGCAGGCCGTCTCCTGCGCACCGAAGGCGCAGACACTCCAGTGTTCGAATGTTGGCGCACCGGGCGCGACGAACGGCAGCAGATCGGCCGGGTGCGACGTCTGCCCCGCCGTATAACGGCCGAGCACGAACAGCACCGGCAGCTTCTCGAACGGCACTAGCCCGCGCTTGCGAAACTCGGCCAGCCTGATGGCATCCTGCGCATCGTAGAGAATGATCTGCGGCGTCACGCGCTCGCGCTTCATCCAGCCGAGCAGATCGGCGAAGGCCTGCTCCTCGCTGGCATCGGGCACCAGTTCGCGCAGCGCCAGCGATGCCGCTTCCGGCTTCACCGCCTGCACCGCCGCGCGCTGCTGCGCTGGTGTGTATTTGCCGAGCGCCTCGGAGGTGATCTGGATGACGAGCCTGTCGCCCACTGCACTGCGGATCGTCGCGATGGCGTCCCGATAGGCCGCCGCATCGAGCAGGTGACTGCCGTCGGCATTGCGCACATGGGCATGGATCATCGCCGCGCCTGCCTCGAGGCAATGCGCGGCCGTCACCGCCAACTCCGCCGGCGTCAGCGGCACGGCGGGATGGTCGGCCTTGACCTTGCGGCCGCCGTTGGGGGCGACCGCAATGGCAACGGGTGACATGATTTACGGAATCGCTGCGATGACGGCGATTTCGACCTTGATGGCGGGGTCGGCGAGCTTCGACTCGACGCAGGCGCGTGCCGGGCCAACGTCGGGCACCCAAGCATCCCACACCGTATTCATGGCATCGCGGTCATTGATATTCGGCAGCCAGACGGTGGCGCTGAGGATGTTGTTCTTGTCGGTGCCGGCTTCCTTGAGGAGCGCATCGATCTTGTCGAGCACCTGCTTGGTCTGCGTCTTGACGTCGCCCGAATATTCATCGGGCACCTGGCCGGCCAGATAGACGGTGTTGCCATGGATGGAAGCCTGGCTGAGACGCTTGCCGGGACCGAGACGCTTGATCATGCAGAAGTCTTTCATTGAGTGTGGAACGGAGTGACCCGGGCGTGACCATCCCCGCTCGGAACTGGCCCGTCAAGCCCATGACGCCACACGGCACAAGTGGCCCCGCGTGGACCACGTCCACTATTCCGCGGCGCGGGCCCGCTTCACTGCATCGTCCATCAACGCCTTTGGCGCTGGCAGCCGCAACCGGCGGCCATGCTGCAGATAGAGCAGCGCGACACGCTTCGGATCTGACAGGTTCCAGATTTCGACCGCGGGCAGCCGCCCCACCAGCGTCACAGACGGCCGATGCGCTATGACATGGGACAGGATCGCGGACTTTGGCCCCTTTTTGAATTTCCGGCGCACTTTTCGCGCGGCATTCTCATTGGCCGCGTGCCAGCGGATCTTGGGTCCGCGGCGACGGTTCAGAAGCCAAGAAAAGATTCGCAAAATGAATGGCATACGGCTTTTCTTTTTGCCCAGTTGCAGCGACGCTGGCGCGGTCGCGCACTCATTCTCTTAGAACGGATCATCGACAGGGGTAAAGCGGCGCGATCAAGGCGAAACGTCGCGATGCCATAGAGAATGAAGCATTCTCTCGGGAATGACGCGTTCTCCTGGGGGAACGACGCGTTTCCCGGGATATACGCGACCCTCGAATCAGGAATAGACCTGCGCCATGTCCGTTCCCGCCGGCGCCTCGCGTCAATCGAAAAATCAGCCAGACGTGTTCCAGACCTCGGACGCATTGTCCGTGCTGCATTCGGTGTTCGGTCTGCCGGGTTTTCGCGGTGCACAGGAAGATATTGTCCGCCACGTGACCGATGGCGGCAATTGCCTGGTGCTGATGCCGACCGGCGGCGGCAAGTCGCTGTGTTACCAGTTGCCATCCTTGCTGCGCCCGGGCTGCGGTATCGTCGTGTCGCCCTTGATTGCGCTGATGCGCGATCAGGTCGCGGGCCTGCTTGAGGCGGGCGTCAAGGCGGCGGTGCTGAATTCCACCCTGTCTTGGGACGAAGCCAACGAGGTCGAGCGGCAATTGCTCGCCGGAGAACTGGACCTTCTCTACGTCGCCCCTGAACGTCTGGTCACGCCGCGGTGCCTGTCGATGCTCGGCCGCGCCAAGATCGCCCTGTTCGCCATCGATGAAGCGCATTGCGTCGCGCAATGGGGCCACGATTTCCGGCCCGAATATATCGGCCTCTCGGTCATCGCCGAACGGTTCCCGAACATTCCGCGCATTGCCCTGACGGCAACCGCCGACGATCTGACCCGGCAGGAGATCGTGCAACGCCTCCGCCTGGAAGACGCACCGAATTTCGTGGCGAGCTTCGACCGGCCCAACATCAAATACGAGATCGTCGACAAGACCAGCGCACAGAAGCAGTTGCAGGCTTTCATCAGCGACCGGCATTCCGGCGAGGCCGGCGTGGTCTATTGCCTGTCGCGTGCCAAGGTCGAGGACACCGCCGCCGCATTGAACAAGGCCGGAATCCTCGCGCTGCCCTATCACGCCGGGCTCGACGCACGCCTGCGTGAGACCAATCAGGATCGCTTCATCAATGAAGACGGCGTGGTGATCGTCGCCACCGTCGCCTTCGGCATGGGCATCGACAAGCCCGACGTGCGCTTCGTCTGCCATCTCGATCTGCCGAAGAGCATCGAGGCCTATTATCAGGAAACCGGCCGCGCCGGCCGCGACGGCAAGCCGTCGAATGCGTGGATGGCCTATGGTCTTTCCGACATCGTGCAACAGCGCCGCATGATCGACGAGTCCACGGGATCGGAGACATTCAAGCGCGTCTCCATCGGCAAGCTCGATGCGCTGGTCGGCCTCGCCGAGACCGTCGATTGCCGGCGCACCCGACTGCTGGGTTATTTCGGCGAAGAGGCGACCGGCACGCGCTGCGGCAATTGCGACAATTGCCTCTCGCCGCCGAAAGTCTGGAACGGCAGCGTCGCCGCGCAGAAGCTGTTGTCCTGCGCCTATCGCACCGGGCAGAAATTCGGCGCCATGCATCTGGTGGACGTGCTGATCGGCCGCCTCACCGACAAGGTCAAGCAATTCGGCCATGACAAGCTGTCGGTATTCGGCATCGGCGGCGAACTCACCGAGAAACAATGGCGCGCCGTGATGCGGCAACTGGTGGCGCGCGGCTTTCTCTATGCGGACGCGGACGCGTTCAATGCGCTTAAGCTCACCGAAGAAGCGCGCGGCGTGCTGAAGGGCGAGATCGAGCTGATGTTTCGCGAGGAGACCGGCGGCACCGGCCGCGCCCCGCGCAGCAAATCCCGCCGCGGCGATCTCGCGGCACCGCGCAGCGACAACGCCAATCCCGATCTGCTCGCCGTGCTGCGCGCCTGGCGTTCCGAAGTCGCGAAGAAGCGCAACGTCCCGGCCTATGTCGTGCTGCACGATGCCACCATCGATGGCATCGCCAGCGAACATCCCACCACGCTCGACCAGCTCCGCGAAATCCCGGGGATCGGCGACAAGAAGCTAGAGCATTACGGCGCGGAGATCCTCGCTTTGGTGAATGCGACGCCGGGACGATAGCGGGCGATCGACGCCACCGATGTCTATCGCGCGGGCCTGTAACCCTTGATGACGGACTCCGACTTCTTCAGAGCCGCCACAAGTTCCGCCCCGGTCATCAATGCAGTCGTCTGGCTGGACTTGATAGCGCCGCCCGCCGCAATCGCGACGGCGATAGCCGCCATGCTCTCGATATCCGGCACATCGGCGATCAGCATCACGTCATATTCGCCCAGGCAATACCAACCACCGATCAATTGTCCTCCGACAGCCTCCGTCGTCTGCCGTCCAACGGATTCAACGCGGTTCTGCGGATTCTTCATTTGCGCGGCCCATGATTCCGGCGTGTAGGCAGCCTGATACATATAGAGCGGCATGTTCGACCTCCGTGAGCCGGGATTGTCCTGACCTTTCACCGGGAGAACAGCGCGAGCTTCGCCATTTTCACGGCACGGCCTAACTCTATTCGCGCGATGATACCGGCAGCGATCTGCATGGTGGCGCCGATTGCCCAGCTCAAACAGATGATGCCAGCCGTCCTGGGGCGCACGGTTTCACCCAGAATGATACTGGAGACTGACGTGATCGCCGTCACCGATGTTATGAAGGTACCGGCCGCCGTGAGCAGCTCCACCATATCCGCACTGTTGCCCAGCCCGCGCCATAACGGCAGATGCATGCGGTAATCGGCAGGAACCTGGGGCAGATCGATTCCGAGATAGAAACCGGTAGCCCCGTAAATGATCATGGCGAACACGACTTCACCCGAACCGATGACCTCGATGAAGCGGCCGACCTCGGCAACGAACAGCCCGCAGGCAGCCCCAACCAAAGCGAGTCCGGTGCGTTCGAGAATGTGCGCCAACCTGCTGAGGGTCGAGCGGGTATGCCACGATGCGCTGGGCTTGATGATCATGTGATCCTCGTCTGCCCATGAGCCTGTCGAGTGGGAGTTTTGAGGTCCGTCCTCCGCAATAACAAGCAGGAGTGCTTACCTAAATCGAGCGGGTTGGCGGTACCTGCTTCGGTGACATGGAAACACACGCTCGCATTCTCGCGGCGCTTGCGCGTCCGAGTTTTGCGCATTCCTTCCCACCCCCCTGTGAGAGGGCGTGCGGAACGCCGGGTGCCCGTTGCACCCTTGGGCCTGATGCGAATGCGGTCTTCCGCAGGTTAGTTTGCATCAGGACTTTCGGAAGCACGAGCGATTGCCCGACGTTCCGCCTGCGGTGTTTTTTCGGTTGCTTGCACTTTGCCTCGACGAACGCTCCGATCGCGAATTAAAGTCCCAAGGCGATGGGAAGGGAGCCTCAAGCGAATAGGCCGGACACGTTTCGACTTGGTCGTCCGTCACACTGTCCAGAGGTCTTTCCATCCCAAGGTCGGCCGTCTCCTTGCCAGTGGCAGTGCTGGCGCAGATCCGTCCTGCCCGAAGACAGACGTCACCCCC
>NZ_JBFUJU010000011.1:0-291767 GCF_056401215.1 Tardiphaga sp. P4_G1
CAGACGTTTTTCTGCGCAGACGTTTTTCTGCGATCCCTACGCCCCTTGGCAGAAAGGTGGCGTCGAGAATACCATCGGTCGCATGCGCCGCCGGATTCCGCGCAAGACAGATCTAGCTACGCTCACCTCCCAGGATCTTGCCGATGCCGTGCTGGCTTACAACAGCACACCCCGAAAGTGCCTTGACTGGCATACCCCCGCCGAGCTCTTTGCTCGACAGCTGTTGCACTTCGAGTGTGAATCCACCTCCCCGCCTTCGCGGGGATGACAACAGGGTGAATGGAGGACCAACCGCTTAGTCTACCTTCGCCTTCGCTATCGCCGTGCCGTTGCCCGGCAAAATCTCCACCGTCGCCGTGCGCCCTGCGACGAGTGTAGCGCCGGCCGGGACCGGATCGAGCGCGATGCGCACAGGCACGCGCTGGGCGAGACGGACCCAACTGAAAGTCGGCGTCACATTAGCCAGCAAGTTGCTGCCCTCCGCGCGATCGCGGTCTTCGATACCGGCGGCAACGCTTTCGACACGGCCGGTAAGCTTGGCGGCATCACCCATCAAGTGAATGTGGACGGGATCGCCGACGTGGATCCGCGACAGCTTGGTCTCCTCGAAATAGCCGTCGACATGCAGGCTCGACGTATCGACCAATGCCATCACACCTTTACCGGCTGTAACATAGGTGCCCGGGCGCAGGTCCATATTGGAGATCACGCCCGAGACCGGCGCATGAACCTCGCTACGATCGAGATTGAGCTGCGCCACCGCCTGATCGGCGACGGCCTGATCCAGTGACGCCTTGGCGAGGAGTTGCGTCGCCAGCACCTGTTCCTGCTTCTGCTGCGAGACAGCAGCCGTTGTCAGCTCCTTGTAACGCTTGAGATCGAGTTCGGCCTGCTCCAGGCTGGCCTTGCGACCGGCCACGACGGCTTCCGCCTGCTGCAGTGCCAGCCCGAAACGTGCGCGGTCGATCCGCATGATGACATCGCCGCGCGTCACCTTCTGATTGTCACGCACCAAGATCTCGGTGACGAAGCCGGACACATCCGGCGCCACGGTGACCACATCGGCGCGGACGCGGCCGTCACGTGTCCATGGCGCGTCCATATAATAGACCCAGAGATAGTGCCCGACGGCGAGCGCGGCGACGACGGCCAGTGCGGTGACAGCGAAACGACGAACGAAACTCACAGCGTTTTTCATGACAGCAATCCGGAGGACAGATAGACCACGCCGCCCAAGAGGCAGACATACAGAGCAAGATCGAACAGCGCGCGATGCCAGACATAGCGATAGAGGCCGGAGCGTTCGATCAAGGGGCGCAGCGACGCGCCGATGGCATAAGTGATGACCAGCCACAGCATCAGCGATGGCAACAGCACGCCGAACAGATCGATTTCATATCTCATGCGGCCACACTCCCGGCGACTAGACCCGGTTCGGGCAGATAGGCCGGTGCCGTCGGGAACAGACCACGGCGAATGCCAACGAGCCCGATCAGCGCATCCTCGCGCCCTGCCCCGCGTTCGCCCATGGCTTCCGACAGCGCGTGATCGACTTTCGCCAGCAGTGGTTCGGGCATTGCACCGCCTTTGTAGTTGCGGAAGCTCGCGGCCAGTTCGTCTAGCATCGTGTCCATCGCATTGAGCGTCGGTGACGACAGATGATGACGCGCCCGGCGCAGATCGACGATATTCAGCCCGACGCGCAATTCGCGCAGGTTGTCGACAGCACGCAGCGGTGAATCCTTCAGCGCCGTCAGCCGTGGCGCCAGAAGGCCGATGCGGTTCAGCATCAGCCCGGCAAAGGCCGCGCGGTCACGATTGCCGCGCTGTTCGGCAGCCTGCGCGATGGCGATCCAGCCGCGCCGCATCAGCCGCTTCACACTCCATTCGGAGCCGACTGAGCGGATCAACTGGATCGAGATGACCGACAGTTCAGTACCGACGAAGAAAGCCACGCTGGAATTGGCGAAACTTGCGAAGTCGGCATTGTAAGTCGTCTGCAACGCCATCAGCGTCGCGGTATTCGCCGCCAGCAGCATACCGATGAAGAAGGTGGCGGGGCGCGCGATGAGATAGCCAAACAGCAGGAACGGCGGCGCCAGCACGGCGACCAGCACTTCGACATCGGTGATGGCCGGCAGGATCGCGAACAGATAGAGCGCGATGATCACCATCGCGGCCAGCGTCCATTTGGCAAAGCCGCGCAACCCCACCGCGGGATCATCCATGCTGGCGAAGAACGAGCAGCCGACAGCCGCCATGGTCGGTGCTGTCGCGCCATCGGTCCAGCCGGTGGCGATCCAGAACGCGCAGCAGACGAGGATGGTAATGAACACGCCTGCTGCGGACCATAGCGCCATGCCGTGATCGACATGCCGCACCGGGGCCACACCGGCTTCAGCCTGAAAGGCGAGTTTCGCGCCCGGCGGACGGCCGCCCTCGGCAATCGCCTGATTGAGGACCCGGCAATCCGCTGAGATATCGACGAGCTCGCGCATCCGCATCAGCAGGCTCGCGATCATGATCTCGGTCCATGACGACGACGCGCTCAGCTTCGGCTGCTGCGCGGCGATCATGCTGCGCAGCCGCTCGGCGGGTTCACGGTCAGTGCTGTTGTCAGCAATCCAGGCGGAGACGTCGTCGATCAGCGCCATCAATTGCGGTGAGGTCGTCCGCGCGTCTTCGCCCAGTGCGTCGATGCGATCGCCCATAGATGACAGCAGCGGCAGGAATGTCAGCATGCGCGTGCGCAGGGCACGCATCCAGCGTGAGGTCTCGCGTCCGCCGAGCCGATCATAGGCCAGATGATCGGCGAGCGTATCGATATCGACGGCATCGGCAGCAAGCTTGAGGCGCAGATCGCGCGTGGCCGGATCGGCGCTGCGGCCGGCCAGCACGTCTTGGGTCAGCTTGCGCGCTCCGGCAAGCCAGCTATCGACCCGCGCTGCAACCGCGGGGCCGACGCTGCGCGGCAGCAGGATCGTGGAGACCAGTGTGGCACACAGGATGCCGACAATGATCTCCTCGCTGCGCGCCACGGCCGTATCGAAGATGGCTGCGGGTTCGTTGACCGAGGGAAAGCTGATCAGCGCGCAGGTGTAGCCCGCCAGCATGAACATGTAGCCGCGCGGGGTCCGGTCCAGCAGCGACACATAGAGACAGAGACCGACCCACAGCGCGATGGCGAGGCTGAGCAGTTCCGGCGAATTGACGAGATTTGGCACCAGCACGACGCTGGCCGAAGCCCCAACCAGTGTGCCGATGACGCGAAACAGCGCTTTCGAACGCGTAGCGCCGGCCAGCGGCTGCGAGGCGATATAGACCGTGGCCAGCGCCCAATAGGGCCGCGGCAGATCCATCGCGAAGCCGATCAGCAGCGCCATCATGCCGGCGATGAAGGTTTTCACGGAGAAGATGATGTCGGCGTGGCGGACGAGAAACGGCGGTTGGGCAGCAGCGGAAGTCATGGCAGTGCGTCCGCCTCCTCGGCGGCCTCATACAGGCGATTGGCCGATTGCTCGATCCGTCCGAGCACATCGAAGGCGACCGCGAGTTCATCGGGCGCGATGCCCTTCATCAGGTCGCCACGCAGCCGGCGCATCACCCGCCTGATCTCTTCGGCCTTGGCTTCGCCGAGCAGCGTCAGATGCAGCACCTTGGCGCGGCGATCGGTCGGGTCCTCGCGGCGCTCGACGAGCCCTTCGGCGGCCAGCAGGTCGATCAGCCGGACCACCGACGGGCCCTCAAGCCCCATTTCGTCGGCGAGCACGCCCTGACGCACGTTCTCGCGTCCGGCGCGGGACAGGATCAGCAGCGGATGGGCCGTGGCTTCGGACAGGCCATGCGCCGACAGGGTCTGGTCAGCCTTGCGGCGCCAGACCCGTGCCAGTCGCGCAACCAGCAGGCCCAGTTCGGCCTGGATATGCGCTTGGGAGTGGGGCATGGAAATTAGATAGGACCCTATCGATTAGGCTGCAATCTATTTTGTGCGTCGCATCAATCACGGTGTGGTGAGCGCCGTCGGGGACCCCGGCACCTGCAAGCCCGGTCGGGTAGCCGTAACGCGGGAAACAACGCCGGCAGCCAAATATTGAGAATTTCCCAATGATTTCCGTGGGCCATATCTTTCAGCGATTGAAATCCCCCTTGTTTCTGCCATGTTCGCGCCCAAAGCAGGCATCGGGTAGTGTTCTCGGGCGCGCGAATCTCCATCGCGCGGATGCTCCAGTTGAAAGCGGCAAAGGAATTCCATGGCGAAGCCAGCAGTGATTGTCGTCGGCGCGGACAAGGGTGGGGTCGGCAAGACCACGGTTTCGCGGACGGTTCTGGACTATTTCAGCGCCAACAACGTCCCGACGCGCGCTTTCGACACCGAAGCGCCGCGCGGCACGCTGAAGCGGTTCCATTCGGACATCACCGAAATCGTCGACATGACGACCACATCCGACCAGATGAAGATCTTCGATACGCTCAACAGCGCGTCGCCCTCGGTGACCGTGATTGACGTCCGCGCAGGCCTGCTGTCGCGCGCGCTGGCCGATCTGCGTGACATCGGCTTCCTTGATGCCGCCAAGTCCGGCCAGATTACCTTTGCCGTTTTCCATATACTCGGCCCGTCGATCGCCTCCCTGGACGAGATCGCCGAGACCGCCGGCTTCATGGACGGTGCGAAGTATTTCCTGGTGAAGAACTTCATTAACAACACCAGCTTCTTCGAATGGGACCAGGCAACCTACAACTCCTATTTCCACCGCATCAAGGGCGCCACCGAGATCACCATCCCGAAGCTGAACGAAATGGCCTATGAGCAGGTCGAAGTGTCCAGCGTGCCGTTCCTGAAATTCGTCGCCAACAAGGGACCGCACGACGAGACGGCGAATTATTCGTTCGTGCTGCGCGGCTATGTCCGGCACTGGCTGGCCAATGTCTGGAGCGAATTCGACCGCATCAAGCTGACCGACATCGTCCACGACAAGCCCGGCGCCCGCAGCCCCGGCGAGAAGTAAGTCCATTTAACGATTGGAGCGGCGTCGGATTCGCCTGATATTGCGCCGATGCGACGCACGCCCGTTTATATCATCTGCTCGACGCGACCGATGGTCGGCAAGACCCTCGTCGCGCGCTTGTTGTGCGAATTCCTGAAGCTGCAGCGCGGCGACGTCACCGCTTTCGATATCAGCCTCAAGGAACCTTCGCTGCTGGATTTCCTGCCGAAGCTGACCGAGACCGCCGACGTCAATGACACGTTCGGCAAGATGTCGCTGATGGACCGGCTCATCGTCAACGACGACGTCGCCAAGGTGATCGACCTTGGCTATTTCGCCTTCGACGAATTCTTCAAAATGACCGGCGAGATCGGTTTCGCCAAGGAAGCCGCACGCCGCGGCGTGGCGCCCATCGTGTTCTTCATGGGCGACAGCGACCGCGCCTCATTGCGCGGCTACGAGATGCTGCAGCAGCAGTTCACCCGCAATTCGCTCTATGTGATCGACAACGAACACGTGCTGCGCGGCGAAATCCCAGTGGCGCTGGCGCAGGGCCGTATGCTGCGTATCGCGGCGCTGCCGGTGTTCCTCAAGACCTATATCGACCGGCTGAATTTCTCCTTCACCGGCTATTTGCGCTCGGAGCAGGATTCATCGACCGAGCTGCATCAGTGGATCAGGAAGAATTATTTCAGCTTTCGGGAAATCGAGCTGGGACTTTTGCTGCAGGGGTCGTGACGGGCAATCAATGCCCGTCGAACGTCATCAACGTCCGCACCGGCACATTCATCGCCCGCAGCTTGGCCGCGCCGCCGAGATCCGGCAGGTCGATGATGAAACAGGCGGCCATCACCTCAGCACCGATCTGGCGCATCAGTTTGACCGCACCTTCAGCGGTGCCGCCGGTGGCGATCAGATCATCCACCAGGATGACGCGCTCGCCGGGCTTGATGGCATCGGCATGCACTTCCATCTCGTCGATACCGTATTCAAGGGAGTAAGCGATGCGCACGGTGGTGTGCGGCAGCTTGCCCTTCTTGCGGATCGGCACGAAACCGGCCGACAACTGATGCGCCACCGCGCCGCCGATGATGAAGCCGCGCGCTTCCATGCCGGCGACCTTGTCGATCTTCAGCCCCGCCCAGGGCTGCACCAGCTCATCCACCGCGCGGCGGAACGAGCGCGCATCACCCAGCAGTGTGGTGATGTCGCGAAACAGGATACCCGGCTTCGGATAATCCACAATGGTGCGGACGGAGGCTTTGAGATCGTGCGCGAGTTCGGGTGTCATCAGGGTCTTTCGGTTCTTCAGATGGACATCAGTTGGGGCGCTGCCCCAACCGAAATGCGTTTTCGACGATACGTAAGCCGACCTCGCCGCCAAGCGACATCAGCGATTCCGGATGAAATTGCACGCCGCCGACCGGCAGCGTCTTGTGTTCGATGGCCATGGCGACACCGTCCTCGGTCGAGGCCGTCACGGTGAGCACATCGGGCATGCTGTCCTGCTCGACAAACAGCGAGTGATAGCGGCCGATGACGATTTCATTGGGCAGACCGTTCATCAACTTTCCGCCCCGCACCTGTACGCGCGACGGCCGTCCATGCGCCGGTTGCGCGAGCTGGCCCAGCACGCCGCCGAAATATTCGCCGATTGCCTGCACGCCCAGGCAGACGCCGAACACCGGCAGTTTCTTGTCCAGCGCGGTATCGAGTGTCTTGCTGATGCCGAAATCGGCGGGACGTCCCGGCCCCGGCGACAGCACCAGCAGATCGAAACTCTCGCGGTTCAGGATGGTCTGTGCATGGACATGACGAACGACGCTGACGGTCGCGCCGACCTGACGGAAGTAATCTGCCAGCATATGCACGAAACTGTCGTCGTGATCGATCAACAAGACCTTCTTGCCCGAACCGGTTGCATCCGGGGCGAAGGCCGACAGCCGCTTCGGCGGATCGCCGCGCAGCGCCTGGAACAGGGCTGCGGCCTTGGTCTGGCATTCCTTCTCTTCGGCGACGGGATCCGAATCGAACAGCAGCGTCGCGCCGACGCGAACTTCGGCGAGGCCATCCTTCATGCGGATCGTTCGGATGGTGATGCCGGTATTGATGCCACCATCGAATGACACGGCACCAATCGCGCCGGCATACCAACGCCGCGACGAGCGCTCGTTATCCTCGACGAACTGCATCGCCCATAGTTTCGGTGCACCGGTCACGGTCACCGCCCAGGCATGGGTCAGGAACGCATCGAGCGCGTCAAATCCGGGACGCAGCATGCCTTCCACATGATCGACAGTATGGAACAGTTTTGAGTAGGTCTCGATCTGCCGACGCGCCAGCACCTTGATCGTGCCGGGCACGCAGACGCGCGCCTTGTCGTTACGATCGACGTCGGTGCACATGTTGAGTTCGAACTCGTCTTTCTCCGAATTCAGCAACTGCCGTATCTGTTCGGCATCGCCAATGGCATCGACGCCGCGCGCGATGGTGCCGGAAATCGGACAGGTTTCGACGCGACGACCGTCGGAGCGCACGAACATTTCCGGCGAGGCAGCGACGAGAAATTCGCCATCGCCGAGATTCATCAGCGCGCCATAAGGCGACGGGTTGATGATGCAAAGCCGCTGGAACACTTCCGCCGGCGAACGTTCGCAGGGCTCGGCGAACAACTGACCGGGCACGGCCTCGAACAGATCGCCGCGTGCAAAGGCGGCACGGGCGTTCTCGACAGTCTTCTGATATTCGCCGGGCGCATGATCGGCAAAGCCCTGGCGCGGTGCCTTGTTGTAGCCGCTGTCGGGCGTATCACGCGGCAGGCCCTCGGTGGAGCGATCCTTCCAGGTGAAATCATAGGACATCACCACGCCGCGGCCGGTGGCGCGGTCATAGGCCAGCAGCGTGTCGGGCAGATACAGCACGATGTCGCGCTGGTCGGCCTCGCGCGCGCGCTTCTGCTTCAGGTCCTCCATCTGGAACACGAGGTCATAGGCGAAGGCGCCATAGAGCCCGAGCATGGAATCGTCCGAGGAGAACAATTGCGCGACCATGTCGCGCACCAGCGACATCACGCTGGCGCGGCGGGTCCGCTGGTCTTCCTCGACCGGCGCCTCGCCGCGGATGATGTGGCCCTTGAGCTTCGACATCGTCCGCCCGTCGAGCGCGATACAGGGATCCTGCAGCGTGTCGGCGAGGAAGGCGATCAACACCTGGCCACGCTTGTTCAGCGCCGTCAGCGTGAAATCCGTCCCAGTGGTTTCCAGCAGCAGCGGCGGATCGGCGAAACCGAGATCGAAGCTCTCATAGCGGCCAGGCACCGTGGTGCCCGACGACAACACCACACCGCGGCGCTGGTCGAGCCGGACGATCAGATCGTCCAGCGCGGTGCCGCCGGTGAAATAATCGACATGGCGTGCCACGGAGAGACCCGCGCGGGTCTTGTAGGCGCTGTCAGCGGGGAGCGAAAACACAGTCCTGTTCATGGTGTCCTCTTAGGAAACATGCCGGAGGGGGCGCCACACAGAACAAACAAGCAAAGGCCGTCGCACTGCGATGGCGGCCTTCGACGATTGAAAATAAGCAAATCGCACCGACCACCTCTTCAGGAGGTGCGCCACCAACGACGGCTGTTGCGGACAGGGGTGCTCATAGCGGGCAAATCACCATGGCCGGCCCGGAAGGTCAAGGGACTAAACGGCCCCCGGCCGCTCCCGGACGAATACCGTCAGTTTGAGCGCCCCGACGCCGTCCTCGATCGGGGTCCAGCCGATGCTCTCGTACCAGGCCCGACGGGGCGGGGCAGCGCAGAGATAGACCCGGGCATGCCCCCGAGAGAAGGCCTCCAGGCAGGCCCGCTCGATCAGCGCCGGGGCGATGCCCTGTTTGCGGGCATCGGGCTCGGTCCAGACCGCCGCGACCCAGGGCGTATATTGCGGGCGCTCGTCGAGATCGGACACCAGCAGCGACGCCGTTCCGAGAAAGTCTGGCCCACGATGGGCCACCAGCGCGATCGGCAGGTCGGTCCCCTGCATGTTCTCGCGCAGTCGCTCGACGATATAGGCCTCGGGCACGCCATGGCGTTTCCACCACGCCTGCCAGATACGATCGGCGACGGTATCGAAGAAGTCGGGCTGCTGGCGCAAATCGGAAATGGTGAAGTCGGATGTCATCGGCCTCGACCTACAAGGTCAGGCCTGTCGCATCAAGCTGCCACGCGGCTGTGCGTCACGATGTGTGAGCTTCACCGGTGAGCCGCTTCAGCATGGGAAAGGATGACGTCGTGCCGAATTTTCCCTGCGGCACTCCGCAGTCTTCATAGCCGGCAGACAGATACAGGCGATGTGCTGTCTCGGTGCTGATCAGATGGCAGACATCGTTGCCATGGTCCCGTGCGGTCGCCTCAAGCTGTGCCAGCATCGCCTTGCTGACGCCCCGGAACCGGGCATCCGGCGAGATGTAGTTGCACGTAATCTCGCCATCGTGTCTGACGATGCCGACGGCGAGCACTGTTTCTTCCTCGACCGCGACGAGAACGAAATTGTCCGGATGGGCGATCCAGCCCTCCACTATTTTAGGAGTCTTGTTGGCGAGCCAACGTCTCAGGATCGCCGGATCGTCATGATGATCGGCGCCGCAGAGCTCGGCGATGGAGCGGCGCAAGACATCGCATATCTCGGCCGCTTCATCGGGGCGCGCTCTGCGGATCAGCATCCGATCAAAAGGCCTCAGCCCAGATGTTTCTTGAAGAACGCCGTCGCGCGGCCCCAGGCGAGTTCGGCGGCTTCGCGGTCATGTACGCTGACGCGCTGTTCGTTGACGAAAGCGTGGTCGGCATCATAGCGGAAGAATTCGGCGGACTTGCCGGCAGCCTTCAGGCCGTTCTCGAACGCATCAACCACCGCAGGCGTGCACCAGTCGTCGCGATTGGCGAAGTGGCCCTGCAGCGGCACCTGCACATCGGCGGGCTTGGCGGCCTGCTCCGGCGGAATGCCATAGAACGCCACGGCGGCCTTTAGTTCGGGAATCTTGCACGAACCGATGATGGTCACGGCGCCGCCAAGGCAGAAGCCGGTAAGGCCGACCTTGGCGCCGTTGCGCGACAGATATTGCGCCGCGCCGCGCACGGTCTGCGTGGTGGCGTCCATGAAATCGAGCGAGTTCATTTCTTTGCCGGCCGCATCCGTGTCGTGATAGGGCACGACCACACCATTATAGAGATCAGGCGCCAGCGCATCGAAGCCGGCCAGCGCAAGACGATCGGCCAGGCCCTTGATCTGCTCCTGCAGACCCCACCATTCCTGGATGACGACGACGCCGGGCGCATTGCCGGCCTGGGCATTGGCGAGATAGCCCTTGGCTTCCTTGCCGTCGGGGCGCTTGAAGCTGATCGATGTTCCCATGATGTCCTCCGCTGGAATGGTTCGGGGCAACTTATAGACCCCTCACGTGTCAACTCAACCGGGCCAGCGCGCGCTGCAGGTCTCGCTTGTAGGTCAGAAAATCGACAAACAGTCCGTGTTCGCCGCCGTCCCGCCGTGGCGGTTGCGCGAACCATTGCGTGATCTCCTGCCGCAGCGCTGCTGCCGCATCCGGCCGCGCGGCCTTAGCCGCGAGATAGGCCGCAATCACGCGGGCCTGCAATGCACGCCCTTCCCAGCCCACGCCGGCGCCCTCCAGCAGCCCCGCGACATACAGACCGTTATCCTCCGACGGAAACATGTTCATGAACAGCCGCGGCGCGCCGATTGCCTCCTGCCAATCGAGTGCACGGAGATCGCCGAGGAACGGAAACGTGATCCGGTAGCCGGTCGCGAGCAGCACCAGATCGACCTCGTCGCAGCGGCCATCGGCAAACACGACCAACTTGCCGTTGAATTCGCGGACCGGCTTGCGCAAACCGACATCGCCCTGGCCGAGATGCTGAAGCACCAGCGAATTGACGATCGGCGTGCGGTCATAGAGCCGGTGCTGCGGCTTGGGCAGACCGAAACGCTCCGGCGCGCCGACGATGAAGCGCAGGATCGGCTCGTGCAGCCTTGAGCGCAGGTTCTTCGGGATGATGAAGCGCTTCGGCTTGTGATTGCCTTCGTCCGCCGGCTTGCCAGCGAGAAACTTCGGCACGAAATGATTGCCGCCGCGCACGCTCCACAACACCTTATCCGCGCGATGGATCGCATCGACGACAATGTCGCAGCCGGTATTGCCCATGCCCACCACCAGCACGCGCTGGCCGGTGAAGATATCGGCGGTCTTGTAGTCCTTGGCATGCATCAGTGGGCCATCAAAGGTGCCTGACGTTTTGGGGATCAGGGGATCGCTGAGATGCCCATTGGCGATGACAACGCCGGCATAGTCGGCTGCCGTGCCGTCGCTGAAAACGGCGCGCCATCCACTTTCCTGCCGCGTCAGACTGCGCACGCCAGTGTTGAAGCGGATCAGCGGATAGAGATCGAAATGCCGGGCATAGCTCTGCAGATAATCCAGCACCTGGCGATGGCCCGGATAGGCCGGCCAGTCCTCCGGCATCGGAAAATCCGCAAAGGCCGTGGTGCGCTTCGACGAGATCAGATGCGTCGAGGCGTAGACTGCGCTCGGCGCCGCGCCATACAGCCACTGCCCGCCAATATCGGCATTCTGCTCCACGGCTTCCACCGCATGGCCAGCGGCTTTCAGGCTCTGGATTGCGGCAAGACCTGCTGGACCGGCGCCGATGACGAGGAAAGTCATGACATCGGCTCCGGGCGCTCGTCGCGATAGCGTTCGAACACGGCGCGCGCATCGAGCTGCGGTGAGTAGCCGAATTCGGACTTGAGGCGCGTATTATCGAGCACCGGGCGATACTGGATGAATTTCACGTTCTGAGGCGTCAACTTGGTCAGGCCGAGCCTATGGAGCAGCCACAGCGCGCCCTTCATCACCGCTGGTGGGATCGGAATGAACGGCTTGCCGTTCAGTCGGGCGATCTCGCGCAGACTGAGCGTACCATCGCCGGCGAGATTATAGATGCCGCTCTTGCCGGTGCGCACGGCCAGCGCCAGCGCCGCGACCACATCGGAATCGGCGATCAGCGAGAACGGCGTTGCGGTGCCACTGAGGCCGGTGACAACAGGGCGCTCGAACAATGCAGTGATCTGGTTGTTCGTGGTCGGCCCCAGCACCGTGCAGGGGCGAAACACGGTCTGCCGCAACTGCGGATGATCGCTACGCCAGCGCGCCAGCATCTCCTCGACCTCACGCTTGTTGCGCGCATAGGGAAAGTCCTCGTTGCCGCGCAGCGGATCGGTCTCGCGCAGCGGCACGGGATTGTCGGCGTGATAGCCATAGGCCGCGCCACTCGAGGTCACGATGAGGTGGTCGACACCAGCCGCAAGACAGGCTTCCAGCACATTGCGCGTGCCCAGCACGTCGATCTCGTAGTCACGCTGCGGATCGCCGCCGACGGCGACGACCGAGGCGAGATGCACCACAGCACGTGGCTTCACGCGGGCGATGATCTCTTTCAAGCCGGGATCGCGAATGTCGCCGTGCTCATAGGCAACGCCGTCGAGGCGCTTTTGCAACGGTACCTCGCGCAGATCGAGCGCTGTCACCGGCCCGTCGCCGCCGGCCGCGAATGCGCGCAGCAAAGCACTACCAATGAAGCCCGCAGCGCCGGTGATCAGCACGCCGCTATTCGCCATCGCGTCGCTCATGCCGCACCTTCAATGCGTGCCGGATGCGGGTCGCGCCGTTTCCACCAGGCCGCCAGCGCCCAGCCGGAGACGAGGTGCCAGACTCCCCAGCCAGCGGCGACCAGCGCTGCGCCGCCAAGGCCGTCGAATTGCGTGAGGATCAGCGCCAGCCCCAGGCCGGAATTATGCATGCTGACTTCGATGGTGAGCGCGCGGGTGTCGTAGTCGCTGAGCCCAAGGATCTTCGCGACGCCCCAGCCGAGCGCGACGGCGATCGCGTTATGCAGCACGACGAAGGGCAGCACCGCCGTCGAGAATACCGCGATGTAGCGCCAGTTGGTGATCGTCGCGGCCAGAATAAATCCGATCAGGAACACGAAAGAGAGGATCTGCAGCGGCCGGCGCAGACGGTCGGCCAGCCCCGGCAGATGACGCACCGTGAGCAGACCGGCAACCATCGGCACGCCAAGCAGCAGCACGGTCGATCCGATAAACGAGACGGGATCGACGCTCACCTGGCGCAGCAGTGCCGCGGTTTGCGGATTGAGTCCGGCCCAGAACAGGATGTTTAGCGGTGTCGTGATGGACGCAAGCAGGCTGGAGATGCCGGTCATCGACACCGACAGCGCCGTGTTGCCGCGCGCCATATGAGTGATGAGGTTGGAGATGTTGCCACCAGGACAGGCCGCCACCACCATCATGCCAAGCGCGATGGAAGGCTGCGGCTTCAACACCATGGTGATCGCCCATGTGACCGCCGGCAGGAGGATCAGTTGCGCGGCGAGCCCCGCGAGCGGCGCCGCCGGACGTCGGAACACATCGACGAAATCGGTGACGCGAAGATCGAGCGCGACGCCATACATGATCATCGCCAGCACGATGCCGAGCACCATCTGGCCACCCGGACTAATGTTCAGCAGAATATCGTCGATCGCCGCGCCCGCCATCCATCCCCCCGATGAGCGTGGATATCCGTGACGCTCACCGAGCCCGCGTCTCCCGCCTTTGCACGAAGCTTAGTCAACGGTTCCCCGAGAATCCATGGTCCGGGCGCGCACAGGCTGAAAACGAAAAAGGGCCCCATCGGGGGCCCTTTTGAAAGAATGTTTGCGACGGTCAGTGAGCGTTCGCCCAGACCTTCTTCTTCGTGAAATACATCAGGAACGCGAAGATGATCAAGAACACCATCACCTGCAAGCCAATACGCTTGCGGGCCTCAAGATGCGGCTCCGCGGTCCACATCAGGAAGGTCGAAACGTCCTTGGCGTAGTTCTCGACCTTCTGCGGGGTGCCGTCGTCATAGGTCACCTGATCGTCGGAGATCGGCTTCGGCATCTTGATGGCGTGGCCGGGGAAGTACTTGTTGTAATACGCGCCCGGCGGCAGCGCGAAATCCTTCGGCGCCGGATCGACGTAACCCTGCAGCAGGGCGTCAATGTAGTTCGGGCCCTTCTCCTGGAACTGAGTGAAGAAGTCGAACACGAATTGCGGGAAGCCGCGGTCGTAGTTGCGGGCCTTGGCCATCAGCGACAGGTCCGGCGGATAGGCACCGCCATTGGCTGCGCGCGCCGCGTTCTCGTTCGGGAACGGCTTGGGGAATGGATCCGCGAGACGACCGGGACGTTCGAACATATCGCCGGCGTCGTTCGGACCGTCCTGCACCTTGATCTCGGATGCCACTGCCAGCGCCTGAGCCGCAGAGAAGCCCGGGCCGCCCACGTCCGCGAGGTTGCGGAAGTGGATCAGGCTCATCGAGTGACAGGTCGAGCAGACTTCCTTGTAGACCTTGTAACCGCGCTGCAGGGCACCGCGGTCAAACTTGCCGAACGGGCCGGCAAACGACCAGCTCAGAGACGGCGGCGTCGGGCCGCCATGCTCGTCGGCAGCCTTGGCGCTCTGCGTACCGCCGGCCATCAGGCCACCGGCGAGGACCAGTGCGACGATCGCGGAGGCTGCCTTCTTGCCGTATTTGGCCAGCACATCGTCAGCGATCGAGTTCGGCACTGCGCGCGGCGTTTCGATACGGCTGAGGATCGGCAGCACGATCAGGAAGTAGGCGAAGTAGCAGAAGGTCAGGACACGGCCGGCGATGATGTAGATGCCTTCCGCGGGCTTGCCGCCGAGCCAACCGAGCAGGACCGCCACCACGACGAACATCCAGAAGAACTGCTTGGCCAACGGACGATATTTCGACGACTTGGTCTTGGCGGTATCGAGCCAGGGCAGGAAGGCCAGCACGATGATCGCCGAGAACATCGCGATGACGCCGCCGAGCTTGCTCGGGATCGAACGCAGGATGGCGTAGAACGGCAGGTAGTACCATTCCGGCACGATGTGCGCGGGCGTCACACCCGGATTGGCCGGGATGTAGTTATCGGGATCGCCGAGGTAGTTCGGGATGTAGAACACGAACCAAGCGTAGAAGATCATGAAGCAGACCATGCCGAAACCATCCTTGATGGTCGCGTAGGGCGTGAACGGCACGGTATCCTTCTCGGTCTTCGGCTCGACGCCGGCCGGATTATTCTGACCGGCGACATGCAGCGCCCAGACGTGCAGCACGACGACGCCGGCGATCACGAAGGGCAGCAGGTAATGCAGCGAGAAGAAGCGGTTCAGCGTCGGATTGCCGACCGAATAGCCGCCCCACAGCAGGGTCACGATGCTCTCGCCCACATAGGGAATCGCCGAGAACAGGTTGGTGATGACGGTGGCGCCCCAGAAGCTCATCTGGCCCCACGGCAGCACGTAGCCCATGAAACCAGTCGCCATCATCAGAAGGTAGATGATCACGCCGAGGATCCAGAGGATTTCGCGCGGTGCCTTGTACGACCCGTAATACAGGCCACGCAGCATATGGATGTAGACGGCGATGAAGAACATCGATGCGCCGTTGGAGTGCAGATAACGCAACAGCCAGCCGTAATTCACATCGCGGACAATGCTCTCGACCGAATTGAACGCCATGTCCACATGCGGGGTGTAGTGCATCGCCAAGATCACGCCGGTGACGATCTGCACGCCGAGCATGAAGGACAGGATGCCGCCGAACGTCCACCAGTAATTCAGGTTACGCGGTGTCGGATAGGCAACGAAGGAGGAATGGACGAGGCCGATGATTGGCAGACGCTTTTCAATCCACTGCAAAGCGGGATTGGTCGGCTGGTAGGTCGATGGTCCGCTCATGATGCGATCCTGAGAAGAGAAAAACACTATCGGCGCGAGATCGGATGGGATCCGACAGCTCAGCCGATCTTGATCTTGGTGTCAGAGACGAAGGCGTAAGGCGGGATCGGCAGGTTGAGCGGCGCCGGACCCTGACGGATGCGGCCCGAAGTGTCGTAGACCGAACCGTGGCAGGGGCAGAAAAAGCCGTCGTAAGCGCCTTCGTGAGCAATCGGGATGCAGCCCAGATGGGTGCAGATGCCGATGACGACCAACCACTGGTCGTGGCCTTCCTTGACGCGGGCCTGATCGGTCTGCGGATCGGGCAGGCTCGACACCGGAACGGCGCGCGCCTCTTCGACCTGCTTCTTGGTCCGGTTCATGATGTAGATCGGCTTGCCGCGCCAGAACACCTTGATGTCCTGCCCCTCGGCGATGGGGGCCAGATCGACCTCGATCGGCGCACCCGCCGCGATGGTCGAAGCATCTGGATTCATTTGAGAAATCAGCGGCCAGACGGCGGCTGCGGCGCCCACTGCAGCCACTGCCCCAGTGGCCACGAACAAGAAATCACGGCGCGTGTGTTCCGCCGAAGACGTTGTCGTCACGATCCCAACCCTTTCTTATCTGCAGCCGGCTTAGACACCCCCGGTCACGCCTTTGCGTTGACCTGAAGCAAAAAACCGACGCCCGCGATTCTCCCCACGGCGGCAGAGGCCTACTAGTCCTTGCCTAACAGGCAGAACACGCAGTCCAGAATCGTTCTATTGGCACCCTTGGTGCGGCAGTGCAAGCCTACGATCGGCGAAGCAAGATGCGATGCACCACAGAATCAACGCCTTTCCGCGCGGCGGATAATTCGGCGCGTCGTGACTATCGGAAACGGCCATCAGGCTTTTAGCGGGACAAGGGATCGCGATTCGCATTCGATAGCGCTCCGCCGAATTTCCGGACACCTCTCGCGCGCCACGATTCGCGCGACGGTCAGGCAAAAACAGCAACAATTCATGATCGTGAATAATTCTGCGTCGTTTCAGCAACAAATCGCGCTCAAGTAGCGCGTTTGAAGACGTTCTAAATCCCTAATTCTGTTCTCATTCTTCGCCTGCGCTAAAGCGAAAGCATCCAAATTTTACCGGTAGAGCCGGCCTAACTGGGGCATCGCAGCGTCATGACAACATCCCACTTCATCGAATCGGCAACTCGGCTGCACACGCTTCGGGCTCTATGTCTTTGCGCCGTCAGCGGTCTCGCTTTGTCGATTCCGACAGGTACTGCCGACGCTCAGTCGGCCCTGCCGCCAGTGACGGTGGATGCGCCGCAGCAGCGTACGCGTCCGGCGACGGCCAGGCCGACCCAGCGCACATCGACCAGCCGCGCCGCCCGCACCAATCGCATGGCCCGTGCGCCGCAGGCGGCACCGGTGGCACCAGCCAATCCCAACGCCGGTGAGCGCGCCGGCGGCCCCGTGATCGGTTTCGTCGCCAATCGCAGCGGCTCCGCCACCAAGACCGACACCCCGATCATGGAAACTCCGCAATCGATCTCGGTGATCACCTCCGACCAGATCAAGACCCAGGACGCACAGACCCTCACTCAGGCGCTGCGCTACACCGCGGGCGCCAATGGCGACGTCAATGGCGGTTCCGACACCCGCAATGGCGGCATTCAGATCCGCGGCTTCGACATGACACAGCAGGGGCTGTATCTCGATGGCCTGCGGCTGCCCAGTACGCCCTATATCCATTTCGACAGCCTCGATCCCTTCGGCGCGTCTCGTCTCGAAGTGCTGAAAGGACCGTCCTCGGTGATGTATGGTGGCAGCGGACCGGGCGGCATTCTCAACTATGTCAGCAAGCTGCCGACCGCCCGTCAGTTCGGCGAAATCTCGGTGTCAGGCGGCAGTTTCGACCGCTATCAGGGCGAGTTCGATTTTGGCGGTCCCGCCAACAAGGAAGGCACGGTGCTCTATCGCCTGACCGGCCTGGTCCGTGACGGCGGCACGCAGGTCGATGACGCCAGGGACAGCCGCGTCTTCATCGCGCCGGCCGTCACCTTCAAGCCGAACGAAGACACCACGCTCACAGTGCTGGCGAATTATCAGAAGGAGAAGAACGGCTGGGGTCTGCAGTTCCTGCCGGCATCCGGCACGATCTATCCGAATGCGGGCCGTATCATCCCTATCAACCGCAACACCGGCGAACCCGGCTTCAACAGATACGACAACGAGATCGCTTCGGTTGGCTACCTGTTCGCGCATAACATCAACGACAACCTGACCTTCCGGCAGAACCTGCGCTACTCGTGGATGCACAACGAATCCGACAGCATCAATGCCGGCGGGTACCTCGACGAAGCCGCCGGGCTGCTCTACCGCTACGGCGGATCCTCGGCCTCGACGATCAACTCCATCGCCGTCGACAACCAGCTGGAGGGCCACTTCACCACCGGCATCCTGAGCCACACCACGCTGTTCGGCATAGACTATCGAAACACGACATCGACCGACGTCAACACGAGCTACAGCGCCGATCCCCTCAACGTCTTCAACCCCGCCTACACCAATACCTGGACCAAGGGCGCGCTCTACGAAGACTATCGCGTGAAGCAGTCGCAGGTTGGCATCTATGCGCAGGACCAGATCAAGCTCGGCCGGCTCTCGGTCCAGCTCGGCGGCCGGCAGGATTTCGCCAAGACGACCTACGACAACTACATGGACGGTTCATCGACCTCCACCGATGCCTCGGCCTTCACTGGTCGTGCGGGCGTGATCTACAATTTCGACAGCGGCGTGGCGCCCTATTACAGCTACTCGGAGTCGTTCCTGCCGGTGCTGAACATCGCCAATGGCAGCCTGCTGGCGCCGGAAACAGCGCATCAGCATGAGGTCGGCATCAAGTATCAGCCGGTCGGCGTCAATGCGATGATCACGCTTGCCGCCTTCGACCTGACCCGGCAAAATGTCGTTCGCTTCCTGCCTGTTGCGCCGTTCACGGCGATTCAAACCGGCGAGGTCAATTCGCGCGGCATCGAACTGGAAGCCACCGCCACCCTCGCCGCCGGCTTCAATGTCCGCGCCGCCTATTCCTACATCGACATCGAAGTCACCAAGGATCCGGTGAATGTTGGCAAGGCTCTGACCACCGTGCCGATGAATCGCTTGGGCATCTGGAGCGACTACACGATGCAAGGCGGCCTGTTCGAGGGCGTCCAGGTCGGCGGCGGCATTCGCTACATCGGCGATAGCTGGGCCGACGATGCCAACACAAGCAAGGTGCCGGGAGCCACCGTGATCGACGCGCTACTGGCCTATAATCAGAAGAACTACCGGCTCGCGCTCAACGTCACCAACATTGCGGACACCCGCTATGTTTCATCCTGCTACAGCCCCGTTTATGGTTGCTTCTACGGTGACTCGCGCAAAGTCGTCGCCAAGCTGACCTATCGCTGGTGAACATTAGAATCACCCTAAAACGCGACAATACGCCACCGCCGGTCTCTCGACCGGCAGTGGCGACACTTGGTAGTAAACGCGACCACAACAACACGGGCGGAACGCCATGAGATCGATCTTCGGGCGCCTGCATCGCTGGGCTGGACTCCTCACCGCCGCCTTCCTGTTCTTCTCGGGCGTCACCGGCGCGGTTATCTCGTGGGATCACGAGCTTGACGATCTCCTCAACAGCAAGCTGAAGGACGTCACCACCGCGGGCCCCGCCAAACCGTCGATCGAACTCGCGGGCCTGATCGAGCAGCGCGATCCGCGTGCGCGTGTGATCCACATGTACATGACGCCGGAAAAGAATGAGTCGCTCTCATTTTTTGTTCTGCCGCGGATCGATCCCACGACAAGCAAGCGTTACACGCTCGATTACAATCAGATCTTCCTCGATCCCAACACCGGTGAGGAACTCGGCCGCCGCTATTGGGGCGCCGTCTGGCCCGTGACCCGCGAGAACTTCGTCTCGTTTCTCTACAAGCTGCACTACACGATGCACATCCCGGAATTCTGGGGCAGCGACCGCTGGGGCATGCGCATCCTCGGCGTCATCGCCATCATCTGGACCATCGATTGCTTCATCGGATTCTATCTGACACTGCCGTCGCGCAAACGCGTCAAGGCGGGAGCCGCTCCCGCCGTCGTGCGCGAACTCGGCAAGGGGTTCTGGGCGCGCTGGAAGCCGGCCTGGATGATCAAGACCTCGGGCAGCGCCTACCGGATCAATTTCGACATCCACCGCGCCTTCAGCCTGTGGACCTGGGCCCTGCTCTTCATCATCGCGTTCACGGCGTTCTCGCTGAACCTCTATTTCGAGGTCTTCTCGCCGCTGATGAAGAAGTTCTCGGACTACACGCCGACGCCTTACGAGCAGCGTGAGTATCGTCACCTCGATAACCCGATCGAACCCAAGATGACCTGGGCCCAGATTCTCGAGCGCGCCACCGCCGACGGCAAGGCGCGCGGCTGGACCACACCGATCGGCTCGCTGTTCTACGGCCCGGCACACGGCGTGTATCAGGTGTTCTTCTTCGAGCCTGGCGACGATCACGGCGCCGCAGGTGTCGGCCCGCCGTCGCTTTTTTACGACAGCGAAGACGGCCGTCCGCTCGGCGCCAAGCTGCCCTGGGTCGGCACCGCCGCCGACATCTTTGTGCAGATGCAGTTCCCGATGCATTCGGGACGAATCCTGGGTCTGCCTGGCCGCATCCTGATTTCGGCGATGGGCCTGGTCGTGGCGGCGCTCTCAGTCACCGGCGTGGTGATCTGGTGGCGCAAGCGCCGCGCACGCGTGAAGGTACGCGAGACAACGGAAGCACGTTCGAATACGCGACTCGCGCCGGCTGAGTAGAGCCGCCGGCCTTGTCCGACTGCATGTCAGGCGCTATCGCCTGACATGGGCCGCGTCGATCAAGATGCGGCCGGAGAAAGTCCGCCGTGCGCATCGCCCTCTACCAGCCTGACATTCCGCAGAACACCGGCACCATACTGCGGCTCTGTGCCTGTCTCGATGTCGAAGCGCATATTATCGAACCGGCGGGCTTTCCGACCTCCGACCGCCATTTCCGCCGCGCCGGCATGGACTATCTCGATCAGGTATCGATCGTCCGGCACGATTCATGGCGGCATTTCGAGGACTGGCGGCGCAAGGCCGGTCATCGCCTCGCGCTGTTCACCACCAAGGGCGCGGAGCCCTATCTCGATCATCGCTATGACACCAATGACATCCTGATGTTCGGGCGGGAATCCGCCGGGGTGCCGGAGGATGTCGCGGCCGCCGCAGACAGCCGCATCGTCATTCCCATGCGTGAGAGCCTGCGATCGATCAATCTGGCGATGACGGTGGCCATGGCATTGGGAGAGGCCCTGCGGCAGACGCGCGGCTGACTACCGCCCGCTCGGCACACGCGTGGCGATGTAGTCCTTGCCCTTCGCCGTGAAGGTTTCGCGGATGATGAAGCCATCCGCCGGCGACATCGGACCGATCGGCACCGGGCCGGTGGGCATGATCAGCGTGGCATTGCCACCAACGAAGATCAGCAGGTGGCGACGTTCTGCCAGCAGCTTCTCCGACCAGGCGATCAGGCCGGAATGGATAGGCTCTTTCTGCCAGGCGAAAGGCGTGCCGGGATCGACCTGGCCATAGATGAAGCCGGTGGTCGGATAGACCGAAAACACGATCTTCGAATTTTCCGGCTTCCAGGATTCCGGCATCTCGTCGTCCTGGATCCAGACGCAATCGAAGGCGCGGCATTGCTGCGGCCGGGTGTCATAGATCTTGCAGCCCTGCGCGATCGCGCAGTGCTTGCACCACTTGCCGGCCGGCTTGGCGAGGTCGTCGATGCGATAGACCTTGCAGCACATGGTGCAGGTCCCGCACGTACGTGTGGCAGCGGCAGAACTGCCGGATGTGACGAGCGACGGCTGCATGGTATCCAGGTGCGACAATTTGACGTGATGTCATCGACCTTTGGCGGCCCGCGCCGGACATCGCAATTGACATGTCGGTGATCGGCCGGGACATCCACCGGCCAGCCGTGCTAAGAGCCGCGGCTTACCCCATATGGAACCGAGATGTGCCCCGAGCCGGATCGGGCATGCCGGTTTTAGAGAGCTGAGACAGTGAGTTACGCGGTCAAAGAGATTTTCCTGACACTACAGGGCGAAGGCGCCCATGCCGGCCGCGCGTCCGTATTCTGCCGGTTTTCCGGCTGTAATCTCTGGACGGGTCGGGAACAGGACCGCGCCGAGGCCACCTGCCAGTTCTGCGACACCGACTTCGTCGGTATGGACGGCACGCTGGGCGGTCGTTACCCCACCGCCGACAAGCTCGCCGACACCATCGCCGCGCAATGGGTGGGCCCTTCCGATAACCGCTATGTGGTGCTGACCGGCGGCGAGCCGCTGCTGCAGGTGGATTCCGAGCTGATCGACGCGCTGCATGCGCGCGGCTTCGAGATCGGCGTCGAGACCAACGGCACGGTCGCGCCGCCCGCAGGTATCGACTGGATCTGCGTCAGCCCGAAGGCCGGCGCTGAACTGGTGGTGCGCAGCGGACACGAATTGAAGCTGGTCTATCCGCAGGCGCAGGCGATGCCGGAAAAATTCGAAGGCCTCACCTTCGAGCGTTTCTCATTGCAGCCGATGGACGGACCGGACGCCATCAGTAATACCGCGCACGCGGTGGACTACTGCCTGCGCCACCCGCAATGGCGGCTGAGCGTGCAGACACACAAGACACTTGGGATCCGCTAAGGACCCGGACTTCTAAGGACGACGATTTCCTATGTGGGAACTGACCAAATCGTTTCGCTTCGAGGCGGCGCATGCGCTGTCTCACACCACGCTGGGCGAAGTGAGCCAGGAAATCCATGGCCACTCCTTCCGCGCCGAAGTCACCATCCGCGGCGTGCCGGATCCCGTGACCGGGATGGTGATGGATCTCGGCTTGCTCGACCGCAGCCTCGACGAGCTGCGCAAGACGCTCGACCACAAGTTTCTCAACAAGATCGAAGCGATCGGCATTCCGACGCTGGAAAATCTCTCGCGCTTCATCTGGGACCGCGTCGCCGACAAGGCTCCGGTCGTCCGCGTCGGCGTGTTTCGCGACAGCTGCAACGAGAGCTGCGTATATTTCGGGCCGAAAGGCTAGAGTCTTTATTGGCGCATGATCTCTCGACAAACGAATTCGTTTGTCGGCGAAAGCCGGTATCCACTTTTCGGGATGATGCTCTAGTCTTTTCCCGTGATCATGCAGGTGGCGGTGGCATGGGCACAAAGCCTGCCATCCTTGTCGGTCAGCGTCCCCTCCGTCGCGGCCATCCTGCGTCCCATGTGAATGATACGGCCTTCGGCGCGGATCGGCCCTGATGCAGCCGTCATGGCGCGAATGTAGGTGACCTTGAGATCGAGCGTCGCGTAACCGGTCCCTGCCGGCAGCGAGGTCTGCACCGCCAGCGCGATGGCGCCATCCAGCATCGTGGCCGCGTAACCGCCATGCACCGTTCCGAGCGGATTGTAGTGATCCTCGTTCGGCGAGCCGACCAGCACAACCTTGCCCTGCTCTGCGGACTCGCCCTTGATGCCGAGTGTGCGGCCGATGCCGCGCGCAAATCCGCCTGCGGCGAAGGCCTGCTGCACAAGCTTCAGGCCACTGCTCGCGTCACCAATCTCAGTCGTCATGTTCGCCTCCGCCGTCCCGTGAACATCCTTGTTATGAGACCGGGATGGCAGAGCTTGCCTATCAAGTCAATATTGTTGACCTCAAGACTTGAACTTGGCTAGTCGCGCGCCGCCTCCGCCATCACCGCCGACCATGCGGCCTGGCTGCCCGCCCCCGCCTTCTTGAAGGCGCGGGCCATGATCTTGCGCTCATGACCGGATGCGATGCGCTCGACCGCGCGGCCGGCGGGCGTCAGTTCAAGAATCTTGAAACGATGCCGCGTCGGATCGCGCTTGACGGCCACATAGCCCTCATCGAGCAATTGCTTCATCGGGCGATGCAGCGCCTGTTTCGAAATCTGCAGGATCGCCAGCAGATCCGACATCGTGATGCCATCGCCGCGCAGCACGGCATAGAGAATGCGATGGTGGACTCGCGACAGGCCGACCGTTGCCAGATATTCGTCAGCCGCGCGCGTCATCCCGCGCCATCCGAAATACATCAGCGCCAGCGCATCATCGAGCGGATCGAGTTTCTTCAGGTCAATAATATTGACTTGATTCTTGGCGGTGCTAGGTTTTACGGCAGATGGGCTCATCGAAGGCTCACGACAGGGAGACGGGACGCATGTTGACGCGGCAGGACGCGATGGCATTCGCGCCGCAATGGGCTGCAAACTGGAATCGGCTCGCGATCGATACGATCGTTGATCATTTTGCTCCCGAAGGCGAGATGCGCAGCCCGCTGGCAACGAAACTGGCGGGATCATCCACCATAAAGGGACGCGACGCCATTCGCACCTACTGGCACGCCGCCTATGGCGGGCTATCCGAGCCACATCTCACCCTGGAGAGCGCCGCCTGGGACGGCGCGTTACAGCGCCTGACGGTCTGGTGGAGCGCGCCGCTGCCCGGTGGACCGACCCGGGCCTGCGAGATGATGGATTTCGATGCCGATCACCAGATCATCCGCAGCGAAGCCTATTACAGCGCCGGCAGCTAGGACCACCGCGGGCGGCACGCCATATGCGCTCCCGCATGCGTCTCGATGATCGCCGTGCATTTCCCGCGCTGACGCCTATAGTGGACGGACTCATCGAGAGCCCCCCCGTGCGTATCCTGCTGATCAATCCCAACACGACCGAAAGCGTTACCACGCTGGTGAAACGGCATGCCGAAACCATCGCCGGCGATGCCGCGACCTTTGTGCCGGCGACCGGCCGGTTCGGCGCCCGCTATATTTCGACGCGCGCATCGGCGGCCATCGCAGGCCATGCGGCGCTCGACGCCTATGCGACGCATCGCGACCGCTGCGATGCCGTCTATCTCGCCTGTTTCGGCGACCCTGGCCTGCTGGCTTTGCGCGAGATCGCTGATGTCCCCGTGGTCGGCATGGCCGAAGCGTCCTGCATCGAGGCGTCCAGACGCGGGCGTTTCGCCATCGTCACCGGCGGCGCGCTGTGGGGCCCGATGCTCCGGGAGTTCGTCGGAAGTATCGGCTTGGCCGACAAGCTCGCCAAGGTGCGCACCATCGCACCGACCGGCGGCGATATCGCGCGGAATCCCGATGCAGCACTGGCCGCGCTCGCCAGCGCTTGCACGGCCTGTGCCACGGACGACGGGGCCGAGGTCGTGATCCTTGGCGGCGCTGCGCTCGCCGGCCTTGCGTCTCGCATCCAAGCTGACGTGCCGGTACCCGTCCTGTGTTCCGTTGAGACCGGCACGCGCGCGGTGATCGCCGCGGCGGCGAATGGTCTCAACAATACCAGCCCACCGCCAGCGTTCGAGAATGCTGGCCTCGGCGCGGAACTCGCAAAACTGCTTCAGCAAAAATAGCTGACAGAAACATCCCCGTGTTCGGCCTGTCATGACGCGCAGCTAGACTCAGCGCGTGTCACACACATTTCGGGAGCCGACCATGGAATTGAAATCAGGCGATGTCGTCATGCTGAAGTCGGGCGGTTGCCCTCTGACCGTGGCCGACGTTGACGGCAACGATATTGAATGCATCTGGCTGGGCGAGGAAGGCGATTTGTTCCGCGAGACCCTTCCGCGTGCCGTGCTCGAACTCGCCCTCGTCATCCCGCATGACGACGAAGACGAGAGCGAAGAGGACGAAGCTGAAGAACACGACGACGAAGAAGAAGAGCACAAGAGCAAGGTGGCCTGATCAGGCCGTCCGCCGCCGGGCGGAAATGTCCGGCGGCGGCTTGTTGTTCATCTCTGCAGACCGAGTTTGAACGCGTCCGCCTCGATATGACCCGCAGCACCGTCGGCCGCGAAGACCGCGACGGTCGCCTGCGCATGTTCGGGACAATGATAGACGGCGATGCCACTGCCCGGACCTCCGCCGGTGTGCCCAACGACGCTTAAATTACTGGTTGTCGTTCCCGCCATGACGCCAAGGCCGTAAGCCGCGTGTTGCCACGGACGTCCTGTACCGGGATCACCCACTGCGATTCCGTGGCACATCTCGTCGCGCAGCCCCACAGGCAGCAAGTCCGTCGTCATCAAGCGGTGCAACAGCATTGCGGCATCGCGCAATGTCCCGACCGCCAGCCCGTGATAGACCCAGCGCGGATCGTAAGACTGCGCATTGCCCATCCGGACATCGGCGAGATCGCTGCGTTGATTGGCGATGCGCGGCCCGACCACACCGAAGGGTTCGAGCAACCGGTGTCGTATCAAGGCATCGAGCCCCAGCCCGCTCACGCGTTCGAGATGTTCCCGGACCAGCAAATAGCCGACATTCGAATAGGCGAAATGGCCCGGCTCAATTCCGGCATGCAGAGCAGAAACTGAGTGCAGCAGCTGGTCCACCGGCCAGGCGTCTTCACCGGCAGCGACAGCCGCATGGTAGGCCGTAACAGAACCGTAGTCGGCCAGACCGGCGCGATGCTGCAACAACTGGCGGAGCGTAGAGGACTCGCCCGGCAACGCATCATCCAGAGCCAACTGTCCATCACGCACCATGGTCAGTGCCGTGGCGGCAATCAGCGTCTTGGTGAAACTCCACCACGGCACAAAGACGTCGGCATCATCGCTGATATCGGCAGAACCGGGGCGAATGACGTGCTTCATGGTACCGTCGAGACTTAGAGCTGATGGTCGTGCTTGAATCGCGCAATCGTTTGGTCGGCGATAACAGTCAACACATCGACCTCCATCGGAAAGTCCAGCGCCAGCCAGGCATCTTCCGCCAGCGCCAGCACATGGCCGAGCGCCGGGCCCTTGGCGATGCCGCGCGCCATGAAGTCGGCAGCCCTGAGCGGAAATACCGGCGGGGTCCAGCGCTCGGGCAAGGTCACGAGCGTTTTCCACGCCTCCACATCAGCATCGCGGCCGGCGCGGGCCCAGGCCAGCATCATGCGATTGCGATAGCGCGTTTCGCCGAGCCGATAGAGCCGCCGCCGGGCATGGGATTCGTCCATGCCCTTCAGCCGCCACCAGCGATGGCCCATGGAATCCAAGGCCTTGGTTTCGTCATTGGACAGCCGCAGCTTTTGCGCAAGCCGCCGCGCATCCTCGGTGACGGCCACGCCGAGCGCGCCAAGCCGCAGAACCGCATCGGGTTTTTGCCCAAGCACCTGCTCGATGGCGATCATCGCCGCGAATGGTCCCTTGTAGGTGACGCCGCCGGCGATCCGCAGCATCAGGCCGGCATCGACCATCGCATCCACCGCCGCGAAGGCCCCATCGGCCACCAGCAGCTTCAGCAACTCCATCCTGATACGTTCGGCCGATATTCCCGCCAGTCCATCACGGCCACGAATGCTGGCGAGATAGCCCTCGCGATCCGGCGTCCCGGCGCCATAGGCGGCATGAATGCGGAAGAACCTGAGAATACGCAGATAGTCTTCGGCGATGCGCCGGTCGGGATCGCCGATGAAGCGCACCCGCCGGGCATCGAGATCGGACAGGCCGCCGACATGATCATGCACCACGCCGTCGATGGATGCCGAAAGGCCGTTCATCGTGAAATCACGTCGTTCGGCATCGCGCTTCCAGTCGCGCCCGAATGCCACCTTGGCCTTGCGGCCAAAGGTCTCGACGTCTTCGCGCAATGTCGTGACCTCGAACGGTGCGCCATCGACCACCAGCGTCACCGTGCCGTGCTCAATGCCCGTCGGTACACTCTTGATATGGGCCGCCTTGGCGCGGCGGATCACTTCATCGGGCACGGCCGTCGTGGCTATATCGATTTCGCCCACTGGCAATTTCATCAGAGCGTTGCGGACGGCGCCGCCGACCGCGCGGGCTTCCTCGCCATTGCCGTTGAGCAGCGCCAGCACCTGCCCGGACGGTCCTGACGTGAGCCACGGCGCGTCGGGCAGTTTGCGCACGCTCATTTTTCGACCCCGGGAACGAGCCTGCCGTTTTCGATATGCGCCGGGACATAGGTCGATCCTGGCGGCGCGCCGGAAAACTGCGCCAGCAGCACGAGGCTCACGATCACCAGCACGGCGGCGGCGATGGCGAGCCTGATCATCACCGGCATCGGCCATGACGATTTCAGTGCCACGCCATTCTTGGTCGCGATGAGGAAAATAGCATAGAGCGCAAACGGGATGAGGAAGATGCCGACTTCGGTCAGAACCGGACGGATCATGTGAGCACGATCCGTTCATACAGCACGCGCAGGATGCCTGCGGTAGCGCCCCAGATATAGCGTTCGGCGAACGGCATCGCGTAGTAGGACCGCTCCATGCCGCGGAATTCCTTGCTGTGCAGCTGATGATTGGCGGGGTCCATCAGAAACGCCAGCGGCACCTCGAACGCGCTTTCGACTTCGTTCTCGTTGATCGTGAGACTGAAGCCCGGCTTCACCCGCGCCAGTGTCGGCAGGATGCGAAAGCCGAAGCCGGTTGCATAGAGATCGAGATAGCCGATCGGCTCGACGAAGGAGCGATCGAGACCGATTTCCTCCTCGGCCTCGCGCAACGCGGCGTCCAGCGGCGAGACATCGGTCGGATCGATCTTGCCACCGGGAAACGAGATCTGTCCGGCATGATCGTTGAGATGCGCGGAGCGCTGGGTAAGCAGCACGGTTGGTTGTTCGTGTTCGACGATGCCGATCAGGACCGCGGCCGGACGGATCGGCCGCTCCTGCGCCACAATCTGGATCATGCGGTCGTTGCCGGCATCGCCGGTGACGGGAATGATGCTGGCATCGGTGAGCCCCTCTGGCACATCGAAATTCAGGCGTGCCTTCGCCCGCTTGAAAAACTCAACTGAACCGATATCCGCGGCATCCGCGTCGGTCTTCAGCATCGGCTCATTCGCCCGGCTCACTTATGTAGCTTCCCTCACCTGCTCCGCATCGGCCATGGCGAAAAACGCGCCCGCGGAGGCGATGCCGAACATCGCAGTACCATCGACCATCCGCTCCTCGCCCATGTCAACCAGATCGTAATAGACCGCCCGCGTCACCTTGGCCCATAGGTCACTGCGGACATGCAGATAGGGCGTCAACCCGCCGTCCTCAGCCATCTCGAATCGCAGCCGGTGTATGCTGTCACACTCCACCCAATCGTCCACATTGGTGCGAAACTTCAACACCGTGCCGCGCGTGTCCTGCTCCTTGAGCATCTCGACGGCGAGAAATGGGGCATCGTCCACGGTGATGCCGACCTTTTCCACGGGGGTCACGAGAAAGTGCTTGCCGCCCTCACGCTTCAGGATCGTTGAGAACAACCGCACCAATGCGGGCCGGCCGATCGGCGTCCCCAAATAGAACCACGTACCATCGCCAGCGATTCGCATGTCGAGATCGCCGCAGAATGGCGGATTCCACAGATGCACCGGCGGCAGGCCCTTGCCGGCTTTACCGTTGGCCGCCGCATCCTTCGCCGCAGTTGTCAGGCCATCCAGCCCCTGATTTGCGATCTGCCCTTGCTTCGCCATTGTTTGCCCTGACTTTACCACTGCCATTTGGCACGTTTGGTGCAAGTCTTGAACCTCAAGTCTTGAAACGTGCGGTGTCACATTCAAACTCGCCACAACGTGATGCAGTTCATAGCCGCATCCCGATATTGTGGGGATAGTTTAATTCAACAAATACATGGCCTTCGCTTAAGTTTAGCATCAGGTCCATGGAATACTAAGATGGCGTGACGACAAATGCGGCGGCGTGTTTCAGGCGCCGTTCACCCGAAGGAGCAATGGATGGCTGGCGCTGACAGTGTCGAGAAACTCGAAGACGTGATTGTCCGCTCCGCGGAACAGGTGGCTGGCCAGATGCGCGCCGCCAAGGAAGCTATCTCCACTGTCATCTTCGGCCAGGAACGCGTCGTCGAAAACACGCTGGTGACCATTCTGTCCGGCGGCCATGCGCTGCTGATCGGTGTTCCGGGCCTCGCCAAAACCAAGCTGGTGGAAACGCTGGGCGCCACGCTCGGCCTCGATGCCAAGCGCATCCAGTTCACCCCCGACCTGATGCCTTCAGACATTCTCGGCGCCGAAGTGCTGGACGAGAGCGTCGCCGGCAAGCGCTCGTTCCGCTTCATCTCGGGACCTGTCTTCGCACAGCTTCTGATGGCCGACGAAATCAACCGCGCCTCGCCGCGCACGCAATCCGCATTGCTGCAGGCGATGCAGGAACAGCACATCACCGTCGCCGGCGCCCGGCACGATCTGCCGAAGCCGTTCCATGTGCTGGCCACGCAGAATCCGCTGGAGCAGGAAGGCACCTATCCGCTGCCGGAAGCGCAGCTCGATCGCTTCCTGATGGAGATCGACGTCGATTATCCGGATCGCGATGCTGAACGCCGCATCCTGTTCGAAACCACCGGCGCCGAAGAAACCATCGCCAAGGCTGCCGTGACCGCTGAAACGCTGATTACCGCGCAGCGCCTAATCCGCCGTCTGCCGGTCGGCGACAGCGTGGTCGAAGCGATTCTTACATTGGTGCGCTCGGCACGTCCGGGACCGGACGCAGGCGATGCCAGCAAGCTGATCGCCTGGGGCCCAGGTCCTCGCGCGTCACAGTCGCTGATGCTGGCAGTGCGTGCCCGTGCATTGCTCGATGGCCGTCTCGCGCCGTCGATCGACGACGTGCTCTATCTCGCCGAACCGATCCTGAAGCATCGTATGGCGCTGACCTTCTCGGCGCGTGCCGAAGGTCGCACAGTCCCCGACGTCATCCGTCAGCTCAAGACGCGGATCGGTTAATGGCCGCAGCGCCGGATCACGCCACGCAGGAGATCATCGCAGTCCGCCGCGCCGATGGTGAAAGCCGTTCGCTTGCTGCGTCATTGCCACGTCTGGTGCTGGAGGCCCGGCGCATTGCTGCGACCGTCATCCATGGCCTGCATGGCCGGCGCCGCGCCGGCCATGGCGAAAGTTTCTGGCAATATCGTCGCTTCGTCTCCGGCGAACCGTCGCAGAATGTCGACTGGCGCCGTTCGGCGCGCGACGATCATTTGTATGTCCGCGAGCAGGAATGGGAAGCCGCGCACACAGTCTGGCTGTGGCCGGACCGGTCGCTGTCGATGGCCTTTGCCTCCAAGGGCGCGCGCGACAGCAAGCTCGAACGCGCGCTGATCGTCACCTTCGCACTGGCTGAATTGCTGGTGGCCGGCGGTGAACGCGTCGGCGTGCCCGGCCTGATGAATCCGACGTCCAGCCGCAGCGTCATCGACAAGATGGCGCAGGCGATGCTGCACGACACGACGAACCGCGCCAGCCTGCCACCTTCGTTTGTGCCCTCAGCACTGGCCGAGATCGTGGTGCTCGGCGACTTCTGGTCGCCGATGCCGGAGATCAAGGAGATGCTGGCCGGTCTGTCGTCATCCGGCGCGCATGGCGCACTGGTGCAGGTCGTCGATCCCGCCGAGGAGAGTTTCCCTTATTCCGGCCGCGTCGAATTCGTCGAGCCGGAAAGCGGCAATGTCATCACCGCCGGCCGTGCACAGACCTGGGCCGAAGACTACGTCGCCCGCGTCGCCGCGCATCGCGAGGAAATCCGCGCTGAAACCGCCAAACTCGGCTGGCTGTTCTCGACACACACCACCAGCCGCTCGGCGGCTGAGCTGCTGCTGTTCCTGCATGGCGGCATGATGGTCAACAAATCTGCCGGCGGCGGCAGCATGGTCAAGGCAGGACGTTCAGCATGATCGGTGGCTTTCCGCTCGCCTTCGCCCAACCGCTGCTGCTGCTCGGCCTGATCAGCCTTCCGGTGCTATGGTGGTTGCTGCGCGTGATGCCACCGCGCCCGCAGCGCATCGCGTTTCCGCCGACACGTCTGCTGTTCGATATCACGCCGAAGGAAGAGACCCCGTCGCGCTCGCCGTGGTGGCTGACACTGCTGCGCCTGCTGGCTGCGGCACTGATCATCTTTGCTGCCGCCGGCCCGGTCTGGAATCCGCAGACCGGAGCTGCCGGCAGCAACGCCCCGCTGACGATTTTGCTGGACGATGGCTGGAGCGCCGCGGCGAGCTGGGACGCTCGCGTCAAGGCGGCGGATGAGCTGATTGCCAATGCCGACAGCAATCGCCGCGGCGTGGCCCTTGTTCCGCTGTCGGAACCGAACCGCGACATCACAATGCTACCCGGCGGCACCGCACGCGTCGCGCTGCGCCAGCTCTCGCCGAAGCCCTATGCCATCGACCGCGTCGATACGCTGCCGGCGCTGGAGCGCTTCCTGAAGGCCACCGGCGACAGCGAAATCGTCTGGCTCTCCGACGGCGTCGACACCGGCCGTGGCGCGGATTTCACGCAAGGCCTTGCGAAGACCATCGGCGACCGCACACTGACCATCTATGACGGCGGCGCCACGCCGGCCCATGCGCTGGTCGCAGCGGAAAATGCCGCGGCGAAGATGACCGTGAAGGTGCTGCGCGCCAATAGCGGCGGCCCGGACGGCGGCGTGGTGCGCGGCCTCGACCAGAAGGGATCGCCGGTTGGCGAAGCCAAGTTCCTGTTCACACCGAACGACCGCGAGACCGAAGCCTCGTTCGATCTGCCCGTGGAACTGCGCAACGACATCGCGCGGCTTGAAATCACCGGCGAACGCTCCGCCGGCGCCGTGCAACTGCTCGACAAGCGCTGGCGCCGTCGCGCCATCGGCATCGTTTCGGGCGCCACCAACGATACCGCGCAGCCGCTGCTAGCCTCGACCTTCTATCTAACGCGCGCGCTGGCGCCATTCGCTGACGTCCGCCTCGGCGATCGCGGGGCGCCGCAACAGGCGATCACGCAATTTTTGGACCAGAAACTTCCGATGATCGTGCTGGCCGATGTCGGCACGCTGTCGCCGGAAATCCGCGAGCGTCTGAATGCCTGGATCGATGCAGGCGGTGTGCTGGTGCGCTTTGCCGGCCCACGCCTCGCGCAAGGCGATGACGATCTCGTCCCGGTTAAACTGCGCCGCGGCGACCGCAGCCTCGGCGGCAGCCTGACCTGGGAGAAGCCGCAACATCTGGCGTCCTTCGCCGCCGATGGTCCCTTCGCCGGTCTGCCTGTCCCGAAAGACATCACCGTGAACCGCCAGGTGCTCGCCGAGCCGAACGCTGCGCTGGCCTCAAAGAGCTGGGCGTCGCTGGTCGATGGCACGCCGCTGGTCACCGGCGAACGCCGCGGCAAAGGTCTCGTCACCCTGTTCCATGTCAGCGCCGATATGCGCTGGTCCGATCTGCCATTGTCTGGCACCTTCGTCGAAATGCTGCGCAGGGTCGTCGATATCTCCGGCTATACGTCCACGCCCGGCGCAGGTGTCGCCGGCGAGACCGGCGCGGAAACGGTTGCGCCGCTGCGCACCCTTGATGGTTTCGGTGCCTTCACCCCGCCGCCATCGACGGCCAAGCCGCTCGCCGCTGACTATCGCGACCGCGCCACGCTCGATCACCCGCCGGGCTTCTATGGCCCTGCCGATGGCCCGCTCGCGGTGAATGCGCTGGCATCGGCCGATCGCATTGAGCCTATCGATTTCTCAGGCCTGAAGGCCAACCGCGCCAGCTACACCAATGCCGAACCTCGCGACCTTCGCGGCATCCTGCTCTCCACGGCGCTGGCGCTGTTTTTGGTGGACGCGATCATCGTCGCGCTGCTCGGCGGTGCCATTGCCGCGATGTTCCGTCGCCGCGCTGTATCTACCGCACTCGCAGTTGCTCTCGCGCTGACGAGTGTGATCGGCGCGCCGACGCCGTCACGCGCCGATCCGGCCAGCGACGATTTCGCAGTCAAGGCGGTGTCTCAGACGCGTCTGGCCTATGTCGTCACGGGGAATGCCGATGTCGACTCGATCGTGAAGTCGGGTATGACCGGACTGACGCTGTTTCTCGCGCAGCGCACAGCATTGGAAGCCGGCGAACCGGTCGGTGTCGATCCTTCTCGCGACGAACTGTCATTCTTCCCGCTGATCTACTGGCCGATCATTCCCGGCGCGGCCAAGCCGCCGCAGGAAGCCATCAACCGCATTGACGCTTACATGAAGCAAGGCGGCACGGTGCTGTTCGACACCCGCGACGCCGTCGAGGCGCCGCCCGGACCTAATGGCGAGTCGCAGACGCCGGGCATGCTGACGCTGCGCAATATCCTGTCCTCGCTCGATGTGCCCGAGCTCGAGCCGGTGCCGCGCGAACATGTGCTGACCAAGACCTTCTATCTTCTGCGCGACTTCCCCGGCCGCTTCAATTCCGGACCGACCTGGGTCGAGACCCTGCCGCGCGACGATGGCGATGACGCTGCCTCGCGTCCGGCTCGCGGCGGCGACGGCGTATCGCCGATCATCATCACCTCGAACGATCTCGCCGGCGCCTGGGCAATGCGGCCGGACGGCCAGCCGATGCTGCCGCTGACGCCCGGCGAACCGCGGCAACGCGAATTCGCGTTCCGCGCCGGCGTCAACATCGTGATGTACACGCTGACCGGCAACTACAAGGCCGATCAGGTGCACGCGCCGGCGCTCATCGAACGTCTCGGACAATAGGAGCGCGACATGCAATACGGCATCGCGTTTACGCCCCTCGTCCCGACCATCGTGCTGTGGATCGGCCTCGCCGCCATCGTCGCGATATCAGCATTGCTACTGCTCGGCCGTGCACGCGGTGCCGCCGTGCGTGTGGCCGCATTGGCGCTGATCCTGTTGGCACTCGCCAATCCCTCCTTCACACGCGAGGAGCGCGAGCCGCTCACATCGGTCGCCGCCGTCGTCATCGACAAGAGCCCGAGCCAGAATTTCGGCGCGCGCACCAAGGAAACCGAGGAAGCGCAGAAGCAGCTGGTCGACCGGCTGAAGCAGGTCAAGGGCCTCGAGGTCCGTGTCGTCGAAGCCGGACAGGCTGATGGCGAAACCGACGGCACCAAATTGTTCGGCGCACTGTCCTCCGCTCTCTCCGACGTGCCGACAGACCGTGTCGCGGGCGCCTTCCTGATCACCGACGGCCGTGTCCATGACATCCCGGCCAATGTCGCGGGTCTCGGCTTCAATGCGCCGGTGCATGCGCTGATCACCGGCCGCAAGGACGAACGTGATCGCCGCATCGCCATCACGGCTGCTCCCAGATTTGGCATCGTCGGCCAGTCGCAACGCGTTACGTTTCGCCTGGACGATCAGGGTGTCACCGGCGAGCGCGCCCGTGTCGCCATCCGCCGCGACGGCGATACGCTGAGCGAGCGCACGGTGCTGTCGGGCCAGACCGTGTCGGTCGATATTGACATCAAACATGCCGGTCCGAACATCGTCGAGATCGAAGCCTCGCCACTCGACAACGAACTCACGCTGGTCAACAACCGCGCCGTGGTCGCCATCGATGGCGTGCGCGACAAACTCCGCGTGCTGCTGGTCTCCGGCGAGCCGCATTCCGGCGAGCGCACATGGCGCAACCTGCTGAAGTCCGATGCCTCGATCGATCTCGTGCATTTCACGATTCTGCGCCCGCCGGAGAAGCAGGACGGCACGCCGATCAATGAGCTGTCGTTGATTGCGTTTCCGACCCGCGAACTGTTCCAGCAAAAGATTCACGAATTCCAGCTGATCATCTTCGATCGCTATGCCCGCCAGGGCGTGCTGCCGATCGCCTATTTCGACAATATCGCGCGCTATGTCCGCGCCGGCGGCGCCGTGCTGGTGTCGGCTGGTCCCGACTATGCGTCGAACACCTCGATCTGGCGCACACCGCTGGATTCGGTGCTCCCTGCCGAACCCGTCGGTGTCAGCGAGAAGCCGTTCTATGCGCATCTCAGCGATATCGGTAAGCGTCACCCGGTGACGCGCGGGCTCGAAGGCTCCAATTCCGAGCCACCGAAATGGAGCCGCTTCTTCCGCACCGTCGAGACCCGCAACACCACCACGCCGCCTGTGATGACTGGCGCCGACGGCCAGCCGCTGCTGCTGCTGTCGCGGTCCGGCGAAGGCCGCGTCGCGCTGCTGCTGTCGGATCACATCTGGCTGTGGGCGCGCGGCTATGAAGGCGGCGGCCCGCATCTCGATCTGCTCCGTCGCACGTCGCACTGGCTGATGAAGCAGCCGGATCTCGACGAGGAAGCACTCAAGCTGCAGAGTCAGGGCAAGGATCTCGTTGTGCTGCGCCAGACCATGGGCGACGCCGTGCAGCCCGTGACTGTGACCTCACCATCAGGCAAGACCCGCGAACTGACGCTGTCAGCCGGCGAGCCCGGCCTGTGGCGCGCGACCACGCCGGCCGATGAACTCGGCCTGTGGCAGGCCACCGACGGCACGCTGAAGGCGCTGATCAATGTCGGCCCGATCAACCCGAAGGAATTCTCCGAGGTCACCTCGACCACCGAGATGCTGAAGCCGCTGGCGCAGGCCAGTGGTGGCGACGCCCGACGGATCAATGAAGGCTCGGGCGTCGAGCTGCCGCGCATCGTGCCGGTGCGCTCCTCGACCGTCTTCCGTGGCGACGGCTGGATGGGCGTGCATATGCGCGATGCCAGCGTGGTCCGCGGCGTCGGCGTGCTGCCGATGTTTGCCGGCCTGATCGGGCTGCTGCTGCTGCTCGGCGCATTCGCTGCGACGTGGCTCCGGGAGAGCCGATAGCACGAACCAATGGCGGCGCGGGTCATTGCGCCGCGAGGTTCATCTCCCGCGTGAGACGCCCCCATTTGGCGCTTTCCGAGCGGATATAGGCCGCGAAGGCTTCCGGCGTCATTGGTGCCGGCTGTGCACCGATCGTCCGCAGCTTCTCGATCACGTCCGGGTCTCCCAGAGCCTTGACGAAGGCGGCATTCAAGCGGGTCACGATGTCACCAGGTGTCGCGGCGGGAGCCACGAGGCCGAACCAGCCCGTCGATTCAAACCCGGCAACACCTTGCTCATCGAGTGTGGGCACTTCGGGAAGGAACGGCACGCGCTTGGCACTGGTGACGCCAAGTGGTTTCAGTCGCCCGGCACGGATCAATTCCAGCGAACTGGGGATGTCCAACACCGCAAGCGGGATATGCCCGGCAAGGACATCGGTCACCGCAGGCCCTGTGCCCCGATAGGGAACGAGCGTCAGTTTGACATTCGTTGTTTGGAGAAACAGCGCAGCCGTCATGTGCATCACGGTGCCGTTGCCGCCATAGCCCACCGATAGTTGTCCGGGCTTTGCAGCAGCAGCCGCAAGCGCTTCTTTGAGCGTAGCAAATGGGGCGTCAGGCGACGCAACCAGCACAAACGGGATATCGGCAAGCAGCGTAATCGGTGCCAGATCCTTGATCGGATCGAAAGACGTCGCCGGGCTGATATGAGGGTTGATGGTCAGTGCGCCTGCCGGCGCCACGCCTAAGGTGTAGCCGTCAGGCTTCGCCTGCGCCACCGCCTGCATGCCGATATTGCCGCCCGCGCCCCCGCGATTTTCGATGATGAAGCCCTGCTTCAGGTCTGCAGCGATCACCGGCTCAAGCGCACGAATGAAGATGTCGGCGCTGCCGCCTGGCGGAAAGGTGACGACAATCTTGATGAGTTGGTCAGGATAGGCGGCCCACACGGGCGTCGTCGTACCGACCACGATCGAACTGGCGGCGCCTGCAAGCAACATCCTGCGGGTCGGAGCGAATACAGTCATGCGATTGCTCCCGAAACAGTATGCGAGGCTGAGTTTTGGTGCGGGGCTGCGCTCCGATGCGTAGACGCGGTTCTGCCCGTGATGAGATCAATCAACGCGTCGGGGTCCGGCGGAGGGAGGCGACCACGCCAGGCAATATGCTGATCTGGCCGCACCAGCAGCAATGCTTCAGCGGGTTGCCCTGCATCGACATCCGCGATCGACAGATCAATCAGCGTCAGAGGAACTCCGTTGCGGCGCGCGGACTCTCTCAGCGCAGTCACGTCGCAAGTCGGATCGTAGCGCAACAGCGTATAGCCGGGCCCCATCGCGTCAAAGATCGAACGGCCATCGCTCAGCCAGACATGCGGCATCCTGGCGCCCGGCACCGTCGAGGGTTCAAAATCGCCCATCGTATAGGCCGGAGGTGCCTCGCCATCATAGGCGATGACCGGTGACTGATCGTAGAAGTAGCCGAAATTGAGCCCCGCGCAGCAGTATTGCTTCACGTTGAGATCATAGGCGGCGCGGCCGATCGCGGCACGTGCCGCCGCACCCGCTTCGCTGTCTTCCTCGATCACCGTAGGCACGGCACCGCGCTGGCTGATGCTGGCCAGCGCATGCTCCATCGCAAACCGCGACACCTGATCGGTGATCGGCTGACGTTCGGCCGCATAGGCATCGAGCAGACCGGCATCCGCCCAGCCGTTGAGATGCGCTGCAAGCATCCAGCAGAGCGAAACCGCATCCGCGATGCCGGCGTTCATTCCATAGCCGGCGTAAGGCATCCACAGATGCGCAGCATCCCCGCAGATGAAGGCGCGGCGGTCGCGGAAGCGATCGGCGACAAGACGGCGCCCGACCCAGTCTTCCTTGCTGACGACCTCGTAATTGAAATCAGGCCCGACGCCCAGAATTGTACGGATGGACCAGTCGCGATCGACCGAGTCGAATTCCGGCTCGTCCGGCTTGAGGTGATTGTGGATCAGCCACCGGTCATGCCCGTCGATGGCAACGACAGTGCCGGTCCGGCGCGGGTTGAGCGCCAGCACCATCCAGGCTGGTGTGTGGGGCTGCATCAGGGTCTTCAGATCCGGCGCATCGATGAGGGTCGATTGAACCCGCTGGATCACAGGCGTTCCTACAAATGACGCGCCGATCAGCTTGCGTGTCAATGAGCGGCCGCCGTCACATCCAATGAGAAAACGGGCACGGATGGTGAAGGATCGGTCCTCATCGAGCCCACGGGCCTTGACCGAGACGCCCGATATGTCCTGATCGAAATGCACCATCTCGGTGCGGGACAAAATCGTGATCCTGGGATTGGCGGCCGCGTTCGCAAACAGAACAGGCTCCAGATAGATCTGGTTGATGCGGTGCGGCGGTTCAGGCGTCGGCCACCACGTGTCAGGTCCATCCGTTGCGGTGTAGCGCGTGGCGCGCGACGGAATGACGATCCGGCTGAGTTCGATGCCCGTTGCGGTGGTGCGATACGAGCAATCGTTGGGAAAGTCGGGCGGCAGACCGGCGTCGCGGATTTGGGTCACGATGCCAAGCCGGCGAAAAACCTCCATCGATCGCGCCGAAACATGGTTGCATTTGACATTGGGCGGCTCGCCGGCGTGCCGCGTCTCGAGCACGATCACGTCTATCCCTCTGGATGCGAGGTCCAGAGCAGCGGTGAGGCCCACAGGCCCTGCGCCAACGATAACGACGGATGTCTCATAGTCTTGCATGGCTGGCTCCCTCGACCGCGTCTGCGCGCGTTACGTTGAAGCTACCCGCAACTCTTGATAAGAGAAGTCGCTTTTCCAGTATTGATTGATAAGATTACCTCATGAATATCACCCTTCGCCAACTGGAAGCACTGGTCGCGGTCAGCCGCACAGGCTCGATGACGCGCGCAGCTCAAGAACTTCACATCACCCAAGCGGCGGTCAGCCTGCTGCTCCGCCAGCTTGAATTGCAGTTGGGCCTGCCAATGTTCGACCGCACGACACGGTCGTGTATACCGACCGCAGCCGGACGCGACGCAGTTCGAGCCGCAGAGCGTATGTTGGGCGACGCGCTCAGCCTCACGCGTCAGATGCGCAGCCTGTCGGAAGCACGGAGCGGCACAGTCGTCTTCGTCGCATCGGCCGGTGCAGCCTCCGCGCTCATGCCGGCAGTGCTCGCGACATTCCGCACCGCTTATCCCGACGTTGATGTCATCATGCGCGATGTCGCATCCGATCAGCTTGTAAGCGCGCTGCTCGCGTCGGACGCCGAATTCGCCATCGGCAGCGTGGATGGCCCGGTGCCCGAGGTGACGCTGACGCCTCTGGTGAGAGGGCGTCTCAGCGCCATCGGCTGGCCGGGTTGCCCGATCGCAGCGATGCAAACGCTATCGTGGGATGAACTCGCGACACTACCGACCATCGCGATGCGCCGCGACACGCTGATCCGAGCACAGATCGACCGACGGCTGGGGCGCGATGGCAAGGTGCTCATCCCGACCCACGAAGTGTCGCTCATCAACACGGCGCTTTCGATGACGGCGAAGGGCATCGGCTATGCGATCTTGCCCTCCTATATGATGCCGACCGAGCAGTACCCAGGTCTGATCGCTTTCCAGCTCGTGCGCCCGGCGATCACGCGGCAACTGTCCTGGATTCAGCAGACCGGCCGCAGCCTGTCGCCGGCAGCGCTGCAATTTCAGAAGATGACGGCGCGTGTGCTGGCCAGCGCGCATGCGACAGCCATTGCAAGGCGCGCGACGGTGTAACGCGCAATTTCGGTCCCTCTCATCATCAGCGTGGATTGGCCAACATCCATCGACGCGAAGCGTTGCCGTAATCCCACAGCAGGCCGGGTTTCTGTGTCCGGAGATGACTGGCCGTTGACACCCGGCCGCCTGTCGCGCGATGTTACATTATAACATCGGTGCTGGCAGACCTCTCCGCCGACCGATGCCGGGGCAGCCTGTCGGCATGAAGTGGTTTCGCGCGAATATCAGGAATGGGGCAAAGCTGGCGCTGTTCGCGCTGGCGGTGCAGCTCGTTCTGTCGTTCGGCCATGTCCATGGCGGGACGGTGCACGCGGCCCCTCTCGACACCGCCATCGCCCTCTCTGCCGGCGAAGCTGCGCAGACACCGGCCGCTCCAGATACTGACCACCATCACCGCGGCGCCGATCCCTGCGCCATCTGCGCCGTCATGGCGATGGCCGGTACAGCGCTGTTCGCCGCGCCGCCGGTCCTGCTGTTGCCGCAGGCTGCCGTCCTGCTGCAGCGGATCGCCGAGGCTGAATTCGACCATCTCGACGCCATCAGCGGCGCGTCGCAGCCGCGCGGCCCTCCTGTTTCCTGACACGACCTTTGACGATCGCTGCCGCGAATTCCTCGCAGGCAGCGTAACCGAAGTCAGATTCGCATCACCGCGAGTCCCGGCTCAAGCGCACAAACCGCGCCGCCGGTGAAGTCAGGACAAACCTATGTCGATTCAATTCAAGCGCGCCCTCCTGTTCGGCACATCTGCCGTGGTGGGACTGAGCTGCCTCCCGCAATCCGCGCTGGCGCAGACGCAGCTTCCCGCCGTGGAAGTCACCGCGCCAAGCCCGATCGTGCGCCGCAAGCCGGTGCCGTCACGCACCGCGCATACTCATGTCACGCGCCCCGCGCCGAACCGCAATGCCGCGCCGGTGCCGGTCGAGGCAGAGCCGGCCGTGCAGGCGCAGCAGGGCGAACTCCCGATCGTTACCGATCAGTTCGCCACCGTCACCGTGGTGCCGAATGACGAGATCCGCCGTTCCGGTGCCTCGACGCTCGGCGACCTCCTCGCCAACAAGCCCGGCATCACCGGCTCCGGCTACGCGCCCGGCGCCTCGAGCCGGCCGATCATCAGGGGTCTCGACGTCAATCGCGTCGGCATTGTCGAGAATGGCATTGGCAGCAACGGCGCATCCGATCTCGGCGAAGATCATTTCGTGCCTGTCGATCCGTTTGCCGCCAATCAGGTCGAGGTGATCCGCGGCCCGGCGACGCTGCGTTACGGCTCGCAGTCGATCGGCGGCGTGGTCAGCGCGTCCAACAATCGCATTCCCGACGCGCTGCCGAACTGCGCCGTGGCGGCGCCGTTCCAGAGCTATGGCATGCCGGTGAAGGCGCCGGCCGCCGGTCTCGCGGCGCCGGGCTGCATGAATGCCGAAGTCCGCACCTCGTTCAGTTCAGTGGATCGCGGTGTTGATGGCGGCATCCTGCTCGATGCCGGCGGCGGCAATGTCGCGGTTCATGCCGATGTCTATGGCCGCAAGGCCGGCGACTACAATCTGCCGAGCTATCCTTATGCCGCGCCCGGCCTTGCCTTCAACGGGCGTCAGCCGAACTCGGCTAACCAGTCGGCCGGCGCATCGGTCGGCGGCTCCTACTTCTTCACCGGCGGCTATATCGGCGCGGCGATCACACAAAACAACACGACCTATCGCATTCCGGGCGTTGAAGGCGCGCAGGTCGGCACCCGCATCGCCGGCCAGCAAACCAAGTTCACGGCCAAGGGCGAATATCGCCCGGATGCCGCGGCGGTCGAAGCGATCCGCTTCTGGGTCGGCGCGACCAACTACAAGCACAACGAGATCGGCCTTGCCGACGCCAGCGATCTCTTGTCTGACGGCGTGCGCCAGACCTTCACCAACAAGGAACAGGAAGGCCGGCTCGAAGTGCAGATGATGCCCTTCAACGCGCGCTTCGCCACGATCACGTCGGCCTTCGGCCTGCAGATCAATCATCAGGAGCTGACGGCACCGAGCCCCGACGATATCGGCAGCCCGCTCAACGGCCTGTGGGATCCGAATAAGAACACAAGGATTGCCGGCTACAGCTTCAACGAGTTCAAATTCACCGAAACCACGAAGGCGCAGATCGCCGGCCGCATCGAGCATGTCGAACTGTCAGGCACGACGCCATCGTCGATCCCGAACGAGTTCGATCTCAATGCCGATCCTGGCGCGATCGGTCCGGCGGTCGGGCGTAACCTCACCTTCACGCCGAAGAGCGGCAGCATCGGCCTGATCCAGGACCTGCCCTGGTATGGGCTCTCCGCCAGCATCACCGCGCAATATACCGAGCGCGCACCGAAGCCCGCCGAACTGTTCTCGCGCGGCGGACATGATGCGACCGAGACCTTCGACATCGGCAATCCCAATCTCGGCATCGAGACGGCGAAGTCGGTCGAACTCGGCCTGCGCCGCGCCGCCGGTCCGTTCCGCTTCGAGCTCACCGGTTACTACACGCAATATAGCGGCTTCATCTATCGCCGCCTGACCGGCAACACCTGCGGAGACGGAGTCTGCCAGGCGGGGCTTGGCCTCGAACTGAACCAGGCGATCTATTCGCAGCGTGACGCCATCTTCCGCGGCGGCGAATTCCAGAGCCAGCTCGATGTTGCGCAGATCTATGGCGGCACATGGGGTATCGAGACCCAGGCCGACATCGTGCGCGCGACCTTCAGCGACGGCACCAATGTGCCGCGCATTCCGCCGGTGCGTGCCGGCGGCGGCCTGTTCTGGCGCGATGCCAACTGGTTCGCGCGCGTGAACTTGCTGCACGCTTTCGCGCAGAACGACATCGCTGAGATCGCGGAGACGCCGACATCGGGCTACAACCTGCTGAAAGCGGAAGTGAGCTACAAGACGCTGCTCGATCCGCGCATCTACGGCGCCAAGGAAATGACCCTCGGCGTGGTCGGCAACAATCTGTTGAACGAGACCATCCGCAACGCGGTGTCCTATAACAAGGACAATGTGCTGCAGCCCGGGCTGAACGTGCGGGCATTTGCTAGTGTGAAGTTCTGATTGGTACTCGTCGTTCCGGGGCGTGCATTCAGCGCGGCTGAATGCGCGAACCCGGAACCTCATGCGGTTCTATCACTTCGAGATTCCGGGTTCGCTCGCAGCTAACGCTGCGCGCGCCCCGGAATGACGGCTTGGATCAAAAAATTACTTCGCCGCGTCCCAATCCGGCCGAACGGCGCCGGCGAGACCCGTAGCGGCGCCCTCCACCAGCTCGAGCACAAGCAACCGGTTTTGATCGACCGGACCCGGCATGGTCACATTGCCCTTAGGGATCGCCTTGAAGCCGACCCGGCGGTAATAGGGCTCGTCGCCGACCAGCACGATGAGCTTGTGCCCCTTCTTGCGCGCATCGGCGATGGCGCGGTCCAGCAGCTTGCGGCCGACGCCGCGGCTGCGGAATGGCGGCTCGACGGTCAGCGGCCCGAGCAGCAGTGCCGGCGTATCACCCACACAGATCGGCAATTGCCGGACCGAGCCGACCAGCAGCGTGCCGATCCGTGCCGTGAAAGACAGGTCGAGCAGATGACCGACATGTTCACGCAGCCGGTAGGCTGATAGCACGTAACGGCCCGGGCCGAAGGTGCGGGCATGCAGCCGTTCGATGATCTGGGCGTCGTTGGCGGTTTCCGCCAGGATGGTCAGAGAAAGGTCATTCATATCGGGAGGCGGGATAGCATTTGGCGGGCGCGCGGTCCATTGCCCGGGCGGACGGGATCAGATCCGCCAGGTAGCACTGATCGGCTTGCCGTCGAAGATCTCGGCCAGCCGCAGCCGGGTGCCCTCGGTGGTGTCGTGAGGCAGGGCATCGAGGGCGAAGAAGCCGGTTTCGGCGATTTCGCGATTGGGCTCGGGCAACCAGTCCTGCCGGAACTGCCTGACCACATAGACCGCCACATGATCGCGGATCGAGACGTGACTGTTGAGAAAGACACCATGCAGAACCGGCTCTCCCGTGAGTTCGATGCGCCCCTCTTCCCGCAGCTCCATGTCTAGCGCCTCGCGAAAGGTCTGGCCGACTTCGACGCCGCCGCCGGGTAGATACCAGCCGGTGACATAAGTGTGCCGGACTAGAAACACGCGATTGTCAGCGTCCAGCACCACGGCGCGGACGCCCAAGGTCATGCCGCGGGCGAAGCGGAAATACAGATGCACGAATTTGCGCAGGGTCGGCTCCAGCCGCTGCCGCAACGTCGGTGAGGTCATCGCGGCAAATTCCTGGCTGGCGACACGGTGGGTGCTTGCGTCATATGCCCCACCTTGCCAAAACATGCAGGGATTTCACAGGCATGAGGGCGCATTGAGCCGGCTTGTTCACATACGCGCAGGGGCAGATCGCTTCTCATGACCGCTTTCACCCTCGCCCATCTGTCCGATCCGCATGTTCCGCCGATGCCAGAGCCGCAATGGCGCGAGCTCCTGGGGCAGCGCGTGCTCGGCTATCTGAACTGGCGGCGTAACCGGCACCTGATCCACCGCCGCGACATGCTGGATGTCATCGTCAGCGACATGCAGGCGCAGCAGCCGGACCATATTGCCGTCACCGGCGATCTCGTGAATCTCGCCCTGGATGCCGAATTCCCGCGCGCGCGCCGCTGGATCGAGAGCGTCGGCACACCGGACAAGGTCTCCCTGGTCCCCGGCAATCACGACGCCTATGTGCGCGGGGCATCGGAGCGCTTTGCGGCAACCTTCGGCGACTATATGCGCAGTGACGGCACCCCCGATACGCGCTTTCCATTTCTGCGTATCCGCGGCCCGCTGGCTCTGATCGGCGTGTCGTCGAGTGTGCCAACCGCGCCGTTCATGGCGACGGGCTCGCTCGGCGACGCACAGCTTAGGGCGCTCAACATTATGCTTGGCGGCCTCGCCGACGCTCATCTGTTTCGCGTATTGCTGATTCATCATCCGCTACGCTCAAAGCAGAAAATGAAGCGACTGACGGATTCCGAAGCGCTGCAAGCTGTGCTCAAGCGCCACGGCGTCGAACTGATCCTGCACGGCCACGACCACATTCATTCGACCATGTGGTTCGACGGCCCACAGCGGCGCATTCCCGCAATCGGCGTGCCATCGGCATCATCGGTTGCACACGGCCACAAGCCGGCAGCCGCCTACAATCTGTTCGCCATCGAACGCGACGGCGAACGCTGGCGCTGCGAGCAGACGGTGCGAGGATTCGGGGGCAGCAATATGGTACACGAGCTGACGCGGACGATGCTGGTGTAGCGTGACTAATGTCCGCGCACGGACACGAACAGCGCGAGCGCAAATAGTCCCACGACGCCGACAATCACACCGAACACGAACGGCCAGAATCTGCTGCGCGGCTTCTTCACCGCCGTCGCTACCTCCGGCGCCGGCATTGTCACCAGCGCGTGCTCGCGCTCGATCATGCGGCGCGCGATATAGTCGGTGACCGCCTTTACGATGGTCGGAACGTCATGCGCCTCGGCCAGCACCACGCGGCCATGGCGGGTGTCCTGCACGAAGCGATACATGCGCTTGTCACGCCCCATCGCCACATGAGCGACCATGTCAATCCACAGCCGCGGCGTGTCGCCCTGGCTGATGCCCCGGTCGAACATCTCGATGCCAACAGGAATCTCGGCGAACAGCGGATCGAGCGCTTCATTGAGGATCTCCAGCCGCGCCACTTCGGCATCGCGCAGCTCGACGACGACACCGGTGCGATCGGCCGCCTCGATGCGGGCCTGACGCAACGCGTCGCGCAGCCGCTGCGGCCTGACTTCCTCGACAGGCTTCGTCCCGTTACTCGCCACGCTGGACCCCTTTCTGGCTGCCTGAGCGCGCCATCCACCGGGCAGTAACCTATCAGTAACCACGAGTGCCGGAAAGGCCGTTTGTTTCCAGAGGCTTGGCCGCTAAACGCATCAACGGCCCCACCCGGTTTCCCGGATAAGGCCGCTGATATCCTTGGACGTCTTCTTATGGGCAAATCAGCGACAGGCTTGAGGCGAGCGGCGGCACTGGCGCCGCTCGGGATCTCAGCTTCAGGCGACCCGTCGGTCCTAAGCGACCTGGCGGCTCGGCTCTTCGACGATGGAGAAGCGGACGCCGGCGCGGTGGCGATTCTCTTCCGACACGGTCTTCCAGGCTTCTTCGGCCTGCTTGCGTGTCTTGAACGGGCCCTGCACCTGGGCCGAGCCTTCAACCAGCTTGTGGAAGTTCATCGAACCGAACTCGCCGCCGATGACCCAGAAATTGCTACCGTGTGACATGTCGTGCTCCTGTTCATTCCTTAAATCGACATTCGTGACATGCGATGCATTCACCGTGTGAACAGATAACGCCATGTCGGGCAAAACCACCAGATGCCTTGTGTTTGAATGGTGATGTGATGTAACATCACGACTTGTAATAAATGTCATTTTGTCAATTTTGTCATAATCAACGACCCAGTGGCGAGTCGGGGAACCAGGAATTGGCGCGGATGGCGGGCGAGTCTGGCAAGAAGCTGTTCGTGGGGCCGCGCTTCAGGCGGATCCGGCAGCAACAGGGCCTGTCCCAGACCCAGATGGCAGAGGGCCTCGGCATTTCGCCGAGCTACATCAATCTGATTGAGCGCAACCAGCGGCCGGTCACCGCGCAGTTGCTGCTGCGCCTCGCCGAGACCTATGACCTCGATCTCCGCGATCTCGCGACGGCGGATGAAGATCGCTTCTTCGCGGAGCTGAACGAAATCTTTTCCGATCCGCTGTTTCGCCAGATCGATTTGCCGAAACAGGAATTGCGCGACCTCGCCGAACTCTGTCCGGGCGTCACGCATGCGCTGCAGCGGCTCTACGCGGCCTATACCGAAGCGCGGCGCGGCGAGACCATGGTGGCGGCGCAGATGGCCGATCGGCATGAAGGCGCGCCATTCGAGGCCAATCCGATCGAGCGCGTGCGTGATTTGATCGAAGCCAACCGCAACTACTTCCCCGAACTCGAAGCGGCCGCCGAAAGCCTGCGCGACGAGATCAACGTGCCGTCGCAGGATCTGTTTGCGGCGCTGAGTACGCGACTGCGCGACAAATATTCGATCGTCACTCGCATTATGCCGGTGGATGTGATGCGCGAGACGCTCAGACGTTTCGACCGACATCGCCGGCAGCTGCTGATCTCGGAAATGGTCGATGCGCCCGGCCGCGCCTTTCAGGCCGCGTTCCAGATCGGCCTCGTCGAATGTTCATCGCATTTCGAGACCATCATCGGCCGCGCCGGCCCGCTCGACGACACCACACGGCGGCTCTATCGCATCACGCTGGCCAACTATTTTGCAGCAGCGACGCTGATGCCCTATGCAGCGTTTCATGCCGCCGCGGAAGCGCTGAGCTATGACGTGCAGGTGCTCGGCCAGCGTTTCAATGTCGGATTCGAGCAGATCTGTCATCGCCTCACCACACTGCAGCGGCCGAATGCGCGCGGCGTGCCGTTTTTCATGCTGCGCGTCGACAATGCCGGCAACGTCTCGAAGCGGTTTTCATCCGGCACCTTCCCGTTCTCGAAATTCGGCGGCACCTGCCCGCTGTGGAACGTGCATTCGACCTTCGACACGCCGGACCGCCTGCTGAGCCAGGTAATCGAACTGCCCGATGGCAGCCGCTATTTCTCCATCGCACAGACGCTACGCCGGCCCGCAGCGCCGCATCCGCAGCCGCAACCGCGCTTCGCCATCGGCCTCGGCTGCGAGATCCGCCATGCCGGCAAGCTCGCATATTCAGCAGGCCTCGATCTGGAGAAGACTGAAGGCACGCCGATCGGCGTCAATTGCCGCCTCTGCGAGCGCGAGAATTGCAGCCAGCGCGCCGAGCCGCCGATCACGCGCAGCCTGATCCTGGACGAGAATACGCGGCGGGTATCGTCATTTGCTTTCAGCAATGCGCGGGAACTATAATTGCAAGGTCTTCCCGATCGCCCCTAACTTTGAGGCCATTGATGACGTTGCTGGTCCGGGAAATGCTGCCGTCCGAAGCTCACGTCGTCAGCACCTATTTCCACAATGCCACGCCGGAATTCCTGGAAACGATGGGCGTCGATCCGACCAGGATGCCGCCGGCGCTGATCTGGCAAGAGCGTATCGGCCAACAATATGCACTCCCGCCGGAACGCCGCGCGGCCGTTGTCGCGCTGTGGCTAATGGATGATCAGCCCATCGGATTTTCCAGTTGTGACAAGATCGTCTATGGCGAAAGCGCCACCATGCATCTTCACGTGCTGCACCCGGATAAACGGCAGAGCGGTATCGGCACTCGATGCGTCCGCCAGAGCGCCGCACTTTATTTCGATATGCTGAAGCTGAAATCGCTGTTCTGCGAGCCGAATGCCTTCAACATCGGGCCGAATCGAACCTTGCAAAAAGCCGGCTTCAAGTATGTGAAGACCCATATGACCGTACCCGGACCGTTGAATTTTCATCAGGCCGTAACACGATGGGTCCTCGAGCGCTGATGCTTGTATGACATGTCATGGCCGGGCTTGACCCGGCCATCCATCTTGAATGTTAGTGTGGGAGAAAGATGGATGCCTGGATCAAGTCCGGGTACGACAGCGGAGAGGTCTGGTTCATGCTGCGAATGTCTGTGCGATTCACAATTCTCGTTGCAGCATCTGCCCTTATCTCCTTCACCTCCCCCGCTTCCGCGCAGCGCGCAGCGTCCTGTCATGGCGGCCAGAGCTTCGATCAATTCCTCGCCAGCCTCAAACAGCAGGCCGTTGCTGCCTGTGTATCGCAGCGGGCGATGGCGGAAGCGGCGCCCTATCTCGTCTACGATCAGGGCATCGTCAATCGCGACCGCGGGCAGCGGGTGTTCGGGCAGTTGTTCACGCAATTCGCCGGCCGCATGGCGGCGGATTACCGGATGCAGAACGGGCAGTTGAAGATCAAGGCGAACGCCGCAGCCTTTGCGCGCGCCGAGAAGGAATATGGCGTGCCGCCAGCGGTCATCGCCGCGTTCTGGGCGCTGGAGAGCGACTTCGGCGTGCAGATGGGCAATCTGCAGACGCTGCGCTCGCTGGTGTCGCTGGCCTATGACTGCCGGCGCTCGAAGATGTTTCAGGACGAGACCATCGCCGCGCTGAAGATCATCGATCGCGGCGACCTGTCGCCGGCCGAGATGATCGGCTCATGGGCCGGCGAGCTCGGCCAGACGCAGTTTCTGCCGACGCATTATTTCAACTATGCCGTCGACTACGACGGCGATGGCCATCGTAATTTGCTGCGCAGCCCCGCCGACGTAATCGGCTCGACCGCTCACTATATTTCCACCGGTTTGAAATGGCGGCGCGGCGAGCCATGGCTGCAGGAGGTGCGGGTCACCGACAACGTGCCGTGGGATCAGGCCGATCTCACCATCCAACTGCCCCGCGCGAAATGGGCGTCATTCGGCGTGAGTTATCCCGACGGACGGCCACTGCCGAACGACAGCATGCCGGCATCGCTGCTGCTGCCGATGGGCCGGCACGGCCCCGCCTTCCTCGCTTACGCGAATTTCGCCGCCTATACCGAATGGAACAATTCGCTGATCTATTCGACGACAGCAGCCTATCTCGCCACCCGCATCAATGGCGCCTCCAAGATGCGGCAGCCCTCCGCCCCTGTCGCCCAGCTGTCACATCCCGAACTGCGCGAGCTGCAACAACTGCTGGCGAAGCGCGGCTTCAATGTCGGCAAGATCGACGGCATCCTGGGCCAGCAGAGCCGCACGGCCGTCAAAGCCATGCAGGTCAAATTCGGCCTGCCCGCGGACTCCTGGCCGACGGCTGAACTGTTGGCGGCACTGAAATCCGGGCGCTAGAGCCTGATTTATCTGATCCGAGAAACGGTATCCACATCTCGGGATCACGCTCGAAATTTCTTCTCTTTTGTAAGGCTGGGGCGGTTGAATTCGGCTGGCCGCGCCCCAAGTCCATGCAGCAGCATCTTTCTTGACCCTTCCGGGTCGTCACCGCTGCGCAGCCGCAATTGACCGAAAAAGAGCATCACATGTCATTTTACGATTCCGCCGTGCCTGCTTATCTGCAGATGCTCGGCAGCCTCTCCGCCATTCTCGACAAGGCTGAGGCCCACGTCACCGCGAAAAAGATCGAGCCGGAAGCCTTGCTCGGCGCGCGGCTTTATCCCGACATGCTGCCGCTCTCTCGCCAGGTTCAGGTCGCCTGCGACCAGGCGATGCGTGGTTGCGCCCGGCTCACCCAGAACGAACCTCAGTCGGTACCGGACACCGAGAAAACCTTCGGCGAATTGAAACAGCGTCTGGCCAAGGCGATGGACTATGTGAAGGGCTTCACGCCGGCTCAATTCGAAGGCGCCGACGCACGCGAGGTCACGTTTCCGATCGGCGGCGGCAAGACCACGACCATGACGGGCCAGCAGTATCTGAGCAGCTTCTCGCTGCCCAACTTCTACTTCCACGTCGCTATCGCCCACGGCATTCTCCGGCATAGCGGCATCGAGATCGGCAAGCGCGACTTCCTCGGCGCGTAGTAAGCCGGACCATCACCAAAGGATATTCGGCTACTGGCCGACCGATAGAGAGATCATGATCATTCAATCCGTCATCGCTACGATCGCTTTATCCTGAACCAACGACATGCAGCGCAGCGGTATTGCCAATGCGCTGCATGATGCCCAATTCGATTTCACCTTTCATCGACTGGATCATTCATCATGAGCACGTCCAAACTCTTCGAACCCTACAAGCTTGGTGCGAACACGCTGACCAATCGCACGGTAATGGCCCCGCTGACGCGCAATCGCGCATTGCCGGGCAACGTACCGAATCCGCTAGCGGTCGAATATTATAGCCAGCGTGCCAGCGCCGGCCTTCTGGTAACCGAAGGCACACCCGTCTCGCAGCAGGGCCAGGGCTATCAGGACGTCCCGGGCGTCTACACCAAGGAGCAGATCGCCGGCTGGAAGAAGGTGACCGAGGCCGTGCATGCCAAGGGCGGTCATATCTATATGCAGATCTGGCACGTTGGCCGTATCTCGCATGTCAGCCTGCAGCCGAATGGCGGAGCGCCGGTGGCCCCTTCGGCGATCCGCGCCAACACCAAGACCTTCGTCAACAACACCTTCACCGACGTCTCGGAGCCCCGCGCGCTGGAGCTGGGTGAAATTCAAGGCGTCATCGACAGTTTCGCCCGCGGCGCTGCCAATGCGGTCGAAGCCGGCTTCGACGGCGTGGAGATCCATGGCGCCAACGGTTATCTGCTTGAGCAATTCGCGCGTGACAGCACCAACAAGCGCACCGACGCCTATGGCGGTTCGCTCGAGAACCGCGCCAAACTGATGCTGGAAGTGGCCGCGGCAGTTGCCAAGGAAATCGGCGGCGACAGAACCGGCATTCGCATCTCGCCGGTGACGCCGGCCAACGATGCCGCCGCCGACACGCAGGCGCAAAAGCTGTTCGACTACATCACCGACGGGCTCAGCGCCGAGAAGCTGGTCTATCTGCATGTCGTCGAAGGCGCGACCGGCGGTCCGCGCGACGTGGCACCGTTCGACTATGCCAGCCTGCGCAAGCGTTTCAGTGGAACGTATATCGCCAATAACGGCTTCGATCTCGCGCTCGCCAACAAGGTTCTCGCGGCCGATGCCGCCGACCTGATCGCCTTCGGCAAGCCGTTCATCTCGAACCCGGATCTGGTCGAGCGCCTGAAGAGCGGCGCGCCACTCAACGATGCCGACAAGGCGACGTTCTATGGCGGCGGCGCCAAGGGCTACACGGACTACCCAACGCTGGCTGCGGCGAAGTAAGATCCGCTATCGATAAAGTGAAAAGGCCGGGATCGTCCCGGCCTTTTCTGCTATTTGTGCGCTTGCAACGCGCTTCGTAAATTCTCCATCTCGTGCCGCAACGACGCGGCGACGCCTCAACAGGTTCGACATGACGCAGCCCACATATCCCGCTTCCATGAAGGCTATTGCCTTCGATCACTTCGGCGGGCCGGAGGTCTTGCGATATGTCGGGCTCCCCTCGCCCTCCGCAAGGCCAAACGACCTGATCGTGCGCGTCGCGGCTGCCGGGATAAACCAGGCTGATATCAATTATCGAAAAGGGAAGTATGGCAAGGAGCCTAACTTCGGCGATTCCGACCTGACGGGCCTGGAGATTGCCGGAACGGTTATCGATACCGGCGAAGCCGTGACGCAATTCAAGCCGGGTGACCGGGTCATGGGGATCACGGGCGGTGGCGGCTATGCAGAGTTTGCACGGATGGATGCCGGGCTGGCGATACCCGTCCCGACCTGGATGACGGATATCGAAGCGGGAGCCATTCCCGAAGCCTTTGTTACAGCCCATCAGGCACTCTTTCATCTCGGGCGCCTGCAAAAAGGCGAGCGGGCTCTGATCCATGGTGCAGGCGGGGGCGTCGGCTCTGCAGCCGTGCAACTGGCGGTTCTATCCGGAGCGGGCTCCGTCATCACTACAAGCAGCGACGAGAAACGTACGAGGTTGCTGGCTCTTGGCGTCGATCTGGCGATCAACTACCGCGGTGAACAGTTCGAAAACGTTATCGCGCAGCTGTCCCCCGATCCCGGCGTCGATGTGATTGTCGACTTCGTCGGAGGCCCTTATCTCGAGCGCAACATTCGTTCACTGCGGCCGGGCGGACGCCTGATCCAGATTGGCGTCTCCGGTGGATCGCAAGCAACGCTCCCCCTCGATCTCGTGCTCTTCAGGCGACTACGGATTGAAGGGACGGTAATGAAATCCGTCTCTCTGCATGAGAAGCGGAATATGGTTGGGCGTTTCGCGGAGCGATGGATGCCAGCGCTCGTGGAAGGTGAATTGAAGCCGATCATCGACCGGACATTCGCCTTGCGCGAGGCCGAAGAGGCGCATCGCTATCTAGAACGCGCTGCGCACTTCGGCAAAATACTCTTGATCCCCTAAAGTCGGAAGCGGCAGCGCAATAGCGTCTTGTAAGTTCCTGCGCCTCCGGCATGCGGGGCGCATATACGTTCGTTGCTATGGCGCAAACGCAAGCATGCGAACAGCAAGCTACCGCGTGATGGAGGAATGTGGGCGGTGCTGCCAGAACAGTGGTGTCGTTCCCGTTAGCGAACGTCGGATGGATGCACTCGATAGCTGAGGCGCCCTCGTCACTGCAAAGGACATAGCATGAAGATCCTCCTTGATCAGATACTCTCTCAATCGGCCTATTCGAGCGAGATCGACGTTCCCATCGAAAAAATCGATATCGCCGACTGGCTGTTCAACCTGCCGGAGGCCGAATATCAGCGCTGCTGCCCGCCCGACCACATCTCCGCCGGAACGACCAGTACCGACGATGGACGCCGGATGTCCATCAATGTCGAGCAGATCGGAGCCGGACTGGTGATACAGCATTATGTGGCTGAAGAGGCGACGCCTACCTATTGCCGGATGAATTCGATCTCGGACGTGTTCACCGCGAGCGGGCGCACACAGGTCAACGTCATCTGGGAGCTGATCGCGGAGCCACTGGATGCCAGCCGCACGCGTTACACCAACCGCGTCACCTGTCATCCGACAGACGCATTCATGGCGTTTATCGCCGAGCGCGGCCAGACATACGAGCAGGCAGCGGCAGCGCGGCAGGCCGCTGGCGGCGATCACAACAATCGCGAGACACCGCTGTTCGCAGCCAGCATCGCCCGCAAGGCACTGGCGACCGAGATTTGAGATGAGGATCGTCATTACGGTCCCTGTAATGACGACAGCAGGAGTGCTGGCAGAAAGAAAAGGCCGGGATCACTCCCGGCCTTTGTGTTTATTGAGTCAGCCTTAATTCGCCGACGCGCGCTTCTGCGGAGGGGTTGCGGGCCACGACTTGATCAGCGTGTCGTAGTCCACCGTCTCGCCCTTCGGCTTCTCGTTGGCCAGCTTGCGCTGGGGCGCGATGTTGCCGTCCTTCGCGGACTTGTTGTACCAGAACTCGGCGGTTTCCTTCTTGTTCAGCTTCGGTCCGCATTCGCCCTGAACCTTGGATCGTTCAAGACGTTCGAGCACCGAATCCTGAGCTGCGGCCAGTGAGTCCATCGCCTGCTGCGGGGTCTTCGCACCGGACGACGCATCGCCGATGTTCTGCCACCACAACTGCGCCAGCTTCGGATAGTCCGGGATGTTGTTGCCGGTCGGCGACCACTGCACGCGGGCCGGCGAGCGATAGAACTCGACTAGACCGCCGAGCTTCGGCGCACGTTCGGTGAACGACTTGTCCCAGATATCGCTCTCACGGATGAAGGTGAGACCGACATGGCTCTTCTTCAGCGACACCGTCTTCGAGGTGATGAACTGCAGATAGAGCCAGGCCGCCTTGCGGCGATCGGCAGGCGTCGACTTGAGCAGCGTGCCCGAACCGACGTCCTGGTAGCCGAGCTTCATGCCTTCTTTCCAGTACGAGCCATGCGGCGACGGGGCCATGCGCCACTTCGGCGTACCGTCGGCATTCATGACCGCAAGACCCGGCTTCACCATGTCGGCGGTGAAAGCGGTGTACCAGAACATCTGCTGGGCGATATTGCCCTGCGCCGGCACCGGACCCGACTCCGAGAAGGTCATGCCTTGCGCCTGCGGCGGGGCATACTTCTTCATCCAGTCGAGATATTTCGCGATCGAATACACGGCGGCCGGACCGTTGGTATCGCCGCCGCGCTCGACGGAGGAGCCGACCGGACGACAGCCTTCCATGCGAATGCCCCATTCATCGACGGGCAGACCGTTCGGAAGACCCCTGTCGCCATTGCCGGCCATCGATAGCCAGGCGTCGGTGAAGCGCCAGCCGAGCGACGGATCCTTCTTGCCGTAGTCCATGTGGCCATAGACCTTGACGCCGTTGATCTCCTTGATATCGTTGGTGAAGAACTCGGCGATGTCTTCATAGGCCGACCAGTTCACGGGCACGCCGAGATCGTAGCCATACTTGGCCTTGAACTTGGCCTTGTAGTCGGGATTGGTGAACCAGTCGTACCGGAACCAGTAGAGGTTGGCGAACTGCTGGTCAGGCAGTTGATACATCTTCTTGTCCGGCGCGGTGGTGAAGGACGTTCCAATGAAGTCCTTGACGTCGAGCGTCGGGCTGGTGACGTCCTTGCCTTCTGCGGTCATGTAGTCCGACAGCGCGATGGTCTGGCCGTAGCGGAAATGCGTGCCGATCAGGTCGGAGTCGTTGATCCAGCCGTCATAGACGTTCTTGCCGGACTGCATCTGGGTCTGCAGCTTCTCGACCACGTCGCCTTCCTGGATCAGGTCGTGCTTGAGCTTGATGCCGGTGATTTCGGAGAACGCCTTGGCCAGCGTGCGCGATTCGTATTCGTGCGTGGTGATGGTTTCGGAGACGATATTGATCTCCATGCCCTTGAACGGCTGCGCGGCCTTCTCGTACCACTGCAGTTCTTTCAGCTGCTCTGCCTTCGACAGCGTGGATGGCTGGAATTCGCTGTCGATCCACTTCTGAATGGTGGCGTCGTCGGCCTTGGCCGGCGCGGCGAGCAGCGCAGTCGCCGTGATCAACGCAGCAGCGCTGGTCATCATGATATGGCGCGTCGGGCGACGTGCCTGTGTCGTCTGGTGCCTCATAGCTTCCTCCCTCACTTCTGTTTCAGGCCCGGGTTCATCCCGGGACTGCAGTCCATGCTGGTCAGACGGTGCGAAAAATTGCCACCGCCGAGACCAGCGAAATCAATGTCCCGAACCACAGATTCGAGATTTCAACTCCCTCCTCGCCGATCGGCAGCGTCGCGATCGGATCGCTGCCGACGAAGCCGATCCACAACAGGTGGATGACGGCCGCCGCGATCAGCGACAGGAACAGCCGGTCGCCGCGCGTGGTGGGAATGCGCAGAATGCCGATACGTTCGGCTTCGGGATAAGCGACTGCGAGCCATGTCATGGTGCCTAGCGTGAGTGCCAGCAGGCCGAAGAAGATCGCGGTCGGCGGCGTCCAGGCCATCCATGCAATGTTTTCCATGACGACCTCCTAGACCCGGCCAAGCGCGAAACCGCGCGCGATGTAATTGCGGACGAACCAGATGACGAGCGCGCCGGGGATGATGGTCAGCACACCGGCGGCTGCAAGCAGGCCCCAATCCATGCCGGAGGCGGATACAGTGCGCGTCATGACCGCCGAGATCGGCTTGGCATTCACCGAGGTCAGCGTGCGCGCGAGCAGCAATTCGACCCAGGAGAACATGAAGCAGAAGAAGGCAGCGACGCCGATGCCCGACGCGATCAGCGGCACGAGAATCTTCACGAAGAATTTCGGGAACGAGTAACCATCCAGAAACGCCGTCTCGTCGATCTCGCGCGGCACGCCGGACACGAAGCCTTCGAGGATCCACACCGCCAGCGGGACGTTGAACAGGCAATGCGCCAGCGCCACGGCCCACGGCGTATCGAACAGGCCGATCGCCGAATAGAGATTGAAGAATGGCAGCGCGAACACCGCAGGCGGGGCCATCCGGTTCGACAGCAGCCAGAAGAACAGGTGCTTGTCGCCGAGGAAGCGATAGCGCGAGAACGCATACGCTGCCGGCAGAGCGAAGGAGATCGACAGGATGGTGTTGATGATGACGTATTTCAGCGAATTGATGTAACCGGAATACCAGCTCTCGTCGGTGAAGATGCGGGTATAGTTCTCCAGCGTCGGCGCATGCGGCCACAGCGTCATGGTCGAGACGATCTCGCCATTGGTCTTGAAGCTCATATTCACGAGCCAGTAGATCGGCAGCAGCAAGAACACCAAAAACAGCAACAGGATAATGCGACGCCCGGGGATCGTATGCATCAGACCGCTCCCACACGCTTGGTGTGATCGACGCCGGCATTGGTCATCACGGTGTAGAATATCCAGCACACGATCAGCACGATGATGTTGTAGACCAGCGACAGCGCCGCGGCCTTGCCGAGATCGAACTGGCCGAGCGCGATCTTGACGAGCTCGATGGAGACGAAGGTGGTCGAATTTCCGGGGCCGCCGCCGGTGACCACGAAGGGCTCGGTATAGATCATGAAACTATCCATGAAACGCAACAGCACGCCGATCAGCAACACACGGTTGAGCTTCGGCAACTGGATCGCGCGAAACACCGCCCAGCGCGACGCGCCGTCGATCTGTGCCGCCTGATAATAAGCGTCGGGGATCGACTTCAGGCCTGCGTAGCACAGCAGCGCAACGAGGCTGGTCCAGTGCCAGACATCCATCACGATGACGGTCGCCCAGGCATCGAACTCGTTCGACACATAGTTATAGTCGATGCCCATGTGATTGAGCGTGTAGCCGAGCAGGCCGATATCGGGACGCCCGAAGATCTGCCAGATGGTGCCGACCACGTTCCATGGAATCAGCAGCGGCAGCGCGAGGATCACGAGGCAGGCTGCGACGCGCCAGCCGTCACGCGGCATCGACAGCGCGACAAGAATGCCGAGCGGCACTTCGATGGCGAGGATGATCGCGGAGAAAGCCAGGTTTCGCAGCAGCGACGCGAAGAAACGCCCGCCGAGATCGCTGGACGGATCGAGCAACTCCTTGAACCAGCCAACGCCGTTCCAGAAGAACTGGTTGTTGCCGAAGGTGTCCTGCACCGAATAGTTCACGACCGTCATCAGCGGCAACACCGCGGAGAACGCCACGATGAGAAACACCGGCAGGACGAGGAACCAGGCTTTTTGATTGACGGTTTTGTCCATCATGCAACCCCTTCGACAAGGCGGCTGTCAGCATAAACGTGCACCCGGCCGGGATCGAACACCAGCCCGACATCGCTCCCCGCAACAGAAAATCCCTGAGGTACGCGCGCGGCGAACTTGACGCCGCCGATGCGGACGCGCGCGAAACTGATACGGCCGAGATCGTCGACCCGCTCGACCTGCGCCAACAGCAAGCCCGGTGCGGGCGTCGCAACATGGACAAATTCGGGGCGAACGCCGATTTCGATTGTCGCGCCCGCTGGCAACTTGTCGTAACTGCGCTGCAGCGCGATCACGTGCCCGCCGATACGCGCCTCGCGGCCGCTGACTTCGGCCGGCACGATATTCATGCCGGGCGAGCCGATGAAATAGCCGACGAATGTATGTGCGGGCTTGTCGAACAGCTCCTGCGGCGTGCCGGACTGTACGACACGCCCGTCATGCATCACCACCACCGTATCGGCAAAGGTCAACGCCTCGGTCTGGTCGTGGGTCACGTAGATCATCGTGAGGTCCAGCGCGCGGTGCAGTGCCTTGAGCTTCGAGCGTAGTTCCCATTTCAGTGCGGGATCGATCACCGTCAGTGGTTCGTCGAACAGCACCGCAGCAACGTCGGAACGCACCAGGCCACGGCCGAGCGAGATCTTCTGCTTGGCATCGGGCGTTAGCCGCGTTGCCTTGCGGCCCAGATAGGGCGTGAGATCGAGGAGTTCGCCGATCTCGGCGACACGTGCATCGATCTGCGCTTTCGGCACGCCGCGATTCTTCAGCGGAAAAGCGAGATTCTCGCCGACCGTCATGGTGTCGTAGATGACCGGGAACTGGAACACCTGCGCGATGTTCCGCTTCTGGGTCGACAGCGGCGTGATGTCCTTACCGTCGAACAGGATCTGGCCGCGCGTCGGCGTCACGATGCCGGAGATCAAATTGAGCAGCGTGGTCTTGCCGCAACCGGATGGGCCGAGCAGCGCATAGGCGCCGCCCTGCCGCCAGGTCATGGAGATCGGCTTGAGGGCAAAGCTCTCCAGATCGGCATCGGGGCCGCTGTAGGACTGCGCGAGATCGACGAGATCGATGCGGGCCATGTTACGCTCCCTGCGTGCTGTTGGGAGCGGCAACCAGACGGTCGCTGCTATCGAAGACGAACAGATTGGCGGGATCGAGCACGGCGTCGAGCATGTGGCCGGGCAGGAATTCATGGACGCCCTGCAGCACCGCAACCCAATTCGACGCGTCGCGCTTCAGATGGACGAAGCTTTCCGACCCGGTGATTTCGGTCACGGTCACTTCCGCAGGAAATGCATGCCGTCCGGCGAGACCACTGGCGACTTCGAGCTGATGCGCGCGGAAGCCAACGCGATAGCTGCCGTCGGCGAGGTTTGCGTAGAGCCCGCTGGCGGGCGCCGTCGCGCCACCGGCATAGTGCACGTGGCCGTTCTTCTTCTCGATCACCACCAGATTAAGCGGCGGATCTGAGAACACTTCGGCGGCCTTGAGAGTCTCGGGGTGGCGATAGACTTTGGAAGTCTGGCCGACCTGCAAAACCTGACCTTCCCACAGGCACACGGTGCTGCCGCCTAACAAAAGCGCTTCGGAGGGCTCCGTCGTCGCATAGACAAAGATCGCGCCGGAGGCCTCGAATATCTTCGGCAGTTCGGTGCGCAATTCCTCGCGGAGCTTGTAGTCGAGATTGGCGAGCGGCTCGTCGAGCAGCACGAGATCGGCACCCTTGACCAGCGCGCGGGCAATGGCGGTGCGCTGCTGCTGGCCACCGGAGAGCTGCAGCGGCGTACGCTTCAGATAGGGCTCAAGCTTGAGCAAGGCCGCGGCTTCGTGCACGCGGGTTTCAATCTCGGCTTTCGGCTTGCCCTGCACGCGCAGCGGCGAGGCAATATTCTCATAGACCGTCAGCGAAGGGTAATTGATGAACTGCTGATAGACCATCGCCACCGAGCGTTTGCGGATATCAACGCCGGTGACGTCCTTACCATCGACCAGCACACGACCTTGGGTCGGCTTATCGAGCCCGGCCAGCAACCGCATGATCGAGGTCTTGCCGGCCAATGTCGGCCCGAGCAGCACGTTCAGTGTGCCCCTTTCCAGCGTCAGCGACACGTCACGGATCGTCGTGACGCCATCGACCATCTGCGAGACGTGATCGAGTGCGACGCTCATGACCGCACTCCCGCTTCACGCATTGGATTGGCGGGCTGGGCGCGATTAGCCTGCAGCCATTGATCGAGAGCCGCTATCTCTTCCTTCGACAGGCGCAGACCGAGTTTGGAACGGCGCCACACGATATCCTCGGCACTGACGGCCCATTCATTGGCCACGAGATAGCGCACTTCGCGCTCGGTCAGCGTTGCGCCAAAGGCCTGACCGAGATCGGCCGGCGATTTCGCGGTGCCCAGCATCTTTGCGGCGCGCGTGCCATAGGCATGTGCCAGCCGGTTGGCATGGGCCGGCGTCAGGAACGGATAGTCGCGCAACAATTCGGCGATCAGCGCATCGACCGCGGAGACATCGAAATCACCGCCAGGCAGCGTGGCATGGGCCGTCCAGCCTTCCCTGGCCTTGGTGCCCTTCAGATACGGCGCAAGCTTCTGCAAGGCTTCTTCGGCGAGACGACGATAGGTCGTGATCTTGCCACCATAAATCGACAGCAGCGGCAGGCCGCCGGGCAGATCGAGCTCGAACACATAGTCGCGCGTCGCCGCCTTGGCCTCGTTGGCGCCGTCGTCATAGAGCGGGCGCACGCCGGAATAGGTCCATACCACGTCTTCGGCCAGCACTGGCCGGGCGAGATATTCGCTGACCGACTTGCAGAGATAATTGATCTCGTCGGCAGAGATTTTCACATCGGCGGGATCGCCGTCATAATCGATATCGGTGGTACCGATCAGGGTGAAATCGTCCTGATAGGGAATCGCAAATACGATACGACCATCGGCATTCTGGAAGATGTAGGCGCGGTCGTGGCTGTAAAGTTTCGGCACCACGATATGCGAGCCCTGCACGAGGCGGACTTTCGCCTTCGCATTGACGCCGGCACCGACCGCCAGAACATTCTCGACCCACGGACCACCGGCATTGACCAGCGTGCGCGCGCTGATGGTCGAGCGGTCGCCCGTCGCCGTATCCTGCACCGTGACCTGCCACATCCCGTCGGCCTGCCTGATCTCGATTGCGCGCGTGCGCGTGCGGATCTCAGCGCCCCGGTCGGCGGCATCACGCGCGGTGAGCACGACAAGGCGCGCATCATCTACCGAGCAGTCGGAATATTCAAAGCCACGCTTGAACCGGCCGGGCGCCAGCGGCTTGCCGGTCTCGTCGCGGGTGAGGTCAAGCGTGCGCGTCGGGGGCAGAAGCTTACGGCCGCCGATATGGTCGTAGAGAAACAACCCCAAGCGCAGCAGCCAGGCGGGCCGCAGACCGGCGTGATGCGGCAGCACGAAACGCAAGGGGCGGATGATATGCGGCGCGATCTGCCAGAGAACTTCGCGCTCCAGCAGCGCGTGGCGCACCAATTTGAAGTCGTAATATTCGAGGTAGCGCAACCCGCCATGGATGAGCTTGGTCGACCACGACGAGGTGCCGCTGGCCAGATCGTTCATCTCGCAAAGGAACACGGAATTGCCGCGGCCGACGGCGTCGCGGGCGATGCCGCAGCCATTCACACCACCACCAATGATTGCGAGGTCGTAGATCTGACCCACCCCGTCTCCCCTCCTGCGCCACTTGTCTGGCGCCTTCCTTCGGACGCGCCATCTTCGCTTTCAGCGATTTGGCTTTCGTTTTCGATTAAACCACAACCTAAAACGAAAGCAACTGGCGTTTTCGGGGTCTGAACAGGCTCTAAAGCGGGGTCGGCTCGGGTTCCAGGTCGTCCGCATCGTCGGCGGAGCCCGGCAGGGCGGCGATCACTTGAACGCCCCGGCTCCGGCAGATCTCCTGCAAGGAGGGCGGCAGCGGGACGTCGGTCACGAAGGTCTGTATCTGGCTGATATGGGCGATGCGCACGGCCGCCGAGCGCCGCAGCTTGGTCGAATCGCAGACCAGCATGACACTGCGGGCATTGGCGATGATCGCCTGCGCCGCCTGCACCTCGCGATAGTCGAAGTCGAGCAGCGCGCCCTCCTCGTCGATCGCGGAGGCACCGATGATGGCGTAATCGACCTTGAATTGGCCGATCAGCTTGATCGCCGTGGAGCCGATCACCGCACCATCCGAGCGACGCACGGTACCGCCGGCGACAATTACCTCGATATGCGGGTGACGATAAAGCATCATCGCCACATTGAGATTGTTGGTGATGACCAGCAGGTTTTCGTGATTGGTCAGGGCGCTCGCGACTTCTTCCGTGGTGGTCCCGATATTGATGAACAGCGACGAGCCATTGGGAATCTGCGCCGCGGCAGCAACACCAATCGCCTTCTTTTCCTCGGCGGCCACGAATCGCCGCGCTTCATAAGCGAGGTTTTCCACGCCCGACGCGACGATGGCGCCGCCGTGGATACGCGTCAGCAGGCGCTGGTCGCAGAGATCGTTGAGATCCTTGCGGATGGTCTGTGCGGACACCTCGAAGCGGCGCACGAGATCGTCGACCATCACGCGGCCAAAGGCGCGCGCGTGATTCAGGATTTCGGATTGGCGATGGGTCAGGCCAGCAGTCACAACAACACCTCAGATGGAGTGTTTCCATCGTGCGGGTGTTGGCGGCGATGGTCAACGCATCACCGGCGCAGGCGCTTCGGCGCCGCGATGTCGTCAGAGAACCGCCTTCTAAGGCGTCACAGCGGCTTGGATACCCTGCGCGAACTGGAAAGCCGCGCGTTCAGCTTCGCGCGCATTGCGAAACAGCTGGCCTTCCATGGGGTTGAAACGGTGAGACGCTGCGAAGAACCTGTACCCACCGGGATCGCGAACCACGATGCCGGCAGCCTGCGATGAGACTTCGATGATGTAAGTGTCTGACATGGCGGCCCCCTACGCGATAGGCGATGCATATTCCGGGCCACTAACCCGAATGGGGGTATTTCGTTCCAGCCGGTGTTTAGAATCGCTCAGGTCGAGATCGTCGCATCCGGTCGTTTGATCACCTGCGGGCGACCATTCTCGTCAATGGACACAAAGGTGAAATTGCCGTCGGTCACCAGGATCGGGGCATTTTCATTGCGGCGAAGCACCCAGGCCTCGATATGCACGGTGAGTGACGTGCGGCCTGTCCGCACCAGTTCCGCATGCACGGACACGACGTCACCGACATGAACGGCCTTGCGGAAGGTCATCGCCTCGATGGCGACGGTGACCGTGCGCGTCTTCGCCACCTTGGCCGCAAAGATGCCGCCGCCGAGATCCATCTGGCTGAGCAGCCAGCCGCCAAAAATATCGCCATTGGCATTGGTATCCGCCGGCATCGCTACCGTGCGGATGGTGAGATCGCCGGTCGGTTCCGCATCCAGCCCCGTCACTGGCTGCGTCGTTGATTCAGTCATAAGCAGCCTGCCGCAAATTGAGTCATCATTTAAAGGTTTCCCAGCCGGCATCCGGCGCAAAGCGATCGCCGAACCGGGCCGCCAGCGTGCGCAGCGTGGCGGTGATATTCTCGGTTCCACGCGTCCGCGCATAGTTCAGCGGGCCGCCGCGGAATGGCGCGTAACCTGTTCCGAAAATCATTGCGCCATCGACCACATCGGCATTGTCGACGATGCCTTCGCGCAGACAGGCGACGCAGACATTGGACATCGGCAGCACCAGGCGGTCGATCATCTCCTGGGTCGGACGGGCCGTGGCGACCGCGCTGGAGCTCTTCTCGGCCTTGCCATCACGCCATGTATAGAAGCCCTTGCCGGTCTTCTTGCCGAGCTCGCCCTTGTTGACCTTCTCGCGCAGCCAAGCCGGCGTCGGCGGCAGCAGGTCACCGAATTTGGAGCGCAGCATGTCGCCGACGGCCAAACAAATATCGAGGCCGACCTGATCGGCCAGTTCGATGGGCCCCATCGGCATGCCGAACTGCTCAGCGGCGGCGTCGATGGTCTCCTTGTCGACCTTCTCCTCCATCAGCATCATCGCCTCGAGCATGTAGGGCGTGAGCGCGCGATTGACGAGGAAGCCCGGCGAACTCTTCACCGGCAGCGGCAGGCGATCGATAGCGCCGACAAAGGCCGTGGCCTTCTTCAGCATCTCCGCATCGACGCCCTCATGGCTGACGACTTCGACCAGCTGCAGGCGGGACACCGGGTTGAAGAAATGCAACCCCAGCAGTCGCTCCGGCCTGGCGAGCGTGCTGCGCAGATCCTGCAACGGGATGCTGGATGTGTTGGTGGCGAGGATCGCATCCCGCTTCATGCGCGGCTCGATGCCGGCATAGACCTTCTGCTTCAGTTCGAGCTTTTCCGACACGGCCTCGATGATAAGGTCGGCATTGCGTACGCCCTCGCCGTCCATATCGGGGATCAGGCGATCCAGCGTATCACGCTGATCGGTGCGCTTGCGGATGATCTTGCTGTAGAGATCGGCGGCGCGCTTGATGGCGCCCGCGATAGGTTCAGGTTTCATGTCGGCGAGCGTGACACGTATGTCCTGATGCGCGCACCACGCCGCGATGTCGCCGCCCATGGCGCCGGCGCCGATGACATGGACATGTTTGATGGTGTTGCCGTCACCGGCAAGCTTCTTCATCTGCTCGCGCAGGAAGAAGATGCGGATCAGGTTCTGCGCCGTCGGCGTCACCATTAGCCGGGCGAAGGACGCCTTCTCGGCATTGAGCATCGCCGCACGGTCGCCGCCATGTTTCTCCCAGAGCTCGATCAGCGCATAGGGCGCGGGATAATGTTCGCGCGGCGCAGCCTTCGAGGCTTCAGCGACCATGCGCGAGGCGAGAATGCCGCGCACCGGCGAGAAGTTCACGATCGGGATCAGCGCACTCGGCTTGGCGCGCCTGAGCTTGCCGAACACCGCATCGCGCACGGCGTTACGGACATGGCGCTCCTCGGTCACCGCATCGACAAGACCGATCGCCTTCGCCTTGCGCGCGTCTATGGTCTTGCCGGTCAGCATCAGCGGCATCGCCTGCATCGGATTGACCAGATGCGTGAAACGCGCCGTGCCGCCCAAACCTGGATGCAGGCCAAGCATGACTTCCGGAAAACCGAAGCGCGCACCGTCAATGGCAATACGCATCTGGCAGGCCAACGCCACTTCGAGGCCTCCGCCCAGGCAGAAACCGTGAATGACGGCCACCGTCGGGATCTTCAGCGCCTCGAAGCGATCGATCACCGCGTGAGCGCGGCTGATCAGCGTTTCCACTTCCAATGGGTCGCTGGCGCCGCGAAATTCATTGACGTCGGCGCCGGCAATGAAGCCGGAACTCTTGGCCGAACGAACCACGATGCCGGTCGGGCGCTGAGCTTCCAGCGCGTTCAGCACCTGATCGAATTCTTCCAGCACCACAGCCGACAGCGTATTGGCGCTCGCATCGGCGCGGTCAAACAACAGCCACGCGATGCCATCGGCATCGCGCGTCAGCTTGAAGTGGCGATAAGCGCCAGATGTGTCGGGAGCCGGCCCGAGTTCGAGCACGCGATCCCCAAGAACGTCCATGATCTTGCTGTCCATGACGCCCTCACACCGTCTCGATCAACATCGCGCCGCCGAGGCCGCCGCCGATACATTCGGTCGCGATTCCCCTTTTGGTGCCGAGCCGCTTCATCGCATTGACGAGATGCAGCACAATGCGGTTGCCGGACGTGCCGACGGGATGGCCGAGGCTGATCGCACCCCCATCGACATTGAGCCTGGCGCGATCGATCTCGCCGGCAGCGCCATCGAGGCCGAGCACCTCACGGCAGAATTTTTCGTCCTTCCAGGCGGCGAGACAGCCGAGTACTTGCGTGGCGAAGGCTTCGTTCAACTCCCAGGTCTCGATGTCCTGAATCGTCATGCTGTTGCGCTTCAACAGATCGTTCGACGACAACACCGGACCGAGCCCCATGATCGACGGATCGAGCGCAGACCACTGGCTGTCGACGATCACCGCCTTCGGCGTAAGACCATGTTTCACCACCGCTTCTTCGGACGCAAGGACCGTCCATGACGCACCATCGGTGATCTGCGAGGAATTGCCCGCGGTGACCTGCCCCCACGGACGTTCGAATACCGGCTTCAGTGTCGCGAGCTTGTCGACCGACGAATCCGCGCGGACGCCGTCATCGTGGTCGTAGAAATTGCCCTTACGGTCGAAGGCGGTCTCAACCTCGCCTTTCAGCCAGCCCTGTTCCTGCGCATGCGCAAGGCGCTTGTGGCTTTCGACGGCATAGGCATCGGCTTGCGCACGCGTGATGCCGAACAGATGCCCGACCTTCTCGGCAGTCTGGCCCATATTGAGGTCGGTGATTGGATCGGTGAGACCGCGCTCGAGGCCGATGATCGGCTTGAAATAAGCCGGCCGGGCCTTGGCGATCGCCGCCACCTTGCCGAGCACACCCTTGGCCATGGCAAGCCCGGCGAACCAGCGCACGCCGTTCTGCGGCCAGACCAGCGGCGCGTGGCTGAGCGCTTCGGCACCGCCAGCGAGAATCAAATCGGCATTCCCTTCGCGGATATAGCGATAGCCGGTGTCGATCGACTGCATGCCGGAGCCGCAATTGATCTGCACGGTGAAGGCCACCATCGCCTCGCCCATACCGAGCCGAAGCGCGGCGACGCGCGCCGGGTTCATCTCGTCGGCAATGACATTGACGCAGCCGAGGATCACCTGATCGAAGGCATTTGGTGCAAATGGCTGCCGTGCCAGCAGCGGGCGGCCACATTGAACGGCAAGATCGACAGGGGTGAAAGGGCCGGGGCCGCTGCGCGCCTTCAGGAACGGCGTGCGGCTGCCGTCGACGATATAGACTGGTCTTGTCATGAAAGTCTTGCCATCAGCTTGCTGCCCGCTGCTCACCAAGTTCCTGGAAGAACTGATGCACGTTATCGGACTTCTTATAGCCGGGCGACAGCTCTTCCGGCGCGAAGTGATCGACCTCGATCACCAGCTTGACGGCTTCCTGCGCAGCGGCGAGCTTTTCGCCCTCGGCCTGAGTGATGACGCCCTGTGTCACTGCATCCTTCCAGTTCTTGAGCTTCGCCGTCCGAATGCGCTTGGCAATATCGTCACTCGATGTCACCAGTTTGAACGCCTTCTCAAGCCGCGCGAGACCGCGGTCATCATCCACATGCGACAGATCCGGCGTCAGGCGATCGCGCGTCGCCGACGGCTCCAGGATCATCTGCGCGCAGCGATGCACCACGCGGTCCGAAGGCCCGAGCACCGATGCACCATATGGCTGCACGATGAATTTGAGGATGCCGGCGACAAAGCGGTTCGGCAGGTTGGCCAGAATCTCCGCAAAGCGGTTCTCGATGGTCTTGAAGCCGGACGCCATACACCATTCAAGCGCCGGCAGGTCGTCCTGCTGGCGGCCTTCGTCCTCCCAGCGCTTCAGCGCAGCCGAGAGCAGATAAAGCTCGGAGAGAATATCGCCGAACCGCGCCGACAGCATTTCCTTGCGCTTCAACGCTCCGCCGAGCGTCAGCAACGCCATGTCCGCGCACAATGCGAAGGCCGAGGAATAACGCGAGAGCTGGCGATAGAACTGTGTGGCATCGCCAGCATCCGGCGCAGGCGCGAATACGCCACCGGTCCAGCAGCGGCCCCAGGCGCGGAACAGCGTGGTGACGCTGTGGGCGATATGTTTCCAGAACGCGGTGTCGAAGGCCTCTAAGCCCTTCGCCTTGTCGGGATCGCCGAGCGCATTCATTTCCTGCAACAAATAAGGATGCGCGCGGATGGCACCCTGCCCGAACACGATGAGATTGCGCGTCAGGATGTTGGCACCTTCCACCGTGATGCCGACCGGCACCGCGCGATAGAGATTGCCCATATAATTCTGCGGTCCGTCGATCACAGCCTTGCCGCCATGGATGTCCATGGCATCATCGATGGCCAGGCGCATACGCTCGGTGGCATGCAGCTTCATGATGCCGGAGATAACCGCGGGATGATGGCCTTGATTGAGCGCCGCCGAGGTCAGGCGCCGTGCGGCATCGAGCAGATAGGCCGTGCCGGCGATGCGGGCGAGCGGCTCCTCGATCCCCTCGAACTTGCTGATCGAAATGTTGAACTGCTCGCGGATGCGGGCATAGGCACCAGTGGTGCGCGCGGCATAGGCGGCACCGGCCGCAGACAGGGACGGCAATGAGATGCCACGGCCGGCGGCGAGCGCCGACATCAGCATCTTCCAACCCTGACCAAGCCGCTCCTGACCGCCGATGATGTAGTCGAGCGGGATGAAGACGTCGCGGCCCCAGTTCGGGCCGTTCTGAAACACCTGCATCGACGGCAGATGGCGCTGGCCTATCTCGACGCCCGGAAGATCATGCGGGATCAGCGCAACCGTGATGCCAAGCTCGTCCTGTGAGCCCACGAGGTGATCGGGATCATAGGCCTTGAAGGCGAGACCGATCAGCGTCGCGACCGGGCCGAGCGTGATGTAGCGCTTGTGCCAGTTGAGGCGCAGGCCCAGAACCTCCTGGCCTTCGAACGTGCCCTTGCAGATGATGCCGCTGTCGATCATCGAGGCCGCGTCCGAGCCCGCTTCCGGGCTGGTGAGGCCGAAACAGGGAATGTCGCGTCCATCGGCAAGGCGCGGCAGCCAACGCTGGCGCTGCGCGTCGGTGCCGAACTTCATCAGCAGTTCGCCGGGGCCGAGCGAGTTGGGCACCATCACGGTGACGGCGGCGACCACCGACCGCGACGAAATCTTGCGCACCACTTCCGAATGCGCATAAGGCGAGAAGCCGAGACCTCCGAATTCCTTCGGAATGATCATGCCGAAGAACTTTTCGCGCTTGATGAACTCCCAGACGTCCGGCGGCAGATCGCGCAATTCCCAATTGATCTTCCAGTCGTCGATCATCTCGCAGAGGCAATCCACCGGACCGGTCATGAAGGCCTGTTCTTCGTCCGTCAGTGTGGCCGGCTTGACGGCGAGCAGCTTGGCCCAGTCCGGATTGCCGGTGAACAGATCCGCATCCCACCAGACGTCGCCAGCTTCCAGCGCCTCGCGCTCGGTATCCGACATTTTCGGTAGCACGCCCTTGGCCCAGCCAAAGATCGGCTTGGTGAGATAATCACGGCGCAAGCTGGACGAGCTCATGGAGGCTTCCTCTCAATCGAGACGACAAGCAGTCCGGGCGGACCGCGGGCGCCAAAAGGCAGACGCTCTTAGCAGGACGGTATTGGTGTCACCTTAGCTTTCGCATTGATATTCAAGCGAAATTTTACAACATCGAGCCATGATTAACGGCAGGATACCGCAACGGTTCCCGAAATGCGATTTCTCGCCGCGTGACCAGTGGTCGCGCAACCGAAGCGCCGGAAGAATAGCCGGCCTCAGTCCGGCCGGTTCATCTCGAACATGGCGTCCTGCTTGATGTGGAAATAGTCGCCGCGGCGGCCGGCGCGCAGGATCGGGCCAGCCAATGCGGTCTGGTACACGCCATCCACGATCAGGGTCTTGTCGATATGCACGGCGACGACTTCACCCATGGTGAGGAAGGCGTTGGCCGAAGCGCCGTTCGCACCCTTGAGTTCGATGATCTGAGTCACCTTGCACTCGAAAGCGACCCGGCTCTCGCCGACACGAGGTACGTTCACCAGCTTGCTCGGCACCGGCGTCAGGCCGGCGATCTCGAATTCATCGACTTCCGGGCCGACATGCGCCGCCGTGGCGTTCATCTGCTTGGCCAGATCCATGGTGGCCAAATTCCAGACGAATTCCTTCGTCGCCTGCATGTTGCGGGCGGAGTCCTTGATCCCGATGCTGGAAAAGCCGATCAGCGGCGGCGTGTAGTTGAAGGCGTTGAAGAAGCTGTATGGCGCCAGATTAACGTGGCCATTGGCATCCCGGGAGGAGACCCACCCGATCGGACGCGGACCGATGATGGCATTGAAGGGATCGTGCTTGAGGCCGTGGCCGTTGACCGGCTCGTAAGAATGCAGATCGAATGCGGTCACGCGAAGATCCCCTGAATTGACGTCAGAGAGATCGTCTAGCCCCGCGGCGCCAACCCGGCAAGAACGAAGTCGATCATCTGGTCCAGGGTCGGGCCAGGTTTCGTCGCACATTGCGCGATCATCTGCGGGTGAAAGAACCGCATCATGGCGGTGCAGGCGCACATGGCTGCCAATTCGACGTCCGGAGCCTGAAACTCACCCTTGGCAGCACCGTCCGCGATGACACCGCCGATGGTAACGGTGATGCGCTCCATATGAGCAGTGCAGACATCCCAACTCTCTTCCATGGCGATGGCGACCATCTCATGCAGCTTGGCATCGCCGACATAGCGTTCGGCATTCATCTCATGGATCGACGTCAGCAGTTCGCGGAGCCGCGCGGCGGCCGGCTGCGGATTTTCAGCAATCGCTCCAGCGGCCTCTTCAACTTCCCCCATCAATCGCTGCGCCACGGCCGCGATGATCGACTTCTTCGAATCGAAGAAGCGATAGACGTTCGCCGGGCTCATTCGCAGCACCTTCGCGATGTCGGCGACCGTGGTCTTCTGGTAGCCGATTTCACGAAACAGCTTTTCCGCGACCACAACGATGCGGCCTCGCATATCGGCTTCGACGTGTTCAGAAATCAGAGTCATCTCGGATAACAGTCTTTAGCTATTCGGCAGCAAGCGGAAAGGCCTGCTTCTTGTCGTGATGGTGCGGTGCGTGATGATCCACATCCTCACCCGATCCGCGTTCATCCAGGCTCTTGCGAAACCATAGGGCATAGAGGCCCGGGAGATACAACAACGTCAAGAACGTCGCCACAAACAATCCACCCATAATGGTGACCGCCATCGGGCCCCAGAAGGCCGAGCGCGACAGCGGGATCATCGCCAAAATGGCGGCCAGCGCCGTCAGGATGACCGGACGCGCACGGCGCACGGTCGCCTCGACGATGGCTTCGCGGCGGGTCAGGCCGTGCCGCACGTCGGTTTCGATCTGATCCACCAGAATAACGGCGTTGCGCATGATCATACCCGCCAGCGCGATCAGGCCGAGCAGTGCCACGAAGCCGAACGGCTTGTTGGCGACGTTCAGCGCCAACGAGGCGCCGACGATGCCGAGCGGCGCCGTCAGGAACACCAGGATCAGGCGCGAGAAGCTCTGCAACTGCACCATCAGCAGCGTCAGCATGATGATCATCATCAGCGGAAACAGCACGGCGATCGAGGCATTGCCCTTGCTGGATTCTTCCACCGCGCCGCCGATCTCAATGCGATAGGCCGGCTGCAGGCTGTCGCGGATCTGCTGCAGTTGCGGCCAGATCTGGTTGGTGACATCCGGGGGCTGCACGCCATCGACGACGTCGCCGCGCACGGTGATCGCCATGTCGCGGTTACGGCGCCAGAGGATCGGCTCCTCATGGGCGTATTCGATCTTCGCCACCTGCGACAGCGGCACCGGAACGCCGTTGCGCGAGATGATGGTGAGATCGCCCACACGGCCGAGATCGAGGCGTTCCGACGGCACGGCCCGGGCGACGACGCCGACCTTCTCGATGCCGTCACGCACGGTCGTGACCGACGCGCCGGAGATCAGCATCGCCAGGGATTGCGACAGTTCCTGCGGCGTCAGGCCGAGGGCGCGGGCGCGATCCTGGTCGACCACCAGCCTGAGGGAAGGCGTCTGTTCGTTCCAGTCGAGCTGCGGATCGACCATATTCTTGTTAGCGCGCATTACTTCGCGCACCCTGTAGGCTATATCCCGCACGGTCGCGGTATCCGGCCCGATGACGCGGAACTGGACGGGGAAACCGACCGGCGGACCGAAATTGAAGCGATCGACGCGCACGCGTGCTTCCGGCAGCTGGCCATCGGCGACGGCCTTCTCGATCTTGGACTTGATGCGCTCACGTGCCTCGACATCCTTGGACACAATCACGATCTCGGCGAAGGCCTCGTTCGGGAGCTGCGGATTGAGGCCGAGCCAGAAGCGCGGCGAGCCGCGGCCGACATAGGCCGTATAGGTGGCGATGTCCTTGTCGTCCTTGAGCAGCTTCTCGGCGTCCTTGACCGCCTTTTCGGTAACGCCAAAGGCCGTGCCTTCTGGCAGGCGCAGCTGCAGGAACAGTTCGGGACGTTCCGACAACGGGAAGAACTGCTGCTGGACATGCCCGAAACCGACGATGGCAGCAATGAAGATACCGACGGTGGCAGCCACCACCTTGATGCGGTGCGTGACGCACCACTGCACGACGCTGCGCAGACCGCGATAGATGCGCGTCTCATAGACCGCATGCGGATCGTGATTGGCCTTTCCGTGGGCAGCAAAGTTCGGCAGCAGCTTGACGCCGATATAGGGCGTGAAGATCACCGCGACGAACCATGAGGCGATCAGCGCAATCGCGACCACCCAGAAGATGCCACCGGCATATTCGCCGACTGCGGAATTGGCGAAGCCGATCGGCAGGAAGCCGACGGCCGTGATCAGCGTGCCCGTGAGCATCGGGAATGCCGTGGACTCCCAGGCGAAGGATGCCGCGCGCACGCGGTCCCAGCCCTGCTCCATCTTCACCACCATCATCTCGACTGCGATAATGGCGTCATCGACCAGTAGGCCGAGCGCGATAATCAACGCACCTAGCGTGATACGATGCAGGTCCATACCCATCGCATTCATGACCATGAAGACGATACCGAGCACCAGCGGCACCGAGAGCGCCACCACAATGCCGGTGCGCCAGCCGAGTGCCAGGAAGCTGACGAACAGCACGATGCCCAACGCCTCGATGAACGAGTGGGTGAATTCCCCAACGGCATGTTCGACCACCAGCGGCTGATCGGCGATCTGTTCGACATTGATGCCCTGCGGGACGGCGACCATGAACTCGTTCTTGGCCTTTTCGACGTCCTTGCCGAGTTCGAGAATGTTGGCGCCGTTGGCCGTGACCACGCCGATGCCGAGCGCGTATTGGCCCTTCTGCCGGACCTTGAAATCCGGAGGATCGACGAAGCCGTGGCTCACCGTCGCGATATCGCCGAGGCGGAACGTGCGTCCGTTGCTCTCCACCGGCGTCTCCGCGACGGTCTTCACGCCATCGAGCGCGCCGGTAACGCGCAGCGGCACGCGCTGCGACGAGGTTTCCACCGTACCGGCCGGCTGGATCGCGTTCTGCTTGGCGAGAGAATCGAACAGCGTCTGCGGCGTGATGCCGAGCGTCGCCAGCTTGGCGTGAGAAAATTCGACGAAAATGCGCTCGTCCTGCGTACCGTAGAGATTGACCTTGGTGACGCCTTTCACCTTCAGCAGGCGCTGGCGCAGGCCTTCGGCGACCACTTTCAACTGTTTGAAGTCGGCACCGTCGCCGGTCATCATATAGAGAATGGAATCGACGTCGCTGAACTCGTCATTGACCGTCGGCCCGACCAGATTGGCAGGCAGACTGCCCTGCACGTCGGCGAGCTTCTTGCGCAGCAGATAGAACAGGAACGGCACATCCTTGGCCGGCGCGTTGTCCCTGAACGTGACCTGGAGCGCCGTGAAGTTCGGCTTCGAATAGGTCTGCACCTTTTCGAAGTAAGGCAGTTCCTGCATCTTTTTCTCGATGGGATCTGCAACCTGTTCCTGCATTTCCTTGGCCGTCGCCCCCGGCCAGATCGCCGTGACGTTGACGACCTTCACCGTGAAAGACGGATCTTCGGCGCGGCCCAGCTTCTCGTATGAAAAGAAGCCGCCGACGCCGAGCGCAATAATCAGAAACAGGATCAGCGCGGGATGAGCGACGGCCCAGGCGGAGAGGTTGAAGCGATGCATCGGCTTCGTCCTTTGAATGCGAGCGTCTTAAAACGACAATGCGGAGACGACGTGAACCTTCAGCGCCGGGTCGAGCTTCTGCACGCCCAGCGTCACGATCTTGGCACCTTCATCGACGCCACCTGAGATGATGACGTCGTTGCTCTCATAGGACTTCACCTTGACCGGCTGCAGCGCGACGTCGCCCGATGCGCTCACGACGTAGAGCGAAGGGTTGTTGCCCTGGCTGAACAGCGCCGAGAGCGGCACGCGCGCAACGCGTTCGGTGGCGGGATCGGAGAGCGTCAGCGTCGCCGTCATGCCGAGCGACACCTTGTCGTCGGCCTCGGGCAGCGAGAACTTGGCGAGATAAGTGCGCGTCGCGGTGTCGGCATTGGGCGCCAGTTCACGCAGCTTGGCGGCATATTGTTTGCCGGGCTCGGACCACAGCGTCACGCTGGCTTTGCCTTCCTTGGCGCGGCCAACCAGCGTTTCCGGAATGGAAACCACCGCCTCCTTCTCGCCGAAACGCGCGACACGGATGGCGGCTTGGCCGGCGGCGACGACCTGACCGGCGTCGACCAGCGTCGCGGTAACAACACCGCGGGTGTCGGCGATCAGCGTCGCATAAGAGAGGCTGTTCTTGGTAAGTTCGACCGAGCGTTCGGCGCGATTGAGACGCGCGCGAGCTTCGTCGCCCGTGGCCTTGGCCTGATCGAGCTGTGCCTGAGTGGACCAGCCCTTGCTGCGCAATTCGGTGGCGCGGCCCTCGGCCGCAGTGGCGTTGGCCAGCACGCCCGTGGATGCGTTGAGTTCGGCGACGGCCTGCTCGGCCTGCAGCTTCAGATCGACCTCATCGAGCGTAGCCAGTGGCTGGCCGATCTCGACGTTCTGGCCGACCTCAACAAGGCGCTTGGCGACCTTGCCGGTGACCCGGAAGCCCATATCGGTTTCGATCCGCGGGCGGATGGTCCCGACGAAACTGCGCTGCGGCGATTCCGGCTCGTAATGCACGGTCGCGACCAGCACGGGGCGGGTCGGCTTGGCCTCAGCTTCGGTCTTCTTGCCGCAGCCGGCCAGAGCAAGGGCCGGGATCAACAGGAGCGCAGCGGCGAATGGCTTGCGGGAAGCGCTGACTTTGGTGTGGCCGAGCATCACGAGCGTCCTTCGAATGAATGTTCGAAGGAACTTAGGCGTGACCACTGACGAATGTCAATATTCGTCAGTGGTCACAATTTCGACAGATTGCCGCACCCCATCCCGGCCTTATTTCACCCGCGCCGGTTTGCCGGTAGCTGCGAACTCCGTTGCTGTCCCGTGATTGCCGACCAGCACGAGAATACCGGCGACCAGCGGCATGGCCGCCAGGACCAGAAGCCCGGTCGAGGTGCTGCCGGTCAATTCCTTGACCCAGCCGATCAGATAGGGACCGCCGAAGCCGGCGAGATTGCCGATCGAATTGATCAGCGCGATGGCGCCGGCGGCGGCTGTGCCGCTCAGCCACGCTGTCGGGAGCGTCCAGAACAGTGCGAAGGTGCAGAACACGCCGATTGCCGCGACCGTCAGTGCGACCATGGTCAGCGTCGGATTGGTGGAGATGCCGGACAGCGCGAGCGCCACGGCGGTCAGCAGCAGCGGCAGACCAACATGCCACACGCGCTCGCGGGTCTTGTCGGAATGCTGAGCCCACAGCACCATGGCAATGGAGCCGAACAGATAGGGGATCGCGGTGACGAAACCGGTCTGCAGATTGGTGAAGCCGAACGCCTTCACGATCTGCGGCAGCCAGAACTGCATGCCGTAGAGTGCGCCGACGAAACCGAAATAGATCACGCTCAGCATCAGCACCTTCGGCGACGATAGCGCCTGCCCCAGCGTCATGCCATGGGCGCTCTCCTTGGCGAGACGCTCGCCTTCGAGCTTGTCGGACAGCCAAATCTTCTGGTCGGGCGTCAGCCAGTCGGCCTTTTCAGGCTTGTCGGTGAGATAGAACCAGGTGACGACGCCGAGAATGACCGACGGAATGCCTTCGATGATGAACAGCCACTGCCAGCCCCTGAGGCCCATGACGCCGTCGAGCCCCAACAACATGCCGGAGATCGGCGCGCCAATCACCGTGGATACGGGCACCGCGATCGCGAAGGCGGCGAGGAAACGCGCGCGATATTCGGCCGGAAACCAGTAAGTGAGATAGAGGATAATGCCGGGGAAGAAGCCGGCCTCGGCGACACCGAGCAGAAAGCGCAGCGTGTAGAAGCTCCACGGGCCACTGACGATCGCCATCAGCGCGGAGATGATGCCCCAGCTCACCATAATGCGCGCGATCCAGCGGCTGGCGCCGAATTTCTCCAGCGCGATATTGCTGGGAACTTCAAAAATGAAATAGCCGATGAAGAAGATGCCAGCACCCCACGCAAAAACGGTGGGCGAGAAATTCAGCTCGGCATTCATGGTGAGCGCGGCGAAGCCAAGATTGACGCGGTCGAGATAGGCCAGGAAATAAGCCAGCACCAGAAACGGGATCAGCCGCCAGGAAATGGCGCGGATGGTCGAGGTTTCGATGTCGGATTTTGCGCTGCGCGTGGCGCGCGCGCCGACGGCGGTCTGGCTCATAGTTCACTCCCGGTCGCTTGTTGTCGGCAACGGCCTCTGCGGGCCGCGCTGTCATGTCGCACGGTTTAGCGAAAGAGCCGGGGAGCGGCAATGTCTGTGCAGAGCAGCAATCAGCTCAGCGCAGCACCTGCGTGAACAGCACCTGCGCGAAGCGCTCGATCGGTGCCGGGCTGCGTTCGGCCTTGGACAGCAGGTTGGCGCCCTGCAGCGACGAGACGATGAAACCCGCAACCTCCGCGCATTCGAAGTCGGCCGGCAGCTCGCCGGCTTTCACCGCGGAGGTTAGGCATTCGGCAATACTCTGCTGAACATCGGCGAAGATCGTCAGCAGCCGGTCGCGAATGAGGTCGCTGTGGTCGCTGGCTTCGGCCGTGAAGTTGCCGAACAGGCAGCCATTGCACATCTGGTCTTCGGTGAGCCGGGCCACATTGGCATCGATATAGGCGCGCAACCGCGCCAGTGGCGACAGGCCCTCATTGCGCAGCGTCTGCGCCATCAGTTCGCGACCCTTCGCGAAATAGAGATCGATGATCTCGAGGCCGAATTCTTCCTTGGAGGTAAAGTGGTTGGTGAAGGTGCCCTGCGGCACGCCCGCGGCATGCACGATGTCGCGAACACTGGCCCCCGCATAGCCGCGCGCATGCACGACCGCGAGGCCTGCGGTGAGAATCCTGTCGCGATTCGAGAGCTTCGCCATGGACTTAATATGGCTGTGCCGGGCGCCGGATCAAGCGACCGCCGCGCATAACCACAAGGCGTTCAGCCCCCTTTTACTGCCGTGGCCTTTGGGTCTAGCCGTGCCCGTAGCGGCGGGCCGCCTCGACAGTCAAACCCTTGCCGACGGCCCCGAACGTGTCGCCATCGATAGCGCGGGCGGCCGGCAGCGCTGCCGTGATCGCCTTGCGGACATGGGCGAGCTGCACCGAACCGCCGGTCAGGAACACCGCATCGATCGCTTCGGGCTTCAATCCGGCCTGGTTCAGGCAGATCTTGATCCGCGCGGTGATCCGATCGGCGAGCAACTGGGTGTGGCTGACGAGTTCCTTGCGGGCGACGCCGGCGGCAAGGCCAGGCTCGATCCAGTCCAGCGCGATGCTCGATTTCGGCTTGTCGGACAGGCCAATCTTGGCGCCCTCGACTTCCATGGCCAGTGTGTGGCCGCGCTGCTCGTCCAGTACGCGCACCAAGCGATCCAGCAGCTCCGGCTGCTGTGCCTCATAGCGCACCTGTTTCACCTCATTCATGACCTTGGAATCGTACATCCGGTTGATGCTCGACCAGGTCGCCAGATCGTGGAAATAGCCTGACGGCACATCGAGCCCCGCGCGCTTCATCGCCGAGCGATAGCCGAGCAGCGGCATGATCACGCCGAGGCTGAGATGTCTGTCGAAATCGGTACCGCCGATGCGCACGCCGTCATTGGCGAGAATGTCGTCCTTGCGATCGGCATGACGGTGCCGCTCGGGCGAAAGGCGCACGATGGAGAAATCCGACGTGCCGCCGCCGATATCGGCGATCAGCGCGATCTCCTCCGAATTGATCTGGCGCTCGTAATCCAGCGCCGCGGCAATCGGCTCGAACTGGAACGTGACGTCCTCGAAGCCGACGTCTTTCGCTATGGCGCGCAGCGTAGCTTCGGCCTTGGCATCGCCCGCCGGATTGTCGTCGACGAAATGGACGGGACGGCCATGGACGACCTGGCGGAGTTCAAGCCCTGTGGCCTGTTCCGCACGCCGCTTCACCGCACCGAGATAATAGGCGATGACATTGCGGAAGCTGACGCGTTCGCGGCCGACGCGCGTCGTCTCGTCGATCAGCGACGTGCCAAGCACGGATTTAAGGCTGCGCATCAGGCGGCCAGGCGCCCCCTCGACATAGGCCTCAATCGCCTTGCGGCCGATGAAGGCGCCGGTATCGGCCTTGTAAAAGATCGCACTCGGAATTGTGACATGATAGTCTTCGAGCGCCGCCAGCACCGGAACATCATTGATGACCGTGCCGAGCGTCGTGTTCGACGTCCCAAAATCCAGACCACAAACCGACATTGCCGCTCCCGAAAGGAACGTCCGTCTACACAGTTCGCAGGCCGCGATCTAGCATTATATTTTTGCACAGCCGGACTGTCATGAAGCGCATCGAACACTGCAATTTTCGAAGCAAAACAACGCGATCCACAGAACAATCGACTGCATCCGCCGGGGTTGATGAATCGTGCGGCATCGGTCCATAAGCGGTTTGCGACGGCGGTATGACCCGCCACGGAATTTCGAAGGAATCTCTACGCGTGGCAAACATCAATCAGAAGATCGCAGACGAACTTGGCGTGCGCGAACAGCAAGTCGCCGCGACGGTAGAACTGCTCAACGGCGGCGCGACGGTGCCGTTCGTGGCGCGTTACCGCAAGGAAATCACCGGCGGTCTCGATGACGCGCAACTGCGCACGCTGGAAGAGCGCCTGACCTATCTGCGCGAACTCGAAGAACGCCGTCTCGTGATTCTGGAATCGGTGCGCGAACAGGGTAAGCTCGACGCTGCGCTCGAAACGGCGATCATGACCGCCGACACCAAAGGCCGTCTCGAGGACATCTATCTGCCGTTCAAACCGAAGCGCCGCACGAAGGCCGAGATCGCCAAGGAAGCCGGCCTTGAACCGCTATCGGAACTGCTGCTCACCGAGCCGCAGAACGATCCGAAGAAAGTTGCCGAAGCCTTCGTCAATGCCGAGAAGAACGTCGCCGATGTCGCCGCTGCACTCGACGGTGCGCGCGCCATTCTTGTCGAGCGCTTCGCCGAAGATGCCGATCTGATCGGCGCGCTGCGCGAGCAGATGTGGTCGAATGGACTGATGGCCTCGACCGTGCGCACCGGCAAGAAGACCGAAGGCGAGAAGTTCAAGGACTATTTCGACTTCAGCGAGCCGCTGCACAAGCTGCCGTCACATCGCATTCTCGCGCTGTTTCGCGGCGAGAAGGAAGAGATCCTCGATCTCGCGATGCAGCCTGAGCCAGTGCCGGCGACGCCCGCCACCACCACACCGAGTTCCTATGAACTGAAGATCATGAATCGCTTCGGCGTTTCCGATCAGGGCCGCCCCGGCGACAAGTGGCTGACCGAAACCACCCGCTGGGCCTGGCGCACCAAGATCCAGGTCCATCTCAACATCGACCTGCGCATGCGGCTGTGGACTGCGGCCGAAGAAGAAGGCGTCCGCGTGTTCGCCTCCAATTTGCGCGATCTCCTGCTCGCAGCACCTGCAGGCGCGCGCGTCACCATGGGTCTCGATCCCGGTTTCCGTTCGGGTGTGAAGACCGCGATTATCGACGCCACCGGTAAAGTCGTCGCAACGACCACGATTTATCCGCATGAGCCGCAGCGCCAGTGGGATGCGTCGCTCGCCATGCTCGGCAAGCTCGCCGTCCAGCACAAGGTCGATCTGATCGCCATCGGCAACGGGACGGCCTCGCGCGAGACCGACAAGCTGGCGATGGAGCTGGTGAAGCTGCTGCCGGACTTGAAGATGTCGAAGATCGTAGTGTCGGAAGCCGGCGCCTCGGTCTATTCGGCCTCGGCCTTCGCTTCTGAAGAACTGCCCGAGCTCGACGTCACCTTGCGCGGCGCGGTGTCGATTGCGCGCCGCCTGCAGGATCCGCTGGCCGAACTGGTGAAGATCGATCCAAAGGCGATCGGCGTCGGCCAGTACCAGCACGATCTCGGCGAGAGCAAACTGGCGCGGTCGCTCGATGCCGTCGTGGAAGACTGCGTGAACGGCGTCGGTGTCGACGTGAACACGGCATCGGCGCCGCTGCTGGCACGCGTGTCCGGCATCGGCACCGGTCTGGCGCAGAGCATCGTGCAGCACCGCGACGCCAACGGCCCGTTCAAGTCGCGCAAGGCGCTCAAGGAAGTGCCACGGCTCGGGCCCAAGGCGTTCGAACAATGCGCGGGCTTCCTGCGCATCAATGACGGCGAGGATCCGCTCGACAAGTCCGGCGTGCATCCGGAAGCCTATCCGCTGGTGCGCAAGATTCTCGAAGCCACCAAGAGCGACATCAAGGCGCTGATCGGCAATGCCGAGATCCTGCGCAAGGTGCAGCCGAAGACCTTCGTCGACGACACCTTCGGTCTGCCGACGGTCACCGACATTCTGAAAGAACTCGAAAAGCCCGGCCGCGACCCCCGCCCCGCCTTCAAGGCTGCGGTGTTCATGGAAGGCGTCGAGAAGCTGAGCGACCTCAAACCCGGCATGGTGCTCGAAGGCACTGTGACCAACGTCGCTGCCTTCGGCGCCTTCGTCGATATCGGCGTGCATCAAGATGGTCTGGTGCACATCTCGGCGATGTCCAAGACCTTCATCAAGGATCCGCGCGAGGTCGTGAAGTCAGGCGACATCGTCAAGGTGAAGGTGCTGGAAGTCGAAGTCGCCCGCAAGCGCATCGCCCTGACGCTGCGCATGGATGACCCCGTCGGTGCCAAGGCCGACCGTCCGCAAGCCGATCGCGGCCCGCGCTTCAACGAGCGCCAGATGACATCGCGTGCTCCGGCGAAGCAGGAGAGCAGTGGCGGTGGTGCATTTGCAGAGGCACTCCGCCGTGCAGCCGAGAAGGGCGCCGGAAAGGCGAAGTAACTCTCCCCGTCATTGCGAGCGAAGCGAAGCAATCCAGAAGCCAAAAGCGCAGTCTGGATTGCTTCGTCGCAAATGCTCCTCGCAATGACGGCTGTTAGGCCTGCGCCTCCCCCAACTCCATAGCCAACTGCAAAATATCCTCGTCGCAATCGCGCCCGCCCATAATCGACAGGCCGATCGGGCAATCGTCGAGCTTTGCCACAGGCAGTGAGACCTGCGGCGTGCCGGCATGGCCGGACACACACAGCAGTTCGATCGCGCGGGCGCGGAACACGTCGAGCGTCGCATCCGGTGTGTTGCGCAGCGGCGCAATGCCCGGCGCGGTCGGCAGCAGCAACACCGTATCGGTCGGCAGCAGCGACAGCACGCGTTCAACGATCGCCATGCGCATGGCGTACGCGGCCGCGATTTCGGCGGGATCGAGTACCGCCGCAGCCGCGAAGCGTTCCTTCACGCCGGGGCCAAGCTTCGGCTGGGTCGCCTTGATCCATTCGCCCTGTGCGGCCCAGGCTTCTTCCGACTGGACTACACGGAAGGTGTTGCGCCAAGCGTTGAGTTCACCGCTTGCGACATTCACCTCCTCGCTCGCACCAACCAGCGCCTTGATGCGATCGATCGACGGCTGCAGCAGGTTACGAACCTTCTCATCGACCGCGCCAAACAGGTCACTTGCGATCAGAACCTTCTTCACCCGACGCGGAGCACGGGCCTTGTCGAGCAATACCTTGCCGACCTCGGCCATCAATTCGGGCGTGCGCGCGAACCAGCCGACGGTGTCGTAACTCGGTGCCAGCGGCACCGCGCCATCAAGCGGAATGCGACCATGCGTGGTGCGAATGCCGTAGACACCGCAATAGCTGGCGGGCAAACGCACCGAGCCGCCGGTGTCGGAGCCGATGGCGAAATCGACGAGCGCACCGGCGGTCGCAGCGGCCGAACCGCTCGACGAGCCGCCGGGGATGCGGCCGGGCGCGGCGGGATTAATCGGCGTGCCGTAATGCGCGTTCTCGCCGTTGAGGCTCCAGGCCAGTTCATCCGTATGCGTCTTGCCGACGAGCTTCGCGCCGGCATTCAACAAACGATCCACGATCGGCGTCGACTTTGTCGGCACCGGATGTGTCGCCAGCCATTCCGGGCTGCCAGCGCCGGTCGGCACATTGGCGAGATCGAAGAAATCCTTCAGCGCAAAGGTGAAACCCGCTAGAGGCCCCTCTGTCGTGGTCTGCACTTCGATGTGGCCATGATCCACAAAGGCGTTGAGCGTGTCATTGATCGGCATCGAAGTCTCCGTACGACAAAAGGACGCCCGCTTCAGTGGGGCTTGAGCAGACTCGCAGCCGGCCTGATGAAGGTCCTGATGCCGTTCTTGAAACCGAACAGCGGCTGCGCGATCTCGCATACCGCCTCTGCCTTGGTCTCGCAATCGAGCACCACGAGATCGGCAGGATTGCCGACGGCAATGCCGTAGTGCTTCAGGTTGAGCAGCGTCGCCGGTGCGGACGTCACGAGGTCGAGACATCCGGCAAGGTCGTCCATGGCGCCGACCTGCATCACATTGGCATAGAGATTGATCATGCGGATCAGCGAGACATCGCCGAACGGCGTGAACGGATTCAGCACGTTGTTGGTGGAGATATTGGCGTTCACGCCAAGCGCACGGAGCTTGTGCGCCGAGGTGACGCCGCGCGGCACATTGTGATCGTGGTCGCGGCCAGTGAGGAACAGGTCGGTCGCCGGCAACACCGTGACCGCGACGCCGGCATCGGCGAGCCGTTTCGCCGCCGCCTCGAAATCCGCTGGCGGCATCGCCGACAGCTTTGTGGCATGACCGATGGCGACACGGCCGCCCCAGCCTGTGGCCTCCGTCATGCGGCAGACCTCTTCGTAGTCCGACCGCGTTGGATCGAGATCGAAATCGAGGTGGAAATCGATATCGACGCCGAACTCCCGCGCAATGCCGAAGATCCTGGCGATCTGGCCGTTCGAGTCCTTGTCGATGTAAGGCACGCCGCCGAGAAGATCAGCGCCCTCTCGCATCGCCTGCAGCAGGACCTCCTCGCAGCCGGGATCGTCGAGCAATCCTTCCTGCGGAAACACGCAGAGCTGCAGATCGATCGCCCAGGCGTAGTCCTGCTTCAGCTTCTTCAGCGCGCGAAAGCTGGTCAGGCCGATGCGCGGATCGACCTCCACATGCGTGCGCATGCGGTTGGTGCCGTGCTTGATCGCTTTCTCCAGCGTCTGCGATGCGCGCGCGTAGACGTCCTCTTCGGTGAAGTCGCGTTTGGCCCGGGAGACTTCGCTGATCACCTCCACGAGCGTACCATTCGCGCAATTGCAGCGGCCGAGGAGACAGGATTTGTCGAGATGGATATGCGTCTCCACGAAGCCCGGCACGAGCAGCCGGCCGCCGACATCCTGATCCGGCGCCACGCCGCGCGGCAGGCCGATCTCGATGGCCTCGAACCGCCCGCCGCGAATGCCGATATCCACCGGGCCATCGGGCCGGTCGGCAATGCGCGCGTTGCGCAGGATGAGATCGAAGGTCATGGGAGGACTCCTGAAGAGGCCACGCCACCGATCGGGACGTAGCGAAAGCATATGCGCGGGCAAGCAAGGCATGTGCCAAGGCGCATGCGATTCAACCTCTGATTAACTATCTGAAAATAAGACAATATCTTCAAATCTTGCTTCAAGAAACGCCCAATAATGAGGCGCGCCAAATAAGAATTGTATACGATCTGGTGCATCTACCGAATACAATTCTGGCACCGGTTTTGCTATGATGGCGCCAGCATCTGCCCGCAGGAGAAACCCGATGTCGCAATCCCCCACCGCGCTTGCGCCCGTCACCGATGAAACCGCCCAGGCTGCCGACCTCGTCGAGCGGTTTCTCGTCGCCTCCATGGTGCCGGACCCGGAAACCGCCGGCACCTTCATGTCGGCCGACGTCGCGATCACCTTCACCGGCGGTCGCAAGTTCAAGCATCCGCGCGATGCCACCGCGTTCAACGCCATGCGCTACAAATGGGTGAAGAAGAAGATGGAGCGCACCGACGTGTCGCCGGGGAATGGCGAGACCATCGTCTACAATACCGGTACGCTCTATGGCGAATGGCATGACGGCACGCCATTCGAAGGCAATCGCTATGTCGATCGCTTCGTCGTGCGCGACGGCAAGATCGTGAAAATGGATGTCTGGAACGACAGCGCCGAACGCATTCTCGTGCGCATGGACATCGAAGCGTAGTCAGCTTCGTCTCACTGCAAGAGCTCCCCGCAATGACGAGGAGCCCTTGTCGCCTTATTTCACATCCTTCAGCAGCGCGATGTTTGCGGCGACTTCCTTTGCGACCAGCTCATCCACCGCTTTCGGCTCCATCGTGATCGTCTCCACGCCGATCTTCTTCAGCGCCGCCTGCATCTCCGGCTTGGCCAGCACCTTGACACCAGCATCATGCATCTTGTCGACGATCTCGCGCGGCGTCTTGGAGGGCACGAATACGCCGATCCAGCTCTCGCTGACGCCGTCCTTCAGACCCACTTCCGTCATCGACGGCACGTCGGGCAGTTCATTGCTGCGCTTGTCGGTGGAGACGACCAGTGCACGCACTTGCCCTTCGCGGATCAGCGGCAAAGCGGTCGCCGCCGGGCAGAAGTAGAAATCGATACGGCCACCGAGAATATCGGCGATCACTTCCGGACCGCCGCGATACGGCACGTGGGTCGCTTCGAATTTGGCAGCGAGGCGGAATTTCTCAGCGCTGATATGCACGGCGCTGCCGACGCCTACCGAACCGAAATTGATCTGCGATCCCTTGGCCTTCGCATCCTTGAGGAAATCGTCCACGGTCTTCCAGGGCCGCTCCTTCGGAATGATCATGATTTGCGGGCTGGAGCCGATCATGATGACCGATGACAAGTCCTTCGACGTGTCATAAGGCAGGTTCGGAAAGATCGCTGGCGTGATCGCCAGCGCCGAAGAATGCGCCAGGATGCTGTAGCCGTCCGGCTCCGCCTTGGCCACCGCATTGGTGCCGATCGAGCCACCACCACCGACCCGGTTCTCGACCACGATCGTCTGACCGAGCTCGGGCCCGAGGCGCTCAAAGAATATCCGCGGCACCACGTCGGTCGCGCTGCCGGGGCCGAACGGGATGGTGGCCTTGATCAAACGGCTCGGCCAGTTGTTTTCGGCCTGCGCCGCGACAGACGACAGCAGCACACCGGCGAAAACACACGACCACCGCATAAGCTTATTCATTACTCGCTCCAATAATACCATTCGAGGGGAATGGCCGCCCAATGATCGGGCCAATCGGCGACAACGAAGCAAGTTTCGGACCGTTTGAAGCCTAAAACAACGCCCAAACGCGCGGTGATCCAGCCCAGACAAAGGACAATGCCGGCCTCACCCGTGCTGGCAAGGCCGGCAGTCCGCCTACTTGGCCGCGACCTCGCTTTTGAGCAGCACCTTGTTGTCGGCGATTTCCTTGACCAGCAGCTCATCCATCGCTTTCGGCTCCATCGGCATCGGCTCGACACCAATCTTCTTCAGCGAAGCCTGCATGTCAGCCGTGTTCAGCACCTTGGTGCCAGTCACATAGAGCTTCTCGACGATCTCCGGCGGCGTTTTCGATGGCACGAACACGCCGAACCAGATCGAGCTGTCCGCATCCTTGAGGCCGGCATCGATCGGCGTCGGCACATCCGGCAGATCGCGCACACGGGTCGGCGTCGACACCACCAGCGCGCGGACCTGACCTTCGCGGATCAGCGGCAGCGCCGTGGCCAGCGGGCAGAAATAGAAATCGATACGTCCGCCAATGATGTCGGTGATCACCTCGGAGCCGCCGCGATAGGGGATATGCGTGGCCTCGAAACCGGCAGCGGCGCGGAATTTTTCCGAACTGATATGCACGGCGCTGCCAACGCCCACCGAGCCGTAATTGATCACAGTGCCCTTGGTCTTCGCGGAAGCCAGGAAATCCTGAATCGTTTTCCATGGCCGTTCGTTGGGCACGATCATCACATTGGCCGCATAGCCAATCATCAGCACCGAGGACAGCTCCCTGGTGGTGTCGTAGTTGAGGTTGGGGAAGATCGCGGGCGCAATGGAGATGGCGTTGGTCTGCGACAGCAAGGTGTAGCCATCCGGATCGCTTTTCGCGACCGCGCCCGTGCCCACCGAGCCGCCCGCGCCCACGCGATTTTCAATCACGATCGGCTGCCCGAGCTCCGTGCTCAGTTTTTCGAAGAAAAGGCGCGGGACTACGTCACCCGCACTGCCGGCACCGAACGGATTGACCGCCTTGATCGGCTTCGTTGGCCAGTTGGTGTCGGCCAGCGCAGCGCCGGACATCAATACAGCGGCCAATACGCACGACAATCGCCAGGACTTGTTCATCGCTCGCTCCAGTTGCGCCATTCAATGGAATGGCAGCTCATGGAAGAAGGCAAAAGCAAGAACTGGACCGGCGATGGCCTAGAACGAGGTCCCGGCCCGCGGCTTTTTCTCCGGCACTTCCGGCTCGGTCGGCACCGGCCCGATGCGCAGCGCGGTGATGCGGTTGCGCTCACGGCGCAGCACGCGGAAGCGGAAGTTGTAGAACGTGAAGCTTTGCCCGCGTTCGGGGATGGAACGCGCCTCGTGAATGACAAGGCCGGCCACCGTGGTGGCTTCATCATCCGGCAGATGCCAGTCCATGGCGCGGTTGAGGTCGCGGATCGGCACCGAACCATCGACCACCACCGAACCATCGGCCTGCGCGCGCACACCCGCGACGACCACGTCGTGTTCATCCGCGATGTCGCCGACGATTTCTTCCAACACGTCTTCCAGCGTCACCATGCCTTCGACTTCGCCATATTCGTCGACCACGAGCGCAAAGTGAGTCTTGCGGCGACGGAAGGCTTTCAACTGATCCGACAGTGGACGCATCTCCGGGACGAACCACGGCGGCAGCGCGATCGAAGCTACGTCGATCTTTGCGGTATCGCCGTCGACGGCGCGGATCGCGCGCAGCAGGTCCTTGGCGTGGAGCACGCCGATGATGTTTTCCGGCTTCTCACGCCAGAGGGGAATGCGGGTGTATTCAGTGGCCAGCACTTCGCGCACCAGCTCTTCGGATGGCAGGTCCGCATTCAGCGTCACCATCGCCGTGCGATGGACCATGACATCGGACACCGCGAGATCGCCGAAGCGAAACACGTTCTGGATATACTCAGCCTCGCCCGACGCGATGCCGCCATGTTCGGCGGATTCACCGACAAGACCTTCGATCTCCACACCGGTGAGAATCTCGTGCGGCGATGCTTCCTGCACGCCGAGCAGCGCCAGCGTGCCACGCGACGCCGCGTTGAGCAGCCAGTTCAGCGGATAGAACAGGATGTAGGATGCGTAGAGCGGATAGGCGATCCATTGCGACACCGGCTCCGGCTGCCGGATCGCCAGCGTCTTCGGCACCTGCTCGCCGATCACGATATGCAGCGAGGAGAAAACAAGGAAGCCGGTGAGGAAGGAGGTAAAGTGCAGCGCGGATTCCGAGAGGCCGAGCGGATCGAGCACCGGCTTCAGCAGTGCCGCCACCGTGGGCTCGCCGACCCAGCCAAGGCCGAGAGAAGCCATTGTGATGCCGAGCTGGCAGCAGGCCAGATAGGCTTCGATATTGCCCATCATGCTCTGCAGCAGGCGTGCGCCGAAGCGGTTCTGCTCGACCATGCTCTTGACGCGGAAGCCGCGGCTTTTGACCAGCGCAAACTCCGCCGCCACGTAAAACGCGTTGGCGGCGAGCAGGAAGATCGCGATCAGCAGATTGACGGTAATCGAATTCATGAAAGTCCTGCGACGGCGCCAGCTTTGGTAACTCCCAAACCGGACACGGTCAGTTCTATCCCGTCAGCTTCTGATGCAGAAAGGCGCGAACCGTCGCGGGATCAACATCGCCAGCGATGACAGCCCGGCCGACAGCTTCCAGCAAAATAAAGGTGAGCTTGCCGCGTTTCACCTTCTTGTCCTGCGCCATCAGCGCCATCAGCGTATCCGCGTCCGCGAGGCCTTCCTGCGCGAAGCCGGCAATGTCCTGCAGCTTCGTGGGTAGACCCACATCGGCAAGATGGTGCTGCACGCGGGTCGCATCGCTCTCAGCGATCATGCCGAGTTGCGCCGACAGTTGCGCAGCAAGCACCATGCCGACCGACACGCCCTCGCCATGAAACAGCCGCTCGGAGAAACCCGTCACCGCTTCCAGCGCGTGGCCGAAGGTGTGACCGAGATTGAGCAGTGCGCGTTCGCCATTCTCACGTTCGTCGCGCGACACGACGCCTGCCTTGGCACGGCACGAGGTAGCGATCGCATGTTCACGAGCGCTACCGCCGCGCATGATGTCGGCATGATTGGCTTCAAGCCATGTGAAAAACGCGACATCGCCGAGCACGCCATATTTGGCGACTTCCGCATAGCCCGAACGAAACTGGCGCGGCGACAGCGTATCAAGGACCGCCGTGTCGGCCACAACAAGCACCGGCTGATGGAACGCGCCGAGCAGGTTCTTGCCTTGCGGCGAGTTGATTCCGGTCTTGCCGCCGACGGAGGAGTCGACCTGCGCCAGCAGCGAGGTCGGCACCTGCACGAAATCGACGCCGCGGCGCACGATCGCTGCAGCAAAGCCCGCGAGATCGCCGACGACGCCGCCGCCGAGCGCGATGACGAGATCGTTGCGCTCGATTTTCGCCGCGATCAATGCTTCGGAAACTTTCTCCAGGCCCGCATAGCTCTTCGACCCCTCACCTTCCTCAACAATGATATGCGAGGTCGGAATAGCGGCTTCCGCCAGCGAGGCTTCCGTTGCAGCGAGCCAATGCTTGGCAACGGTCCTGTCGGTCACGATCGCTGTGCGCACGCCCGGCCGCAGTCTGGCGATCCGCGCACCAAGCGACGGCAGTACATTGCGGCCGATGACAATGTCATAGGCGCGCTCAGCCAACGCGACGTCCACGACGATCGGATCGGAATGTTTCAGCGGGGCGGTCATAGTTGAGAACTCAAGGGATCGCCTGTCGGTTCGGAAATGGCGGAAGCTGCGTGCGGGCGGAACAAATGCTCATGCAGCGCGATGATGCCTTCCTCAACGATCTTCTCATGCGGCACGTCGCGCGAGTCGATCGTGATGTCGGTCTGCTCGTAGAACGGATGGCGCGCCTCGATCAGCCGCGCAATGGTCGCGGCGGGATCGGCGGTCTTCAGCAGCGGACGGTTCTCCCGGCGCCGGACCCGGCGCAGGATCACGTCCGCATCGGCTTTCAGCCACAGCGAGATCGCCTTGTCGCGGATCTTCTGGCGAGTGTCCTCACGCAGGAACGCACCGCCGCCGGTCGCCAGCAAGATGGGTCCACTGTCCAACAGCCGGGCGATCACCCGCGCCTCACCGTCGCGGAAATGCGGTTCGCCGTGGACTTCAAAAATATCGGGGATCGACATCCCGGCCGCCGCCTCGATCTCATTGTCGGCATCGACAAACGGCAGCCGCAGCCGCGTCGCCATGCGCCGGCCGATGGTCGATTTGCCCGCCCCCATCATGCCCACCAGCACGATCGAGCGCTTTCCCAGCGCCGCGACGATGGCGGCCTCCTGGGGGGCGCTGGCAATCGCCGGCAAGATGGTCTCGGACATCAAAAACACCTGCAAAATCAGTGAGCGACAAGGGATCGCAGAGGTTTGCCGCATTCCGGTCACCTATACTACCCCCAGCGCCAGCGTTGCCAGCACCTCTTACAGTCTGTATCCGGACAGGGTGACCGCCACCGGCGGAACGAATCGCTCCATTTCGCCGCCGAGTTCCCTGATCATGCCCAGCCTGTTCCGCTTTTTGACGGTCGTCGCGGTGATCGTCGGCGTGGTCTATGGCGTCATCTTCGCGCTGGCCAATTTCGTCAATCCGAAGCCACGGGACATGACGGTCACCATCCAGCCGGACAAGTTTCTCAAGAAATAGCTGCGCGCAGCAAGCGCATGAAGAGCTGCATGTCCTCCGCGAATTTCGGACCGGCTCCCTCCGCGTGCTTGATGCCATCGATCGCGGCGACAATGACTCCCGCGACGTCGGCGGGTCTGGCTTGCAATGAGCCGAGATTAATCATGCCCGCGGTCTCGGCATCGCTCAGCGCCTGCGCCAGCAGAGCAACCAGTCGGGCCCGCGCGGCGAGCGTGATATCTTTGGCCAGAGCCATGTTGACGTCGAACAGCTCAATGGCGTCGGCGCTGCCCGCGAAAGGGGCGATCAGTTCGCGCTGAAACACGGCCATCGCCGTCTCGATGCGGCCGAACACGTCACCATCGCCTGAGAGTGCCGCCTCGACATCGCGCATGGTCCGCGCATGGGCGCGCGTCGAGCCCGCCCGAAACAGATCTTCCTTGCTGTTGAAGCTCAGATAGAGCGACGCCCGCGAAATTCCTGCCGCACGCGCGATATCGGCCATGGACGCCTTGCGGAAACCGTGGCGGACGAACACCGGGAGTGCGGCATCCAGAATGTGATCGGTTTTGGCATCTCGTTCGCTCATTCAGACAGATTGACAGTTCGTGTCCAAAGCGTCAAAAGACAATTAGACAATAATAGTCCAATTGTCCAATTCACGCATTCCACATGGGACAGGAGCGAACATGCATTCGGGATCGGTCGGCAATCGAGAGACCATTGTTCTTGTCACGGGCATCGGCGGCTTTCTGGGCGGACATATCGCCCGGCAGTTGCTGGCCAAGGGTTACTCTGTTCGCGGTAGCGTTCGTCGCATGAGCGGCTGCGACCGGATCGCGAAGCAGATCTGTGCGGCGCCAACCGACTCGCATTCGCTCAGTTTCGTCGAAGCCGACCTCTGCTCCGACATCGGATGGGATGCCGCCGTCACAGGCTGCAGCTATGTGATCCACACGGCATCGCCGTTTCCGGCAGGCCTTCCGAAGGATGAAAATGAACTGATCCAACCCGCGCGGGACGGCGCGTTACGGGTACTACGTGCCGCGCATCGCGCAGGCGTGACGCGGGTTGTGCTGACGTCCTCGATCGCGGCCACCAACCACGGTGGCGGCAAGGCGCCGTATACGGAAGACAACTGGACCGATCCGACGGCCAAGCGAGCAACGCCCTACTATAAATCAAAGACGCTGGCCGAACGGGCGGCATGGGCCTTTGCTGCGGAAACCGGACTGGATCTCGCCGTCATCAATCCCGGCATCATTTTCGGGCCTCTGTTGGGTCCGGATTACGGCACGTCGATCGGGCTTGTTCAGCAGATGATGAGCGGCAAGCTCAAACGTGTGCCGCGTTTCGGCATCGCGGTGGTCGATGTCCGCGATGTGGCTGACGTGCATATCAGGGCAATGACCCATCCGGATGCGTCAGGCCAGCGCTTCATTGCCGCCGGGAAGTTTCTATGGATGCGCGACATGGCGGCCGTACTGGCGCAGTCATTTCCGAATTATGCCCCGGCTCTGCCCTCGGGCGAGGTGCCAAACTGGATGATCAAGGCAATGGCGCCGTTCAGCGCACGCTCGCGCATGATCGTCCACGAACTCGACGTCGATCTGAGTGTCAGTGCCGCGAAGGCGCAGCGAATGCTGGATTGGCAACCAAGGTCCGCCGACGAGGCCATTCGCGCCAGTGCACAAAGCCTGATCGACCACGGCCTGCTCGCGACCTCCTGAATTCCCACACCTCACAACAACGGAACCAGCCTATGACCTCATCCATCATCGATCCGAAAGAGCATCCGGAAGCGGAAGCCATCCAAGGTATCGAACGCGCGCGGCTTCGTGCGCTTGTCAGCGCCGACATGGCAGCGGCCGAGCCGCTGCACGCCGCAGACTTCCAGCTGATCACGCCGATCGGCGCGGCACTGTCAAAAGCCGAATATCTTGGTGCCGTTGCAGGTGGCCACATCAAGTACCTGACATGGACGCCCGGTGACATTGCCGTGCGGCTGTATGGCATGAGTGCCGTGATCCGCTATCGCGCCCGCATTGAGGTGGTTTTCGGGGGCCACAAGGTCCCGCCAGGCGACTATTGGCACACCGATGCTTATGAAATGCGTGACCGGCAGTGGATGGTGGTCTGGTCGCAGGCCACATCGATCACACAGCTTGCCTGATCTTTGTGGATCTGCATTCGCTCCGGGGTGCTGCAGCCAGTGAAAACCGCTGCTGCAGCCCGGATCATGGGTTATGATGGCACATGACCACTTCCTCAGACGCCAAGCTCTCCAATCTGTTCCTCGACATGCTCGCCGCCGAACAAGGTGCTGGCGTCAATACACTGGACGCCTATCGCCGCGACCTCGAAGATTTCTCCGAATTCGCCACCGGAGCGAAATCCAGTTTCATGGCAGCCGACACCCAGTTACTGCGCGACTATCTCGAAGACCTGGACGAGCGCGGCTTCAAATCGACCACCGCGGCGCGGCGGCTGTCCGCCATACGGCATCTGTTTCGCTTTCTGCTCAGCGAAAAAATCCGCACCGACGACCCGGCCGCCATCCTGTCGGGCCCGAAGCGTGGCCGCAGCCTGCCCAAGGTACTGTCGATCGCAGACGTCGACCGCATGCTGGTGCAGGCGCGGGCGCAGGCACAGAATACCGAAGCCTCAGCGCAACAGCGGCTGCGCGACGCCAGGCTCTATTGTCTGCTCGAAGTGCTCTACGCCACCGGGCTTCGCGTCTCCGAGCTGGTCTCGCTACCGCTCACCGCGGCGCGCCGCGATGCCCGCATGATCGTGGTGCGCGGCAAGGGCAACAAGGAGCGGCTGGTGCCGCTCAACGAAACCGCCAAACAGGCGATGGCCGAATATCTCGCTGCGATGGCCGAGTTGCAGAAGTCTCAACCAAAAAAGAGCGCCGCCTCGAAATGGCTGTTTCCGTCTTTTGGCGAGAGCGGCCACCTGACCCGGCAGCATTTCGCGCGCGACCTGAAAGAACTTGCCGCAGCATCCGGCATTGCGCCGCGGCTGGTGTCGCCACACGTGCTGCGTCACGCCTTTGCCAGCCATCTGCTGCATAACGGCGCCGATCTTCGCATCGTGCAGACGCTGCTCGGCCATACCGATATTTCGACCACACAGATCTACACCCATGTGGTGGAAGAGCGGCTCAAGAGCCTGGTCCGCGACCTGCATCCGCTCGCGGAAAAATAGCGCTCAACGCGAGTGCGGCTCGGCCTCGCCAAGATGATCCGTCTCATCGTCGCGCCGCATCCCGGAGGTCGGCACCAGCACCGGCTGCAGTGCCGGAATCAGCCGAGAGCGCTCACGCTTGGCGGGGATCGCGCGATAGACCTGTTTGGTGGCCTCGACGATATGCACGCCGGCAAACGGCATCGACAGCGCCGCGCCAATCCGCTCCCACGCCATCGCCGAGCGCAGAAACCAGCCCATTCCGACCGGCGGCATGAACAGCGCTTCGCTCCACGCCGTCGGCGTAAACCAGGTCTGTCGCAGCAACTGCGTGATTTGCGAGCGCGAATAGGGTCGGCCGTGACCGAATGGCGTCGAGTCGGTGCGAGTCCAGACGCCCCGGCGATTCGGAATCACCGCCATCAACCGGCCGGACGGCGCGAGCACGCGCCAAACCTCGCGGAGCAAACCTTCGGGATCGTCGGACATTTCCAGGGCGTGCACCAGGATAATGCGATCGACGGCGGCATCCGGCAGCGGCAGCGAGAATTCGTCGACCAGCGTGGCCAGCGCCGGCTTTGCCGTCGGCCATTTCAGCACCCCCTGCGCCGCCGGCATGAACGCGATGCACCGTTCGGAATTCTCCCGGAAAAGACCGAGATACGGTGTGGGGTACCCCAGACCGAGCACACGCTGGCCTTCGGCATCCGGCCAATGCGCCTGAATACCGCGATTGATTAGCCGCCGCGCCACGATACCGAGGCGGCGCGAATAGAAATCCCGGAGATCGATCACATCGATGGTCATGATGACTTTCTAACACGTTGCGGCGGCCCACGATCCCCCGAATCGCGCATTGCCGGGGCAGTGTTAACGCCAGATATCCAGACCATCGCGGGTGGTGAGTTGCACCAATTGACAAGCCCGGCCCGGCTGCGGCCTAGTCGAAGAAACAGGCGCCGCGACGTCGTTGCAGGAGAGACAAAAATGCTGTCACGCCGAGGTCAAACGATCACAAGGACGGCGGCGACGGCTGCGGGTCTGGCCGTGGCAGCACTCGCGCCATTCTCCGCCGAGGCCAATCCGGCGACGGTCGATTACATCTGCACCCCCGCACTGCCGGGCGGCAACAAGATCTCCGTCGATTACAATTCAGGCGGCAAGTCGATCACCCTGTTCTATCCTAATGGCGAAACGCTCCGCATGCCGATCCAGAGATCCGGCTCGGGCTTCCGCTACGGCGAAGGCAATGTCGGGATTGCCGGCAAGGGCCAGACCACCATCACGCTGCAGATTGCCGGCCAGCCCGCGCGCCAATGTGTGACACCGCGCTGACCGTCATGCATCGCCCATATTCATCCCCATCAATTCGCCGCACGTATGTGCGAGCGCATCACGACGTGATCCAACGGAGTTACCATGGCTGCTGAAATTCGCGTCTTCCCCTGCCTGTCCGACAATTTCGGCTACCTGATCCACGATCCGCAGAGCCTGAAGACTGCCGCCATCGACGCGCCGGAGGCCGGTCCGATCATGAAGGTGCTGCAGCGCGAGGGCTGGAAGCTCACCGATATTCTGGTGACGCATCACCATGCGGACCACGTCGGCGGCATCGCCGAGCTGAAGAAGACCTATGGCTGCAAGGTCACAGCGCCGCACGATCAGGGCACGGCAATTCCTGAAGTCGACCTCCGCGTCGCCGAAGGCGATACCGTGCAGGTCGGCGCGCTCACCGCCCGGGTGTTCGAGACCCCCGGCCATACGCTCGACCATATCTGCTACGTGTTCGACAGCGAGCTGGCGCTGTTCTCGGCCGACACGCTGTTTTCGGGCGGCTGCGGGCGGGTGTTCGAAGGCACCTATCCGATGATGTGGCAATCGCTGAAGAAGCTGCGCACACTGCCCGACGACTACCGGGTCTACTGCGGCCACGAATACACCGCGGCCAACATGAAGTTCTGCCTCGGCATCGACGCCAACAACGAAGCGCTGAAGAATCGCGCCGAAGAGGTGGCGCAGCTGCGCGCCGTCGGCAAGCCGACTATCCCCGTTCTGCTCGGGCTTGAGAAGAAGACCAACGTGTTTCTGCGCGCCGACGATCCGGCCATCGCCGCCGCGGTCCGCCTCAAGGGATTCAGCGAGGACGACGTTTTCGGCGAACTCCGTGAACGCAAGAACAAGTCCTGATGACAGGCAAGACGCCAACTGCAGCCGAGATCATCGCAACGCTCGGCCTGCAGCCGCATCCCGAAGGCGGCCACTACCGCGAGACGTTTCGCGACAGTCGCGTAGATGCCGGCGGGCGGGCGGCTTCGACGGCGATCTACTTCCTGCTGGCATCAGGCGAACGCTCGCGCTGGCATCGCATCGATGCCGTCGAGATCTGGCACTATCATGCGGGCGCTCCGCTTGCGCTGGAAATCGCCAGCGACGCCGGCCAGCGCACGATCACGCTCGGGCCGGACGTCGCCGCTGGACAAGAGCCGCAAGGCATTGTCCCACCGCATGCCTGGCAGGCCGCCTCCACCACTGGCGACTGGACACTGGTCGGCTGCACGGTGGCACCGGGTTTCGATTTCGCGACGTTTGAGTTGGCCCCGAAGGGCTGGAAGCCTGACTAGCCCGGCTTCCAGATCATATCCTTGGCTGCGATCAATGCTGCCGCGGAAGCAATATTCGCGCTCGCCTGCGCGAAGCCGGCCAGAATCAGGAGCGTCGTTGATAGCAGCGGCGTCGCATAGGAGGTGGCACCGAGCACGATGATCGCCGCCCATACCAGCGGACTCGATGGCCATACGGCGTCCTCCGTAAAGCGATGTACGGCGACGGCCAGAAATGCGGCGGTGGCGCATGTCGCACATCCTTCGAGACGCCCGCAAGGGCGGGCTCCTAGGATGAGGTCAGCGGAAACCGCGTCCGCTCAGGCGTGATATTGCCCGCCGTTGATGGTCATCGTCGACCCAGTCACGAAGCCGGACTCTTCAGCCGCCAGGAACACGACGGCGCGCGCGATTTCCTCGGGCTCGCCGAGGCGATTGACCGGGATCTGCGGCAGGATGTTCTTCTCGAGCACGTCCTTCGGCACCGCCTGCACCATTTCGGTGTTGATGTAGCCGGGGCAGATCACATTCACCGTGATACCAAGCTTGGCATTCTCCAGCGCCAGCGCCTTGGTGAAGCCGATGTCGCCAGCTTTGGCCGCGGAATAGTTGACCTGACCGAACTGCCCCTTCTGCCCGTTGATCGATGAAATGTTGATGACACGTCCGAACTTGCGCGAGCGCATGCCTTCGATCACCTGACGCGTGACATTGAACAGCGAGCCGAGATTGGTGTTGACCACCTTGTTCCACTGATCGGGCGTCATTTTGTGGAACGCGCCGTCCATCGTGATGCCGGCATTGTTGACCAGCACATCGACCGGTCCGAGTTCGGCCTCGACCTTCTTCACACCCTCGGCGCTGGCCTCGAAGGAACTGACGTCCCATTTGAAAACGGGAATGCCGGTCTCGCTTCTGAATTTCTCGGCGGCCGTATCGTTACCGGCATAGCTTGCCGCGACCTTGTAGCCCGCAGTCTTCAACGCCTTGCTGATCGCGGCGCCTATCCCTCGTGTTCCCCCGGTCACCAATGCAACGCGCGCCATGATCGATCCCTCCACCAATCTCTTTTGTAGTTATAGCTTCGAATTAATCTGGCGATACGCTGAACATCAAGCAGAATTGGACCATCAAGCGAAAATGCCCGACGCAAAGCGCCGGGCATTTTGTTGTAGCAGTGTGTGCAGTGCACGCGCGAGCCGATGTTTTCGGCACGCGACGCGTAAGGATTAGTCGCGTGCGATGCACATCGCGATGCCCATGCCGCCGCCGATGCACAGCGTGGCAAGGCCTTTCTTCGCGTCGCGCTTTTCCATCTCGTGCAACAGCGTGACGAGAACACGCGCACCGGATGCACCCACCGGATGACCGATCGCGATCGCGCCACCGTTGACGTTAACCTTCGACGTATCCCAGCCGAGATCTTTGTTCACGGCGCAAGCCTGCGCAGCAAAAGCTTCATTGGCTTCGATCAGGTCGAGATCGTTAATGGTCCAGCCGGCCTTCTTCAGCGCGGCGCGCGATGCCGGGATCGGGCCAGTGCCCATGATCTTCGGATCAACGCCGGCCTGGCCCCACGACACGATGCGGGCGAGCGGCTTGAGGCCTTCCTTGGCGGCCTGCTTGGCGGTCATCAGCACCACGGCGGCAGCGCCGTCATTGATGCCCGATGCACTGCCGGCGGTGACGGTACCGTCCTTCTCGAAGGCCGGGCGCAGCTTGGCCATGGCCTCGATGGTGGCGCCGTGGCGCGGATATTCGTCATCGCTGACGATGACGTCGCCCTTGCGGCCCTTGATGGTGACCGGAACGATCTCGTCCTTGAACTTGCCGGCCTTCTGCGCAGCTTCCGCTTTCTGCTGCGATGCAACAGCGAACTCGTCCTGCTGCTGGCGCGTGATCTGGTACTGCTTAGCCACGTTCTCGGCGGTGTTACCCATGTGATAGCCGTTGAAGGCATCCCACAGACCGTCCTTGATCATGGTGTCGACGAATTCCACCGGTCCCATTTTCACGCCGCCGCGCAGATATTGCGCATGCGGGGCCATGCTCATGGATTCCTGACCGCCGGCAACGACGATTTCCGAATCACCATTGAGCAGCGCCTGATAGCCGAGCGCGACGGTGCGTAGGCCCGAGCCGCACAGCATGTTGACGCCCCAAGCCGAGGTTTCCACCGGCAGGCCGGCAGCAATCGAGGCCTGACGCGCGGGGTTCTGGCCCTGCGCAGCAGTGAGGATCTGTCCCATGATGACTTCGGAGACGCGGGCCGGATCAATCTTGCCGCGCTCAAGCGCCGCCTTGATGGCAATGGCGCCGAGATCATGCGCCGGCATGGTCGCGAAAGCGCCGTTGAAGCTGCCGACGGGTGTGCGGGCAGCGCTGACGATGACGACATCGTCTGACATGGACATCTCCTGTTGTTGAGGTTTTTTCGACGGTCAGAGCCAGGATGGCGGGGGCCGCGTTGCAAACTATCCTGTTAACTGAGGGTCGGACTGTCAATTGGTCAGACGCCAAATTACGGCCGCAACGCACGCAAAATGGCACGGATGTCGCTTTGCATAGCACAAGACTGCTGCCATTTTAACCGTGACGCACAAAACGGTAGCCGAGCCCCTTTGAAAGTGCTTACTTTATTGCATTGCGTTGTTCGACAACCTTATGGCGCGCTGCCGTAAGGTTCCCTGTCCTCGGTCCGTATGTGTGAGCCCCCATGGCGAAATCAGATCAACCCACGACAATCAAAAAATATGCGAACCGCCGGCTTTATAATACCGGAACAAGCACTTACGTGACGCTTGAAGATCTCGCTGCGATGGTGAAGGACGGCGAGGATTTTCTCGTCTATGACGCCAAGACCGGCGACGATATTACCCGCTCGGTGCTGGCCCAGATCATCTTCGAACAGGAAAACAAGGCTGGCCAGAATCTCCTGCCAACCACTTTCCTGCGCCAGTTGATCCGCTTCTATGGCGACAGCATGCAGATGGTGGTGCCGAAGTATCTCGAGCAGTCCATCGACAGCCTGACGCGCGAGCAGGAGAAATTCCGCAAGCAGATGACGAACACGTTCAGCATGACGCCGTTCGCGCCACTTGAGGAAACCGTTCGTCGCAACATGGAATTGTTTCAGCAGACCTTCGCGATGTTCAAGCCGTTCGTGCCGCCGCGCGGTGGCGCTGCGTCGCCGGAGCCGGAAAAGGCGCCGGAGCCGACCGCTGAGCCTGCCGACACCATGGATGACCTGCGTCGCCAGATGAAGGAAATGCAGGAACGCCTCGAGCGCATGTCGCACGAGCCGAAGCCGGAATAATTCGCGGCTCACTTATCGGAAATCGGAATGACGCCGGCCGTAGCTACACCTACGGTCGGCGTTTCCATTTGATGAGCGCAACATCGCCATGGCGAAGCAACCCACCCCACTCACTCTCGACCGGCTCGACACCCCGATCGGCATCGCGCTGCTGGTGACGAACCACGGTGGCGCACTCTGCGCACTCGACTGGATCGATTACGAAGAGCGCTTGCTGACTTTGCTGCGTCGTTACTATGGGACGGTCGAACTGACCGAGAACTCGGCACCATCCGAGATCCGCAGTGCACTCTCACGCTATTTCGACGGCGACCTCGACCAGCTCGATGGCATCACCTGCCACATCCCCGGCACGCCGTTTCAGAACCGCATCTGGACGGCACTGCGAAAAATCCCTGCAGGCAGCACACTCAGCTACGGCACGCTGGCCGCGCAACTCGGCGTGCCCAATGCAATGCGCGCGGTCGGCCATGCCAATGGCGCCAATCCCCTGAGTGTCGTCGTGCCCTGCCACCGCCTGATCGGCGCCAACGGTTCGCTCACCGGCTATGGCGGCGGCATCGCGCGCAAACGCTGGCTGCTAGAGCATGAGGGTGTCGTGGTGGCGTCCTAAGCCGCCGGCTTCTCCGCGATATCGCCGTTTGCCAGCAGATGGATCAACGCGCGCTTGATCGCAGCCTGACGCGTCGGGGCATTGATCTGCGCTCCAAGCAAATCGGTGACGTAGAACACGTCTCGCGCGCGCTCGCCGAAGGTCGCGACATGCGCCGAAGCGATGTTGAGGTTGAGCTTCGAGATCGCCGTGGTCAGTTGATACAACAGACCCGGCCTGTCGAGGCCGGAGACCTCGATCACGGTGTAGCGATCTGACCACTGGTTATTGACGATAACTTCCGGCTCCACCGTGAAGGCCCTGATCTTGCCCTTGGTCGAGGCGCGCTTGGCCACGGTTTCCGGCAGCCGCACCTTGCCTTCGAGCACGTCCTCGATCATGTCGCCGATCCGTGTTGCACGGCGGCCTTCGTCGTCATCGCGATCGTATTCCCGGGAGATCGCGATGGTGTCCAGCGCGCGGCCATCGGTCGTGGTGTAGATCTGCGCGTCGACGATATTGGCACCGGCTGCGGCGCATGCGCCGGCGATGATCGACAGCAACCAGGGATGGTCGACGGCCAGAATCGTGAGCTCGGTGACGCCGCGGGCTTCATCGAACCCGACATTGATCGCGAGCTTGTGCCCGGCCTCTTCCGATGCCCGCAGGAAGCGCGCGTGGCGAATTTTGCGATCGAGCTCGACCTTGAGCCAGTAGGCCGGATAGTGCCGCAAAATATAGGCGTTGAGATCCTGCTCGGGCCACTCGGTGAAGGCACGGCGGAATTCGGCCTGTGCCGACGCGATGCGCTGCGCGCGATTGACCTCGGAGAAGCCGCCGGTGAGCACCGGCTCGGTCTCGTAATACAGCGTCCGGATCAACTGCGCTTTCCAGCCGTTCCAGACGCCGGGACCGACGCCGCGGATATCCGCGGTGGTGAGAATCGTCAGCAGCTTCATCTGCTCGACCGACTGCACGACCGCCGCGAAATTCTCAATGGTCTTGCTATCCGACAGGTCGCGCGACTGCGCCACCGTGGACATGGTCAGATGTTCCTCGATCAACCATGCCACGAGATCGGTGTCGGCGGCGTTGAATCCGAGCCGCGGGCATAGCCGCCGCGCCACCTTGGCGCCAGCGATGGAGTGATCCTCCGGACGCCCCTTGGCGATGTCATGCAGCAACACCGTGATATAGATCACCGCCCGATGTTCCGGGCGGATCTTACGCATCAGATCGCTGGCGACAACGAACTCGTCATTCCCGCCGCGCTCGATCTCCTGAAGGATGCCGACACACCGCAGCAGATGCTCATCCACCGTATAGTGATGATACATGTTGAACTGCATCATCGACACGATGCGGCCGAAGGCACGAATGAAATGACCGAGTACGCCGGTCTCGTTCATCCGCCGCAGCACGATCTCGGCATTGTCCGAGGTCAGGATCTCCATGAACAGCGCATTAGCTTCGGCGTTCTCGCGTATCTCCGGCGTGATCAGCCGGAGCGAGCGCGTCGCGGTCCGCATCGCATCGGGATGGAAGGCCAGATTGTGCTTCTGCGCCAACCGGAAGAACCGAATCAGGTTGATCGGGTCTTCCTTGAACACGTCAGGCGCAGCAAGGTTGATACGGTTGTTGTCGATGATGAACGCATCGCTGTCCGGCAGCCGGCGGCGATGCATCTCGGGCCGCAGCTTGGCCATCATGCGCGTCAGCGCCGGCGCCGGCTTGGCCTGCTGGTCTTCGAGCTTGGCGCACAGGATCGCGGTGAGATCGCCGACTTCCTTGGCAATCAGGAAATAGTGCTTCATGAAGCGCTCGACGTCCTGCATACCAGGATGCGAGGTATAGCCGAGACGAACCGCAATCTCGCGCTGCAGGTCGAAGGACAGCCGCTCTTCCGGCCGTTTGGTCAGGAAGTGGATATTGCAGCGAACCGACCACAGGAAGTCTTCGCAACGCTTGAAGGTGCGGTATTCCTGCGGATCGAACACGCCCCGCGCCACCAGCTCCTTGCTGTCGCGCACCCGATAGACGTATTTCGCGATCCAGAACACAGTGTGCAGGTCGCGCAGGCCGCCCTTGCCGTCCTTGACGTTGGGCTCGACCAGATAGCGCGACTGGCCGCCGCGGCGATGGCGCTCCTCGCGTTCGGCGAGCTTGGCAGTGACGAATTCTGCGGCGGTGCCCTGCACCACTTCGGCATCGAAGCGCGTGACCAGTTCGTCGTAGAGAGCCTGATCGCCGGTGAGGAAGCGCGTTTCCAGGATCGCGGTGCGGATCGTCATGTCGCCGCGCGCCTGGCGGATCGATTCATCCACCGAACGCGTAGCGTGGCCGACCTTCAGGCCCATGTCCCACAGGCAATACAGAATGACTTCGGCGACCTGCTCGCCCCAGGCGGTCTGCTTGTAGGGCAGGATGAACAGCAGATCGATGTCGGATTCCGGCGCCATCAGCCCACGGCCATAGCCACCGGTGGAGACCACCGCCATCCGTTCGGCACCAGACGGGATTGGCGAATGATACAGATGCTTCGTCGCCGCGGCGAACAGCATGCGGATGATTTCATCCTGCACGTGGCAGAGCTGCTCGGCACAGCGTCGGCCGTGGCGGTCCTTCAGCAACACGGCCTCGGCGGCTTCACTGGCCTTGAGCAGTTCCGCCTTCAGCAGCTTGGCGACCGCGGCACGAAACAAATCGTTCTTGCCGCGATGCTGCGCTGCAAGCGCATCGATCTCGGCGGTAATCCGCGTCGTGTCGAAGTCGGTTTCGGTCGTCGGTCTGTCTTGTGTAGCAACGCTGTCCATGAACAACCCGGATATCGGACGGCGCAAGCGCTGTCACGGTGATTGTAGCCCCACAGCTAGTCCATGCTGCCTTTTGCGCAATCCGGGCAACAACGTTCTCGCGGCGGTGACCTTGGCGCCTCATATCTTCTCGTTGACGAAACGCCATAACTAATTGAAATTAAAGCACGTTTTCGCACAGAGAGCGACCCCAGCATGGTGCCATGACGCCCGCAGGATGCAAGTCGCCTTCGAACCTCACGTTTCGACAGTTCATCAGGGAGAGACCAGAATGTTCACGATGTCACGGCGCGCTGTCGCCGGTCTGATTGCTGCGGCTGCACTGCTGCCCGGAGCTAGCTTCGCGGCCGAACCGCTCAAGGAAATCCGGCTCGACTGGGCGACCTACAATCCGGTCTCGATCATCCTCAAGCAGAACGACCTCTTGGAGAAGGAATTCGCCAAGGACGGCGTGAAGATCACCTGGGTACAGTCGGCCGGCTCCAACAAGGCGCTCGAATTCCTCAATGCGGGGTCCATCGATTTCGGCTCGACCGCGGGCTCCGCTGCGCTGGTGGCGAAGATCAACGGCAACCCGATCAAGTCGGTCTACGTCTATTCGCGTCCGGAATGGACGGCGCTGGTGACCGGCAAGGACTCCAAGATCGCCTCCGTCGCCGATCTCAAGGGCAAGCGGGTCGCGGTGACCCGCGGCACCGATCCCCACATTTTTCTGGTCCGCGCTTTGCTCGGCGCCGGCCTGACCGACAAGGACATCACGCCAGTTCTGCTGCAGCATGCCGACGGCAAGGCCGCGCTGATCCGCGGCGACGTTGATGCATGGGCCGGACTCGATCCGATGATGGCGCAGGCCGAGGTTGAAGACGGCGCCAAGCTGTTCTTCCGCAAGCCGGACGCCAACACCTGGGGCATCCTCAATGTGCGAGAACAGTTCCTGAAGGACTATCCGGATGCCGCGCGTCGCGTGCTCGCGGTCTATGAGGAAGCCCGCAAATATTCGCTGGAGAATTATCCCGAGCTGAAGAAGGCCTTCATCGGCGTCACCAAACTGCCCGACGCCGTGGTCGACAAGCAGCTCAAGGAACGCACCGAACTGACCCACAGCCGCATTGGCGCATCGCAGCGCGAGTCCATCCTCGCCGCCGGTCTCGCATTGCAGCAAGCCGGCGTCATCGACGCCAAGGTCGATGTGAAGGCGACGGTGGATGCACTGATCGACGATCAGGTGCCGCTGCCAAAGAGCTGACGTCCCGCATCTGCGAAGCCGCCCTTCACCCTCCCTGCAAAGGGAGGGTGAAGCTTTTGAGTATCTTGCAAACCAAATCGAGACGCGCTTCAGCTATGGCCATGACGCTCGACACGACTGCGCTCGACGCGACGGAAACGCGCGCGACATCTGTATCCAACAAACGCTGGCAGCGTTTCGCGCGGCCGGCGCTGGGCGTCGTATTGCCCCTGACACTCGCGCTGGCATGGGAGCTGGCCGTCTGGTCCGGCTGGTCGAACGGCCGGCTGGTACCGCCGCCGTCGCGCGTCTTCGCCACCATCATGGAGCTCGCCCGAAGCGGCGAACTCTGGCGTCACATCACCACCACGCTCATGCGCGTCGGCGCAGGCTTTGGGCTCGGCGTTATCGCCGGCACGCTGCTCGGCGCTATCTCCGGCTATTGGGGAATCGCGCGGCGACTGCTCGATCCCACCGTGCAGGCGCTGCGCGCCATCCCGTCGATCGCCTGGGTGCCGCTGTTCATCCTGTGGCTCGGCATTTTCGAGACCTCGAAGGTCGCGCTGATTGCCGTCGGCGTGTTCTTTCCGGTCTATCTCGGCGTGTTGGGCGCGATCCTCTCGGTCGATCGCAAGATCGTCGAGGTCGGCCGCACCTTCCGCCTTTCCGGCCCCACCATGATCCGCCGGATCCTGCTGCCTGCGGTTCTGCCCGCCTATGTGGTCGCGCTGCGCGTCGGCCTCGGGCTCGGCTGGATGTTCGTGGTCGCGGCCGAATTCATGGGCGCCTCCGAAGGGCTCGGCTATCTCCTCATCGACGGCCAGCAGCTCGGCAAGCCCGCGCAAATCCTCGCCGCAATCACCATCTTCGCGCTGCTCGGCAAGACCACCGACTGGCTGATCGAATTGATCACCACACCACTGCTGCGCTGGCAGGATGCGTTCCGACCGGGTGGAGAGACCTGATGCTTGCCCTCGACAAGGTCGGCAAGACCTATCCCAACGGCGTCCATGCGCTGGAGCGCTTCACCGCGCAAATCCCGCAGGGCGAGATCGTCGCCATCATCGGTGGCTCCGGCTGCGGAAAATCGACACTGTTGCGCGCCGTTGCCGGGCTCGATCGCGCCTCGACCGGCAGCATCCGCATCGACAATATCGATATCAGCGCGCCGCATGAGAAAATCGGCATCATCTTCCAGGAACCGCGGTTGCTGCCGTGGCTGACCGTCGCCGACAATATCGGCTTCGGACTGTCCGAGCTTCCTGTCGCCGCACGCCGCGAGAAAGTCGCACAGGCCCTGGCGCGCGTCGGCCTGTCGGATAAAGCACAGGCATGGCCGCGCGAACTATCCGGCGGGCAGGCGCAACGCGTGGCCATTGCCCGCGCATTGGTACCGCAGCCGGAGGTGCTGTTGCTGGATGAGCCGTTCTCCGCGCTCGACGCCTTCACGCGCCGCGACCTGCAGGATCATCTGCTTGATCTGTGGGCCGACACGCGGCCGACGCTGGTCCTTGTCACCCATGATGTCGACGAAGCCGTTGTGCTGGCGGACCGCGTGCTGGTGATGCGTCCGCGGCCGGGTCGGCTGTTCGCCGAGATCGATGTCGGCCTTGCGCGTCCCCGCGACCGCGCATCGCCGCTGTTCGACGCGGTGAAGCGCCGCGTGCTTACCGCACTGGATCGATCGCTGGATCGTGACGTGCCCGATAGCGCTCCCGCCGAGACCGTCGGCGCGTGGTGGTGACAACAGCACCGCGAGCTAATAAAAGCTGCAACTAACAAAATCTCAGGGAGAGATATCATGGACGCCGCCGCGCTTCGCGCCACCCAGGCCCCCATCAAGGAGCTCTACAAGACCGATCCCAAGGCTGCCTTCATCACGCTGAAGGCCAAGGGCTCGATCGACAGTGACGGCATCGCCTGCAAAGTCGAGACCGGCCGGCAAATCGCCGCTGCCGGCCTGCACCCCGCAACGGGCGGCTCGGGTCTCGAACTCTGTTCGGGCGACATGCTGCTGGAAGCATTGGTGGCCTGCGCCGGCGTGACGCTGAAGTCGGTGGCCACCGCGGTCGAAATTCCCTTGAAGTCCGGCAATGTGACAGCCGAGGGCGATCTCGATTTCCGCGGCACGCTCGGCGTCGACAAGGAAGCCCCGGTCGGCTTCGCCGAAATCCGCCTGCGCTTCGACGTCGCCACCGACGCGCCGCAGGACAAGCTCGATCTGCTGCTGAAACTGACCGAGCGTTATTGCGTGGTCTACCAGACCATCAAACATGGCCCGAAGGTTTCGGTGTCCCTCAACAGGGTGTAAGCAGGCCAGACGACTCTCACCAAGAAAGAGGAGGCCAAGCACCTCCTCTCGTCAGGCTGCCATGTCCCCCGAACTTGCTTTCCTCCTGACGCTCACTCTGCGCATGGCGATCACCGCCGCCTTCGTGATCACGGCCTCCATCATCACCGAACGATCCGGCCCGGTGATCGGCGCGTTGGTAGCGACGCTGCCGATCTCGGCGGGACCGTCCTACGTCTTTCTCGCGCTCGATCATGACGCCGCTTTCATCGCGCAAGGTGCATTGGCCAGCCTGCCGATCAATGGCGCAACGATGTTTCTCGGATTGACTTACGTGCTGCTGGCGCAACGCCACAACGTGATCGTCAGCCTCGGCACCGCTGTGCTGGTGTGGTTCGCCCTCGCCCTGCTGGTGCGGCAGTTCGAATGGACTTTGCTTGGCGGCATCGCGGCCAATGTCGTGGCCTTCGGCATCTGCCTGCCGCTGATGGCGCGGTTTCGCCATGCGAGGATGCCGCTCATCACCAGGCGCTGGTACGACATCCCGCTGCGTGCTGCTCTCGTCGCAACGCTGGTCGCCACCGTGGTGACGCTGTCCTCGACCATCGGCCCGACCGGCAGCGGCATTCTCGCACTTTATCCCGTGGTCTTCACCAGCCTGATGCTGATCCTGCATCCGCGGATCGGTGGCCCGCCCACCGCCGCCGTGATCGCCAATGGTGGCTGGGGCCTGATGGGTTTCGGTATCGCGGTGGCCGTGATGCATGTCACCGCCACGCGCTTCGGCTCGGTGGTCGCCCTGAGCCTCGCGCTGGCGACTTGCGTGGTGTGGAATCTCGGCCTGTGGTCGTGGGGACGCAGGCGCGCGCGCTTCATTTGAAACGCCGTCATGGCCGGGCTTGTCCCGGCCATCCACGTCTGTCTTCGCCGATCGAAGGCGTGGATGCCCGGCACAAGGCCGGGCATGACGATGGAGAATGTTACTTCGGCAGTTTCGCCTTCAGCGCATAGAGCGCATCCAGCGCCTCCCTTGGCGACATCTCGTCGGGATGCAGCGCCTTCACGGCGTCCATCAGCAATTCCGCCTCCGACGGAGGAGCCGCCTCGACCGGTGCACGCGCTGTGATCGCGAACAGCGGCAGGTCATCCATCAGCGCCTTGGCGCTCTGGCCGCGATCCTGCGCTTCAAGCTTGGCCAGCACCGACTTCGCGCGCGCGATTACCGCCGGCGGCAGGCCCGCGAGCTTAGCCACCTGAATGCCATAGGAGCGATCCGCCGAGCCCGGCAGCACCTCGTGCAGGAACACCACGTCGCCGTGCCATTCCTTGACCCGCACCGTGGCATTGAACAACCGCGGCAGTTTAGCGGAGAGCGCCGTGAGCTCGTGATAATGGGTCGCGAACAGTGCGCGGCAGCGATTGCTCTCATGCAGATGCTCGATCGCGGCCCAGGCGATCGATAGACCGTCGAAGGTCGCAGTGCCGCGGCCGATTTCATCCAGGATCACCAGCGCACGTTCGGTGGCCTGATTGAGAATGACGGCGGCCTCGACCATCTCGACCATGAAGGTCGAACGCCCGCGCGCGAGATCATCCGCAGCGCCGACGCGCGAAAAGAGCCTGTCGACAATGCCGATGCGGGCGCGCGAGGCCGGCACGAAACTGCCTATTTGCGCGAGCAGCGCGATCAATGCGTTCTGGCGCAGGAAGGTCGACTTACCGGCCATGTTCGGACCAGTGATCAGCCAGATCTGGCCGGACTTCTGCCCCGGCCCGGGCGACAGATCGCTGGCATTGGCGATGAACGGCTGGCCGTCGCGGCGCAGCGCCTGTTCGACCACCGGATGCCGGCCGCCCTCGATGGCGAATAACAGCGAGTTGTCGACTTCGGGGCGGACGTAGTTGTCATCGACCGCCAGCTTCGCCAAAGCCGTTGCGACATCGAGCAGCGCGAAAGCATGCGCCGCAGCGCGCAGATCTTCCGACGCCTCGGCGACCATCGCCGACAGCCGTTCGAAGATTTCGAGCTCGAGCCCGAGCGCACGGTCGCCGGCATTGGCGATCTTGGCCTCGATCTCGCCGAGTTCGGACGTGGTAAAGCGCACCTGCCCTGCCAGTGTCTGGCGATGGATGAAGGTCGCGTTCAGCGGGGCCTGCATCAACTTGTCGCCATGCTGCGCGGTGACTTCGACGAAATAGCCGAGCACATTGTTGTGACGGATCTTGAGGCCCTTCACGCCGGTGTCATCGGCATAGCGCGCCTGCATCGCGGCGACCACGAGACGCGAGGCGTCGCGCAGATTTCGGGTCTCGTCGAGCGCAGCTTCGAAGCCTTCGCGCACGAAACCACCATCGCGCTTCAGCAGCGGAAGATCGTCGGCCAGCGCCCGCGCAAAGGTCGCCGCGAGCTCGCGCGACGGACGGCGCAGGCCGGCCATCGCCGCGGTGATATCCGCCGGCAGGTTGTCGATGGCGCCGAGGCGATCCAGCACCTGATCGGCGGCAAGCACACCATCACGCAGACAGGCGAGATCACGCGGACCGCCGCGGCCGACCGAAAGCCGCGCCAGTGCGCGCGACATGTCAGGCGCAGACTTCAGGGCCGAGCGCAGATCGTCGCGCAGCCCGCTGTCGGATACGAAACTCGTGACCGCATCGAGCCGGCGGCCGATCGCCACTTCATCGGTAAGCGGCGCGGCGAGGCGCTGCGCCAGCAGGCGCGAACCGGCGGCGGTGACGGTGCAGTCGATCGCATCCAGCAGCGAGCCCTTGCGCTCGCCTGATAGCGTGCGCGTCAGTTCGAGATTGGCGCGGGTCGCCGGATCGATGGCCATGGTGGTGCCGACCGCTTCGTGGGTCGGCGGCGACAGCGGCACGCGTTTGCCGACTTGCGTGCGCTCGACATAGGTGACGCACGCCGCCGCAGCGGTCGCTTCCAGCCGCGACATGGCGCTGAGGCCGTCCATGGTGGCGACGGCAAAGTAATCGCACAGCCGGCGCTCGGCGGTGGCACCATCGAACACGTCACGGGTCAGCGGCGTCACCGCCGGCAATTCGCGCAGCAACTGGCTGAGATCAGGATCGCTGTAGAGCGCATCCGTAACCAGCACCTCGTTCGGATTGATCCGCGCCAGCGTCGCGCCGAGTTCGCCTGTCGCACATTCGGTGACAATGAATTCGGCAGTCGAAATATCGATCCAGGCCAGACCGATGCGATCCGCACCGCTTGAGCCCTTGCTGCGCGCAATCGCCAGCAGATAATTATTGGCCCGCGCGTCGAGCAGGTTTTCTTCGGTCAGCGTGCCCGGCGTAACCACGCGCACGACGTCGCGGCGAACCACGCTCTTGCCGCCGCGCTTCTTCGCCTCGGCCGGATCCTCCATCTGTTCGCAGACGGCGACACGGATGCCGAGCGAGATCAGGCGGTGCAGATAATCATCGGCGCGAACCACCGGCACGCCGCACATCGGGATATCCATGCCCTGATGCTTGCCGCGTTTGGTCAGCACGATGCCCAGGGCGCGCGAGGCAACCTCCGCATCCTCGAAGAAGATCTCGTAGAAATCGCCCATCCGGTAGAACAGCAAGAGGCCGGGATTGGCGGCCTTTATCTCAAGGTACTGTTCCATCATGGGAGACACTTTTGCGGTGTCATCCACGCGGGGAGCGGGTTCTGGGGCGGTAATGGGCTGCTGGATCGTCATGGCGCCGGACGCTAGCAAATTTTGCTCCGCCGATCCCACCCGCGGCTGTCGCAAACCGTAGTTTTCCCCACCGCGGAGAGGCAGTTGACAAGTCAACTGCGATCTCATATCCGCAATTCCAAGGACAACGCTGCCATCCAGCAGCAGCATTTGACCGGGTCAGCGGGGGTTCTTAAAACCACCGCGAAAATCCGGCAATCGAGCGCGGATGCAGTCTCCAGGGAGAGAATTGATGAGCGATGTCTTCATTTGCGACGCCGTCCGCACCCCCATCGGCCGTTTCGGCGGCTCCCTTGCCAAAGTTCGCGCCGACGACCTCGCCGCCGCCCCCATTAGAGCTCTGATGGACCGCAATCCCGGTGTGGATTGGGCTGCCGTCGAGGAAGTCTATTTCGGCTGCGCCAACCAGGCCGGTGAAGACAACCGCAACGTCGCCCGCATGGCCGCGCTGCTGGCCGGCCTGCCGGATTCCGTTCCCGGCGCCACACTGAACCGTCTTTGCGCCTCCGGCCTCGATGCCGTTGGCGCCGGCGCCCGTGCCATCCGCGCCGGTGAAATCGATTTCGCCATTGCCGGCGGCGTCGAATCCATGACCCGCGCGCCATTCGTGCAGGGCAAGGCTACCGAAGCCTTCTCCCGCTCGGCGGAAATCTTCGACACCACCATCGGCTGGCGCTTCATCAACCCCTTGATGCGCGAAAAGTACGGCGTCGACGCTATGCCGGAGACCGGCGAGAACGTCGCGCAGGATTTCCAGATCTCGCGCGCCGACCAGGATGCCTTTGCGATCCGCTCGCAGCAGAACGCCGGAAAGGCGATCGCTTCGGGCTATTTCGCCGAAGAAATCATCCCGGTGATGGTGCCCGGCGGCAAGGCCGGCCCGATCGCCGTCGACAAGGACGAGCATCCGCGCCCCGAAACCACGCTGGAAGGCCTCGCCAAGCTGCGCCCGATTGTCCGCAAGGATGGCACGGTCACCGCCGGTAACGCCTCGGGCGTCAATGACGGCGCCTGCGCCATGATCCTCGCCTCGGGTGCTGCGGTCGAGAAGCACGGCCTCAAGGCCCGCGCCCGCATTCTCGGCCTCGCCTCGGGCGGCGTCGCGCCGCGCATCATGGGCATCGGCCCCGTGCCGGCGACCAAGAAGCTGATGGAACGCCTTGGTCTGAAGATCAGCGATTTCGATCTGATCGAGCTCAACGAGGCCTTCGCGTCGCAGGGCATCGCGGTGCTGCGCCAGCTCGGCGTCAAGGAAGACGCTGACTTCGTTAATCCGCATGGCGGCGCCATCGCACTCGGCCATCCGCTCGGCATGAGCGGCGCGCGCCTGGCGATGACGGCCGTGCACGGCATGGAGAAGCGCGGCGGCAAGCTCGCGCTGGCCACCATGTGCGTCGGCGTCGGCCAGGGCGTCGCCATGGCGATCGAGAAACTGAACTAACAACGACGTTTTCAAGACTGCCGCCGCGGAATCCGCGGCGGCCAAAAAGGGAAAACCAGCATGACGCTAATCTATCCCGTCGAGAGCAATGCGGCGCACGCGCCGCGCCTCTCACCTGGCTACAAGAGCACCATCAAGCGCGCGCCACAGAAGCAGCGCATCCTGATGCCGCACACGCTGTCGGAAACGACAGGACCGGTCTACGGCCACGAGACGGTGCGCCCCGGCGATCATGACCTCACCACCATGCATGCCGGCGAGCCGCTCGGCGAACGCATCATCGTGCACGGCACGGTGATGGACGAGGATGGCCGCGGCGTGCCGAACACGCTGGTCGAACTGTGGCAGGCCAATGCCTGCGGCCGCTATGTGCATGTCTGGGACCAGCATCCTGCCCCGCTTGATCCGAATTTTACCGGCGCCGGCCGCACCGTCACCGACGCCGCGGGCAACTACAAATTCGTCACGATCAAGCCCGGTGCCTATCCGTGGGGCAATCACCACAATGCGTGGCGCCCTGCGCACATCCACTTCTCAGTGTTCGGCCACTCCTTCGTCTCGCGCCTCGTGACGCAGATGTATTTCCCGAACGATCCGCTGTTCCCGTTCGACCCGATCTTCAACTCGGTCACAGACGAAAAGGCGCGCCTGCGCATGGTGTCGGATTTCGACCTCGACGTCACCGAGCCTGGCTGGGCGCTGGCCTATCGTTTCAACATCGTGCTGCGCGGCCGCAACGCCACCCCGACGGAGAATCACTGATGCCCGGAATTACCCCGTCGCAGACCGTCGGTCCGTTCTATGCCTACGGCCTGACACCGAACGGCAAATACGCCTGGAACGACGCCTTCACCAGCAACCTGCTGACATCCGACGTCACCGGCGACAAGATCCGCATCGAAGGCGTGATCTATGACGGCGACGGCAAGGTGGTGCCCGACGCCGTGCTGGAAATCTGGCAGGCCGACGCGCAGGGCCGCTTCGCCGATCCGCAGGATACCCGCGGGCTGCCGAATTCGAGCTTCAGGGGTTTCGGTCGCTCCGGCACCACCGATGCCGGCGAATATTCGTTCGACACCGTCAAACCCGGCAGCGTGCCCGGCATTGATGGCAAGCCGCAGGCGCCGCATATCGTGATGGCCGTGTTTGGCCGCGGCATGACCATGCAGTCGATGACGCGTATCTATTTCGAGGACGAAGCCGCGACGGCTGATGATGCGGTGATGAACCTCGTCCCGGCCGACCGCCGCGCGACGATCATCGCGAAGAAGACGGCCCCTGGCGTGTATCGGTTTGATATCCACCTGCAAGGGGCCAACGAGACGGTGTTCTTCGACGTGTGATGTCTCTCTTATCCCTCCCCCAAAGCGGCGCAGCCGCGCAGGTGGGGAGGGTGGATCGACCGCGAAGCGGTCGAGACGGGTGGGGAGCCACACACGGCGTCCTCGCTTGGGGAGAGACCCCACCCCGGCCTATCGGCCGACCCTCCCCACTGCGTCCAGCTTCGCTGGACTTGAGGGAGGGAAACCATCAGCGTCTCCGCTTTAATTATTCCATCACCGCCGGATGCTCATCCGCACCCGGCTTCGCCGCTTGCGCGCGCAAGGTCGCCTTGGACGAGCCGATGATCAGCGCCATCGGAATCGCGCAGAGCGTCACCAGCATCACCATCTGATAATCCAGCCCGAAGGCGATGATCGTGGCCTGCAGCGTGACGATGGCGTCCATCATGGCGCGGCCGCTGTCGGTGGCGAGGTTGATCGCGCTGGTCACATTGGGCATCTGCAGCGCATTGCTGAACGGCGTGATGTGCTCGACCAGCACCGCATGGGCCATACGGGTGTTTGAGGTGAGCTGCGCGATCACGATGGAGATGCCGATCGAACTCGCGACATTGCGCAGCAGCGTGAGCATCGAGGTGCCGTCGGTGCGCAGATGATTTGGCAGCGTCAGGAACGCCACGGTGGACAGCGGCACGAAGACGAGACCAAGGCCAAATCCCTGCGCGATGGAGACGATCACGATCTCCGGCACGCCGGTCTGGTCGGTCCACATCGACGTAAAGAACAGCGACACCGACATCAGTGCCATTCCCACCATGATCAGTGTACGCGCCTCGACATATTTCATGATGCGCCCGACCAGCATCATCGCCACGAAGGTGCCGGAGCCGCGCGTCGCCAGTAATAGCCCCGCCGTGAGGATCGGATAGCCGATCACGTTCTGCAGATAGGGCGACGACAGTGCCATGGTCGAATACAGCACCAGCCCCATGACGGCCATGAACACGCAGCCGCCGACAAAATTCTTGTCCTTGAAGATGGCGAACTGGATGAACGGCTTCGAGGTCGTGAAGGAATGCGCGAAGAAATAATAGAAGCCGATGATCGAAACGATCGCCTCGATGACGATTTCATTGGATTCGAGCCACCCGAGCTGCTCGCCGCGGTCAAGTGCGAGCTGCATCGCACCGATACCGATGGCCAGCGCGCCGAAACCGAACCAGTCGAATTTCAGGTCTGCATTGGTCTTGGTCTCGTCCATGAAGGCCAGCAGGCCAAACACCGTGACGATGCCGAAGGGCAGATTGACGAAGAACACCCAGTGCCAGGAGTAAGTTTCAGTCAGCCACGCGCCCAATGAAGGCCCCATGATCGGGCCGAGCATCACGCCCATGCCCCAGATCGACATCGCCTTGGCGCGCTCATGCAGCGCGTAGCTGTCGAGCATCACCGCCTGCGACAGCGGCACGAGTGCCGCGCCGAAAACGCCCTGCAACAGGCGAAAGCCGACCATCTGGTTGATGTCCTGCGCGAGGCCGCACAGCACCGAGGCGACCGTGAAGCCCGCCGAACAGACGATGAAGATCTTCTTGCGACCGAACCGGTTGGCGATCCAGCCGACGGGCGCAGTCATGATCGCCGCGGCAACGATATAGGAGGTCAGCACCCAGTTGACCTGATCCTGCGACGCCGACAGCGTGCCCTGCATATAGGGCAACGCAACGTTCGCAATCGTGGTGTCGAGCGCCTGCATGATAGTCGCGGTCATGGCGCAGATCGTCACCATGTTCCGGCGAAAGCCGGGGACCGCACTGGGAGATGGCGCCGACGTGCTCATGGGATCAGTCCTGAGCAGCCTTGGCCGATGACAGGCCGAGCAGGCCCGCCAGCGAACGATGGTGTTCGGTGTCGATGGTCGTGTAAGTGCTCATGCCGGCCTTCAGCCGTTTCACGAACGGATCGTTATAGTCGAGATAGATCCGCACCGGCACGCGCTGCACGACCTTGACGAAATTACCCGTGGCATTCTGCGGCGGCAGGATCGCGAATTGCGCGCCGGTGCCAGGGCTCAGCGAACCGACAGTGCCCTTGAAGGCATGGTTCGGGAACGCATCGACATCGATCTCCACGGTCTGGCCGACGGCGATGTAAGTGAAATCAGATTCCTTCAGATTGGCATCGACCCATGGCCTGTTGTCGTCGATCACCGTGAGGATCGGCGTGCCGGCCATCGCGAAGCGGCCGAGCTGGATGTTATCGACCTGCGTCGCGACGCCGGAGATCGGCGCCTTCAGCACGGTGTGGTCGAGATTGCGCTGCGCCTGATCGAGCGCCGACTGCGCCTGCGCGTAAGGCGGGAACTGAGCCAACGGCAGGTCGGGATTGCCGAGCAACTGGTTCATCGAGGTCGCGAGCTGCTGCCTCAGGAGTTCGAGCTGCGCTTTCGCGGTCACCGCCGCCGTCGCCGCATTGTCGAGATCGAGCTGCGAGCCGAAATTGCTCTTGACCAGGGTCGACTTGCGTTCGACGTCGCGCTGTTTGAAGTCGACGCCCTGCTGTGCCAGATCCTGCATCTGGCCGTAGATCTTCACATTGCTGACGAGGTTGTCATAGGTGGTCTTGGCCTGGGCGAGCTTGGCCCTGGCATCGTCGAGCGCCAGCCGGAACGGCACCGGATCGATCTCGAACAGCACGTCGCCTTCTTTGACATGCTGGCCTTCGCGCACCACGACCTTGTCGACCTTGCCGGAGATATCCGGCGTGATCAGCACCTTCTGCGCACCGACATAGGCATCGTCAGTGCCGACATAGCGACCGCCCGACAGATAGAAGGCGACGCCGCCAACAAGAACGATGGCAGGCAGTACGACCAGCAGCAACGTTCGCCGATAGCGCTTCAGGAAACCTTTCGCGCCCTGACGCTGCGTGGTCGCGGCGCCATCGGATCCGCCCTCGGACGCATCCTTGTCGGGAAATTTCAGCACGGGCTCAGCCATAGACTTGTTCCTTGGTCTTTGTGGCTGCGGGGCTCAGCGCAGCGCGGATATTGTCTTTGATGGTTTCCAGATGCGCGACCAGCTGGTGCATGTCGGCCTCGCTCACGCCGCCGAACGCGACCTGCATCAGGTTGCCGCGCAGCACCGCCAGCTTTGCCGTCAGCGGGCGCGCGGCCTCGGTGAGATAGAGGCGCTTGATGCGGCGGTCGGTGTCATCATTGCGGCGTTCGATCAGGCCGCTGTCGCAGAGCTTGTCGATCAGCCGCGTCAGGCTGATCGGCGCCATTTCCATGGCGTCGGCGAGATCGGTCTGTTTTTGCCCCTCATTGCGCTCGACCTTGGCGAGCACCGCCCATTGGGCGCGGGTCATGCCGAACTGGCGCGCTTCCTTGTCGGCCAGCAGCCGCAACATGCGCTGAGTCTCGAACAAAGCGGACAGGAAATCGGTGCCGGTGTCAGGCTGGCAGGACATGGAGGCGCTCCGTAAACTTAGCTTATTATAAGCAAGCTTATGAATAGCGCATCGGTGGACGATACGACGCAGCCCCGCGACTAGCGCATGGCTAGATCTCCGAACCTCCCACAAATGGGCGACACAGCAAAAAGCCCGGCACGAGGCCGGGCTTGAGGTCGTCAGGAGGATCGAAAGGATCAGTATTTGGCCACGACCGCAGGGCTGAAGGCGTAATTGATGCCGGCGCGGAAGACGTGGTCATGGAAGCCTACCGAGGTCTGGTTGGCCGTCCCTCCGAAATAGGTCGCCGAGCCCAGATCGAGATACAGATATTCGAGCTTGGCCGACCAGTTGGTGCCGAACTTCTTTTCCAGACCGGCGCCCAGGGTCCAGCCGACACGGGTCTGCGATTCCGACAGCAGCGTGCCGGGAATCGTCACGGCGGCGCTGGCCGGTGTCGTGCCAGCAGAGCCCGGCCCGAAGATCTGGCCCGTTACTGTCGTCTGTGTCGAATACTTGACCTCACCGACAACCAGACCGCCGGTGCCGTAGAGCAGCAGATCCGGCGTTGCCAGCAGGCCGACGCGGCCGCGGAAGGTCGCAAACCACGGGAAGCTCCATGAGCTGTTTGCCGAGGTCAGTGCGAGCAGATTGAAGTCACCGCCAGGCAAAGTGGTCCGCAGCGAACTCACCGGAGAGTTCGCACTGCCACGTTCACCGGTCCCCTGGATATCGGCTTCGAGACCGACGACCCATGTGCGATCGAGCTGCCAGTTGTAGCCGATCTGGCCGCCGCCCAGGCCGCCATTGACATCCTGCTTGACCGGCGACGCAAAGGCGGTGCCTGGCAGGAAAGTGGCGTCGCCCTTGCCCCAACTGTAGCCGCCGTTGAGGCCGACATAAAATCCGGTCCAGTTGATGCCGGGGTCCACCAGAACCGGCGCCTTGGTATACATGCGGGGCGACAGATCCGCAGCGCCCGCGGTCGACGAAAACGCCATGATGGCGAGGCCTGCAGCGGCCAATACGCTACGTTTCACCATCAGTCTCCTCAGCAACAGATCAACGAAGGCAGGCCCAAGGCCCTGCTTCGATGATGTGTAGTTGAATGAGACATCAGCGACTTGGAACGGACGCGACGCGGCAGGACTGGGCGAGACTGGCACCGCAATTCGTTCTGCTTGTTGCGTTCAAGCCACATGACGCATCGCGAACTATCAAAAGAGAAACCGCCCAAAGACGCAGCAACGCGATGAATATGAACGCGATCCGTACTGGCACGACCAAGATATAGTTCAATGCTTGCAGGACTGATCCTCGTGACTTCAAGGCCCGGTCCCGAAGCGCCCGATTCCTCGATCGAGGCGACCTCCGAAAATCTGACGCCGCAGCTTCAATTCGGGCGCCTGACATTCAACGTCGAATCCCCTCTTCCGACGGACTCCCCGTTTTCGGCCGATACTGCTTTGCACAGGTTGCCGGGCGCGATTGTTTTTATCGGCACGGGATTTCCGGCGAACGATCGCATGCCGGATGCTGCGACTGCGTCGTCGCCCGACGATGTTGTGTTTGCAGTCGTTCTGAAAGGTCGTGCCCGCGCATCGCAGCATGGCCGCGAAGAAATCATCGAGCAGGACCATGCCGTCTTGATGACAACCAAGGACGCCGGTTGGCATACGTCATCTTGTGAGACGCAGCATCTGATCGTTCAGATCGACCGTGCTGCACTGTCGATCAAGGTGCCCAATCTCGGCGCCTGGCTCATGCGACCTGTCCTCCTGGAGGCTCAGACGTTGCGGCTATTGATGGCGCATTGTCAGGAAGCAATCGACCTCGACGGGTCCGCCCCCACCCATCTTCAGCATCATGTCGTGGCCGATCTGTGTAGCCTGATCGCACTTCTGACAATCGGTTGCGAGAACCGCTCCGAGACATCTCCACCTTCCAGCACCCGCATGCTGCGCTTGCAGGCGATCAAGGCAGCCATCGAAGCAGGCCTCGGAAATCACGACCTCTCGGCCGAAACGCTGGCGGCGGCTCAGAAAATCTCGCCTGATTATGTCCGCAAGCTGTTTCGCGAACACGGCCTCAGCCTGTCGGAATATTTGCTCGAACGGCGTCTGGCCCTTGCTCATGCATTGCTACTCGACCCATTGCGGGCCGATGAGCGGATCGGGAAGATCGCGGACGAGGCCGGCTTCAACGATTTGTCGTATTTCAACCGGACATTCCGGCGCCGATATGCCACCTCGCCATCGGATCTGCGCCGGGAGCGTAAAAGCTCCACCTGATCGGCCCGGTATCGCCCATTCAACCTTTGCAATCGCCCGACTATCCCCCCATCTGCAGGGAACGCTCGTCGTTTGGCGGCGCAGGATTTGGTGTAAGACTGGGGCCCAGCGCCAAAAAGACGGGCACAATCACAGCCAACGGGTTAAGCTACCTCCATATGGCAGTTCCGAAACCAACTTTCCCGGCTCCTGGCCACGATCACGACCGCTGTACGGCGGACGCGATGCATCATGCCGAGCATGTCTGTGCGGCCCGATCGCAAAAGCTGACCCCGATCCGCCGGCAGGTACTTGAAGCGCTGCTCGCTAGCCATCGGCCGCTTGGGGCCTACGAGATCATCGATGAGCTTGCCAAGACCACTTCGCGTCCGGCACCCATCACCGTGTATCGCGCACTTGATTTCCTGATGGAGAACGGCCTCGTTCACCGCATCGAGAGCCGCAACGCCTTTCTGGCCTGCGCGCACGACCACGGCACGGCCTCGATGGTCGCGTTTCTGATCTGTGACCAGTGCGGGTCGGTCGGCGAAGTGCCGGCAACGAAGGTCGCGCAGAGCCTGAATGATGCCGCACGGACGACTGGCTTCGTCCCAAAACTGTCTGTTGTCGAAATCACCGGAACCTGCGCGCACTGTCAGGCGTGACGATCCCATAACAACACGGCGACAAGCCGGGTCCGAGGCTTCATGTCTGCAGAAACCATCATCAGCCCACCCGGCGGACGCGCACTCACCGCCGGCGCCATCGCCCTCGTGCTGATGCTGTGCCTGACCTGGGGCTTCAACCAGATCGCCATCAAACTGGTGCTGCACGATATCCCGCCTTACACGCAGGCGATGCTGCGCTCGGCCGGCGCGCTGCTGGTCATCCTGGCCATTGCGCGCATGCGCGGCGTCAAGTTGTTCGAACGCGACGGCACGCTGAAAGCGGGCCTGTTTGCCGGCGTGCTGTTCGGCATCGAATTCGTGCTGATCTTTCACGGCCTGCAATTCACGACGGCCTCGCGCGCCGCGGTTTTCCTCTACACGATGCCGTTCTTCGTGGCCTTCGGCTCCTATCAATTCCTGGGCGAACGCCTGCGCCCGGTGCAATGGGCCGGACTCGCGGTGAGTTTTGCCGGTGTCGCCGTGGCGATCGGCGTCCCGCAGCCCGATGTCACTACTGATGTGCTGATCGGGGATCTGATGATCGTCGCCGGTGCGGGGCTATGGGCCGCGACCACGCTGGTGGTCAAAACGACCCCCTTGCTCTACGTCGCGCCTGAAAAGGCATTGGGATACCAGGTCGGGCTATCTGTCCCGATTCTGGGCCTGGCGGCGCTGCTGGCGGGCGAGACCGTGACCCGGGTTCCCGGTCCTCTGGCGCTGTCCCTTCTCTCGTTTCAGGCCTTCTGGGTGGTCGGATTCACGTTTTTGCTCTGGTTCGGGCTGATCAAGACCTATTCCGCCAGCAAATTGTCGGCTTTTACCTTCATCACCCCTTTGTTTGGTGTCGCGGCGGGCTATCTCATTATGGGCGACCATCTGACCCCCGCCTTCGGCCTCGCTGCGCTATTGGTCATCGCCGGGCTGGTTCTCGTTAACCGACCGGTCAGGGCCTAGACCACTAACGCATTGCTGGATGTCATCTAAATCTGATATTCGAGACCCCATGAACAAGATTGAAATTCCGTCTGATATCGCCGGTCCGGCGCCCCGGCACCTCACCACACAGGTCATGGTTGGCAACGTCGCTGTCGGCGGCGGCGCCCCGATCGTCGTGCAGTCGATGACCAACACCGACACCGCCGACATCCAGGGCACCATCGACCAGGTCGCAGCGCTGTCGCGCGCGGGCTCGGAAATGGTCCGCATCACCGTCGACCGCGACGAGGCCGCAGCTGCCGTTCCGCATATCCGCGAAGCACTCGACAAGCAGGGCATCACGACGCCGCTGGTCGGCGACTTCCATTACATCGGCCACAAGCTGCTCGCCGAATATCCGGCCTGCGCCGCGGCACTCGACAAATACCGCATCAATCCCGGCAATGTCGGCTTCAAGAGCAAGCGTGACAGCCAGTTCGCCGACATCATCGAGATCGCCAACAAGAACAACAAGGCCGTCCGCATCGGCGCGAACTGGGGTTCGCTCGATCAGGAACTGCTCACCAAGCTGATGGACGAGAACGCGCTGTCCGCGAATCCAAAGGACGTCCGCGCGGTGACGCGTGAAGCGATGGTGCAGTCGGCATTGCTGTCGGCGGCCCGCGCCGAAGAACTCGGCATGCCGAAGAACAAGATGATCCTCTCCGCCAAGGTCTCGGCGGTACAGGACCTCATCGCGGTGTATCAGACGCTCGCCTCGCGCTCCGACTATGCGATCCATCTTGGCCTAACCGAAGCCGGCATGGGCTCGAAGGGCATCGTCGCCTCCTCGGCCGCGCTGGGCATCCTGCTGCAGCAGGGCATCGGCGACACCATCCGCATTTCGCTCACCCCCGAGCCCGGCGGTGATCGCACGGTGGAAGTTCAGGTTGCGCAGGAACTGCTGCAGACCATGGGTTTCCGCACCTTCGTGCCGCTGGTCGCAGCCTGCCCGGGTTGCGGCCGCACCACGTCGACCACGTTCCAGGAACTGGCGCGTTCGATCCAGGATTTCATCCGCGACTCGATGCCAGGCTGGAAGACGCAGTATCCCGGCGTCGAAAACCTCAACGTTGCGGTCATGGGCTGCATCGTCAACGGCCCCGGCGAATCCAAGCATGCCAATATCGGCATCTCGCTGCCCGGCACCGGCGAAAGCCCGGCCGCTCCGGTGTTCGTCGATGGCGAGAAATTCCGCACCCTGCGCGGCCCGAGCATTGCGGCCGACTTCAAGGCGCTGGTGATCGACTATATCGATCAGCGCTACGGCGCCAACGCCAAGGCACCGGAAGTCGTGACCGCGGCCGAGTAATTCAAGCAGCTGCTCCAAAATCAGCCGGCGACCGGATCATCCGTCGCCGGCTTTTTTATTGACCGCCTCGATTGCCCTCGGAGTAATATTCAATCTATAGTTTTATTTTATTGAGTCCGCATTCATTGGCAGAATGGCATGATTGTCGATCGCCAACGCTTGTCTTCAAAAAGCCTCGCTAGGCTCGCGGTCCTCGTATCCGTGCTTCTTCTGACGTGGATGCCCGTCTGCAACGCTCAGATGTTTGGCCTGCCTGGCCGCTTCACGCGGCCTGACATCGCGCCATCACAGCAGACGCCGCCGGCAGCGCCCCCTCAGGTGCCGAAGCGGACCGGCAACGCTGCAGCTCACTGGGGACCACTCTTCAAAGCCCAGGTGGAGCGATGCTGGAAAAAGCCCGGTGGTGGCGGCAAGGAGCCGATCGAGGCAATCTTTGTGATCAAGCTGAATCGCGATGGCATGATCGATGAGGCGCGCCCGATATCGATCACCTCGACCACGCCCTATAGCAAGGCGTATCAGATGAGTTGCATGCGTGCGCTCGAGAACTGCCAGCCCTACAGGCTTCCTGATGCCTATTACGACGAGTGGCGCTTCTTCGAGCCGGTCTTCACCGAGCGCATCCGCTGAGCAACGCTACAGCGGAATCCGCCGGAACTCGCGGTTGCTCAGCCCCGCTTCTTCCAGATCCAGATCGCGCTCGATGCGGCGGCGGCTCTCGTCGGTGATCTTGCCGTCGCGCAGTTGCGCGTGGATGAATTTGCGCTCGGCCTTGATGAGTTCGCGCACCAGATCGATGCCCACCGCCGAGACGTCGACGTCGGGATCGAGTTCGCCGGGTAACTGGTTCGAGCGGCTTTCATGGCGCGCGCGCAGCAGCTTCACGACCTCGTCGGACAGCTCCCGATCGTCGGTCATGGCATCGAGCCGCGCCAGGGCTGTGGCCAGCGCCTCACGGCGTGTCGCGAGCTCGGCCTCGTGCTCGGCGATATATTCCTCGCGGCCGATTTTGGTCACGCCGAGCCACTTCACCACGACGGGTAGGCACAGGCCGAAGCCAACCAGCGTGATGAGAATGATGTTGAAGGAGACGAACAGGATCAGGTCGCGCGACGGAAAGCCTTCGTTCGAGACCAGCGTGAACGGCAGCGCCAGCGCTGCGGCGAGCGATACGGCACCGCGCACGCCGGTGAAGGCGACGACGAAGGTCCATTGCCAGTTCGGCGCGGGATCGCGCTTGCGGAGGTCAGCGCTCAGCCAACGCGGTACATAGATCGCCGCATAGACCCAGACGAAACGCGCCACGATGATCACGGCGGTGACGAGCACCGTGGCCCACATGATCTCGGCAAACGGAAACGCTTTCGATTTCTCGATCAGCGCCCGCATCTGGAAGCCGGTCAAAAGGAAAAGCAGACCCTCGACCAGATAGATCACCAAATCCCAGAAGAAGATGCCCTGCAGGCGCGTCGCCGCCGAGATCAGCAGCGGGCCGTTCCAGGAGATGTAGAGACCGCAGGCCACGGTGGCGATGATGCCGGAGCCACCGAAATGTTCGGGAATGAGATAGGCGACATAGGGGGTCAGCAGCGACAGCGTAATCTCGACCTGCGGATCGCGCGCGCGGTGACGCATGCGCAGGCTGATCCAGCCGATGGCGAGGCCGAAGACCAATTCGCAGGCGAGAATGGCGACGAAAGTGCCCGCCGCCTTCGGCAGCGAGAACGCCCCGGTGGTGATCGCCACCACCGCAAAGCGATACAGGATCAGCGTCGTCGCATCATTGGCGAGACCCTCGCCTTCCAGCACCACAAGAATCCGGCGCGGCAGGCCGATCTTTCGCGCAATCGCCAGCGGCGCCACCACGTCCGGCGGCGCGACGATGGCGCCGAGCAGGAAGCCGACGGACCACGGCAGCCCGATCAGATAATGCGTCGCGGTGGCGACGAGGCACGCGGTGAAGATCACGCAGCCGACCGCGAGCAGCGTGATGATGCGCAGATTGGCGCGGAATTCGCGCCAGCTCATGGCGACGGAGGCCGAATAGATCAGCGGCGGCAGCACACCGAGCAGCACCACGTCCGGCGGCAATTGGATCGAGGGCATGCCCGGCACGAAGGCCAGTGCAATGCCGGCCAGCAGCAGCAGGATCGCCGGGGCAATGCTGATGCGCTTGGCCAGCCACGCCGTACCTGCGAGCGCAGCGATCAAAACCAGGAAAATCTGAAACTTGGCTTCCACGCGGGCGGCATCCTTTGCGTGCCTAATTTGCCCGGATGAGAAGTGAGGTCAATGCGATCGTCATTGCGAGGAGCCCTTGCGACGAAGCAATCCAGTCTTACTTCGCTTGTGGCCTTCTGGATTGCCGCGTCGCTTCGCTCCTCGCAATGACGGCGGAGAGGTCGAAGCTCAGATCGCGCTTGCCGCGATATTGACCATCAGCGCCACCAGCGCGGTGTTGAAGATGAAGGAGACGATGCCATGGGCCGTGGCGGTGCGGCGGATGGATTTCACGGTGATGCCGACGTCGGAGACCTGCGCGGTCATGCCGATGACGAAGGAGAAATACACGAAGTCCCAATAATCCGGCTGTTCCTTCGTGTCGTCATCGCCAGACGGAAACGCCAGCCCGCCGGGTTTGGCTCCGCGATAGAACTGATGGGCATAGTGCAGCGAGAAAGTCGTGTGCACCGCGGCCCAGGACGAGGCGATGGTGACGATCGCCAGCGTCAACTCCCAGCCCTTGCGATGACCCTCGCCAAGTTCGAACACGATGGCCGCGATGCTGGCGAAGGCGCCCAGGGCTGCCACCAGCAGGATGATGAAACTGCCATCGTCCTGCAGGGCGGCGTTGCGGCGGATGTGTTTCTGACCGCCGCTTGACAGCATCATGCCGTAGACCAGCATGAGATAGAACGCGATGAACACGTCCCAGCCGATAAGCAGGCGCGTCACCAGCCGCAGCGAGGATGGCAGCACGAAGAACGCGACGATGCCGATCAGAAGCGCCAGAAACGTGCGCGGTCGCCCATAGACGACACGGAGCGGCGCCGGCATCTTGCGAAAACGGACAAGGAGCTCATCGAGATCCTTGCCCGTCTCCGACATGATCAGGGCTTCCTTAGTTCTTGCGCTCGGCCACGAAGCGGGCGGCGGCGCGCAGCACGTCGCCCTTGGCGCCGAAGATCGACAGCGATGCGTCGGCGGTGGCGATCAGATCGGCGACACGCTTCTTGGCGCCCTCGACGCCGAGCTGGGTGACGAAGGTGGTCTTGTTGAGCGCGGCATCGGCGCCTGCAGGCTTGCCGAGCGCCGCGGCGTCGCCTTCGACGTCGAGCAAATCATCGGCGATCTGGAAGGCTTCGCCGAGCGCGCGGCCGTAATCGTCGAGCGCCTTGTATTCCTTCTGCGTGGCCTGGCCGAGCAGCGCACCGGCGATGACGCCGTAACGCAGCAGCGCACCGGTCTTCATCTGCTGAACACGCGCGACGTCCACCGGCCCCTTGTCGCCGAAGCGGCCTTCGCCGGCGAGATCGAGCATCTGGCCACCGACCATGCCGCCCAAACCAGCGCAGCGCGCGAGGGCTCGGGTCAGCAGCAGGCGCACCGTCGCATCCGAATGGATCTCATCGCGGGTGACGATGTCGAAAGCCAGCGTCAAAAGCGCATCGCCGGCGAGGATTGCGGTGGCGTCGTCAGTGGCCTTATGCAGGGTCGGACGACCGCGGCGCAGGTCGCTATTGTCCATCGCCGGCAGGTCGTCATGGATCAGCGAATAGCAGTGGATGCATTCGAGAGCGGCGCCAACCAGCAGCGCCTGCTCGCGATGCACGCCGAATACCGCTGCGCTCTCGACCACAAGGAACGGACGCAGCCGCTTGCCGCCGCCGAGCGAGGAGTAACGCATCGCATCCATCAGCCGCTTCGGCCGGGCGATTTCATCGGGTAGCACGCCATCGGCGAGCACTTTGGTCAGTACGGCTTCGGTATCGTCCGCGGTCTGGTCCAGGCGCGAGGCAAAATCTTTGGTGGAAGCACCGGTCGACATTAAGAATAGCTCCAGAACAATTTGGCCGGACAATCCTCTATGGCAAAGGCCACGTCAATTGCGCCTGCGGCGTCCCGCCGCGATTGGTCGCGGCAAGCTTAACCGGCTTGAAAAGAGCGGGGAAAGCCCGCTTTATCAGCGGCATAGCTCCGACCGGGAACGCCCCTCTTGCGCCTCATCCGCCGCCTCATCCTGATCGGGATCCTGCTTGTCGCGCTGCCCTATCTGCTGACGCCGCTTTATGCCGTCGGCCGGCCGATTTCGGCGCCGATGGCCTGGCGCTGGATCACCGGTTCCCCCGTGCAGCGGACCTGGGTCGATCTCAAGACCATGTCGCCGGCGCTGCCGCGCAGCGTGGTCGCGTCCGAAGACGCCAAATTCTGCAGCCATCGCGGCATCGACTGGGATTCCCTGCAAAACGCCATCGAGGACGCTCAGGACGGCGAAGTCTCCGGCGGCGGTTCCACCATCACCCAGCAGGTGGCAAAAAACCTGTTCCTGTGGTCGGGCCGCAGCGTGATCCGCAAGGGCCTCGAAATCCCGCTGGCCATGTGGGTCGATCTGATGCTGTCCAAGCAGCGGATCCTGGAAATCTACCTGAATATCGCCGAAATGGGCCCATCCGGGCAGTTTGGCGCCCAGGCCGGCGCCGAATATGCCTTCAATCGGCCAGCCTCGAGCCTGTCGGCCCGGGAAGCCGCGCTTCTGGCGGCGATCCTACCCAATCCGGTCACCCGCAGCGCCCGGACACCGGGGCCGGGGGTGCGGCGTCTGGCGGGAACCTATATGGCGCGGGCACAGGCGGCGGAGCTGCAGAGGTGCTGGAATTAGGCTGTCATTCCGGGGTAGGACCGGCGGCAAAGCCGACGGGCATGGGCCCGGAATCCCGACATGTGGCGATGAACATGTCGGGATTCCGGGTTCGCGTGCGGCTGGCGCCGCCCTCGCCCCGGAATGACGAGTTTGTGGCGCGAAATCCCCGAAAAATCAGACCGCCCCGCCCTAGCCATGTCGTCGTCATTCCGTTATAAGCCGGCCCTTATCAGCGATTTTGCCCGCGCGATCCGTGCTGGCCGCCTGTCACCGGGCGCCGATCGAAACCATCTGCCAAGAACCTGCAAGGACTTTTCCTATGGCCGTTCCGAGAAGAAAAACATCGCCGTCGCGGCGTGGCATGCGTCGTTCGGCTGACGCACTCAAGACCCCGACCTATGTCGAGGACAAGGACTCCGGCGAACTGCGCCGTCCGCACCACCTCGACCTGAAGACCGGCATGTACAAGGGTCGTCAGGTTCTGAAGGTGAAGAAAGAATCCTGACCACTGGATGGAGGGCAGCGCCGCGTCAGGTGGCGCCGCCTTCGATCATCCACGTAAGGTCCGGGTCAGGCGGGTCGAAGCGCCAGCGGGCAAGTCGAGAAAGCTGTTCAGACTATAATTCTGAACTGGTCTTCCGCCCGAATTCGCTCCAACTCTGGAGCTAATGCGTTGTCCCGGTGATGCGCGCGCGTCACCTCGGTGATGTCGTCACCTTGGTGATGCCCTGCATCGCCCACATGCGTTCTGGTTCTCTCGCTCGCAAAGAAGGCCTTCGATGGCGTCGATCGGTTTCCCGCTGCTGCTGATTCCAGTGGCGATCTGCAACATCATCGCCTTCCTGATGCCCGACCTCGCGCTGTCGGGCCCGATCCCCCTCTTCCCGATCACGCTGATGTCGAAAGACATCTGGATGGTGACGCTCAACGACCTGCTCGTTGCGCTCAGCATTCTCTTGCTGTGGCTCGAAGTGATGCGCGCCGCGCGCCCGGCGCCGAAATATTTCACCGATCATTTCCTGTCGCTGCTGGTGTTCGGCGCGGCAGCTACTGAATTCGTGATGCTGCCGAAATTCGGCAATGCGACCTTCTTCCTGATCACCCTGACGGCGATGGTGGATTTCCTCGCCGGCATCTCGCTCCGCGCTCGCCGTCCGCGCCGCGTCGCCGCGCCGGTCTATGCACCGGAGCCGGCACCGCGTTATGAGCCCGCGCCAGCTCCGGTCGCTCCGACGCCTCCGCCCGCCCCCGTTCCGGCCGCGACGTCCGTCGCCGAAGCGGTGTTGACCGATCGTCCAGAGCCAAAGGTCGAGAAGCTCGAACGGATCGAGCCGAAACTTGAATCGACCCCGGTCCCGGTCCCGCCGGAAGTCGTCGCGCATACGTCGCCGCAGATTACATCGCCGGATTTGCAGCCGGGTGGCGTCGCGTCGCCTGACGACAAGCCGAAGACGTAAGCTGTCTTAATCCCTCCCTCAAGCGCAGCGAAGCTGCGCGCAGTGGGGAGGGTGGCGCGTTGCGAGCGAAAGCGAGCGACGTGACGGGCGGGGTGTTTCAACATACGCTGTCGAGCGTGGGGCAGCCCCACCCCGTCCTTCACCCTAACGATGCTGCGCATCATCAGGGTTCGGCCGACCCTCCCCACTGCGCGCAGCTTCGCTGCGCTGGAGGGAGGGAAAAGAAAAGTCAGATCACTCGCTGCGTCTGACCGCTCGCCGATCCCGCAACATACATATTTGCCACCGCCCGATAGGCCGCCTCGACATCGGCGACAGCCGCACGACGTAGTTCGCGGGTTTGCGGCGCCTGCTCGGCGGTCGCGATCAGATGTGCGATGAAGGATGCGTCGGGCCGTGCCACGCGCGACGACACCGGCGCACTGCGTTGAACCGGCTCAAGCCGCGTCAGCGCGACGGCCTCCACGATGACCGAATCTTTCTCGACCACGAAATCGCCGGCGCGCCGCATCGGCTGCGGCGTCGTGGCGTAAGCGCGGGTCGCGGAAATCGACATCGTTAACAGTGCTCGCGTCTCAATACGGGACGAGGGTTGCCCCTCCACCCTCTGCGTCGCAAGGGTCGTGCCGCGGCTCTCCACAACTCAGATCGGGGCCTCATCAGCTTTGCGAAGGCCTGCCCGGCTACACTTTCTTAAGTCTTTAGGAACTTTGACTAACGATTATAGCGATCTGAGCCGTATTGTCGGGGGGCGAATCACCCGATGACGTCCCAAAACGAGGCGACTTTGACATCCGCTGTTTCCCAGAGCGCCGATTCTTCCTTGCAGGCAGGTCGCGCTTCCGAGCCGCAGGCAGCAGAGATTCTGGCCGCACTCGGCCAGGCCGCCTTCATCTGGGACATCGCCAGCGACCGGATCACCTGGACCGACCAGGCCGCCGCCATCTTCACCGACATTTCCCCGGCCACCATCGCCAGCGGCGCCGAGCTTGCGACGCTGATCGAGCCGCAACGCGGCATTCGCACCGAGGCACTGGCCAAGGCACTCGCTTCCGGCGGCGGCACTTACCGGATCGAATACGGACTACGCGCCTCGACCACGGCCGCCGTGCTGTGGATCGAGGAAAGCGGCAACTGCCGTGCCGATGCCGCGGGCAAGGCGGTGCGTGTCGAAGGCGTCGTCCGCATCGACAACGAACGCCATGCCCGCGACGAACAACTGCTGAAACTGGCGCAGCACGATCCCGTCACCGGCGAACTCAATCGTGCGCATCTTCTGGCGTCGCTTGCCGAAGCGATCGAGGAAGCAACGCGCTTCCGCTCGTCCTTTGCCTTCATGCTGATCGGCATCGATCATCTGGCGCGCATCAACGACGCCTTCGGCTTCGATATCGCTGACGAGGTGATCGTCGAGATCGCCAGGCGGATTCGCGCGCGGCTGCGCGGCGGCGACGTGATGGGCCGCTTCTCCGGCAACAAGTTCGGCCTGATCCTGAAGAACTGCACTGTTGACGATGCCACGATCGCCGCCGAGCGCTTTCTGGTCGGCATCCGCGACGACGTCATCCCGACGCAATCCGGCCCGGTCTCGGTGACCGCCACCATCGGCGCCGTCAGCGTTCCCCGCTATGCGCAGAACGTCAACGAAGCCGTCAACCGCGCGCAGGAAACCCTGAACGGCGCCAAGCGCCGCCGCCACGGCAGCTTTGCCCTGTGGCGGCCGAATGTGGAGCGCGATGCGCAGCGCCGCGTCAATATCCGCGTCACCGACGAGATCGTGACTGCGCTGAACGAGCGCCGCATCGTCACGGCCTTCGAACCCGTGATGCATGCCGACAGCCGCACCCCCGCTTTCTATGAAGCGCTGGTGCGCATGAAGCAGGATGACGGGCAATTGCTGCTGGCGCCGGATATCGTGCCGGTCGCCGAGAAACTGGGGCTGATCCGGCTGGTCGATCACCGCGTGCTCGAACTTGTCGTCGCCGAACTCGCCGCCGCGCCGGATGTACAGCTGTCGCTGAACATCTCGCCGGACACGACGATGGACCCGGACTGGTGGACCTCCATCGAGTCGATGATGGCGGCCCATCCCGGCGTCGCGCAGCGGCTGATCGTCGAGATCACCGAGACCGTGGCCATCCAGGACCTCGACGACGTCCGCGGCTTCGTCACGCGGCTGAAGAATTTCGGCAGCCGCATCGCCATCGACGATTTCGGCGCCGGCTACACCTCGTTCCGCAACCTGCGCAAGCTCGGCGTCGATATCGTCAAGATCGACGGCGCCTTCGTGCAGAACATCGCGCATTCCGCCGACGACCGCGCTTTCGTGCAGACCCTGATCGACCTGTGCCACCGGCTCGGCATCAAGACCGTCGCCGAATGGGTGCAGGACGAGGAGTCCGGCCTGCTGCTGCGCGACTGGGGCTGCGACTACATTCAGGGTCGCCTTACCGGCCTGGCATCATCCGCACGTCCGTGGCTGGACCCGGCATCGCTGCCGAAGCCGGCGGTGGGATAGTTTCGGTCCCACACTGTCATTCCGGGCTATCTACCTTCGTCATTCCGGGGCGCTTTCTCAGCGAAGTTGAGAATGCGAACCTCAGCCACTCCAATGGGAGTGGCGGGGAATCTTGTTATGGTATGAACACATCCAGATTCCGGGTTTGCGACCGCCAAGAGGCGTTCGCGCCCTCAGGCAAACCAATTGGTTTGCCGGGAATGACGCTGGGGATACTAACGGGGGACTCTCATGAATTTCATCGGTAATCTTCTGACCGTGCTGGTCGCGGCGCTGCATATCTACTTTCTCGTGCTGGAAATGTTTCTCTGGCAGAAGCCGCAGGGCCTGAAGACCTTCAAAAATACGCCGGAGAAGGCCGAGATCACCGCGGTGCTCGCCGCCAATCAGGGCCTCTATAACGGCTTCCTCGCCGCCGGTCTGATCTGGGGCCTGCTGCATTCCACGCCAGCCTTCGCATTCCAGATCAAGGCGTTCTTTTTGCTGTGCGTGATCGTCGCCGGTGCCTATGGCGCAGCGACGGCGAGCAAGCGCATTCTCTATGTGCAGGCCGCGCCGGCGGCGCTGGCGCTGATCGTGCTGTGGCTGGCGAGTTAGCCCGGAGCGCCGCGCGACTCCTTCTCCCCGCTTGCGGGGAGAGATGAGGGAAAGTGCCCATCTCCTCGCCTTGCCAACCTCAAATCCTTGCCTCACACTCCCCGGTAACGACGGCGCCCGCACGGGAACGACTGTCGAGTGACATATCATCAGGGAGGCAACGACATGAGAACTTCGCTTCTTCATCGCTTCGCCACGACGGCTAAATTTGTCGGGATGGCGGCCATTGCGCTGACAGCCACATCACTGCTGGCCACATCGGCACTCGCGCAGAAGAAATACGATCCCGGCGCCACCGACACCGAGATCAAGATCGGCCAGACCGTGCCCTTCTCCGGCCCCGCCTCGGCCTATTCGTCGATCGCCAAAACGCAGCTCGCTTATTTCAAGATGGTCAACGACCAGGGCGGCGTCAACGGCCGCAAGATCAACCTGATCCAGTATGACGACGCCTATTCGCCGCCCAAGGCCGTGGAGCAGGTGCGCAAGCTGGTCGAATCCGACGAAGTCCTGCTGACCTTCCAGATCATCGGCACGCCGTCCAATGCGGGCGTGCAGAAATATCTGAACCAGAAGCAGGTGCCACAACTGTTCGCCGCCACCGGCGCCACGCGCTTCACCGATCCGAAGAACTTCCCCTGGACCATGGGCTACAATCCCAACTACCAGACCGAGGGCCGGATCTACGCCAAATATATCCTGAAGAACCATCCGACCGCCAAGATCGCCATCCTCTGGCAGAACGACGACCTCGGCCGCGACTATCTCACCGGCATGAAGGCCGGACTCGGCGACAAGGCCGCGTCGATGATCGTCTCGGAGGCGTCCTACGAACTGGCCGACCCGACCATCGACTCGCAGATCGTCAAGCTGAAGTCCTCCGGCGCCGACCTCTTGTTCAACGCCTCGACGCCGAAATTCGCCGCCCAGGCGATCAAGAAGGTCGCTGATCTCGGCTGGAAGCCGATCCACATCGTCGACATCAATGCGACATCGGTCGGCGCGGTGCTGGTGCCTGCGGGGCTCGACAATTCCAAGGGTCTCATCTCGACCAATTACGGCAAGGACCCGCTGGACCCGCAGTGGAAGGACGACGAGGGCATGAAGCGCTACATGGCCTTCATGGACAAATATTATCCCGACGGCGACAAGAACTCGAACTTCAACACCTATGGCTACGGCAATGCCCAGCTCATGGTGGAAGTGCTGAAGCGCTGCGGCGACGACCTCACCCGCGCCAATGTGATGAAGCAGGCCAGCAGCATTTCGGGCTTCAAGACCGATCTCGGCCTGCCCGGCATGAGCCTCTCCACCTCGCCCACCGACTACCGCGTCAACAAGCAGCTGCAGATGCAGCGCTTCAACGGCGAGCGCTGGGAACTGTTCGGCCCGATCATCGAGGACGATTCGGCGGGCTAGCACACGCCGTCATAAGTATCATAAACGCCGTCATGCCCGGCCTTGTGCCGGGCATCCACGTCTTGGGCACAGCGCACATAAGACGTGGATGGCCGGGACAAGCCCGGCCATGACGAAAGTTTGGTGCGTGTGGCAGAGGCGTCTGGCGCAAACACCGCATCGCGATCCTACGCCACCTTCGCAAACATCGTCAGCACGCCGTCGGCGATATTGATCGCCACCACCTGCGCCGAACTCATGCCCTTTTCCTTGAGCGCATTAGCCGCCGCCGGCGAGGCATCGATCGAGGCGCGCAGCGCCTTCAAATCCTCCTCGCTGGATTTCGACACGACCTCCTCGACCTGCTTCTTCACCGCCTCCGGCAATTGCTTCACATCCACCACCTGAATGCTGGAAATCTTGGCGCTGGTCCGCTCGCCGGATTTGGCCGGAGCCTTCTCAGCCTGGTTCGCAGCTCCCTGTGCGAGCACGAAACCCGGCGTGCCGAGCGAGAGAATGGCCGCGAGGGCCGTCGCTGTCATAATGCGCATGGTCGTTCCTTTCCGGTTGGGAAGGAGCGAAGTAATAGCGGGGAAGTGTGCGGAAGGTCTGATGAGGAAGCGGCAGCGCCGTGAAAGGAATAAGGCGAGATCGAGATCAAGAGGGCTGGGCGTGTCACTCAAATCAGCGCGTTCCTTTCAAGCCGCATCCAAATCAAGGAGGGTCTTAACCTCACCAGTAAGGCCATGCAGAAACTTTTGCTTTGCTGTAGTTGAGAACGAGTGCCAATGAGTTTGCGCTACGGTGCATAGAAAAAACCTATGGACCAATTCTTCGCCTTCTTTGAAGGCATCTACAACTAGATTTTGAGTAGCGGCTATAGGCGCTATTTCGGCAAGCGACTTGTGCTCAACCCAAGCCCCCGGTATCTGGCCATGTATAACGGCTGAAACCTTACTGTACCATTTATCAAGGCGATCTACCACACCAAGCTTATTCTGAAACGTAGAGAAGTCAGGGGTATGCTTCTTATGATACTCCAAGATGTATTTTTTACTTATATAGTAATCATCGTCTCGGACTAACGTCTCAAGCTCAGAAAGATGAGTACGAAAAAATGTATAGTACAATGCCGTCTCCAACATCGCCCTCATCGAACTTGCAGCAGGCTTGTACAAAGAAAGCGCGATGAGCGTCGCCACATACTGGCCTTCAATTTGCATCTCTCGAACGAAGCACAGAGCAGGATTCCCCTTGTCCACTGTCTCTAGTTGCTTTGCCCAAATAGCCATTCGGAGATTGGCTTCGGCCAGATCCTTAGCTTGCGACTGCCCCAAAAACGAAGCCACATTGCCAGCCCAATCGACCGCAGTTAACGCTGCACTTAACTTAGCAATAGGCATGATTGCTTTCCACTAACGGCCAACGATACCTTTTAGATACGCATCCTGGAATTCTCCATTCAGGATATTCCCGAGACGCGCTATCTCCTGCTCATTTGCGGCATCCAGGAATTTATTGAGAAGCCCCCTTGTAGTTGATGCCACCGCGACAAGTTTTTTCAATCTCGGTGCGGCGAGCAGGATGACGTCACCTAAATTCTTTCTTGTAATTTTCTGCTTGGTGACCATTTCAAGTATATTATCCTTGAGACGCGCAAGTGTCCTATCGGGCCGCAGATCGGCCGGAGATTCTTTGAGCATTTCGGAAGCCTCTCTCACCAATGTAGCGAGCTCAAACGCCAGTTCACCGTGCTGAAGATCATCCGCAACTTGGCGCAATTCTGATCGATTCAAATCCGACATCAGCATAGAGGCTATAAAGTTTCGAATCGTTCGTTGACGCGCTTTCGTATTCATCATTTCACTCCAGTCCGCTCCAAAAGCTCTCGGCCAATCTTCAGAAGATTCGTAAACGCCTCGGTGCTGTAGGGCTTTTTGCTCGACCAAACAAATCCCTTCCCACCTTCTGGCTCAGATAGCCCCTTGTACTTCTTCAGCGTGTTGACCATGCAGAGATCCGAAAACTCAGCGTTTGCCCGAATAGCTGTTTCCTGAGCTGAGATTTTTACTCTCGAAGTAAGATTGAATAGAATATGAGGCGTTGTCGAACTCGCACCTGTTTTCTTAGACTTAATGAAATTCAACATCAGACCAATTCCACGTAGTGCGTACTGCTGGGGCACGACCGGAATTACCACGTGATCTGAGTTCCTCAAGGAAGTCTTTGTAAAGAGCGACCCAGCTGGGTGACAATCAATAAGGACTACGTCATATATCGACTTCGCCTCGTCGATAAATTTTTCAAAACGTTCCTCGAAGGGCGCGGTCTGCGCAGCCCCTTGGCCGAGAGCAACGTACATGAGATCCAAAGTTGACGGTAAAATATCTAGGAAGCTTTTGTTTCCGTGCGTCCCAAACACCCGCGTTACTATACTTCCAACACTGGGAGGGGTGTGATTTCCCGAAACCTGTAATTGGTACGGATTCAGATTTACGTCATCATCAAGCAAGATCGACAACGTCGTTTTTCTGGCTTTCTCTAGAGCGAAGTATATTTTCGCTGGGAGGAAAGCCTGCGAAAGATTAAACTGAGGATCATAATCTATTACGAGAACTTTTCTTGGCTTACCTCCCATTGCATAACGCGCTAAAATTCCAGCAAGGTGAGCAGCAATAGTCGTTTTTCCTACTCCTCCTTTCATGTTCATTATTGTGATTACGCTTCCCATATTTCCCCCATCAAAAATGTTTCTTTGCGCTAAACCTGCGCGTCTATTCAAGTTGCACCAACTCTCACATACAGCGAAAGGGCGATTACAACCTGTTACCATGAGAGTCGGATTTATCCATCTTAAGGTTGACAGCCAAGCAAGCTAGACTATATTCCTCTTCGTCCTACTCACGAGGGGCGCTTCTCGAGGGCGCTTTCGAAGTGGAGTTGGGATGCGGCGCCTGCGGACGTGCCTCGCAAGCACGGACTCGGGAGGTCGGGGGTCACCGTCCGGGCCCACTACGGGGCTCTGCCGGAAACGGCTGGACGGGTGCGGGTGAAGGCAGGCGAAAGCCTGACCGGAACGAAGGACTTTCATTAGTCCTGCCCAGTACCCGGAAGCACGGTCCCTCGAACAGAAAAGCCGCGATGGCGCGCCGAAAGGCGATGCGCGGATCGCAAGGGCTTTCGCAAGCCGGAGCGAAACGCGAGAACGACCAAGTTGCGCCTTTCGGCGCGTCATCCCCCTCATTGTTCGGGGGGGAAAACCGGTCCACCCGCTTTGCGCCGAGGGCGCGATACGGACGGCGCGTGGGCGCAGAGATTTTTCCAGGGAATGACGTGGCTGTTTGACAGGTGAAGCGGTGCGCAGCTCAACCGCCGGAGCTTTGCATGCGGCGCTGCAAGTCGGACGCGGGCCAATTGGGCGCCGGCTTGCTTGCAAAGAACGACCTGATCACGTCGGCCTCGGCCTGCGTGATACGACCTGACAACACGCTCTCTTCCAGATGCAGGCTGGGAACGCTGGCTTTGCCGGGTGGTGTCTGATCTCGATCGGTCATCTAGGGTCTCTGATCAATCTCTTGAAGAACGATGACGAGCTTGACGGGTTCACTGCCGACGGAAAGAAATTCCTTGTCGATCACCCGAAATCGACAGCCGGTCGGGAGAAGCGCCTCTTCCTCGTGAAAATTGGGCGACAACCACCAGATCGCCCGTCCATTTAAGGCCCGAATGATAAACAGGACGTTTCCTCCAAAGGCGCCAGCCTCGGAGAATGAGGCGCTCGTGAACGCGGGGAAGGTTACGATCCCGTCGGGAACGTAGTGGGCTGCAAATGCAGCCATGTCGGCGGCGTGATAACCTCGATAAACGGTCGCCTGTTTTCCTGTGATGGGAACGATCTTGCCCAACCCGGCATCCAGAACCTGCGCGAACGCGACCACATCCGGATCAGGACGCCCGGACCAAAGTTGCTCATTGATATAGCTATGCCAGCCATTGGCGGTGGAATAGACGTAGAACGCCAGCGCCTCTGTATTCGTTATCTGACCGTGGAATATCTCATCCAATGCCGAAGGGCTGCTGATCCTTCGCGCGCAGCGCACGGCCTCATCGACACCGATAATACGCCTCAGCACCTCAAGAAACTCGGCTCCCCGCACGCGATCTATGTCCGACGGTCGTTGGAAAGGATTGCATACCGACTTGTCGCAAAGGCACGGGAATTAGTTCGCCGATGGATCACCGGGTCAAGCCCGGTGATGACACCGAGAGTGTGGCGACGGCCACATCCCGCCCGACAGCGTAGGCAAAGCCGCGCATGCGCAGGCTCAAGCGGCCTGACCATGGAACCGCGTTTCCCTTACGTTAACTTCTGCGTAACCGCCCCTTAAACCGCGGCCGCTAGGCTCGCGGTATCAGGTGGCGTGGTGTTTGCGTATGGCGTGGGGCAAGAAAAAGAGCGGGCGCAAAGAGCCGACCTTCGGGATCGGCGCGGCGCTGTCCGATCTGCGCCTCACGGCGGATGATCGCGTGCCCGGCGGCGGCGATGACCGACCCAAGAAAACGCCCAAGCAGGCGCCGAAGCGCGAGTCCAATAGTGGCGGCGGCGACAAGCCGCGCAAATCCAGGACATCCAGCAAGGCGCGCAGCGGCGGCTTCGGCAAGGGCATCAAGCGGCTGTTCTACTGGGGCGCGGTGCTCGGCCTGTGGGCCGCGATCGCCATTGTCGGCGTCGTGATCTATGTCGGCGCGCATCTGCCGCCGATCCAGTCGCTGGAAATTCCCAAGCGCCCGCCGACGATCCAGATCGTCGGCATGGACGGCACGGTGCTGGCGACGCGCGGCGAACAGGCCGGCGCCAATGTGTCGCTGAAGGATCTGCCGCCCTATCTGCCGAAGGCCTTCATCGCCATCGAGGACCGGCGGTTCTATTCGCATTACGGCGTCGACCCGATCGGCATCGCGCGCGCCGCGGCGACCAACCTGATGCATCGCGGCGTGTCGCAGGGCGGCTCGACGCTGACGCAGCAGCTCGCCAAGAACCTGTTCCTGACGCAGGAGCGCACCATGGCGCGCAAGCTGCAGGAAGTGGAGCTGGCGTTCTGGCTGGAGCGCAAACATTCCAAGGCCGAGATCCTGGAACTGTATCTCAACCGCGTCTATTTCGGCTCCGGCGCTTACGGCGTCGAAGCGGCGGCGCAGAAATATTTCGGCAAGCCGGCCAAGAACGTCACGGTGGCGGAAGCGGCGATGCTGGCGGGACTCGTGAAGTCGCCGTCGCGGCTGGCGCCGAACCGCAATCCGGAAGGCGCCGAGGCGCGCGCCAAGGTCGTGCTGGCAGCGATGCAGGACGCCGAGTTCATCACCGCAGCCCAGGCCAAGGGCGCGACCGGCGTGCCGCAATACAACGTCAAGCCGGTCGGCGCCGGCACGGTGAACTATGTCGCCGACTGGATCGGCGAAGTGCTGGACGATCTCGTCGGCCAGGTCGACGAGAGCATCATTGTCGAGACCACCATCGATCCCAAGCTGCAGAGCGTGGCCGAAGCCGCCATCATCGACGAACTGGCGGCCAAGAGCGTGAAGTTCAACGTGACGCAGGGCGCGCTGGTGGCGATGACGCCGGACGGCTCGGTGCGCGCCATGGTCGGCGGCCGGAACTACTCGGAGAGCCAGTTCAACCGCGCGGTGACCGCGAAGCGCCAGCCGGGATCGAGTTTCAAGCCGTTCGTCTATCTCACCGCCATCGAGGCGGGGCTGACCCCGGAAACGATCCGCACCGACGCGCCGATCGACATCAAGGGCTGGAAGCCCGAGAACTACACCCACGAATATTTCGGCTCGGTGACGCTGACCCAGGCGCTGTCGATGTCGCTGAACACGGTGGCCGTGCGGCTCGGCATCGAGGTCGGCCCCGCCTCTGTGGTGCGCACCGCGCATCGGCTGGGCATCGCCTCGAAGCTCGAGGCCAATGCCTCGATCGCGCTCGGCACCTCGGAAGTATCGATGACCGAACTGGTCGGCGCCTATGCGCCCTTCGCCAATGGTGGCCTCGCTGTGTCGCCCCATGTGGTGAACCGCATCCGCACGGTGGAAGGCAAGAAGACGCTCTATACGCGCCCGGCCGAGACGGCGAGCCAGGTGATCGACGGCCGCGCCGTGGCAATGATGAACACGATGATGCAGCAGACGATTTTGTCCGGCAGCGCCAAGAAGGCCGAACTGCCGGGCTGGCAGGCCGCGGGCAAGACCGGCACCAGCCAGGATTTCCGCGACGCCTGGTTCATCGGCTACACCTCGCAGCTTGTCACCGGCGTCTGGCTCGGCAATGACGACAACTCGCCGACCAAGAAGGCGACCGGCGGCGGACTGCCGGTGGAGATCTGGTCGCGCTTCATGAAGTCGGCGCATCAGGGCCTGCAGCCGCAGCCGGTGCCGGGATTGGCGCCGTCGAATTCGTTCAGCACCAATCCGATCGGCCAGGCGCTGTCGAGCCTGCTGCCCGGATCGAGCGCACCGTCGCCATCAGCGCCACCGGAACGCGGCTATGTGCCAAGCGCCCCCGTCTATAACGGCTATCGTCCGCAGCCGCCGGCGCCAACGCAGACCAACTACCCCGCCGCGCGCCAGCAGCCACAGCAGAACGTGCGGCCGGAAGCCGCGAGCGGGCTCGATGGCTGGCTGACGGAGAGACTGTTCGGGAGATAGTGAGCGAGCGTCCCGGACACGATGCACAGCACCGCGGCCGGGACAGGAAGCTCAGTCCTGCACGCCGAAGCGATGCAGGTCGTTGCCATGGGTATCGAGCCAGGCCTTGGCGCGTTCGGTTGCGGGGCAGATACGCCCGACCACGCGCCAGAACTTCACCGAGTGGTTCATCTCGACGAGATGCCCGACTTCATGGGCCGCGAGATAATCCAGCACGAAGGGCGGCGCGAGGATCAGACGCCAGGAGAACGACAGCGAGCCCTCGGTGGTGCACGACCCCCAGCGGCTCGACTGATCGCGGATCGAGATCCGCTTCACCTTGACGTTCAGCTGCGCCGCATAGCGGTTCGATGCCTTGACGAGATCGGCCTTGGCTTCGCGCTTGAGGAAATCGTGGATACGTCGGTCGATATGCTCGACATCGCCGGCGACGCAGATGATCTTCTCGCCGTTGTCGCGGGTCTCGGTCCATACCGTCCCCCGCCCCGCACGGTGCACGATCCTGTGCGGAGTTCCCCGCAGCGGAACCGTTGTGCCATGTTCGAATGGTGCTGCTTTCGGCAAACGGCCAAGACGCGCGGCGATCCAGGCGCCATGACGTTGTGCAAAGTCCTTTGCATCGGCCAATGACCCACGCGGCGGCATGGTCAGGATGGCTTCGCGCTCGCTCGGATGAATGCGCAGCGTGTAACGCGTCGCACGGCGGTGCCTGCGCAGGCGTATGGCGAAGATCTGGGAGCCGTGTTTGACGGCAAGCGTGTCTGGTTCGGTGGGGCGGCGGTAGAGAAGTGCGCGGAAGGCCATGTCAGTAGTCCCGGTCGTCAGTAGATCGACCGGATTCTGCCATAACCGCCGCCACGGGAATTGCTCGGCGCAAAAACAAATCATTTGCCCAATATACGGGGTCAAAAGGCGATTTGTCCCCTACCGGATGGGGTCCGGAACAGGAATCTGGATTCAAAAAAACGTTGAATTTCGGAATCTAAGAGTGAATCGCGCACCGCTGCTAGAAATAGGCGGAAAATCCGGTTTCCATGCCTATTTTCAAGGGCTTAGAAAGCGCGCCATCGCAACTCACAGGCGATGATCGCGCATTTCAACGATGTTGTTTTCGATTCATCGATGGTGATCACGCACATGCGATGACGATGCATCGTCACCGCATGTGCGCGTGTTGAATCACTCAGCAGCAGCGGCGCGATGGCGCGCGCTTGCTGCGCTCAGCATGAAGTCAGACACGCGCGGCACGATTTCAGATTTGAATCGCGATCCATTGAACACGCCGTAGTGTCCAACGCCCTTCTGAACGTAATGCACACGACGCTCATCGGGGATCGAACTGCACAACATATGCGTCGCTTCGGTCTGACCGAGGCCGGAAATATCGTCGTTCTCGCCTTCGACGGTCATCAGCGCAACGTTGACGACCTTCGACGGATCAACAGGCTTGCCGCGATGGGTCATCTCGCCCTTCGGCAGCGCATGTTTGACGAACACGGTATCGACGGTCTGCAGGTAATACTCTGCAGTCAGATCCATCACCGCCAGATATTCGTCGTAGAATTCGCGATGCTTGTCCACGAGATCGCCATCGCCCTTCACCAGGTTCTCGAACAGCTTCTTGTGTGCTTCCACGTGGCGGTCGCGATTCATGCTGATGAAGCCGCTGAGCTGCAAAAAGCCTGGATAGACGTCGCGCATGATACCTGGATGCGGAAACGGCACCTTGGTGATCACGTTGTTGCGGAACCAATCCATGCCCTTTTCGGCCGCGAGATTGTTCACAGCGGTCGGATTGCGGCGTGTATCGATCGGGCCGCCCATCAGCGTCATCGACAGGGGCACATAGGGATCGTTCTCGGCTTCCATCACCGACACCGCAGCAAGCACCGGCACGGCGGGCTGACAGACGGCGAGAACATGGACGTTGCCGCCGAGCACGTGGAACATCTCGATCACATAGTCGATGTAGTCTTCGAGATCGAAGCGGCCCGCGGCCAGAGGTACCTGACGCGCATCCGACCAGTCGGTGATGTAGACCTCATGGGTCGGCAGGAAGGCCTCGACGGTACCACGCAGCAATGTCGCATAATGGCCGGACATCGGCGCCACGATCAACACGCGCGGCTGCGGTGCGCGCAGCGGACGCGGATGTTTGCGATCGAAATAGAGAAGACGGCAGAACGGCTTTTCCCACACCGAACGGATTTCGATCGGCGTCCGCACACCATTCACGTCGGTATCGTGCAGGCCCCATTCCGGCTTGCCGTAGCGGCGCGTGGTGCGTTCGAACAATTCGCAGCCCGCCGTCACCGACTTGCCGAACTCAGTCTGCGAGAACGGATTCAGCGGATTCTGAAACAACATCCTGGTAGCGTCTGTCATCGCGCGCGCCGGATTGAGCGACGCGTAGGCCATCTCATACATCCAGTACATCGGGGTGGTCAGAGCCGGGCTAGTCTCGGACGGCAGGGCTGGCGGCCTGCCAAATTCACCTATCGGCATCTGTCCTCACTCGTTGAGCGTCTGCTTTTGCGCTGCAGTATATACTGGTGTCTGCGTAAGAAAGCGTCAATGCGCCGCAAGCATGGCTTTCAGGCCATCGGCGGTAAAAACGGCGGTTATCCCTTGATAAATGGTCTTATTCGCCGCCGGAGATCAGCGTTCCGGCGCGCCTGGCACTGTTCAAAAGCCCAAGAAATATCGCGAATGAAACAATAAACAGCACGACGTTGATGGCCAGCGCAGTCAACATCAGGTCGGCGCGGAAGGTGTGATCGAACAGCAGCGCCCGCATGCCCTCGAACACATAGGTCGGTGGCAAGGCCCAGGCGACATATTGCAGCCACGTCGGCAGCACCGAGACTGGATAGTAGACGCAGGCCAGCGGCATCAGCCCGAACATCAGCGTCCAGACAATGCTCTCGGCGCCGAGGCCGTTGCGCAGCACCAGACCCGACACGAAGATACCGAGCGACCAGCTGGTGAAGATCAGGTTGCAGAAGAACGCGATCAGCGGCAGGCCGAGCGCGAACAGGTTGAATTTGAAGAACATTGCCAGAATCACCATCGGGATGATGCCGATGGCGAGGCGGATCAGGCTCATGATCATCAGCGAGATCAGAAACTCGATCGGCTTCAGCGGGCTCATCATCAGGTTACCGAGATTGCGCGCCCACATTTCCTCGAGGAAGGAGATGGAGAAACCAAGCTGGCCGCGAAACAGGATGTCCCACAGGATGACCGCGCCGATCAGCGTGCCGCCGGCCTGGGCGAAGAACCCGGCATTCTGCGAGATGTAATTCTGCAGGAAGCCCCAGGTGATGATCTGCAGCGCCGGCCAATAGACCAGCTCCAGCATGCGGGGCCACGACGACACCAGCAGATACCAGTAGCGCAGCACCATCGCATTGATGCGATGCATAGCGATGCCGTGTGACCGCTCTACGAGGCTCATGGCGCCTGCTCCCGGTCGCGACCGCGTGCGACGTCGAGGAACACGTCTTCCAGCGTCGTGCGGTTATAGCGCAGCAGAATCTGCTCGGGGCTGTCGTCGTCCTCGATCCGGCCCTTCTTCATGATGATGACACGGTCGCACAGCCGCTCGACTTCCAGCATGTTGTGCGACGCTAGGAGGATCGTGGCGTTATGGCCCCTGCGATAGGTCTCGATATGTCGCCTGATCCAGTCGGCGGTATCCGGGTCGAGCGAGGCCGTTGGCTCATCGAGCAGCAACAGCTCCGGCGCGTTGATCAGCGCCTTGGCCAGCGCGACACGGGTTTTCTGGCCTGCCGACAGCTTGCCGCTGGCGCGGTCGAGAAAATCGGTGAGGTCGAGATCTTCAGCCAGTTGCGCGATGCGGCCCTTGAGGTCCGGCACGGCATAGAGCTTTCCGAACACGGTGAGGTTTTGCCGGACCGTGAGCCGCATCGGCATATCGACGTAAGGGCTTTCAAAATTCATCCGACCGAGTACTTCGGCTGATTGCGCCGGCATTGCACAGCCGAGCACCGACACCTTTCCCGAGGTCGGCAGCGTCAGCCCCATGATCATGGCGATGGTGGTGGTCTTGCCCGCGCCATTGCCGCCCAGAAGACCGGTGATGCTGCCGCGCGCGATCTTGAACGAGATGTCATCCACGGCGCAGTTGGTCTTGTAGAATTTGACGAGATGAGCGACGTCGATCGCCGCCGCAGCATTGCGATCAACCGTCGCCGCATGACCTGACTTGGTGTCTTCAATCGTCATTGCTGCCGTTCCATGCGGCATTGTGGCGGCGAAGGCAAGCTTGGGCGCTTCAAGTGGCCGCAGCCCGCATGGGTTTGTAGTCATCGCCCGGGGCGTCTAATGTCCTGATATGACCGATATTTCCGCCTCCGACTTTCGCCAGCCGCGCCGTTATGTTCGTCTCGACACGATTCTGCGTTTGCGCTGGCTCGCTGCGCTCGGCCAGTTGGCGGCGATCTTCGTCGTGGTGCAGGGGCTCGAATACGACGTCGCCATCATTCCCTGCGTGACGATCATCGGCCTGTCGGCGACCCTCAATCTCGTGCTGCAGACGCTGTTCAATCCGGTCCACCGGTTGGAACCGCTCTTCGCTGCGGCCCTGCTCGCCCTCAATATCATCGAGCTCGCAGGATTGCTCTACTGCACCGGCGGATTGCAAAATCCGTTCTCGTTCCTGTTTCTGGCACCGGTGCTGATCTCGGCGACGGCACTGCCGACGCGTTTCACCATCGCGCTCGGCGTTCTCGCGGCAGCCTCTGCCACCGTGCTGGCCTTCTTTCATCTGCCGCTACCGTGGGACTCCGCAGAACCGCTGGTGCTGCCACAGATCTATCTGCTTGGTGTCTGGTTCTCGATCCTGACCGCCATCGGCGTGACCAGCCTCTATGCGTTTCAGGTCACCGAGGAAGCCCGCAAGCTTTCGGATGCGCTTGCCGCCACCGAACTGGTGCTGACGCGCGAGCAGCATTTGACCCAGATCGACGGTCTCGCCGCTGCTGCCGCGCATGAATTGGGAACGCCGCTCTCGACCATCTTCCTGATCTCCCGGGAGCTTGAGAAGAACATCCACAACAACCCGGAACTTGCCGACGACCTGAAGACCGTCCGTGAACAGGCGCAGCGCTGCCGCGAGATTCTTTCCAAGATCACGCAGCTGAATTCGAGCGGCGCGCCATTCGACCGCATGCCGCTCTCGCAGCTGATCGAGGAAGCCGTGGCGCCGCATCGCGATTTCGGCATTGCCATCAAGATACGTATCGCCGTCGCCAATGCGCCCGAACCGGCCGGCATGCGCAATCCGGCGATCCTCTACGGCGTCGGCAACATTCTGGAGAATGCGGTCGATTTCGCGCGGGAGCAGGTCGAGGTGAACGCCTGGTGGAATGCGGAAAGTATCGTGATCTCGATCTCGGACGATGGCCCGGGCATTCCGCCGGACCTGCTGAAGCGGATCGGCGAGCCCTACCTGTCGCGCCGGCGCCCTGCCGAAGAGGGCGAACATCGCGGCCTCGGCCTCGGCGTGTTCATCGCGCGTACGCTGCTGGAGCGTACCGGCGCCAGGGTAACGTTCAGCAATCGTGTCTTTCCCGATCACGGCGCGGTGGTGCAAATCTCATGGCCACGCGACGCGTTCGAGACTGCGGACCAGTTGGCCGATGTCGACTGACGCAAGTCTCACTGTCGCTTGAACGCAGCCGACAGTTGCACCTCATTGACAGCTAGACGCGTTTGAGCCAGTTTTATTTTGGTTGATACGACCTGCCGGTTGCGCCCTGAACGGGACGGTGAACGTATCACTTCCTTTGCCGACACCCTTTGTCCGAGCGACCGGGTCAGCAACGCAACCACCTGATGCCCCCTGGTTCGCTCACGCAAAGGACGAAACAGATGCGCGATTTTCGCGATGCAAAGGCTATGGCGCAGACCCTGCGCGAAAACCTCACCACCAAAGCCGTCACGATCAGTCACAGCGAAAGCCTGGAGCTGATATCGAGAATATTAGGCGTCGCTGACTGGAATACCTTGTCGGCGATGCTGCAGGCCGGTCGAACTTCGCCAGAAACGCCGACTATCAAGCTTCAAAGCGGAATATCAAGCTACCCGGCCATTCCGCTGAGAGATCTCGTTCCATTCCCGACAGCGACCTACCCGCTTTTTGTCGGACGGGAGAAAACAATACTCGCTCTGAAAGATGCCTTCGATCGGCAGCGCGAGGTCGTGCTTGCTATTCAAAAGAACGAAACTGTTGACGAACCTGGCTTCGAGGACATCTACGACATTGGCGTTCTCGCCCAATTGCTTGAAATTCAAAGGATTGATGACGGCACGCTCAGAGTTCTGGCACAGGGGCGTCAACGCGTCGTGATTCAGCGTTTCGTAGGCGAGACTGGCTCGTATAGAGCCGATGTTACAGGCGTGAGTGAGGGTCCTATTCCTAATGAGCCCGAACCGATCCAGCAGGCAGTCAAGCGGTTCGAGAGCTACGTTTCGGCTCACGACATGCGCGTGCCACTAATTTGGCCGCCACTGGAGAGAACCCTCGACCCCGGACGGGTTGCCGACGTCATCGCCTCGCATATCGTCCTGCCGATCAGCGAAAAGCAGAGGCTGCTGGCGACCCTCGACCCAGTGAAGAGGCTGAAAAGCGCCGATGCACTTATCGACCTGTCGACGCTGCCGCTTTCGCCCGCGCTTCACGCGACGCGGCGACGCGCAATCGCATATGCCGACCAGAGAGGCCATCAATATGCAACATTGGAGCACCTGTTACTTGCACTGGTCGATGACACCGATGCCACGGCGGTGCTGCAGGATTGCAATGCCGATTTCGGCACGTTGAAAGCCGACCTGATCCGCTACCTCGATAAGGAACTGAAAAATCTGATGATCGAGACCGGCAAGAATGGCCAGCCGACGGCAGCATTTGTGCGTGTGTCCCAGCGTGCTGCGGTTCACGCGCAGGAGCTTGGCTGGTCCGAAGTGAGAGGGTCAAACACCCTGCTGGCCATCTTTCCCGAAACAAGAAGCCCGGCTGTCCGCCTGCTGAGCGGACAAGGCATCACCCAGAAACTGGTGGCTGCTTCGATCACCGGAAACACAGGATCGGTCTGACGACGTCCGGACGTCCCAGAGTGTCGTTCACAAATGCCGGCTTGGGCGATGGTGATCGCCCGGCCGGCAAGTGTGTGATGCACCTTGGTTAGACCGCCGGATCCGGAAAGGCCGCGGCCTGCTGCGACGCCCGGCGCTTGACGAAGCCGGCCATGATCAGCGCGACCAGGCCGAGAATGACCGGCGGGAAGACCACGGCATTCACGGTGGGCCAGCCATAATTCGCCAGCAGCTGGCCGGACGAGAACGAACCAATCGCCATCAGGCCGAATACCAGGAAGTCGTTGAAGGCCTGCACCTTGTTGCGCTCCTGCGGCCGATGGGTCTCCAGCACCAGCGCGGATGCGCCGATGAAGCCGAAATTCCAGCCGATGCCCAGCACGACGAGACAGACCCAGAAATGCATCGCGCTGATTCCGGCGATGCCTATCACCGCAGCGATCGCCTCCAGCGCCAGCCCTGCGGCCACCACCTTCGATGCACCGAAGCGCGCGATCAGCGATCCCGTGAAGAAGCTCGGCCCATACATCGCCACGATGTGCCACTGCAGGCCGAAATTGGAATCGCTCAGCGTCAGCCCACAAAGCTTCATCGCCAGCGGTGCCGAGGTCATCACGAGATTCATCATTGAATACGACACCACGCCGCAAATTGCAGCCGCGATGAAGCGCGGCTGCCGCACGATCTCCAGCAGCGGCCTGCCACCATGCATGTCCGCGGGCGCGGGCCTCGGCGCATCCACCGTGGAGAGCAAGGCCATCGCGATCAGGGCGACTACCGCCTGCGCCGCGAAACTCGCAGCAAACAGATAGGGCGACCAGATATCCATGGTCCATTGCACGAGCTGCGGGCCAAGCACGCCGGCGAATACGCCACCAGCCATCACCCAGGAGACGGCTTTCGGACGATAGGACGGGCTGGCGCCATCGGCGGCGGCGAAGCGATAGGACTGCGCGACCGCGCCGTAGAAGCCGCCAAAGAATGTCGCGCAGCAGAACAGCGCGAATGACGCTTTCAGGATCGCGATGGCGCCGAGCAGCCCGCAGATCGCACCGGCGCCACTGCCGATGATGAAGGCGACGCGACGACCATAGGCGCGGGAGATCATCCCAACCGGCAGCGTTCCGCAGGCGAGCCCGACGACATAGACCGAGATCGGCACCGTCGCGAGCGACACGCTCGGTGCCAGCGTTGCACCAACGATGGCGCCGGTGGCGAAGATGACAGCCGAATTGGCGCCGCCAAGCGCCTGCGCCGCAGCCAGCCGCAGCACGTTGGAACGTGCGCGTGTGTCATCGTGAATCTCTGGGGTAGCCGCGTCGATCATGGGGAAGTCCGCCCGGATGTGGCCCGGCTCGTCCCGGGGCCTTTGTTCAGCGCGACTATGACGACCGCCCTGCGGCAGATCAACACACGCCAGCGCGCACGCACCATGCGCCGATCATCCCGGCGACCTGGCAAATACAAGGATCAGATTGTTGGCGGGCATCTCGATGACCTCAGCCAGCCGAAGGCCGCCGCCCTGCGCGACGTGCTCCAGATCCTCGACATCGCGCACGCCCCAGTCAGGATTACCGTCGCGCAGGCTGGTATCGAACACGGCATTGCTCACCGCCGTATGTTTGCCGCCGCGCTTGAACGGGCCGTAGATAAAGAGACGTCCATCCGGCCGCAGATATTTTGCTGCGCCCGCGATCAAGCCTTCGGCGACGGGCCAAGGCGCGATGTGGACGACATTGGCGCAGAACACCGCGAGCAGCGCACCCGGGCCGCTGCCGTTCTCCATCTCCGGGCACCACGCCGGATCCAAGAGATCGATCCGCAGCGGCGGCCTGACATTCGTCAATTGCGCATGGGTGCGCCAAGCTGCGATGCTTTTGAGATGGGCGTCGTTGAGGTCGCTCGGCCACCAGGTGATGTCAGGCGTTTGTCCAGCGAAGTGAATGACATGCTGGCCGGTGCCGCTGCCGACCTCCACAACGTCGCCGCAAGCCTGTTGCAGGAAAGTCGCAAGAACCCGCCAGATCGCCTCGTGGTTGCGATGGAAAGCTGCGGCATCGAGCCGGCCATCATCTTCCACGCGTCGGCCATCCCGACCGAATTCGACCACATACTCCGCCATCAGGCCCTCACTGCTGCGGGCAGTATCCCGAAGTTGCCTTCACGAACAAGAGAAGAAAGAGATCGTCCAAACGCAGCCAAATGGGTTAATATTCTGACGAATACCCGATCTGAAGAAGGATCGACCACGCAGAATTGGTGCGCCCATGATCTTCCGTCAGCTGTTTGACAGTGTGTCCGGCACATATAGCTACCTGCTTGCCAGCCGCCACGGCGGCGAGGCGCTGATCCTCGATCCGGTCCTGGAAAAGGTCGATCGCTATTGCCAGTTGTTGCGCGAACTCGACCTGAAGCTCGTGAAGGCGGTCGATACGCATCTCCATGCGGACCACGTCACCGGCCTCGCCGAACTGCGCGATCGCACCCATTGCGTCACCATCATGGGCGACCAGAGCAAGGCCGACGTCGTCGCCATGCGTGTCAGCGACGGCGACAAGGTGACGATCGAAGGCGTCGAGCTCGACGTGATGTATACGCCCGGCCACACCGATGACTCCTACAGCTATCTGATGGGCGATCGCGTCTTCACCGGCGACACGCTGTTGATCCGCGGCACCGGCCGCACCGATTTCCAGAACGGCAGCGCGCGGGCGCAATATGATTCACTGTTCAACCGCCTGCTCAAGCTGCCGGACGAGACGATGGTGTTCCCTGCGCACGACTACAAGGGCGACACCGTCAGCACCATCGGCGAAGAGAAGCGCTACAATCCGCGGCTGCAGGTGAAGTCCGTGGAGGACTACATCGAGCTGATGGGCAAGCTCAACCTGCCGAACCCGAAGCTGATGGATGTGGTGATCCCGGCCAATATGAAAGTCGGGCTGAAGCCGGACGCGCTGAAGAAGCAAGGCCTGGCGCTGTCTCCGCGGGAGGCCATTGCTCATCTCGGCGATCCCGCCATCCTGCTGGTTGATCTGCGCGAGAGCAGCGAACGCGCCAAGCACGGCGTGCTCGCTGGCGCGCTGCATGCGCCCTACCCGTCGATATCGGACAGCCTCAAGCCCGGCGGCATGTTGCGGGAGGTCGCCACTGCCACCAAGCGCCGCATCGTGTTCTTCTGTGCCTTTGGGGAACGTTCGGCCATGGCGGTCGCTGCCGCGAAGGATGCGGGGATCGACAATGCCGCACATCTGGACGGCGGCATCGATGCGTGGAAGAAAGCTGGCGGCCCGGTGTTGGCCGCATAATATAGCGAGCAAGGCGGACCAACCCGCCGCTCGACAGGGGGAGGATGACAATGGCGTCGACACGATCGGCTGCGCCAATGCTGCTGGCAATGGTGTTCGCACTCTCCCTGCAACCGGCCTCCGCACAAACCGCAGCACAGACCCCCGCGTCAACATCTGCTGGCCCCATCGATCCGGCGTTGATGCAAGACCTCGTGGTGGCGAACCGCGTCTTGACCGATCTCAACGTGATCGACGGATTCGGCCATGTCAGCATGCGCCACCCGACCGATCCCAACCGCTACCTGATGGGGCGCTCCGTGGCGCCAGCGCTAGTCACGGCCGACGACATCATGGAATACGACCTCGACTCCAATCCCGTCGACGCGAAGGGACGCGCCAGCTTTCTCGAACGCTTCATCCACGGTGAAATCTACAAGGCCAGGCCGGATGTCAAAGCCGTCGTCCATACACATTCGCCTGGGATCATCCCCTTCAGCGTCAGCAGCACGCAGTTACGGCCAGTGTTCCACCTCGGCGCCTTCCTTTTCCCTGACGTGCCGGTATTCGAGATTCGCGACAGCGCCGGCATGAGCAACATGCTGGTCAGCAACGCGCAGCTGGGCAAGGCGCTGGCCAGTACGCTCGGTGACCGCAGCGTGGCACTGATGCGGGGCCATGGCAGTGTCGTCGTGGCGAGCACAATTCCGATGGCAGTGTTTCGCGCCCATTACAGCAACGTCAATGCGCAGCTGCAGTCGCAGGCGCTCGCGCTTGGCGGATCGGTGAGCTATCTGCTGGGCGAGGAAAGCCAGAAAACGCTGGCTGTGATCGACCAGATCCATGGCCGGGCCTGGGATCTGTGGAAGCGCGCCGCGCTGGAAAAGATGGCGCCCAAATAGCGACGCCGCATCAGGCCTCGTGAACCCGTACCTCGATGTCGTCATAGCCTTTGACGCGATAGACGATCACCGAGATCATCCAGCTCAGGAGGAAAATCGCGATGATGAGATAGCCGAGCGCGCCGAAATTCTCGTTCAGCGCCTCGATGCCGTCCCAGAAGCTGCCTGACAGGTCGAGCTTGCGGCCGATCAGGCCGAGCGCCTCGACGCCGCCGATCACCAGCGCCACGATCACCGACACCAGCGTGATGATCATGTTGTAATACAGCTTGCGGATCGGCTTCACGAAAGCCCAGCCATAGGCGCGCACCATCAAGACCGAGTCCGTCGCATCGACCAGCGACATTCCCGCCGTGAACAGTGCAGGAAACACGAGAATCGACCACATCGACATGCCATCGGCGCTTTGCGAGGCGGAGATACCCAGCAGCGCGATTTCGGTCGCGGTGTCGAAGCCGAGACCGAACAGGATGCCGAGCGGATACATGTGCCAACTCTTCGAGATCACGGCGAAGACCGAACGCAGCATGCGGCCGATGACGCCGCGCTGCGAAAGCAAAACATTGAGATCTTCATCGATGAATCGCTCACCGCGCTTCACTGCCTTGAACAGGCGATACACCGATACGAGAATGAAGATATTGGCCACTGCCACGATCAGCAGGAAGAAAGCCGAGACGCTCGTGCCGATCAGGCCGCCGATTTCCTTGAAGTCCGCGAATTTCTCCTGCAGTGCCGACACTGCCAGCGCCACGAAGATGGATGCTACGACGACCACAGTGGAGTGACCGAGCGAGAAAAACAGGCCCACGGACAGCGGCCGCTTGCCGGACTGCATGAGCTTGCGCGTCACATTATCGATGGCTGCAATGTGGTCGGCGTCAACGGCGTGGCGCAGGCCGAAGGTGTAGGCGAGCAGCGCGGTGCCCAGCAGAACCGGCTGGTCGCGGAAGGCGATCAGGGCCCATATCCAGGCCAGCACGTTGGCCGGGATCAGAATGGCGTAGATGGCGATGATGCGGCCGCGCAGGTTGTCGGCGCCATCGTTGAACAGTGTGCGGATCATGGAAATTCTTGCAGTCCGGATTACCACCGGATTGTCTCAGGAAGGCCTGACGGACGCAACCTGGCCTCATTCGCGTCGAATTCGCCGCATTTCCGGCACAAAGCGATTAACTGCAGCGGCCAGTTAGGTGGCAGCAGGGGTGCCGCTTCCTATATCTACGTGATAAGAATGACACAGAGTTCGCTGCGCGCCGATCGCGCGGCCTAACCCGAGGCGTTGATGGACACCGAACAGGAACAGAAGACACCCGCAGAACTGAAGGAAATCCGGCTCGCCCGCAAGGCGGCGCAGGAAGCCGAAGGCGTGAAGGCGATGGCCGACATTGCGGCCGCCGATGTCGCCATCCGCAAGCGGACCGAGGAACTGCGCGCGCTTCGCCTTGCCAGGGAAGCCGAAGAACTGGCCAACCCGCCCGAACCCAAACCGAAAGCTACCAGAAAAAAGAAAACGAGCTGATGCCAACTGACGACAAAGCGACGAAATCCGAACGCGACGCCGCGGCCAAAGCGGTACTCGACAACATGGCCCGACTGAAGGCCATGCGCCTTGCCCGCGAAGCGGTATCGCCCCCCGCGCCGGCCAAGAAGAAGACCGCAACGAAATCGGGCAAGACGTCTTCGAGCAAGACATCGTCAAGCAAATCGACGGAAAAAGCACAGGCCCTGGCAGCGTGGCTCGCCGATCAGCGCAGCGGCGGCCGCAGGACCTGACTATCGCAGGACCTGCTTTCGCAGGGTCTGATCTATCTCAGGCCGCGCTCGGCGCAGGCCATTCGATCATGGTACGGGTCTTGGTCGCAGAATCGTAGACTTGGATCTGAAGCATCTGAAACTGGTTCTTCAGCTTCATGCCGGCTTCTTCCGCGGCTTCGACCGTATCGTGATGGGATTTGAAATGGCCATCCACCACCAGTGAATAACCTTCGGTCGGCGCCCTGTCGGCGCGAATGAATTTGCGCGCCTGCGGTTCGTCAAGCTCTAACTTCGGTTTTTTCATCGTCACTCCAGAACAAGATTCGCCCGATTTCAAAGCGGGCAGGATTCGCCCCCGTTTACACGGTCATGCGGAAAAACACAGGGCAATTGCGGGATTACGGCAATATCTGCTTCAATCACGGTCAGAATGAGGTCAACACAAGCAATCCGGCGGGAAAAATGATGAGCGGACGAGTGGGCGGAGCCCGCGACGACAAACCGGCCAAGGACGACAAGCAAAAACCCGTCCCCACGCCGCCGCGGCCTGACGACGACGAGGAAGACGGCGATATCGCCACACCGAAACGCAATCGCGACGACGAAGATGTCTAGCTGTGCGAAGGCATCGCTACATAAGACATCGGCGCGCCACGACTGACGCGCCGATAAATTTCAGATAGCGACGAGTCGTTAAGCTGCCTTGAGGCCGACATCCGGCAGCATCGGACGGTGACGCAGCGCCTTGGTCATGATTCCCTCCACTTCCGCTTTTTCATGCGGCAGCAGCGCCAGACGTGGTGGCCGCGTCAGTGCGGTACCGCGGCCCATGATGTTTTCGCACAGCTTGATGCACTGGACGAGATCCGGGCGCGCATCGAGATGCAGCAGCGGCATGAACCATTCATAGATCGCCATCGCCTCTTTGAGGCGCCCGGCCTTGGCCAGACGGAACAGCGTCTCGCCTTCGCGCGGGAAGGCATTGGACATCCCCGACACCCAGCCGACGGCGCCCATCGCCACGCTCTCAACGATCACGTCGTCGAGGCCAGCGAACAACACGAAGCGGTCGCCGACCATATTGCGCGTGTCGATGAAGCGGCGTGTATCGCCTGACGAATCCTTGAAGCAGACGACCGTGTCGACATCGGCCAACGTGGCGAGAATGTCGGGGGTGACATCGTTCTTGTAGATCGGCGGGTTGTTGTAGAGCATCACCGGCAGATCGGTGGCGGTGGCGACCGAACGGAAGTGCGCGGCAGTCTCGTGCGGCTTGGACGAATAGACCAAGGCGGGCATTACCATGATGCCATCGATGCCGACGCGTGCGGCTTCCTTCGCGGTATCCACGGCAAAGGCCGTGGTGAATTCGGCGATACCGCAGAGCACGGGCACGCGGCCCTTCGCGACCGACTTGGCCGCTTCCATGATCGCGATCTTTTCCTTGCGCTCCAGCGAGGTGTTCTCGCCGACGGAGCCGCAGATGATCAGGCCGGACACACCGTCGCGGATTAGGCCGTCCATGACCTTCGCGGTGGCGTCGATGTCGAGCGACAGATCGTCATGGAATTGCGTGGTGACAGCCGGGAAGACGCCTTCCCAGGAAATGCGGGGACTCATGGCAAAACTCCGTGTGATGCCGGCGCGCATAGCGCGCCGGCTGATGAAGATGATGGGCGAGAATTAGAGGATCAGATCGTCGCACCGACCTTGCGCAGCTCGGCGAGCACAGGCGCTTTGGGCAGCCAGATCTTGTCGAATTCAGCAATGACGGCTTCGGTATCCTTGACGGCCACCTGACGCACCGGCACCGACGTGCCCTTGAAATTCTCGATCAGTGCCGGCTCGCCAGCAGCCAATTCGTCGATCTGCGCATCGAGCGTCGACTTCACCGCCTTGGTGATCAGCTCCTTGTCTGCGGCGGGCAGCGACTGCCAGACGCGGCCGGACACGACCGCGGCCATCGGCATGAAGACGGCATTCATCTGCAGGATCGACTTCGACACCTTGTCGAAGCGCTGGTTCCAGGAGAATTCCAGATCGGCTTCAAGACCATCGACCTGGCCATTCGACATGGCGTCGAACACCTGCGGCGTCGGAATCGGCGTCGGTGCGGCGCCGAGCGATGAGTAGAAGTCGCGATAGACCGGCGTCGGATTGATACGCAGCTTCATGCCCTTGATGTCAGCGAGCGTGTTGAGATCCCTGACCGCGAAGACCGCGCGCATGCCGGTGATGCCCCAGCCGAGGCCAATGGTGCCGGTTTCCGCAGGAAGCACGTCGAACAGTTTGACTGCCGCCGGATGACGCACGAATTTCGCGACGGCCGGCGTTGAGCGCACGATGTAAGGCGCGTTGATCGCCGCGATATGCGGCACGCGCGAACCGAGTTCGGCAGCCTGAATGAAGCCCATATCGAGCGCGCCGGTCTGCAACTGCTGCATCATCGCTGCTTCGTTGCCGAGCTGGCCGGAGTGAAACACCGTCATGGTGAGACGGCCCTTGGTCTCTTCCTTGAGCTGATCGGCGAGCTTCAGCGCAGCCTTGTTCCAGGAATGGCCGTTCGGCGTGATCAGGCCGAGACGCAGCTCCTTGGCCTGCGCCAATGCGAGCGACGGCGCAAACACCGAAGCAGCTGCCGATGCGGCGAGGAAGCGACGACGTGAGATGGTCATGACGGAGGCTCCTTGATGGGTATGGGGCTTACTTGATGAGGGCGAGAGACAGATACGGATAGAGCGAGAGCAGCACCAACAGGATGCATGAGATGAAGAAGAACGGCAGCGTCACCATGAACATCTTGCCGGGCTTGGCGCCTGTGACGGCGGCGGCGACGAAGAAACAGAGTCCGACCGGCGGCGACAGCAATCCGAGCACGAGATTGATCACGACGACTACGCCGAAGTGACGCGGGTCGATGTGGTAGATCTCGGTCGCCACCGGCAGCAGGATCGGCACGGTCATGATCAGGCCGGGCACGCCGTCGATCACCGTGCCGATGACCAGCAGGATGACATTGCAGATCAGCATGAAGCTGATCGGATCCTTGGCAACAGTCTGGATCCAGGCGGCGGTCTCCTGCGGCACCTTGCCGAAGATCAGAACCCAGGAAAACACGGCGGCAGCGGCAACGAGAAACAGCACGATCGCCGAATAGATGCCCGAGCGCAGCATCATTTGCGGCAGTTGCGACCACTCGAATTCCTTGGTCCAGTATTTGCCGACAACAGCAGCGGCGACAGCGCCGACGGCAGCCGATTCCGTTGCGTTCGCCAGACCGCCGAGGATGGAGCCGACGATGACGATGGGGATGAGCAATGTGGGAGATGTACGCAGGATGGTCATCACACGCTGTTTCGGCGTCTGATATTCGGCGCGCGGATAATTGTAGATGTAGCCCATCAGCGCGATGACGACGCAGAACATGCCGGTCAGGATCACGCCGGGAATGATGCCGGCGATCAGCATGTCGCTAACCGATACCTGCGCCAGTACGCTGTAGACGACGAACATCACCGACGGCGGAATGATGGGGCCAAGCATGCCGCCATAGGCGGTGAGGCCGGCCGCAAAGGTTTTGTCGTAGCCCTTCTTCTCCATCTCCGGGACCATGATCTGCGCCATGATCGCGACCTGTGCGGTCGCCGAGCCGAGAATGGAGGAGATGAACATGTTGGCGAGAATGTTGACGTAAGCCAGCCCGCCCTTCAGCGAGCCGACAAAGGCCATCGCCATGTCGACGATGCGCTTGGTGATGCCGCCGCCATTCATGATCTCGCCGATCAGGATAAACAGCGGGATCGCGATCAGACCGTAGCTGTCGACGCCGCCGAACAGTTGCAGCGGATAGGACTGGAACAGCACCGGATTGCCGGACGCCATGATGTAGACGAAGCCGGCGAGGCAGAGACAAAGGCCGATCGGGACGCCGACCAGCATGATCACCGTGAATGCGGCGAAGGTGATCATATTAGTTCACCCCGTCGAGTTCGGAGAGCTGGAAGCCTTTCGGCGGCACCTTGGCGACGAGGCCGAGGTCCTCAAGCAGGTTGGCGATGCCATGGATGGTGATCGACACCGCAAAGATCGGCAGTGTCAGATAGAGGACCCAGGTCGGCCAGTTCAGCGTCTGGGTACGTTCGGTGTAGAGGAAATTGAAGGTCTGGCCGGCGAACTTCTTCGCGTCGAAGCCCGCCTGCGCCAGGCCTATCGGATCCATCCACAGCAGGCAGGTGACGATCAGGCCGATACCGAACACGATCACCGTGCTCGTGGCGATAATCTTGAAGATCTGCTGGCTCCTGGCCGACAGGCGCTCGGTCATCATGGTGACCGCGAAGTCGAGCCGCAGGCGAGTCATGGCGGAGGCGCCGATGAAGGTCAGCCAGACCACCGAATACACCGCCGACTCATCGATCCAGTAGATTGGGAAGTGCGAATAACGGGTGACGACATTCACCAGGATCAGCGCCGTCAGCAGATACATCAGGCCCATCAAGGCCACGCGCTCGAAGGCCAGCAGCCCGGACGACGCCGCCAGGATGACCCGGCGGGCCCCGATGGCCGGGGCCGTCGACATCGTCTGGTCACTCATAAACGGCCCCCACTGTCACGATTGTGATATGATTTTTGGATCGTATAATTTATACAATTTCTCTGTCAAACGCTGATTTGCACAAATTCGCGCCTTGAGGAGTTTTTGTGCGGCAGCGAAGACGGGACGAGATCTGAGATCAATCCGGCCGAAATCCAGAGAAAAGGCTTGATAAATCAATGAGCGCGCCGCTAAAGCACCGCACCCTGTCGGCCATGATCGCGGATCAACTCCGGCAGGCCATCCTCGACGGCACCCATCCGGCTGGCGCGCAGTTGCGCCAGGACGCTTTGGGCGAGGCCTATGGCGTGAGCCGAATTCCGGTGCGGGAAGCCCTGTTTCAGCTTGAGGCCGAAGGGCTGGTGAAGATCGTCCCGCAAAAGGGCGCCATCGTTTCGGAACTGTCGCTCGACGAAATCAACGACGTGTTCGATCTCCGGGCCATCCTCGAGCCACGGATGCTGGCGCAGTCCGCGCCGCATTTTGTCGACAACGACTTCGCTGCACTCGACGACATCCAGCACCGCTTCGAGAAGGCGATTGCCGCCGGCAATATCAGCGAATGGGGACAGCTCAACGCCGATTTCCACATGGCGATGTATGTCCGGGCGCGGCAGCCGCGCACGCAGTCGATCGTGATGGCACTGCTGCAAACCAGCGACCGCTACACGCGCATGCAACTCTCGACCACCACCGCGATGGGCATCGCCGAGAAAGAACACGCCGAACTCATCGCGCTGTGCCGCAGCCAGCAGATCGACGACGCCTGCCGCTTTCTCGAATGTCACATCGAATCGGTGCGCGCCGATCTTCTGCGCGTGATCGGCCGCACCATTCCGAAGAGCGGCGCGGCATAGACGCGCCGCTCGAATCGCGCTGATTGCGGTCTATGCGAGCTCCTGCTCCACCAGCCCGGCGAGATAGCTCGCGCCGATCGGCAGGAGATCGTCGTTGAAATCGTAGCCGGGATTGTGAACGGGCACGCCGCCCTTGTCGGCGGTGCGCTGCCCGAACATCAGATAGGCACCACGGTTGCGTTCGAGCATGAACGCGAAATCTTCACCGGCAAGAATTGGATTGCCTTCGCGCAGCACCTCGGTAACGCCCGGCACCGCCGCCGCGGCTTCTGCCGCGCGCACCGTCTCGTCGGCCGTGTTGATGGTGGCCGGATAGGCGTGGCGATACTCGATCTCCGCCGTGCCGCCGCAGGCTTGCGCGGTCAGCGTCACCGCGCGCATGAACAACTCCTCGACGCGTTCGCGCACCTCGGGCTTCAGCGTACGTACCGAGCCGCGCAACTCCACCGTCTCGGGCAGAACGATGTCCGAGGTACCGCCATGGATCTGGCCGATGCTGATGACGGCGGATTCCAGCGCATCGATCTGGCGCGACGGGATCGCGTTCAAGGCATTCACCACTTGCGCGGCCATGGCCACCGTATCGATGCCCTGATGCGGATGCGCGCCATGCGACGAGCGCCCACGCAGCGTCACCTTGAAATAATCGATCGCCGCTAGCGCCGTGCCGGTCAGCGCCTTGACGGTGCCGAGCGGCATGTCCGGGCTGTTGTGGATCGCATAGATGGAATCGCAGGGGAAACGCTCGAACAACCCGTCGTCCATCATCGCCTTGGCGCCAGCGAGCCCTTCCTCGGCCGGCTGAAAGATCAGATGCACCGTGCCGGCGAAATTGCGCGTCTCCGCAAGATACTTGGCCGCCCCGAGCAACATGGTGGTGTGACCGTCATGGCCGCAGGCATGCATGCGGCCGGCGTTCTGCGAGCGATGGGCAAAACCGTTGCCCTCCTCCATCGGCAGCGCGTCCATATCCGCACGCAATCCAATGGCCCGGTTGCTGCCGGCAGCCTGATGGCGGCCGCGGATCACGCCGACGACGCCGGTGCCGCCGAAACCGCGATGCACCTCGATACCCCACTCCGACAACCGCTCCGCTACCAGCGCGCTAGTGCGCTCCTCCTCGAAGCCAATCTCCGGATGCGCATGGAAATCCCTGCGCCATGCGGTCATTTCCGGGTGCAATTGGTCGAGACGTTCGCGCGGGGTCATATGCTCTCACCTTTGGACTTGTCCTGCCCATAGGCTAGCCCGGTGATCATGCCCTCGCAACCAACCGACCGCACACGCTGCTCGCCCCACTTACTTCGGCGCTGACCCGTGGTGACACCAAGCAGTTGGGATTAGCGGCTGGGAGACGCGCGCCACCACATGATCGACATCGTGATCGATCAGCCTGTCTGTGAATGCTATGCGTTCTGGAAAATGGCATGCCATTCAGAATAAAACTGCGAACTCCTATGCTTTTGAAATAGATATATAATTTCGATTGAATACCTCACGCGATCCTCGCATGCGCTCAAATGGACAGCAGCCCCCCTTTTGGGGAAGAGAAGAAGTGTCGCGGCGCTCGCGCACCCACCATCGACAGCGCGGGGGCCTGACTATCTCGCGAGAGAGTTGGTCATCGATAACGAATTGCAGCTGTCGGATGGGAGGCCTATGCTGAGCCTATAACCACGCGGCCGCCCATCGCACGGCGAGAGTCTGCAGACAAAGACCTTACGATGGATGGCTTGCATTTTGCCCCGGAGGTCACGCCATGACCATTGCTCCCACCCTGCAAAAATACCTGGCCGCTGAAAACATCCAATACGAGGTGATCCCGCACGAACTTCGTATGACGTCCTCTGGCACGGCTGAGGCATGTCATATCTCGGGCGATCGCCTCGCCAAAGGCATCGTGTTGCGGCGTGACGGCGAATATATACTGGCCGTCTTGCCCGCATCGCATCACCTCCGCCTGTCGGACCTGAGGACATCACTCGGCGACAATGTCCACATGGCCGATGAAACCGAGATCCATCAGCTGTTCCGCGACTGCGCACACGGTGCAGTTCCTGCCGTCGGTAAGTGCTACGGGCTGGATATCATCGTCGACGACAGCATCCAGGCACAGCCGGAGGTCTATCTGGAAGCTGGCGATCACGAGACGCTGCTTCATATGGGTCACGCGCAGTTTGCTCGCCTGATGGCCAACGCGCAGCACGGGCGCTTTAGCGCGCATGACTGAGAATTAGTCGGACGATCCGCGGCGACCGTCGCGGTCCCGAATGGAAAGATCGTGCCGCTGCTTAATTGTCGCCGCAGCGGTGCGACGCCTCCTTACGTCTCATGCCCTGCATCGAAATCGTCTTCGAAACGCAAATGCTTGACGCTGCGGCCGCGGCGCCGCACAAGCTTCAAGGCCTCCACCCCGATCCTGATATGCCTTTCGACATAGTTCGCGGTCACCTCCTGATCCGACGCTTCGGTCTTCACACCCTCGGGAATCATTGGCTGATCGGACACGAGAAGCAGTGCGCCAGTCGAAATGTGATTGGCAAATCCCGCAGCAAAGATTGTTGCGGTCTCCATGTCGATCGCCATGCTCCGTGTACGACGCAATATATCCCTGAAGCGATCATCATGTTCCCAGACACGACGATTGGTCGTGTACACGGTACCGGTCCAATAGTCGTGACCGAGATCGCGGATCATGGTCGACACCGCGCGTTGCAACTGGAACGCGGGCAACGCAGGAACCTCCGGGGGCAAGTAATCATTTGAGGTGCCTTCGCCCCGAATAGCCGCAATCGGTAGAACCAAATCGCCAATTTTATTTTTGCGTTTCAACCCACCGCATTTGCCGAGAAATAACACGGCTTTCGGCGCGATGGCACTTAACAGATCCATCACGGTTGCAGCATTCGGGCTTCCCATGCCGAAGTTAATCAGAGTGATACCGTCGGCAGTCGCATTGGGCATCGGTCGATCTGCGCCCTTTACTAAACTGCCATACGCCGTGGCGAACCATTCGACGTAGTTGTCGAAGTTGGTCAAGAGAACATACTCTCCGAACTCAGCAAGCGGCGTGCCGGTGTAACGCGGCAACCAGTTTTCTACGATATCCTTTTTCTCTTTCATTCCCAATGATCTCGTCCGGAGGTGTGCAACACCGCCGCCTGCCAAACTAGTGGATAGGACCGCTCCCTGTCCAATGAGACACGTTTGGATTATTTGGGTTCCATTAATCCACTTGCAACCGTGGATGGTCCGGGCCTTGCGTCGAATGCGCGCTGTTCAGGAGGGTGGATTGCAACAGCGGCCGCGTTTGTCCGGTCTGATCGCGCAGGAATGATGTTTTCTTCTGCGACCTCGCACGTAATTGATTGTATAGTTGGAGGACATGGAGGGAGGCGAGACATACTGCATTGCATCAATTCACCTGAACTCTAGGAACGGAGGTTCGCCATGAAAGTCAAAGAGGTGATGCACAAAGGTGTCGACTGGGTCAGCCCCGATACCCCTGTCACCGAACTCGCGAAATTGATGCGGGGGCATGACATTGGCTGCGTTCCGGTTGGCGAGGACGACCGCCTGATTGGGATGGTGACCGACCGCGACATTGTCTGTAAAGGGCTCGCGAGGAACAGCTTCGATGCCGGCCGCGCGACGGCGCGCGATGTGATGACCGAAGGTATCCATTGTTGCCGGGAGGACGACGATCTCGCAAAGGCAATACGTCACATGGAGAAACTGCGGGTCCGCAGGCTGCCGGTGATCAACAAGAGTAAACGGATGGTCGGTATCGTCAGTCTGGGCGACGTCAGCCATTCTGCGTCAGGTGATTTGTTGTCCGAATGCGTCAAGAGCGTTTCGGCCCATCACTGAAACACGGCCAGCGCTCCTCTTGCGATCCGGCGGAGGGGCGCGGCCGTCGGCACGATCGTCGAACAGTTCGATGAAAGAACTTTGCTCATCGAGCCGCGATGAAGAAGGTCGTGCCTACGCGGTCGCGCCATTGTTTGGAGACGAAGCAAGGGCGTGGATCGAAACTGCGAACTTCTTATGCCATTGAGACTGCCTGATAATATCGACGATTCTTCTCGTCTTACGCAACCCTCACATTCGTTTCGACAGCGAGCGGCGGCTCGCCAATCCCCGTCGTATTGAGATTCTGCCAGGACCCCCCACATCATCTTGATAAGGGAGTCCAGGCTGTGCAGACCGTACAGGCTACTCTTGCGGCGACAATTGCGATTGTCGCTCTGGCTGTCTCTCCCACCACGCCTGTCTCGGCGGAGGGGAGCGGGAAACTTGTGCTGACGATCGCAATCGACGGAGCGATCGGACCGGCAACTGCCAATTATGTGAAAGACGCACTCGCCAAGGCAAGCGAACGGCGTGCCGAAGCTGTTATTCTGCGTCTGAATACGCCGGGCGGTCTCGTCACCAGCATGCGCGAGACCATCGCCGACGTGCTGGCATCTCCCGTCCCTGTCATAGGCTATGTCGCCCCGTCGGGAGCCCATGCTGCCAGCGCCGGCACTTATCTCCTCTATGCAACGCATATCGCCGCAATGGCGCCGGGCACCAATCTCGGCGCGGCGACGCCCGTGCAAATCGGCAGTCCGGTGCCAGGCCTGCCGGGCATCCCCCCTGACAAAGAAGGCAAGGACAAGAAAGACGGCGCCCAACAAACGGAGCCGAAGGATGCGATGATGGCGAAGGCGACAAACGACGCCGTCGCCTTTATCCGCAGCCTGGCCGAGTTACGCGGACGTAACGCCGATTGGGCCGAGAAGGCTGTCCGCGAGGCAGCCAGTCTTTCCGCCAGTGCTGCGTTGCAAGCGAGTGTCATCGATCTCATTGCGCGCGACCCGGTCGAACTGCTCAGGCAAGTCGATGGTCGCGTCGTGGAGCTCCCCGGTGGGGACAGACGGCATCTGGCGACGAAGGATGCGATGATCGAGACGATCGATTCCGGATGGATCTCGCAATTTCTGTCTGTGATCACCAATCCCAACGTCGCCTTCATTCTTCTGCTGGTTGGCATCTACGGCCTGATTTTTGAGTTCATGTCTCCTGGCGCTGTCGCGCCCGGCGTGGTCGGTACGATCTGTCTGCTGTTGGGCCTCTATGCCTTCAACCTGCTGCCGATCAACTATGCCGGCCTTGGGCTGATGATGTTGGGGATCGCGCTTCTGATTATCGAGGCCTTCAACCCGACCGTGGTTCTTGGCCTCGGCGGAGCCATTGCCCTCGTCCTTGGTGGGTTGATGTTGTTCAGGATCGAAGCGCCCGGATACCGGCTGTCATGGACGCTCGTCGGCATCGTGACGGCAATGTTCATCGGACTGCTTCTCATTGTGCTCGGCTCGCTCCGGCGCGCCCGCAAAGCTCCGGCACGAATCGGCGCGCAGGCCATGCGGGGCCTGCCCGCCGAAGTTCTCGACTGGAATGACATCGAAGGTCACGTCTTCACGCAGGGTGAGCGCTGGCGAGCCCGCGGCATGGAAACATTCAAGCCCGGAGAGACGGTCGAGATCGCCAGCATCACGGATCTGACGCTGATGGTGCGTCGCCGGCCGGCACTCAGCGCCGGCGAGGGAGGTGTGCGATGATGCTCGATTACATAGCCTATTCGCTGCTCGCGATCATCGTGATCGCCTTTCTCTCCTCCGCCATTCGCATCCTGCGGGAATACGAGCGCGGCATCGTCTTCACGCTCGGACGGTTCACCGGCGTGAAAGGTCCGGGGCTCATCATCCTTATTCCGTTCGTGCAGCAGATGGTGAAGGCCGATCTCAGGGTGATGGTGCAAGATGTGCCGCCGCAGGACGTCATTTCCCGCGATAACGTTTCCGTCAAGGTGAATGCCGTTCTCTATTTCCGCATCGTCGACCCGGAACGTGCGATCATCAAGGTCGGGAATTTCATGGCCGCGACTAGCCAGTTAGCGCAGACCACGCTGCGCTCCGTGCTCGGCAAGCATGAGCTGGATGAAATGCTCGCAGAGCGCGACAAACTCAACGCCGACATTCAGGAGATCCTCGATCAGCAAACTGACGCGTGGGGCATCAAGGTCACCAACATCGAGATCAAGGATATCGACCTCAATGAGAACATGGTGCGTGCCATCGCCAAGCAGGCCGAGGCGGAGCGGCTGCGGCGGGCGAAAGTGATCAATGCGATAGGCGAGCAGCAAGCCGCCGAGAAGCTCGTCGAGGCTGGCCGGATCCTCGCTCAGGAGCCGCAAGCGATGCAGCTGCGCTATTTTGCGGCGTTGCACGACATTGCAGGCGAGCGGTCATCGACTGTGGTCTTTCCGTTGCCGATGGATCTGCTCAGCCATATGACGCTGCGGCCGGGCAGAGTACCGTGAGTTTATTTCTTGTGCTTCTGCGCCAGCTTCAGCTTGAGTCTGTCATGGCCCGAACGAACCATGGCTTGCGCTGGCTTGCTCATCACCCCAATTTACCATCAATGAGTATCCTCGGCGCGCTCGTCGACAGGCACATGTGACGGGTGTCGTGCGTCGCCGCGCCGGTTTTGTGGACGCACGTACATTGTCATCGCTTCCGGGAGCTCCGCCTTGACTTTCAGAGCGGCGACAAGCGCGTCCTCGGCGTCCACGACGACATGGCCCGCCTTGCCCTTCAGCTTGAATCCAACGGTAAATTGCATCTGCGCATCACCTCGTCTTCACTGCAATTGTGTCCTCGCCTACTTTCCGCCAGCGGGCGCCATCTCGGCCGTCGTTCCTGTCGACATATCATTTGACCGGCGCGTAGCACCTCGCGGACGCGTTTCCGATCCGCAATCAGTCCAGCGACTTGATGATCTCCCGGTAGGCCGTTTCGGGAAACGCTTTCAATGTATGCGTTCGAATGTTTCCCAGCATACCCAGCTGCAAGTTGAATCGCGCGGCGACGGCATCGTCCGGCGCTTCGTAAACCGCGACGATGTCATAGTCGCCCATGGTCAGAAAAAACGATTTGAACTCTCCGTCCATATCCTTGAGAGCTTTCTTCGCCAAGTCGAGACGACGCGGCGAGTCCTTGACATGCTGGACACCTTGATCAGTCCAGTTTGCAAGCATGATATATGTGGTCATGGAAGTCCTCCTTGCGCACGAGACCCCCGCTCATCTTCACGCCCCAGTCTTGAAGAAAATGATCCGGCTCAACAACGTGTAGTCCGATTCAAACACCATGATCCCGACAAAAACCAACAACACCAACGGCGGGAGCAGGATGGCATAGGCCAAAGCCAGACGCTCCCACGCCATGTGCATGAAGACCGCAACAATCAAGCCCGCCTTCAACATCATGAACAGCACGATGAGAGACCACCTCAGATATCCCTGCAGGTTGAAGTAGTCGACGAGGTAAGAGCATGTACTCAAGACAAACAGCCATCCCCAGACCACGAGATAAAGCTTGATCGGGTGCTGGTGTCCCTCGGCATGTCCCGCGGGAGTTGCATGAGGTGTTGCATGTAGCGTGACTTCAGCCATGTTTTTCCCTCACCAAAGATAGAAAAAGGCAAAGATAAACACCCATACCAAATCGACGAAATGCCAATACAGGCCGGTGATTTCGACGATCTCGTAGTTCCCCTTCCGGCTTGTGAAAAATCCCCGACGTTCAGTCTCGAAATCTCCGCGCCAAACCTTTCGCGCAATGATGATCAGGAAAATCACGCCAATCGTTACGTGCGTTCCGTGGAATCCTGTAATCATGAAAAAGCATGAGCCGAATTGCTCTGCCCCCCACGGATTTTCCCAGGGCCTCACCCCCTCCATGATCAGCTTCGTCCATTCGAAAGCCTGCATTCCGACAAATGTCGCACCGAACGCGGCGGTCACCAGCATCAGAATCGCCGTTTTGCGGCGATCGTGGCGGTAGCCGAAATTGACGGCCATAGCCATGGTCCCGCTGCTGCTGATCAGCACGAAGGTCATGATGGCAATCAGAATGAGCGGGATGTGTTGTCCTGCAATCGTCAGAGCGAAGACTTCACTCGGGTTTGGCCAGGGCACCGTCGTGGACATGCGCGCCGTCATGTACGACAGCAGGAAGCAACCGAAGATAAAGGTATCGCTGAGGAGAAAGATCCACATCATGGCCTTTCCCCAGGATACATTCTTGAATGCCCGTTGATCCGAGGACCAGTCGGCGACAATACCTTGCCAGCCTACGGTCGTCGTTCGGCGCTTTTCGATGTTTGTCAGCACAGTCTCTGTCATCGCATCGAAGCCTTCCCTATGTCAGCAACTGGCGACAGATGGTGACGAAGTCATCCGCCCAGCCTGTCAGCAGAGCGAGCAGGATCAACCAGACCAAAAGCAGGAAATGCCAATACATCGTGCACAGTTCCACACTCAAACGCAGGCGCGGGATTTCAACACCACGCCATGCCTTGACGATGGTTCTGCCCAGAGCGACGAGACCGCCGAGCAAGTGCAGTCCATGAATCGCGGTGATCAGATAGAAGAAGGCGTTGGCAGGATTGGCCGCCAGAAAGTAGCCCCGGGTGTTGAGCTGCTGCCACACCAGCAACTGACCTATCAGGAAAACAACGGCCGAAACGCCGCCTGCAAGCAGGCCGGTCAGCACATTTTCGCTGTCGTTGCGACGGGCGGAAACCTGCGCCCATTGCAGCGCGCCGCTGCTCACGACCAGAACACCGGTGTTGAACCACAGCAACCCGGGCACGGGCAGCGACCGCCAGTCGATCAGTTGCATGCGCATGGAGTAAGCGCTGACGAAGAGCGCAAACAACGACCCGACGACCGCGAGAAACACACCCAAACCTATTTTCGCCGCCGGCAACGACATCGAACTTCCGCCGGGAAAATCGCCGACCGCCCCCTCCTCCAGCCAGGGCTTGGCCGCAAGCCGTTGCTGCGAGAGCCACCATCCCGCAATGGCCGCTATTCCAGCCATGAACAGGACGATGGCCGTCATGGATGCGCTCCCTTCGGCGTCGAGCTGGCCGGCGGTTCATTCTGGGGGATGAAATCCCGTGCTGCGCCGGGCACGCTATAATCATAAGCCCAGCGATAGACGACCGGGAGTTCCTTGCCCCAGTTGCCATGTGCCGGCGGCGTCTGCGGCGTTTGCCACTCGAGCGTGGTCGCGTTCCACGGATTGCCGCCGGCGTCCTCGCCCTTGGACAGGCTCCGGATCATGTTGAACACAAATACGAGCTGGGCAAAGCCGACGATGAGCGCAGCGATACTCATGAATGCATTCAGGTCATGGGCCGACGCCGGGACGAATGCCGTCCCACCGATGTCGTGATAGCGGCGCGGCACACCCAGCAGCCCGAGATAATGCATGGGGAAGAAGATCGCGTAAGCTCCAAGGAACGTGACCCAGAAATGGAAGCGCCCCAGCGTCTCGTTCAGCATCCGTCCCGTCACTTTCGGATACCAGTGATAGATCGCACCAAACACGACCATGATCGGCGCAACCCCCATGACCATGTGAAAATGGGCGACCACGAACATGGTATCGGACAACGGAACGTCCACGACGACGTTGCCGAGGAACAGGCCAGTCAGGCCGCCATTAACGAACGTGATAATGAATGCGAGCGCGAACAGCATCGGAACGGTGAGGTGAATGTCGCCACGCCACAGGGTCAGGATCCAGTTGTAAACCTTGATCGCCGTGGGGATCGCGATGATGAGGGTCGTTGTTGCGAAGAAAAATCCGAACTTCGGATTCATGCCACTGACATACATGTGGTGCGCCCACACCACGAAGCTCATCGCTCCGATTCCGACAATCGCCCACACCATCATGCGATAACCGAAAATATTCTTTCGCGCATGAGTGCTGATGAGGTCAGAGACAATGCCAAAAGCAGGTAACGCAACGATATAGACTTCGGGGTGGCCGAAAAACCAGAACAGGTGCTGGAACAACAGCGGACTGCCACCGCCGTACTTCCCCAGCTGACCCATCTCCACGAGCGTTGGCATGAAGAAGCTGGTGCCAAGAAGCCGATCGAACAGCATCATCACCGAGGCGACGAACAAGGCTGGAAATGCGAGCAAGGCCATCACGGTCGCTGTAAAAATGCCCCACACCGTCAAAGGCAGCCGCATCAGCGTCATTCCGCGCGTGCGACCCTGCAGCACCGTCACGACGTAATTCAAGCCGCCCATGGTGAAGCCGATAATGAACAGGATCAGCGACACCAGCATCATGATGATGCCTGCTTCCTGTCCGGGGCTTCCGGAAAGAATGGCCTGCGGCGGATACAGCGTCCAGCCAGCGCCGGTCGGCCCACCCGGTACAAAGAAGGTCGCAACCAGCACCAGCACGGCAAGCAGATAGATCCAGTAGCTCAGCATGTTCGCATAGGGGAACACCATGTCGCGAGCACCGACCATCAACGGGATGAGATAATTCCCGAAGCCTCCGAGAAACAGCGCCGTGAGAAGGTAGATCACCATGATCATGCCATGCATGGTGATGAACTGAAGATACTGGCTCGGATCGATAAACGAAAACGTTCCGGGAAATCCGAGCTGCAGCCGCATCAGCCACGACAGCACCAGCGCGACCATACCGATGGCCATTGCTGTCATCGCATACTGGACCGCAATGATCTTGGCATCTTGCGAGAAGACATATCGCGTCCACCAGCTTCGCGGGTGATAGAGATCGACCTCACCCACTTCGGCCGGCGGAATTCCTGCGAGTACGTCAGACGGGACATCAACCATTAAAATGTCCTCCCGGATTTATCCTCTGATCGTCGCTCATCGTAAGTGTTACAACGTGCAACGCCGCCGCGCCGGTCCTGCTATTTGCCGCGGGTCTTGTAAGTCGCCTTCGTGATGGGTCGGTGGCCGGATAACGCTGCGAATGTCTGCTGCTTCTCCAGCCATGCATGATATTCGCTCTCTTCCTGGACGATGACGTTGCTCCGCATTTGCGCATGCGCGATGCCGCACAATTCCGCGCAAAGAACCTCGAATGTTCCTGTGCGCGTGGGAGTGAACCAGAAGTATGTGACCGAGCCCGGCACCATATCCATCTTCGCCCGGAACTCAGGCACGTAGAAATCGTGCAGAACGTCGATTGAACGGAGCAACACCTTGACCGGCTTCCCGATCGGGAGATGCAAATCGTCGTTCTCAACCACGACGTCGTCCTGACCATTGGGATCGTTCGGATTCAAGCCCAGTGGATTCTCGGCACTGACGTTGCGGGCATCGACCGTCCCGAGCCGGCCGTCTTTTCCTGGCAGCCGGTAGCTCCAGCGCCATTGCTGGCCCATGACCTCGATCTCTGTTGCATCGGACGGCACCGTCACAAACTGATGCCAGACAACCAAACCGGGCGCCAACATCGCTCCGACACCGATCGCGGTCCCTATGGTGAGCCACCATTCGAGCCTCTTGTTTTCGGGCTCATAGGCCGCTTGTCTTCCTTCCTTGTGATGAAAACGGAAGATGCAATAGGCGATGAATGCGACGATCGCGAAGAAGACCGCTCCGGTGATCCAGAACGTCATGGTGATCGTGTCGTCGATGTAACTCCAGTTCGATGCGATCGGCGTCCACCACCATGGGCTAAGGAGGTGAAACAGCACCGAAGCGACTGCGACCAACAGCAGTATGAATGCTACAGCCATCCCTTGTTCATCCTTGCCTCTAGAGGCTGCGGACAAGACTTAGAAAAGGGCGCAGTTCACGTCTGCATCGATGGCTGATTTCGAGCTCGCCATCATAATGCTGGCCGCCTTGCCCTCTAACCGGTCGCAACATCGAATTCGAAAAGTTGCGATCGCTGGTGTCGTCGAACTACGGGCACTTGCCACTACAGGATGTTCCCCGGCAGGCTTGATTGTCAATAGACCGGCTTATTCCTCACGACGACGATAGCACCACGATCGAACCGTTGAGCAATGGCACGCGCAACGGATTCTCATATCGCATTGCAATACACCACGCCGCGCGTCCGCAGGACAGATAAAGTGATGCGTCAATTGCCATCAGCCACGCGGTGAAACGTAAACCTTACAAAGGAAGAATTCACCGAACAGTGCGTGCTATTCTTTTCTGATTGCGCTAAACTTGCTGCACAGGTTGCGACAGGTTTTGCTCGGCAAAGCTCTCTTCGTTGAACTTGGCCGTCTTCCAGAACCAGTCGCGATTTCTGCGCACGAAGGCGAATGCTCGTCATTTGAAAATGACCCGATCTCGCCGGTGCGAACGCATGGGAGATCGTGACCATGGCTACTCCGTATTCTGACAAGATCTCGCAGACAGTACCAAGCGCTTCCGATAGCGTTGCCGCGCCCGTCATTCGCAAGATCGGGTTGTCCGATCTGCATGAAGCGTTGCGGCTGGGCTGGGAGGACTTCAAGGCGGTTCCGAGTCACGCCATTATTCTGTGCGTCATCTATCCTGTTCTCGGGCTTGTGCTGGCCAGAATGACCCTTGGCTATTCGGTGTTACCGCTGCTTTTCCCGCTAGCCGCCGGTTTTGCGTTGATTGGTCCTTTTGCAGCCCTCGGTCTCTATGAACTCAGCCGCCGTCGCGAACGCGGCGAAGAGGCGTCGGCATGGCATGCACTCGGCGTGCTGCGCTCGCCGTCCTTCGGGGCCATGCTTGGCCTCGGCACGCTCCTGCTCATTTTGTTCGTGGTCTGGGTGACCACAGCGAATGCGATTTACGTCTCCAAGTTCGGCAATGCCCCTGCGGCCAGCATTCCCGATTTCGCATCGCGCATCTTCACAACCACAGAGGGGCACCAACTGATCGTCCAGGGCTGCGGCGTCGGACTATTGTTCGCTATCATGGCCCTGTGCGTTAGCGTCGTGGCGTTTCCGCTGATGCTCGACCGACATGCGAGCGTGACAGACGCAGTTCAGACCTCGCTGCGGGTGGTGATGAAAAATCCTGTGACGATGGCCGCATGGGGTCTGATTGTGGCCGCGCTGCTGGTGGCCGGTTCGCTGCCGTTATTCGTCGGTCTCGCCGTTGTTCTGCCCCTACTCGGTCATGCCACCTGGCATCTTTATCGCAAGGTGCTGGAGCCGGACCCGAATCCTCGGCAGGAGCCTCCGCGTCCACCGAAAGGGCGGCGCTATGCGGCCGATTTTCCGGTCTCTCTCTTCCCGTGGGGTCGCGATAAGCCGTAGGTCGAAACAAACGACCGGAGACGCACATGTCGGCTTCAGAATACGTCGAGCCACCCCGCGCGGATGAAACCCGCCCGAATGAGGGGCGATCGGCATACCCTGCCGGAAGCGGACTCCGCTCCCGGCAGGATGTCCGCCCATTATCTATCAGGAGAACCCAAACAGCTTTGCCGGATTTGTGACTAGTATCTTTTCCAGCAAGGCATCGTCCGGCGCGTAGCGATAGAGCAATCCAAGCAGGTCGGCGTCGTTCGGCGGCTGGACGACCGATACCGGGTGCGGCCAGTCGCTTGCCCAGACGCAGCGATCGGGCGCGGCTTCGAGATAGGCTTGCGCGATGGGAACGACGTCGTCCCACGGCGGACCTTTCCTGGACGTCTTTTCGCCGAGCGAGAGCATCACCCAGAAATTGCCCTTCGACAGCAGATCGAGAACCGCACGTAAATTCGGATCGTTCTTGCCGAGCGTTGGATCCGGGCGGCCCATGTGATCGATGAGGACCGGCACCTTGAGGGACGCGATCTTGTCGAGGTTGGCAACGATGCCGTCCTTCTCCGGCTGGAATTTAGCGTACCAGCCGAGTTCGGAAATACGTGCGATCGCGCGCTCGTAGTCGCTGTCCGACAGTACGGCGCCGAGCTCTTTGCGGAAGCTGAACCGCGCCCCGCCGACGCCGGCGTCGTTCAGCTTGGCGAGATACGCATCGTCACGCTCGGCGAAAACCAGCGCATTCGCACAGGCCTTGTAGTTCGGCCCCATCGCCGCCAGCCCGTCCAGAACCACCGAATGATCGGCACCATATGTCGTCGTCTGCACGATGATGCCGCGCTCGATACCAAGGGCCTTGTGTACCCGAAGCGCAGCCTCCCAGGTTGCCGTCGGCATCTGATAGGCCGCGCCGGGCCGGACGGGATAGCGTTCCACCGGACCGAGCACATGGAACTGACTGTCGACGCTCTTCGGCGGCGGCTTGCGGGATGGCGTGCGCGGGTTTGGATCAAATGGAAGATAGTCGGGCATCTGTCGCTCCTTTAATCGATCACCGCAGTGAAATCGCATTGCACCAGGGCGCCGCCCTCCATCTCCATGGAGAGCGCATGACGGGCCGGGCGCGAATGTTCGTCCGGAAACATCTTGAGCCACTCGACATTGACCGGCCCACGATTGCTGCGATCCTTGAGCCAGACCGTCATCTTGATGATGTCATCGGTGCTGCCGCCCCCGGCTTCCACGATCGCCTTCATATGCGCGAACATGTTGGCGCACTGGCTTTCGAGATCGGGTGGCATCTCGCTCGTCTTGGGATCGCGGCCGAGGATGACGCCGGACATCAGCAGATTGTTGATGCGGCAGGCATTGGGAATCGGATTTGCGTGCTTGAACTCGCCGATATGAACGCTGCGGCGGCGCCTGGAAGATGTCATGGCTGCAGTCTCCGGATAACGGTCAGACGAATTGGCACGACACCGAGCCATACGGCCCGTAATCGGCATGTATCGTATCGCCGCGGCTGACCTCGATCGGACGCGTGAAGGATCCGGCGAGCACCACCTCGCCTGCGGCGAGGTATTCGTCGTGCGGCGCGAGGCGATTGGCGAGCCACGCGATGCCGTTTGCCGGATGGTTCAGCACGCCGGCGGCGACGCCGGTCTCCTCGATCTGGCCATTCCGGAACAGCAGCGCGCTGACCCAGCGCAAATCGACATCCAGCGGACGGAATGGACGACCGCCGACCACAAGCGCGGCATTCGCTGCGTTGTCGGAGATCGTGTCCACCACCGTGCGGGGCTTCTTGGTTTGCGGATGCACGCGGTGCATGCGCGTTTCCAGGATTTCGAGCGCCGGAGTGACGTAGGCTGTCGCGTTCAGCACGTCGAAGATCGTACAATCCGGCCCGCGCAGATCGGTCTTGAGCACGAAGGCCAGTTCGACCTCGATGCGCGGCGCGAAAAACCGTTCATAAGGGATGCTGCCGGCATCCTGATAGAACATGTCGGCGAACAGCACGCCGTAATCCGGCTCGGAGATGCTGACCGCGTTCTGCATCGCCTTCGAGGTCAGGCCGATCTTGTGGCCTTTGATCACTCGCCCGCGTTCAAGCTGCAGCGCCGTCCAGGTCCGCTGGATCGCATAGGCATCCTCGATGGTGAGATCGGGATAGTCGGCGGTGAACATGGTGATGAGCGTCTTGGTCCGCTCCGCTTCGTCGAGGCGATGCGCCAGCGTATCGATGACCGTCTGATCAAGCACCGTTATTTCTCCTCTGCGACGACGTTGCGAAGAATGCCGATCTGCCTGGACTCGACCTCGACGACATCGCCTGGCTTGAGCCAACGCGGCGGCGTGAAGCGGGCGCCGGCGCCGGTCGGCGTTCCGGTCGCGATCATGTCGCCGGGCTTCAAGGTGGCAAAAGTCGACAGATAAGAAATCAGATAGTCGAAGGTGAACATCAGCCGCTCTGTCGAGTCGTTCTGACGCTCCTCCCCGTTCACTCGCGTGACGATATCGTGCGTCCCTTGCGGATCGCATTCGTCCGCCGTGACGATCCACGGCCCGACGCTGCCGGAACGGTCGAAATTCTTGCCCTGGGTGACGTTGAACTTGCCGTGGTGCAGCCAGTCCCGCACCGAACCTTCGTTGCAGAGAGTCATGCCGAAGATGTGCGACCACGCATTCTCACGCGTGATGTGACGACCTTCCTTGCCGATGACAATCACGAGTTCGCCTTCGTAGTCGAGCTGCTCGGAGATCTTCGGCTTTTCGATCGGCTGATCAGAGCCGACCACCGACGACGGGTTGCGGACGAACAGGCTCGGATATTTCGGCAAATCCGAGCTGTCTTTGTATTCAGCATTGCGGTCCTTATAGTTGACCCCGATGCACCACAGCTTCTCCGGCGCCGGGATCGGCGGCAGCAAGACCAGATCCGACAATTGATGATCGGGCTTGCGGCCGGCGCTCACCTGTTTCGCCTTCGCCAGCCCGTTGCCGGCGATCAAGCTGCGCAGATCGGGAAACTCCGATCCAAGCAATGCACTGAGATCGATAACGCCGACATCGGCCACCACGCCGTAGCGGCTGTTTCCGCCGGTCGAATAGCTGCATAGTTTCATGAAGGCTCCTGAATAATTCACTGGATCGATTGCCGCCGGATGGCGGTACCGGACCGGCTGCTCGAGCTGCGCCCGCGGCGTTCTTCCAATTACTTCGATGTCTGGAATACGGACTTCAACGTGAAGATCTCGCCTAGCCGCGCGTAACGCGGACCGGCAATGCGGGCGATCGGATCGAGACTCTCGGTCTCGATCTTGCCGTTGGCGAGCAGATCGTCCTTGATGTGAAATGCGACTACTTCGCCGACGATCAACCGGCTGCGGGTATCGCCGAATTCGAGGCATTGCCGAAATCGGCATTCCATCGCGATAGGTGCCGCCGTCAGCCGCGGCACCCCGATATGGTCGCTGGGGGTCGTCTCGAGACCGAGGACTTCGACCTCACTCACCTCCGGCGGATGTTCGGCGGAGCTTTCGTGAACCGCAGACATCAACGGCGAATCCGCGATGTGAATGACGTATTCTTCGCGATCCAGGATGTTGCGTGCCGTGTCTTTGTAGACGCCTGATTTGCGGCCGACGCTGATTGCCAGCATCGGCGGCTTGGGCGAGACGAAGGTGAAAGCACTGAACGGCGCAAGGTTGACGGTACCTGCCTGCGACAGGCTGGTCACCCATGCGATCGGTCGCGGGACGACGATGCCGGTGAGCAGACGATAGGCCTTTTCGGCGCCAAGTTCAGCGGGATCGATCTTCATTCGTCAATCCGCCTTTACATTGGCCTTGCGCACGACCGGAATCCACTTGGCGTCCTCACGATCGAGATAGGTTCTGAACTCACCCGGCGTCATCGGGAGCGCTTCGGCGCCAAGTTTTTCGAACTTGTCGACCACGCCTGGCTCTTTGAGGATCTCAGCCAGCGCCTTGTTCAATTTATCGGCGACTGGAGCGGGGGTGTTCGCCGGAGCAAACAGCCCTGTGAAGGTCTGGCCGTCAAAATCCGGATAGCCGAGCTCGGCGAAAGTGGGCACGTCCGGAAGCGTCTTCAGTCGATGTGGGCTCGTGACCGCCAAGGCGCGCAACATTCCACTCTTGATATATTGAAGGCTGACCGACAGTTGATCGAATGCGAACTGAACCTGGCCGCCGAGCAGGTCATTGGTCGCGGGCGCGTTGCCGCGATAATGCGCCGTCACCCAACGAATCTCGAGCTTGGACTGCATGAGTTCGCTGAGCAGGTGATTGGTGGTGCCCGGCCCCGGAGAGGCCATCGTCAGCTTGCCCGGATCGCGCTTCGCGAGTTCGAGCAATTCGGCGAACGACGTAGCCTTCACGGAAGGATGAACCTCGAGCACCAGCGGCGTCATCGAGATGCTCGAGATCGGCAGGAAGTCGCGCTTCCAGTTGTAAGCGTCGCGCTTGTTGATTTCGGGAGCGAAGAGAACCGGACCATTGGCGCCGACCATGAGCGTGTAGCCATCATTCGGCGCTTTCGCCAGCGCTTCCCCGGCGATCATGCCGCCAGCGCCCGACTTGTTTTCGATCACGAAGGGCTGGCCCAATTTCTCTTGCAGCCGATCCGCGACGATGCGCGCCGCGCTATCGACATTGCCGCCGGCCGGATAGGGCACGATCAGTTTGACAATGCGCGCGGGCCATTCCTGGGCCGTCGCCGTGCCATTAACCAGCGTCGCAACAATGGCTGCAGCGATCCATAGCGACCTCATCATTTCCTCCCGCCAGATGCGGCTTTCACGCCGCTAACCGTATGTTCGACGCCGATTGGGACCAGCGCTCTTACGGCGGACCATTGGTTCACCCGCTTTACTTGTCGATGCCAATGTGCGGTTATTGTCCACATTATGGACACCGGATTGCCAACAACACTCGATCCGGAGCCGCGACAAGGCGCGCAGGCGATCCGGCGCGCGCTCTTCCTCCTTCGCGTGCTTGCAGCGGGCGGTGAGAGCGGATTGCCGTTGAATGAAGTCGTCCAAGCGACGCGTCTATCGCGCCCGACCGTACACCGGATCATTCATGTCCTGATGGAGGAGGGGCTCGTCGAGCGCCACGTGCGCTCGGGTCGCTATGCAATCGGCACGCAGGTCCCTGAATTGGCACTCGCTCGCCCATCGCGCTCGCCATTGCTCGCCGCAGCGGACGACATTTTGCGCGAAACATCGCAACGGGTCGGCGACACACTGTTTCTCACGGTGCGCACCGGCAACGACACTTTATGCGTGGATAGGAGAATTGGCTCATATCCGATCCAGGTACTCTCGATCGCCGTCGGTGCGCGGCGGCCCCTCGGCGTCAGCAGCGCAGGCGTTGCCATCCTGGCCGCGTTACCGGCTCAAGAATCACGCCGGATCGCTATGACGAATGAGCCTCGATTTGCGGGATATCGGACCGATCGACAGACTGTGTTGTCAGAGATCGCCGACGCCCGGCGCAGGGGCTATGGCGTGCGCGAAGTCGGGTTGGTCCAGGGCACGAAATCGATTTCGACCTGGATCAAGACAGCCGATGGCGATCCGGCGGCGGCCCTCACCATATCGGCCGTCCGAACACGGCTCGGCCCGCGACGCGAGCAGGAAGTTGTCGAAACGCTTCTGAAGGCAGCTTACGAGGTCGAGCAGAAAATCCGATAAGAAAGCAGGCGTCGCCCAATCCAAGGCAAAGGTCCGCTTTCGACATGGGCAGCGATTGAGCAGCCAATCGACGGCTGGCTGTTCTAATCTGAACGGAAAAATGGCGCGCCATTCGGAATACAGCCACGATCTTATACATGATTGAAATTGCTTGTGATTTTACAAGGTGCCTCATGGCGCGAGGCTCGTCGCATCGATTCCGGCCTCAAGACACACCTCACAACTCCGCGCGCCACGGCGGCTCCGGGGTGCTAACATAGTCAAGACCGCACGACCGAAGATTTCACCTGTGCGATTGAAACGCGGTCGGGAAACGATGGCGCACGAAGAGATGCACTCCAAAAACAACGGCCGACCGTAATTGCGGTGAGTTGGCTGGGACGTGGAGGACGCTATGGCGTGGCGTGACGACAAGGCCCGGGCAACTCTGATCCGCGACGCGGCGGGAAGCGTGCAGCCGGGCAAGGCACCCCGAACCTTTGCCGAGCTTATGTTCGGCTACACCAATGCCGAGGACCTCGCCAGTTACGATGCCTCCTCGCTTGCCTTCCTGGCGGAGCAAGCCTGGGAGCATGTACAGCGACGCACGGCGGGTCGTGCCGATATCCGCGTCGTCAATCCGATGATGCCGGACGGGCGCGAGATGTCCGTGCTCGAAATTCTCAACGACGATATGCCTTTCCTGTTCGATTCCATCATGGCGGAGCTCGCCGAGCAGGGCATCGAAGTCACCCTCGTCGCTCACCCCATCATCGCGATGGAGCGCGATGACCAAGGCAAGCTCCTGCACTTCCACGGTGAAGCACTGCCGGAAGGGGCAAAGGGCGCGCGCGAGAGCCTGATTCACCTCCACATCACCCGCCTCGACGCCGACGCTGACCGCGAGAGGCTGATTGACGGCCTCACCAGGACGTTAAGCGACGTGCGCGCCAGCGTCGCGGACTGGCGCGTCATGCGCGACCGCGTCGAGAACGCGATCAAGACTTTCTCTTCCAATCCACCGCCGCTGCCGATCGACGAGGTCGCCGAGGCCAACCAGTTCCTGCAATGGCTGTGCGCGGACAATTTCACCTTTCTCGGCGTGCGCGAGTATCGCTTCTCGCCCGACAGCGATGCGTCGGACGACATCACGACCGCTGAGGGCCTCGGCATCCTCCGCGACCCCGATGTAAAGGTCCTGCGCCGCGGCAACGAAATGGTGGTGATGACGTCGGAAATTCGCGAGTTCATGCGCGAGCCGACCCTACTCATCGTCATCAAGGCCAATGTGAGTAGCCGCGTTCATCGCCGCATCCGGATGGATTATATCGGCATCAAGCTCTATGCGCCCGACGGCCGGCTCGAGGGTGAACTACGAGTCGTCGGCCTGTTCACCTCAGGCGCCTATACCCGCTCGGCACGACAGATCCCCTATGTTCGCCACAAGATATCGCGGGTGCTCCAGCGCGCCGGCTTCGATCCGAACAGCCATTCGGGCAAGGCGCTAATGCACATCCTCGAGGAATATCCGCGAGACGAACTATTCCAGGTCGACGTCGACACCCTCTTCAATTTCGTCATGGAGATCCTGATCCTCTATGAGCGCCCCCGCGTCCGGGCGCTCGCTCGGGTCGACAAGTTCGATCGCTTCGTCTCCATCCTCGTCTTCATTCCGCGCGACAAATACGACACTGATGTGCGCATGCGCGTCGGCGCCTTCCTGTCGCAGATCTACAAAGGGATGCAGGCCGCCTCCTACGTGTCTTTCCCCGAAGGAGCATTGACGCGCGTTCACTACATCATCGGACGCTATGAAGGTAAGACTCCTGCCGTCGAGCGCGCCACGCTGGAAGCCGGGATCAGCGCCATTGCCGCGACCTGGGCCGACAAGCTGAAGGCCGCGCTGACTGCGTCTACCGATGGCATGCGGGCGCGCATGCTCGCCAATCGCTATGCCCAGGCCTTTACCGGCGGCTATACCGAGGTTTCCACGGCGGAACAGGCAATAGCCGATATCGCCACCATCGAAAGGCTCACGCCAACCCGCCCGGTGACGATTTCGGTTCATCGCTTCGAGGGCGAGGACGATCCCAGACGCTTCGGCCTGAAGGTGTTCTCGGATGCCGCGCCGCTGTCGCTGTCCTATCGCGTGCCGGTGATCGAAAATCACGGCCTGCGCGTGGTCGATGAACGTACCTATCAGATCGTGCCCGGTGCCAGGCCTGAGCCGGTGTGGCTGCACGACATGACGATCGAGACCAGCGACGGCCAGCCGATCGAGATCAACCGGGAGTTCAGCCATCGGCTCGAAGCCTCGATCATGGCGGTGGTAGGTGATCGAGCCGAATCCGACGGATATAACGGGCTGATCCTGCGCACGGCCCTGGGCTGGCGCGAAGTCTCGACCATCCGGGCGCTGTCCCGCTATTTGCACCAGATCCGCGCGCCGTTCAGCCAGGATTATATGTGGGAGACTCTGCGCAAGAACGCAGCGATCACCGCCAACCTCGTCGCGCTATTCCAGGCCCGCCTCGATCCACGCCTCACCCTTACTGATGCCGAGCGCTCGGCCCGGGAGACCGCCCTCCTTGCCGATATCGAGGAGCAGCTCAAATCCGTCGCATCGCTCGACGAAGACCGCATCCTCCGCCGTTTCACCAATCTGGTGCAGTCCACCATCCGCACCAATTTGTGGCAGGTCGGCGAGGACGGACATCCGCGTCCGGTGATCTCATTCAAGTTCGACGCGCGCGGAATCGAGGACCTGCCGGCTCCACGACCGCTCTACGAGATTTTCGTCTATTCTCCCCGCGTCGAAGGCATTCACCTGCGCTTCGGCAAGGTTGCGCGCGGCGGACTGCGGTGGTCCGATCGGCCGCAGGATTTCCGCACCGAGATTCTCGGCCTGGTCAAAGCCCAGCAGGTCAAGAACGCCGTGATCGTGCCGGTCGGCGCCAAAGGCGGCTTCGTGCCCAAGCGCCTGCCGCCGCTCTCCAGCCGCGATGCGTGGCTCGCGGAAGGCACCGAAGCCTATCGCATCTTCGTTCGCTCGCTGCTCGAACTCACCGACAATCTCGACGGCGACGACCTCCTCCCGCCCGACTCGACCTTGCGGCATGATGGCGACGATCCTTATCTGGTCGTCGCCGCCGACAAGGGCACCGCCACCTTCTCCGACATCGCCAACGCGATTTCGGCCGAGAAGAACCATTGGCTCGGCGATGCCTTCGCCTCCGGCGGCAGCCAGGGCTACGACCACAAGAAGATGGGGATTACGGCGCGAGGCGCCTGGGAGGCGGTCAAACGCCACTTCCGCGAGCTCGGCACCGACATTCAGACCATGCCTTTCACTGTAGTTGGCGTCGGCGACATGTCCGGCGACGTCTTCGGCAATGGCATGCTGCTCTCGCCCGCGACGAAATTGGTTGCGGCGTTCGATCACCGCGACATCTTCATCGATCCCTCTCCCGATCCGGCGATCAGCTACGCCGAACGCAAGCGCATGTTCGACATGCCGCGATCGAGCTGGCAGGACTACAACAAATCGCTGATCTCGCAAGGCGGCGGCGTGTTCTCGCGCTCCCTCAAGGCGATTCCGCTCGCACCGGAAGTGCGCACCTTGCTCGATCTCGACAAGCCGCAGGCGACGCCCTTCGAGGTGATGACGGCGATCCTGAAGACGCGCGCAGACCTACTGTGGTTTGGCGGCATCGGCACCTATATCCGGGCGTCGGTGGAGAGCGACGATCAGGCCGGCGACCGCGCCAATGATCCGATCCGCATCACCGGGACCGACGTTCGCGCCAGGGTGATCGGCGAAGGCGCCAATCTCGGCGTCACTCAGCGCGGCCGCATCGAAGCGGCGCAGACGGGCGTCAAGCTCAACACCGACGCGATCGACAATTCGGCCGGTGTGAATACGTCCGACGTCGAGGTCAATATCAAGATCGCATTGGCCCGCCCCGAGCGCGAGGGACGCCTCAGCCCGGCTGACCGTAACACCCTGCTTGCCGCGATGACCGACGACGTTGGTGCGCTGGTCCTGCGCAACAACTATCTGCAGACGCTCGCGCTCTCGCTCGCCGAACGCAAGGGCGTGGCCGCGACAGGCTTCCTCACTCGCCTGATGCAGTCGCTCGAGCAGCGCCGCCTGCTCAGCCGGGCAGTCGAATTCCTGCCCGACGACGCCGCCATCACCGAGCGCACACGACGCGGGCAGTCCCTGACGCGGCCTGAACTTGCCGTGTTGCTCGCCTACGCCAAACTGACGCTCTACGACGACCTGCTCGGCACCAGCGTGCCGGACGATCCTTATCTCGCCCGCGAGCTCTCCGGGTATTTTCCAGGCCAGGTTCAGGACAGGTTCCCGACAGCGGTAGAGTGCCATCGCCTCCGACGCGAAATCATCGCGACCAGCCTCGTCAATACGGTCATCAACCGCGGCGGCCCGGCGTGTATCGTGCGCCTGATCGACGAAACCGATGCCGATATCCCCACCATCGTCATGGCCTATGTGGCGGTGGATGAATCCTACGGGCTCAAGTGGCTAAATGATGCGATCGATACGCTCGACGCCTGCATCGAAGGGCAGTTGCAATTGTCCCTCTATGAGGCGGTCCAGGACCTTCTGCTTTCCCGCATGGTCTGGTACGTGCGCAATATTGATTTCAAGGATGGCCTCGAGGCGGTGATCGCACGGTTCGGCCCGGGTATCCGCGAGATCAGCGCCTCTCTCGACAACACCCTGCCACCGGACTTGCAGGCCGCGCGCGGCAAGCGCCGGCAGGAGCTGACCGATGCCGGCGTCCCGTCCGGCCTCGCCGGCGAACTGGCCGATCTCGACACCCTGGTCTCGGCGCCGGACATCGTGACGGTCGCCGAGCGCACCGGCCGCAGCATCGGCGATGCCACCGCGACGTTCTTTGCCGCCGAGGCCAATTTCCGTCTCGACCGCATCATCGCTGCCGCGCGCAGCGTGCCCGCCAGCGATCGTTTCGAACGCCTCGCCATCGACCGCGCCGTCGACCTGATCGCGGCTGCCGAAAGAGGCCTCGCTGCGGATATGTTGGCAACCGGCCAATCCGGCCAGCAGGCTGCGGAGACCTGGCTTGCAGCTCATCCCGAGGCGACGCGCATCCGCCGCGCAGTCGAGGAGATTGCTGCTGGCGGCCTGACGCTCGCCAAGCTGATGGTGGCGGCAAACCTGCTGGGGGACTTGGTCAAAGGCTGAGGCGTGCGGGGCAGCGATGTGAAACTCTAAAGAGCAATGCTAGCGCAGGTTGTTAGCCAGCGAACGGAGGACCCCAATGATCCACGCTACTTGCCATACCGCTGATAATGTCCGCTGCATCGAGTTCGATGCCACACCCTGGTTCAGCGAGGCTAACGCTCCGAGCATTATCGATTTGGCCGAACGCGGATGGGTCAGCACAGCGATTGCAGATTCCCTCGAGAGCCGACGAGGATACGAACGCTTGCACGACCTCGTTGAGTATGCAGCGAAGCGACTGCAACCGGAATCCCTGGAGGACCCCACCTGGGAAACCTTCGAGTGCGTCGTCGATGGACCCGAGGCCGTAGCCTGGCTCGAGAAAAACCGGCCCGACGTTGTGGCAAGGATCCCGTAAGCTACGAGAAGCGCAGCAATGGCAACGATGATTGGCGCATCACAATGAAGCGGAAATGGCGCGCCCGAAAGGATTCGAACCTCTGACCCCGTGATTCGTAGTCACGTGCTCTATCCAGCTGAGCTACGGGCGCGTGCCGCGATGTGGGGCCAAAGCCGCCAGCACCGGATGCGTTTCGGAAACGATGTTTGCGAAAGCGGGCCATAGCTACCGGGTCGAGCCCGGCTTGGCAAGCGCCCTGAGCCGCTTATTTCACTACCGTGACATAGCCGGAAAAAACGGCTCAGGCCCGCGCGCGTTCGTTACGGATGCTGTGCAGTTCCACCGGCCGGTCCGGAAGGCTGATCCGGAAGGTGGCGCCCAAAGTGCCTTCCACAAGGTGAATATCGCCGTCATGGGCGCGGACCAGTTCGGCCGCAATCGCGAGGCCCAGCCCGCTACCGCCGGGGCGAGACGAGCCCTGAAATGCTTCAAACAGGTGGTCGCGTGCCCGCTGCGGGACGCCGGGGCCGGTGTCGGACACTTCGAGAATCGTGACAGCGCCTTCGCGGCGGCCGGTGATGCGGATCTGCTGCGGGGCGACGTCGCTCTGTGGCTGCCCTTCCAGCGCCTGGGCCGCATTGCGGACCAGATTGAGCAAAATGCGAAATAACTGGTCGGGATCGGCATCAATCATCAGCCCGCGCTCGATGGCGTTGACCCAGCCGATCGACACGTCGGTCGCAAGCCCAGCCGATTCGCGGACTTCGTTGACCACCGGCTCAACGAGAATCATCTTGCGATCGGGGGCAGCTTCCTGCGCGCGACCATAAGAGAGTGTCGACTGGCAGAAGGCGATGGCGCGCTCCAGCGAGCGCATCAGCTTCGGCGCGAAGCGCTGCACGCGGGGATCGGGCACGCTGGCGAGCTGATCCGACAGCAATTGTGACGACGCAAGCAGATTGCGCAGGTCATGATTGATCTTCGAGACCGCGAGGCCGAGCGCAGCGAGACGACTCTTCTGATGCAGCATCGAAACGAGATCGCGCTGCATGTCGGACAATTCGCGCTCCGCCACGCCGATTTCGTCGGCGCGCTGGCTCGGCACGATAATCCGCGCCGAGCTCTCGGGGTTTTCATGGAAAGCGACGAGATTGGCTGTCAAATTCCGCATCGGCCGCACGAACAGATAATGCAGCGCCAGATAGACCAGCCCGGCAGAGAGAATCGCCAGTCCGAGCGACACCCACAATAGATTGCTGGAGAAACGATACATCGCCTGCCGCAGCGGCAATTCATCGACCACTACTTCAATGAATTGCGCCCCGCCGGGCGCCGGCCCGATGATGCGCATTGTCTGATCGCCAGTTTCCAGCATGACTTCGAACGCATCGACAATCGCCGACCACACCGTCATCGACCGCATATCGATGTCATGGTCGATCTGCGACGGAAGATCCGCGCTGGCGAGCAGACGGCGCTGCTGGCCCATCTTGATGGCCACCGCGCGGGCGCCGATGCTGCTCAGGATTTGTCGCGACAGCGATTCCGGGACCATGCCGAGCGGCGCGGCATCCAGCACCAGTGCTGCCGTATTGGCCGCGGCCAGCCTGTCGTTCAGCCTGTTGATCCGGAAATTGGCGATCGAGGGCACATAAATGAGAATTTCGGCAATCAGCACCAGCGGAATGGTGAGCAGCAACAGCTTGCCCGACAGCCCCAGCCGTCGCATGGGGCCGAGCCTGAACGCGGGCTCGATGGGCTTTTCGCCGGCCGAAGACACAATATTGGCCTCTGATCTCACGGTCTGACGCTGAACTATCGAGAGATACGGGTCCAACGACGATTTGTTACGATGATGTTTGCGATCAGTTCTTAAATTTGTCCGCTGAGCGAACACGCTTAAGCCATAGAGCAATTTCACAACCGCCAACAACCTGAAAACACCGGGAAATTGGGATTAATCCCATAGTTCCAAGAATTTGGCGGATCAGAACACCGCTACAGGGCAACATTGACGAAAACAGGACGCTCCCGTATAAGCCCGCCAACTGTCCGCGATGACCCGGTTTTGGATCGGGTGCGGCTCGTCTTTGGGCCGGAAATGGCTCGTTGAGCCAACATCTTAGGACTTACCTCAAATTACTCGGCGAATTGCCCGGTCAGCGGAGAACGACCCGTGAAGCGGACTTATCAACCCAGCAAATTGGTGCGCAAGCGCCGTCACGGCTTCCGCGCTCGCTTGGCGACCGTTGGCGGCCGCAAGGTTCTGGCTGCGCGCCGCGCACGTGGCCGCAAGCGCCTCAGCGCCTGATCGGATCTCTTCCGAGAGTTCATCATGGACCGGTTACGGCAGCGGGCGGACTTTCTCGCCGCTGCCAATGGGCCGCGGGTGAACAGCCCTGCCTTTGTGATGCAAACCCGGCGACGTGACGACGACGGCCCGATCAGGGTCGGCTTTACCGTGACCAAAAAAAACGGAACCGCCACCGAGCGGAACCGTATCCGGCGCAGGCTTCGCGAACTGGTGAAGCGCGTCGATGTCTTATCCATGCGACCCCACAGCGATTATGTGCTAGTCGGCCGTCGTGTCGCGCTCCAACGCGATTTCACGATGATGCTCGACGACCTCCGCTCGGCGCTGCACCGCCTCGATCGGCAATCTTCTAAGACGCAATCTTCTAAAACCAGCGTGACCTGACGCTTTCAGCCTGCGACAAGCGCGCAGTTGGAAGCGAGAGCCGCACCCGCATTTGAATGACGAGACCTGAACGATGACCGACAATCGCAACACCATCATTGCCGTCATTCTGTCCGGCCTGGTGCTGATCGGCTGGCAATATTTCTACAACATCCCGCAGATGGAGAAGCAGCGCGCACAGACCGCGACGCAGACCCAGCTTGCCAACCCGACCGCACAGCCCAACGCCACGCCCGGCAGCACGACGCCGACCGCGAATTCCACCGCCGCAGGCGGCGCACCCACGAATGTGGCGCCGGCCAACGCTCCGATCGTCAGCCGCGATAGTGCCATTGCAGCGTCGCAGCGCGTCAAGATCGACACGCCGCGTATCTCCGGCAGCATCGCGCTGAAGGGCGCGCGCCTCGACGATATCTCGCTGACCAAGTTCCGCGACACCGTGGATCCGAAGTCGCCGGCGATCGTGCTGTTCTCTCCCTCCGGCACTGCCGCGCCTTATTATGCCGAGTTCGGCTGGGTCGCCGCCGCCGGTGCAAACACCAAGATTCCCGACCAGAACACCCAGTGGCAGCAGGAAGGCTCCAACGCCCTGACGCCGACCACGCCTGTCGTGCTCAAGTACAACAACGGCGACGGCCTGACTTTCACCCGCACCATCTCGATCGACGACCGCTACCTGTTCTCGGTCAAGGATGACGTCAGCAATATCGGCAACGCGCCGGTGACGCTGTATCCCTTCGCGCTGATCTCGCGCCACGGCACGCCGCATGTCGAAGGCTATTACATCCTGCATGAAGGCCTCGTCGGCTATCTCGGCGACCAGGGCCTGCAGGAATACGGTTACAAGAAGATCGACGAAGCCAAGGCGGTGAATTTCAAGGTCACCAATGCCTGGCTCGGCATCACCGACAAATACTGGGCTTCGGCACTGCTGCCCGACACCAATGCACAACTGCAGGCCCGTTTCTCGTCGAACCTGACCGGCACCCAGCGGACTTACCAGACCGATTATCTGCAGGACGCGCAGACCATCGCCATCGGCGGCACCGGCACGGCCAATGCCCGCCTGTTCGCCGGCGCCAAGGAAGCGGCCACTGTCGGCATCAACTTCCCGCTGGCTGTCGGCCTCGGCGGCTATAATCAAGCGCTCGGCCTCAACCACTTCGACCTTCTGATCGACTGGGGCTGGTTCTACTTCATCACCAAGCCGATGTTCCTGGCGCTCGACTGGTTCTTCCACCTGTTCGGCAATTTCGGCATCGCCATTCTACTCGTCACCGTGCTGGTGAAGATCATCTTCTTCCCGCTGGCCTCGAAATCCTATGCCTCGATGGCGAAGATGAAGGCCGTACAGCCGCAGCTGGCGGCGCTCAAGGAGCGCTTCCCTGACGACAAGATGAAGCAGCAGCAGGAGATGATGGAGATCTACAAGAAGGAGAAGATCAACCCGATCGCCGGTTGTCTTCCCGTCATGTTGCAGATCCCGGTGTTCTTCTCACTCTACAAAGTTCTGTTCGTCACCATCGAAATGCGCCACGCGCCATTCTTTGGCTGGATCAAGGATCTGTCGGCGCATGATCCGACCAATCTCTTCAACCTGTTCGGCCTGATCCCCTTCGATCCGACGACGATTCCGGTGTTCGGTCACTACCTCGCGCTCGGCATCTGGCCGATCATCATGGGCATCACGATGTGGTTCCAGATGAAGCTGAATCCGACACCGCCGGATCCGACGCAGAAGATGATCTTCGACTGGATGCCGCTGATCTTCACCTTCATGCTCGCCGGCTTCCCGGCCGGTCTCGTGATCTACTGGGCTTGGAACAACACCCTCTCGGTGCTGCAGCAGGCCTACATCATGAATCGCAACGGCGTGAAGGTCGAACTGTTCGACAACGTGAAGTCGACCTTCGCGAAGAAGCCGGCTGAAAAGAAGACGTAACCCTTGGAGCCCTCATCCTGAGAAGCGGCCACTTGGCCGCGTCTCGAAGGACGAGGGCGGGGCGCTCATGGTTCGAGACGGCGCTTGCGCGCCTCCTCACCATGAGGGCCGGAGCAGCACAGAAAGCCACTTCGCATGACCACTGACACCGATGCGAAGCTGATCGAACAGGGCCGCCTGCTTTTTGCAGGCGAATGGACGTTCATCTGGGCCTCGCCCTCGATCGAGACGCTGCCGCCGATGGCAGGGATGGAAGTTGCCTTTGCCGGCCGCTCCAATGTCGGCAAATCCAGCCTGATCAATTCGCTGACCGGCCGCAACGCGCTGGCGCGGACCTCGCATACGCCGGGCCGCACACAGGAGCTGATCTTCTTCGAAGGTCCCGATGGCTCCGACTTCCGACTCGTCGATATGCCCGGCTACGGCTATGCCTCGGCGCCGAAAGTCAAGATCGCGTCCTGGACCAAGCTGATCTACAATTTTCTCCAGGGCCGGGCGAGCCTCGCGCGCGTCTACGTCCTGATCGACTCCCGGCATGGCCTGAAGGATGTCGACCTCGACGTGCTCAAGTCCCTCGATCGCTCGGCGGTCAGCTACCAGATCGTGCTGACCAAGGCTGATCAGGTGAAGAAGAGCGAACTCGACAAGACCCTCGAAGAGGTCCGCACCGAGTTGCGGACTCATCCGGCAGCCTTTCCGGACGTGCTGGTTACATCGTCGCGCACCGGTGACGGCATGGCCGAATTGCGGGCTGCAATGGTCCGCCTGTTGAACGAGCGCAACTGATGACCCGCTTTAGCCTGTTTCGCATTCTTGTCATCCTGGCCGGCGTGATGGGCGCCGACGGCGTCATTCTCGCCGCCGCTTCGGCGCATCAGCCGGACGCGACGCGGCTGGCCTCGGCCTCCTCGATGCTGCTGTTTCATGCCGCCGCCATTCTCGGTGCCGTCGCCCTGATCGAGCGCGGCGTCGCCCATCTGCAGATCGGCCTGACAGCTGCGTTCGGCTTCGTCATTGCTGCCGCGATCTTCGCCGGCGACCTGACCCTGCGCCAATATGTCGGTCACGGCTTGTTCACAATGGCCGCCCCGACCGGCGGCACCCTGCTGATCCTGAGCTGGCTGGCGCTGGCGGTATCCGCAGCTTGGCCGCGCCCCACCTGACGCCGGGCCACTGGACAGAGCAGCGATGCTTTGCGCGGCGGCAATCAATCGGCTAGAACGCGCCGCAGATTGCTCACCGTGAGATCCGCTTCATGACCGACGCGCCCATCATCAGTGCTCTCGACCAGGCCCGCATCCTGTCGGAGGCGCTGCCCCACATGCAGCAATATGACGAAGAGACGATCGTCATCAAATATGGCGGGCACGCCATGGGCGCCGAGGATACGGCCCGCGCATTTGCCCGCGATATCGTCCTCTTGGAGCAGACCGCCATCAATCCGGTGGTTGTGCATGGCGGCGGCCCGCAGATCGCGCAGATGCTGACGCGTCTCGGCATCAAATCGGAATTCGCCGCCGGATTGCGCATCACCGATGCGGCGACCATCGAGATCGTCGAGATGGTGCTGGCCGGCTCGATCAACAAACAGATCGTCAGCTACATCAACGAAGCCGGCGGCAAGGCCGTTGGTCTCTGCGGCAAGGACGGCAACATGGTCACCGCGTCGAAGGCGACGCGCACCATGGTCGATCCCGATTCGAACATCGAGAAGGTGGTCGATCTCGGCTTTGTCGGCGAGCCGGAAAAAGTCGACCTGACGTTGCTGAACCAGCTGATCGGCTATGAGCTGATCCCGGTGCTGGCGCCGCTCGCAGCAAGCAAGGACGGCAAGACCTTCAACGTCAATGCCGACACCTTTGCCGGCGCCGTCGCCGGTGCACTGAAGGCCAAGCGCCTGCTTCTGCTCACCGATGTGCCGGGCGTGCTCGACAAGTCGAAGAAGCTGATCCCGGAATTGTCGATCAAGGATGCCCGCAAGCTGATCGCCGACGGCACTATTTCCGGCGGCATGATCCCAAAGGTCGAGACCTGCATCTACTCGCTCGAACAGGGTGTCGAAGGCGTCGTCATCATCGATGGCAAGACTCCCCATGCCGTGCTGCTCGAACTCTTCACCAATCAGGGCACGGGCACACTGATCCACAAGTGATGGACACGCCACACCACACGTCGTCATGGCCGGGCTTGTCCCGGCCATTCGCGTCTGGCTGGTGGGCGCGAAAAACATCGTTGACGCTTCTCGCCAGCGTCATCTGGCTATTTGCCAGCACGGCCGCCCGCGCCGACCTCAAACTCTGCAATCGCATGAGCTATGTCGTCGAAGCCGCCATCGGCATCGACGACAAGAGCGCCACCGCGACGCGCGGCTGGTTTCGCATCGACCCCGCGCAATGCCGCGTCGTCGTACAGGGCACGCTGACAGCCGACCGCATCCTGCTGCATGCCCGCGCGCTCAGCATCTACGGCGCCTCACCCGTGGCGCAGAACGGCACCGACACCCTGTGTATCGCGCCGGATAACTTCGTCATCGCCGCTGCCCGGCAATGCCGTGCCGGACAGTCACAAGTGCCGTTCACGATGATCAAGCCGACGCAGACCGACGACGGCAATATGATCGCCTATCTCGCGGAAGACAGCGAATATGACGACGAACAGGCCAAGCTTGCCGCCATCCAGCGCCTGCTGGTGATCGCGGGCTATGACGCCGCACCGATCGACGGGGTCGATGGACCGAAGACCCAGAGCGCGCTCTCGTCCTTCCTCAAGAGCCGTAGTCTTGCTGCCGATGTGGTTTCAACGCCGAATTTCTTCGAGACAATGATCGCCGCCGTGCAGGCGCCCTCCGCAACAGGCCTCACCTGGTGCAACGACACGTCCTACAAGGTGATGGCGTCAGTCGCGACCGATGATGGCAAGGGCGTTGTCAGCCGCGGCTGGTATCGCATCGAGCCAGGCAAATGCCTGCGACCGGATATTGTCGGCCAACCCCGCCAGATCCTCAGTTTCGCCGAGGCCGTCGACGACAATGGCCGTGCCATTAAGCTCAACGACAAGCCGCTGAACTGGGGCGGCGTTCGCATGCTGTGCACACGCGAGAGCAAATTCGAGATCCGCGAACACAGTGACTGCAATACCCGCGGCCTCACCAGCGCCGGCTTCGCTATCGTCGACATGTCGGGCGGCGGCAGGACGCTGCGCTTTGCGACACCGTGACGACCGGACAACAGAGACAATCAATGACCCTGCCGACCAAATCGCCGCGCGCCTTCACCCATGTCGAGACATGGGTATTCGATCTCGACAACACGCTGTATCCGCACCACGTGAACCTGTGGCAGCAGGTCGATGGCAAGATCCGCGACTTCGTCGCGAACTTCCTCAGGATTTCACCCGACGCGGCCTTTAAGGTTCAGAAGGACTATTACAAGCGTTACGGCACCACCATGCGCGGCATGATGACCGAGCACGGCGTCCGCGCCGACGACTTTCTGGCTTTCGTCCACGAGATCGATCATTCGCCGCTCGAGCCCAATCCGGTGATGGGCGCCGCCATCGCACAACTGCCAGGCCGCAAGCTGATCCTGACTAACGGCTCGGTCGCCCATGCCGGCGCGGTACTGGAGCGCCTCGGTTTCGCCGACCAGTTCGAAGCGATCTTCGACATCATCGCCGCCGGTCTGGAGCCGAAGCCGGCTCAGCAGACCTATGACAAGTTTCTCCGCCTGCACGGCGTCGATCCCTCCAAGGCCGCCATGTTCGAGGACCTGTCGCGTAACCTCGTCGTGCCGCACAAACTGGGCATGACGACCGTGCTGATCGTGCCCGACGGCGCCAAGGAGGTCGTGCGCGAGGACTGGGAACTGGAAGGCCGCGAGGACGACCATGTCGATCATGTCACGGATGATCTGACGGGGTTCCTGGCAGCGCTGAACAAAGCGCGCTGATCTCGAACAGCGGCACATCCCCTCGCCTGTCATCGCCCGGCCTGGCGCGCACTTGCGCGCGTGGACCGGGCGATCCAGTAGGCACCAGCAGAAGTGATGAAGCCGTCCCGCCGCCGTATACTGGATCACCCGCTTTCGCGGGTGATGACAGGCTGAGTTTGACGCGGACGGCCCTCTTCCCGACCTTGACCCCCTCGGCCAAATCCCCGAAAAAGCTCCCCAAACGTCAACAATCTCCAATTTTGCTGACAATCTCCGATAGACCCAAGGATCCCGCAATGTCGCTGACCGCCCTCGAATCCACCATCAATGCCGCCTTCGACGCGCGCGATAACGTCAACGCCTCGACCAAGGGTGAAGTCCGCGACGCGGTCGATCAGGCGCTGAACCTGCTCGACAAGGGCGAGGCCCGCGTCGCCGTCCGCGCCGACGACGGCAAGTGGACCGTGAACCAGTGGCTGAAGAAGGCCGTGCTGCTGTCGTTCCGCCTCAATGACATGGCGCAGATCTCTGGTGGTCCCGGCGGCGCGGCCTGGTGGGACAAGGTGCCCTCGAAGTTCGAGGGATGGGGCGACAACAGCTTCCGCGACGCCGGCTTCCGCTCTGTGCCGGGCGCCATCGTGCGCAAGTCGGCCTTCATCGCCAAGAACGTCGTGCTGATGCCGTCCTTCGTCAATCTCGGCGCCTATGTCGATGAGAGCTCCATGGTCGACACCTGGTCGACGGTGGGCTCCTGCGCCCAGATCGGCAAGCGCGTGCACATTTCCGGCGGCGTCGGCATCGGCGGCGTGCTGGAGCCGCTGCAGGCCGGCCCGGTGATCATCGAGGACGACTGCTTCATCGGCGCCCGCTCGGAAGTCGCTGAAGGCGTGATCGTGCGCAAGGGTGCGGTGCTGGCCATGGGCGTGTTCCTGGGCGCATCGACCAAGATCGTCGATCGCGAGACGGGCGAAGTATTCGTCGGCGAAGTGCCGGAATATGCGGTGCTGGTCCCCGGCAACCTGCCCGGCAAGCCGATGAAGAACGGTCAGATCGGTCCGTCCACCGCTTGCGCCGTGATCGTGAAGCGCGTCGACGAGCGCACCCGCTCCAAGACCAGCATCAACGAGCTACTGCGCGACTGATTTGTCGTTTCGTCCGGTTTGCGCGTAGCATCGTGCAAACCGGACCGATCCGTTGAATTGAGGGCTGCCATGGACTGGACCACGCTGCTTTTCAGCTTCAAGGGACGGATCAACCGCGGCAAATACTGGCTCGCGATCCTCATCTACATAGTGGCCTGGATCGCCTTCGTGGCTGCTACCGTGATGTGGCTCGGCGGATTCGACACCGACCGGCTGTTCAGCATGGTCGGCGGCGCGTTGCTGCTGTGGCTGGCCGCTATCGTCCTGATCGTCGCCGGCACCTGGTCCGGCATCGCCACCGGCATCAAGCGGCTGCACGACCGCGAGAAGAGCGGCTGGTGGATCCTGGTGTTCTGGCTTGGGCCGAGCGTCCTCAGCGGCATCGGCAGCACCAGCAGCGCGAGCACCAGCTTCGTCTTTCATATCGCCAGCTTCGCCGTGACCATCTGGGCCATCGTCGAACTGGGCTTCCTGCGCGGCACCGCCGGGCCGAACGAATACGGTCCCGATCCGCTTGCCGCGCTTGCCACTGCACCAAGGGTCTGATGTCCACCGACGCTCTCTCCATCGCTCAAGATCTTCTCCGCTGCCCCTCAGTCACTCCTGCTGACGCCGGCGCCCTCGGCGTGCTCGAGAGCCTGCTGACGTCGGCCGGCTTCGAAGTCCATCGCGTCACCTTCAGCGAGGAAGGCAGCGCCGACATCGAAAACCTCTATGCCCGTATCGGGACTTCCGCGCCGCATATCTGTTTTGCTGGCCATACCGACGTGGTGCCGCCCGGTGATGAAGCGGCGTGGACCCATGGCGCTTTCTCCGGCGACGTGACGAACGGCCTGCTCTACGGCCGCGGCGCGGTGGACATGAAGGGTGGCATCGCCGCGTCAGTCGCCGCCGTGCTGGACTATCTGGCGGCGAATGACGGCAAGCCGCAAAAGGACGGCGGCGGTTCGATCTCCTTCCTGATCACCGGCGACGAAGAAGGCATTGCCGTCAATGGCACCGTGAAGCTGCTCCAATGGGCGGCCGAGCGTGGCGAAAAGTTCGATCATTGCATCGTCGGCGAGCCCTCGAATGTCGAGGAGATGGGCGACACCATCAAGATCGGACGCCGCGGGTCGCAATCAGGCACGCTGGTCGTCGATGGCGTGCAGGGCCATGTCGCCTATCCGCATCGGGCGTCGAATCCGGTGCCCGACATCGCCGCGCTGATCACAGCGCTGAGCAGCGATCCGCTCGATCAGGGCAATGCGCAGTTTCAGCCGTCCAATCTCGAATTCACCTCGGTGGATGTCGGCAACAAGGCGACCAACGTCATCCCCGCGCAAGCGCGGGCGAAGTTCAATATCCGCTTCAACAACCACCACACGCAGGCGTCATTGCGCGACCTGATCGATGCACGCGTCGCAACTGCCGCGGGCAATCGCATTCGCGCTCATGTGATTTGGGAGCCGAGCAATTCGGATAGCTTCGTCACAAAGCCGGGCGCGTTTACCGATACGGTCGTCGCTGCGATCAAGGATGTCACCGGCCGTACACCGGATCTCAACACGGGCGGCGGAACCTCGGATGCGCGCTTCATCAAGAACTACTGCCCGGTGATTGAATTCGGCTTGGTCGGGCAGACTATGCATCAGATCGACGAACACACGAAGGTTGCCGATCTGGAGAAGCTCACCCAAATCTATCGCGGCGTGCTGGATCGGTATTTCGCATGAACGGCAAGATTCTCGTCCTCACCGCGCTCGAAAGCGAGCTCGACAAATCACGCGCGCCTGCCGAGATCGAGGTGATTTTCACCGGCGTCGGCAAGATCAACACCACGATCGCAACACTTCAGGCGGTGCAGGCCATGCAGCCCAAGCTCGTCGTGAACTACGGCACCGCCGGCAAGCTAAACACCAAACTCAACGGCCTCGTCGAGGTCAGCGACGTGATCCAGCGCGACATGAATGCCGAGCCGTTGGCGCCGCGCGGCCGTACGCCCTTTGCGCCCGATCTCGACCGCCTGGTCTCGGGCCAGCGCGGCGTGATCTGTGGCAGTGGTGACAGTTTCGTCACTTCCACCGATCCTTGGCTGGTGACGAACAATGTCGATATCGTCGATATGGAACTGTTTGCCATCGCGCAGGTCTGCCTGCGCCACGGCATTCCCTGGCGCGCCTTCAAGTTCATCACCGACGACGCCAATGATTTTGCGCATGAGCATTGGACGGCGAATGTCGCGAATGGACAGGATCTGTTCTGGGACGCGATGAAGGGCGTGAAGGTCTAGTAGTCGACCTTTACCAGATACAGCCCATCCGGCGGCGCCACGATGCCGCAGGCGCTGCGGTCCTTCGCGGCAAGCGCCGCAGCCAGATCGTCCGGCGTCCAGCGGCCGTTGCCGACCCAGACCAGTGAGCCAACCATCGAGCGCACCTGGCTGTGCAGGAACGAGCGTGCGGAGGTCGTGATGGTGATCGCCTCACCGTTCTGCACCACATCGAGCTGATCGAGCGTGCGGATCGGCGACTTGGCCTGGCATTCGGTATCGCGAAAGGTCGTGAAGTCGTGTCGACCGAGCAAACGCTTCGCAGCCTCGCTCATGGCAGCGACATTGAGCGGGCGCGGCACGCGCCAGACCCGGCCGGCATCGACGGCGAGGTTCGCGCGACGATTGGTGATGCGATAGACATAGTGGCGTTTGATGGCCGAGAACCGCGCCTCGAAATCATCCGGCACGATATCCGCCGACAGCACGCCGACCGGATGCGGCCGCAGATGGGCATTCATGCCATCGCGAAAGCGACCCGGCACCAGCACTTTCGGCACGTCGCAATGGGCGACCTGGCCGAGCGCATGGACGCCGGCATCGGTGCGACCGGCGCCATGGACGCGGATCGGCTCGCCGCAAATGGCCTCGGCAGCACGCTCCAGCGCGCCCTGTACGGTCAGCGTCGCGTTGGCCTGCACCTGCCATCCGGAAAATGGCGCGCCGTCATATTCGATGATCATCTTGTAGCGCGGCATCAGCCCACCCGCAGAGGCGGCTTCAACGGCGTGCCACGCAGAAATTCACTGGCCTTCATCGGCTGCTTGCCCGCGCGCTGCAGGTCGATGATCCGGATCGCGCCCTCGCCGCAGGCGACGGTGAGCTGATCGTCGATGATCTCGCCGGGCGCGCCCGCGCCCTTTGCGAGCTCGCAGCGCAGAACCTTCACGCGCACCGCCTCGCCCTCGATCGGCACTTCGCACCACGCGCCGGGAAACGGTGACAGCCCATGGCAATGCCGAAGCACGTCGCGCGCCGGCTTCGACCAGTCGATCTTGGCCTCCGCTTTGTCGATCTTGGCCGCGTAAGTGACGCCGTCTGCGCTCTGCGGGGTCAGGCTCAGCCGTCCCCTTTCCAGCGCCCCCATGGCCCGCACCATCAAGTCGGCACCAAGCGGCGCCAGCGCATCGTGCAGGTCCAGCGCCGTCATCGCATCGGTGATCGCCAGGCGCTCGGCCATGGCGACATCGCCGGTGTCGAGGCCGACATCCATCTTCATCACCATGACGCCGCTCTCGGCGTCGCCTTCCATGATCGCGCGATTGATCGGCGCCGCGCCGCGCCAGCGCGGCAGCAGCGAGCCGTGCAGGTTGAAGCAACCTAGGGGCGGCACATCGAGAATGTTCTGCGGCAGGATCATGCCGTAGGCGACGACGACCGCAGCCTCGGCCTCATGCGACCGGAACTCGACTTCCGCCTCCGGCGTCCGCAGCGTTTTCGGCGTGAAGACGGGAATGCCGAGCCGTTCCGCCTCGCGCGCCACGGGCGTCGGCTGCAGCTTCATGCCACGACCGGCGGGCTTTGCTTCGCGGGTATAGACCGCGACGATCTCATGGCCATGGGCCACGAGTTCGAGCAGCGTCGGCACCGCGAAATCCGGCGTGCCCATGAAGATCAAACGAAGCGACATAGGTCGGAGCCGATCTGTTGCAGCGTTGCGCGGAGAAACCTACTCCGCGCGCTTGGCGAGCTTGGTGAACTTCTTCAGCACGCGGTCGCGCTTCAGCTTGGAAAGGTAATCGACGAACAGCACGCCATTGAGATGGTCGATCTCGTGCTGAATGCAGGTCGCGAACAGGCCGCTGGCCTCTTCCTCGATGGTCTTGCCGTCGAGGTCCATATAGCGGATCCGCACCGTCGCCGGACGTTCCACTTCCTCGTAATATTCAGGGATCGACAGACAGCCTTCCTCATAGACCGAGAGTTCTTCCGAGGCCGAGATGATCTCCGGATTGATGAAGACGCGCGGCTTCTTGCCGTCCTCCTCATCGTCCTTCTTGGCGATGTCCATGGTGATCAGCCGCAGCGGAACCGCGATCTGGATCGCCGCCAGCCCGATCCCGGGTGCGTCGTACATCGTCTCGAACATGTCGTCGGCGAGCTTGCGCACCTCTGACGTCACCTTCTCGACTGGTTTGGAGATCAGCCGCAACTGTTTGTCGGGCAGGATAATGATTTCACGAATGGCCATGGCGGCGATTTAATCTGCGCGCCGGTCCGGGTCAATCCGCTGGAAAAGCTGGACTTTGAAGGACGTTAACTCCCCGCTAACCATGAAAATTGAGGCGCGGTTAACCATGCTGGTTAAGGTCCGCTTAACCACATTTCTTAGGCTTGGGTTAACCAGGAAAATTCATTTTGCATTAACCATAAATGTTCCCTCTTCGTTCGCGCAACCGACCGAATCGGCTACAAGGATGGGATGAACGAGATTCTTTTCATGATCGACGACATGCCGGTCACCGCCGGCGTGGCATTGATGGGCTTCAGTGCTCTGGCGCTGGGTTTGCTGCTCACCATCGCCATCATCATCGCTCGCTCCGGTAGCCGCGGCGCCGCCATGGCCATGGCCCAGGCGATCCGCGCCGACGAACTGGAAGAACGCCTCAGCGAAGTGCTGAAAGCACAGAACGAAGCCACCGGCCGCGTCGACGCCATGGGCCAGGCCTTGGCAGGCCGTCAGGCCGACATGGCACGCGCGGTGTCCGAGCGACTGGACTCCGTGACCCATCGCGTCGGCCAATCCATGGAACAGACCACACGCAACACGATGGAAAGCCTGAGCGCGCTGCATGAGCGGCTGGGCATCATCGACAACGCCCACAAGAACCTCACTGACCTCACCTCGCAGGTGACGACGCTCCGCGACGTGCTCGCCAACAAGCAGTCGCGCGGCGCCTTCGGTCAGGCGCGGATGGAAAGTATCGTCAAGGACGGCATGCCGAGCGGCGCCTATGCGTTCCAGCACACGCTGTCGTCGGGCAAGCGGCCGGATTGCGTGATCTTCCTGCCGGACCAGCGCCCGCTGTGCATCGACGCAAAATTCCCGCTGGAAGCCGTCACGGCGCTGCATGACGCACGCAGCGACGAGGAAAAGAAATACGCGGCGCAGCGCTTGCGCGCCGACGTGATGAAGCATGTCACCGACATCGCCGAGAAGTATCTGGTTGCCGGCGAGACGCAGGATACGGCGCTGATGTTCGTGCCGTCGGAATCCGTCTATGCGGAAATCCACGACGGATTCGATGACATCATCCAGAAGGCCTATCGCGCCCGCGTCGTCTTGGTGTCGCCGTCGCTGTTGATGCTGGCGATCCAGGTGATGCAGCAGATTCTCAAAGACGCGCGGATGCGCGACGCCGCCGACCAGATCCGTACCGAGGTGCTGAATTTGGGCGACGACCTCACCCGGTTGCGCGATCGCGTGATAAAGCTGCAGACCCATTTCGGACAAGCCAATGAGGACGTCCGCCAGATACTGATTTCCGCCGACAAGATCGAAAAGCGCGCCGGCCGCATCGAGGAACTGGATTTCAGCAAGAGCGAGCCGGCGGCCGAGGTAGCCCCGGTCATCGCGAAGACCGCCGCCCCCGACATGTTCGCGCCACTGCCGCGCAAGATTCAGGCAGGGGAATAGCTCCAGAACTCCAACTGTCATCGCCCGGCCGAGCGCGCAATTGCGCGCTTGGACCGGGCGATCCAGTATCCGGCGGCGGTTGTAGTTTGCTATGAAGTATCAACGTTAAGGGCAGTGTATACTGGATCGCCCGGTCAAGCCGGGCGATAACAACTGAGAAAGTGGTGCCGAGAGGCAACTGAGTTATTGCGCCCTCACCGGCAGATGATCGGATACAGATCGTCCCAGTTCGGATTATCCTTCTCGATCAGCGCAATCTTCCATTCCCGCTTCCACTTCTTGAGCCGCTTCTCACGAAGCATCGCGTATTCGATATTGTCGAAGTGTTCGAAGTAAACGAGGCGATCCACACCATATTGCTTCGTGAATCCCTCTGCGGCTTTCGTTTTGTGTTCGTATACGCGGCGAATGAGATCGTTCGTCACGCCGATATACAGCGTCCCACCAATCTCGCTGGCGAGAATGTAGACGTAAAAGTTGTAGGCACGCATCGTCAGGACTCGCCACTGCCGTTGCACCAAACTCACTTGTCGTCACCCGGCTTGACCGGTTGACCCAGTATACACCGACCTTACGTTCGTACGACGCTGCCAAACACAACCAACGCCGGATACTGGATCGCCCGGTCCTAGCGCGCAATTGCGCGCCAGGCCAGGCGATGACAACCGAGGGGAAGGATACGAAGCCACAGGCCGCTTTCGCCCGAATCTGCTAACCCTTCCCCATGACCAGCGCGCCTGACTCGTCCGAAGCCGCCCTCGCCTTGAAGCCCCGTGCCACCTGGCGCGAGAGCATGGCGGTGTATCTGCAGCCGCGGGTGCTGATCGTGCTGCTGCTTGGCCTGTCGTCGGGTCTGCCGCTTGCATTGTCCGGTTCCACGCTGCTGGTGTGGATGCGCGAATCCGGCGTCGATCTCGGTACCATCGGGTTGTTCGCCCTCGTCGGCACGCCCTACACGCTGAAGTTCCTTTGGGCGCCGCTGGTCGACGCGCTGCATGTGCCGTTCTTCACGCGACAGTTCGGCCGCCGCCGCGGCTGGCTGGTATTTTCACAACTGCTGCTGATCGGCGCGATCCTGCTGCTGGCGCTCACCGACCCCGCCCGCTCGCCACTGTTCGTCGCCCTCGGCGCGCTACTGGTCGCAGCGATGTCGTCGACACAGGACATCGTTGTCGATGCGTTTCGTGTGGAGAGCCTGCCGGAGAGCGAACAGGCGGCCGGCATGGCGTCTTATGTCGCGGCCTATCGCATCGGCATGCTGATCTCCACCGCCGGCGTGCTGTTTCTGGTCAGCGCCTTCGAAAGCACCGGCATCGCGCGCTCCACCGCATGGATGTGGGGCTATGTGGCGATGGCTGCGATGGTGCTGATCGGCACAGTCACAGCGCTTGCGGCCACCGAGCCCGAGCAATCCGCGCAGGCCGAAGCGGCCACACGCGGCGAGAGCGCCTTCAATCGCGTGCTGCAGGCAGCGATCGGTGCGTTCTCCGAATTCCTGGCCCGCAAGGACGCCTGGCCCGCGCTGGCGTTCGTGGTGCTGTTCAAATTCACCGACGCATTTTCCGGCACCATGACGGCGCCGTTCGTGATTGATCTCGGCTTCACCCGCAACGACTATGCCGCCATCGTCAAAGGCGTCGGCCTTGCCGCCACGCTGATCGGCGGCTTCGCTGGAGGTTTTGTCGCGCGGCGCTATTCACTGGCGGCGAGCCTGTGGATCGGCGCTGTGTTACAGGCACTGTCCAATCTCGCCTTCTCATGGCTCGCCATCGTCGGCGTCAGTCAATGGGCGCTGGCACTTGCCATCTCGGTCGAGAACTTTACAAGCGCCATCGGCACGGTGATCTTCGTCGCCTACCTTTCGGCGCTGTGCAAAAACCCGCTGCACACCGCCACTCAATATGCGCTACTCACAGCGCTCGCTGCGGTGGGGCGGACCTATCTGTCAGCAGGCGCAGGTTACGTTGCGCAAGCGACGGGATGGCCGATGTTCTTCGTCATCAGCGTGGTGGTCGCGGTACCGAGCCTGATCCTGCTGATCTGGCTGCAGCGCCGCGCGCATTTCGAAATGCTGGGGCCAGTGCGGGTTTAACCGAAGCGAACTCAGTTCGGCTTCGTCACCACGCTCCATTTCGTCACCAGCGCTTCACTCATCTGCCCGGCCTGCTCGGCGCAGGTGACTTCAGCAACCTTGAGCGCAACTTCCTTGCCGACAAGCTTCTTCAGCTGCGTGGCCTGCACGTCATTGGCAACGACGATCTCGAACGTCTCAGGTCCGGTCTCAAGATTGCACAGCCCTGCAGGCGCCGGCAGCCGACGCGGCTCGCTGACCACTTGATACACATTGGTGCGCTTGCCCTTGGCATCGCGGCTGCGCATGGCGTTGAGCTGCCCGGTCAGCACATCGCCGATCTTCATCGTCTTCGGTGCCACCGGCGTCGCAGGCGCAGCCGGCGTTTCGGTCGCGCCGCTGGCGGCCGTAGCAAACAGGCCGGCCGCACAAATCGCAGCGGCCCAGGTCGGCAAAGCCTTCAAGTCATATCGTGTCATCAATGCTCTTCCAGTCTTAAAACAGCGTCCGCTGTCGCATTGCTGCCGACAGCGTGCCTTCGTCGAGATAATCGAGTTCACCACCAACCGGCACGCCATGTGCCAGCCGCGTCACCTTCACATTGGCCTCCTGCAGGAGGTCGGTGATGTAATGTGCCGTGGTCTGCCCATCAACCGTCGCATTCAGCGCCAGGATGATTTCGCTCACCTCTGAATCATGCGCACGTGACACCAGCGCGTCGATGGTCAGATCCTGCGGGCCGACGCCGTCGAGCGGCGACAGCGTTGCACCCAATACATGATATTTGCCCGTCGTCGCATGGGCGCGTTCGAGCGCCCACAAGTCCGCGACATCGGCGACCACCACGATGGTCGAGGGATCGCGGCGCGGGTCCGTGCAGATCGTGCAGGGATTCTGCGTATCGATATTGCTGCAGACCTTGCAGACCTGAATCCGGTCGATCGCCACCTGCAAGGCACCGGCCAGCGGCGTCATCAGCGCCTCGCGCTTCTTGATCAGATGCAGCGCGGCACGCCGGGCCGAGCGCGGGCCAAGACCGGGCAGCCGCGCCAGCAGTTGAATCAGGCGCTCGATTTCCGGACCGGCCGTGGATGCCATCTCAGGTAAGGCCCATCCCCGGCGGCAGACCGAGGCCGCCGGTCAGCGCCTGCATCTTCTCTTGCATCGCAGCTTCCGCCTTGCGGCGCGCATCACCGAGCGCTGTGACCAGCAGATCCTCAAGGATCTCGACTTCGTCGGCTTTAACCAGCGAGGGATCGATCTTCACGGCCTTCACTTCGGTCTTCGCGGTCATCCGCACGGACACGAGGCCACCGCCGGAGATACCTTCGACCTCGACATGGTCGAGCTCGTCCTGCATCGCCTTCATCTTCGATTGCAGCTGCGCTGCCTGTTTCATCATGCCGAGAAAATCAGCCATGAGTTTTCCTTCGCAGTTCGATTAATCGTCGTCGTTGAGACCGTCGGTCGCGTCATCGCTGATCAGGTCGCTATCGCTGCCGTTGAAGTCCGGCGGCTCAGGGGCGATGACACGAACCTCGACCTTCGCACGCGGAAACCTTGCCAGCACTTCCTTGACCCGCGGATCGGCTTCCGCCGCGCGCTGGCGTTCGTTCTTCTGCTCGAGCTGCTGATCGCGCAGCGTCGGCTGTCCCTGCTCGTTGGACACGATCACGGCCCAACGCCGGCCGGTCCACTGTTCGAGTTTCCGCGACAGATCGTTGATCAGCGTGCGCGACGCCGTGCGCTCCATCGCCAGCTCAAGCCGCCCGTCTTCGATCTTGATCAGGCGCACATCGGCTTCGAGCGCCCCGCGCACCATCAGGTCGCGTTTCTCGCCGGCCAGTGCGACGAGTTCAGGGAAGGTGGAAATCTTCAGCACCGCTGCGGGCGGTGCATCTGCCATGCCGACTTGCGGCCGCGGCGATGGTTCCGCGCCGCCGCGCTGCATGGTCGGACCACGCGACGCACTCGCTGACATCGTCGGCATGGCGGATGGCATCTGCGCTGACGGCAAAGATGCCGACGGAGCGGACGATGGCGCGGCACGGCCTCCACCATTCGTTGGGATCATCGGCGACGTCCCGCCATTCTGGTCGAGCATCCGGATCGCTTCATCCGGCGTCGGCAGATCGGCAACGTAAGCGATGCGCACCAGCACCATCTCTGCGGCGGCGGCGGGACGCGTCGCGCCCTGCACCTCGGTGATGCCCTTGAGCAGCATCTGCCACATCCGCGACAGCACCCGCATCGACAGCTTCGAGGCGAAATCGCGCGCGCGCAGACGTTCGGTCTCTCCAAACGCGACATTGTCGGCGGTTGCCGGCACGATCTTCACGCGGGTGACGAAATTGACGAATTCGGCAAGATCGCTCAGCACCACAATCGGATCAGCGCCGACGTCGTATTGTTCGCGAAATTCCTTAAATGCACTGGCGATGTCGCCGCGCGCCAGCGAATCGAACAGGTCGATGACACGGGTGCGATCGGCGAGGCCGAGCATCTGCCGCACAGCATCGGCGCGGACCGTGCCCGCGGCATGCGCAATCGCCTGATCGAACAGCGACAGTGAATCGCGCACCGAGCCTTCGGCGGCGCGGGCGATGATGCCCAGCGCTTCCGGCTCGACCTCGACATTCTCTTTGCCCGCGATGTTCGACAGATGCGACATCAGCACGTCGGCATCGACGCGGCGCAGGTCGAAGCGCTGGCAGCGCGACAGCACCGTCACTGGCACCTTGCGGATTTCGGTGGTGGCGAACACGAACTTGGCGTGTTCCGGCGGCTCTTCCAGCGTCTTCAGGAACGCGTTGAAGGCGGCGGTCGACAGCATGTGGACTTCATCGATGATGTAGACCTTGTAGCGCGCGCTGGACGGCGCATAGCGCACGCTGTCATTGATCTGGCGGACATCGTCGACGCCGGTATGGCTCGCGGCGTCCATCTCGAGAATGTCGATATGCCGGCTTTCCATGATCGCCTGGCAGTGAATGCCCGGCGTTGGCATATGGATGGTCGGCCCTTTGACCGAGCCATCCGCCAATTCATAATTCAGTGCGCGCGCGAGAATGCGCGCCGTCGTGGTCTTGCCGACACCGCGGACGCCAGTAAGGATCCAGGCCTGCGGAATGCGGCCGGTTTCGAACGCATTGGAGACGGTGCGGACCAGCGCTTCCTGACCGATCAGATCGTCGAAACTGCCGGGGCGGTATTTACGCGCGAGCACGCGATAGGGCGTGGCGGCAGCAGGCGCCGGGGCAACGCCCATATCGAAACCGCTCTGGTGATCATCGGGAGGGGACGTGCCAGCGTCGGTCATCGAGGAATCCGCAATGTGTTGTCTCGTAAAGCCGGCTTGCGGAACATCTGGCGCATCATAGGCGGAACGGGACACAGGTTCCGGCCTTCGATGCTGCCTCACTCATCGAACAAGGCGCCCACCGAGCTAACGACCCATGTGCAGGACGCTGAATTTGCTCGATAAAACAAGTAGGAGACTGACGAGCGACCCGATCCGGATCTCGTTAGGGCTGCTTCCTTCCGGACCTGACCCGATTGGCGAGTGGCTCGTCCACCGCCAATCTCCCGGTGCTTATTTGGGGCCAAAATGGTCGGAAAGCAAGCGCGGCGCGTGTCGCAAGTCCGCCGCAAGTTTTGCGCAGGAAAGTCGCAAGAAAACGTGGTCCAGACGCGCAAAACCGGCCATGACGGGAGTTGTCTGCGCAGCCGCTTCCTGCGACGCTGTGCGCCTTAATCGAGAGTCAGAATGGCCGCTCCCTCCTCCTGGTCGCTGCACGAGCAGCTGCAACAAGACACCATCGACATCGGCGACCTCCCCCTCAGCCGCGTGCTGGTGGTGAAGGACGCGCACTACCCCTGGCTGATGCTGGTGCCGCGCCGCGCCGACACGACCGAGATCATCGATCTCGACGAGGTCGCGCAGGGCCAGTTGATGACCGAGATCAACCGCGTCGGCCGGGCGCTCAAAGAAACCACCAAATGCGACAAGCTCAATGTCGCGGCGCTCGGCAACATGGTGCCGCAGTTGCACGTCCATATCATCGCGCGCCGCAAGACCGATGCCGCCTGGCCGCGGCCGATCTGGGGCGTAATGCCGCCGCTCGCCCATGACGCGGCAGAAGTGCAGCGCTTCATCTCAGAACTCCGCCGCAAGATCTGGCTCGGTTGACCATCATGACAAGCAAGCTGTTTCCGCTCGGCCATCCGGCCTTCGTCTCCAACACGCTCGACCGCGCCGCGCATCTGCGCTTCAGCGACGAGAAACTGTTCGCGCTGGAGGGCAAAAGCTCCTCGCGCGCTTATGTGATCTACCGCGACTCGCTGGTCATGAAGAAGGATGGCGATGCCCAGCGCGCGCTGCTGACCATCGACGAGGCGCTGAAATTCGGCGCCAATCCTGGCACTGTCTTTCTGGGCCTACGTGATGGCGATGCGGTGTTCGGCATGGGCATCGGCGCACCCGCCGTCGAAAAGCTGTTGACCCGCGACGATGTCGTCGTCAGCGAACTCCGCGGCATGGCCATGCAGGGCATGGTGCCGCCGGAACAACTCTCGGCGGTTGCACAGGCCAAGTCGCTCGTCTCCTGGCATCAGCGCCACGGGTTTTGCGCCAATTGCGGCGCCAAGTCCTCAATGGCCGAAGGCGGCTGGAAGCGCGTTTGCCCGAGCTGCAAGACCGAGCATTTCCCGCGTACCGATCCTGTCGTCATCATGCTGGTGGAGAAGGGCGACAAATGCCTGCTCGGCCGCCAGAAGCAGTTCGCGCCGGGCATGTATTCGTGCCTCGCCGGCTTCGTCGAAGCGGCCGAGACCATCGAGGACGCGGTGAAGCGCGAGATCTTCGAGGAAGCCGGCATTCGCTGCACCGACGTCACCTATTACATGACGCAGCCCTGGCCCTACCCGTCATCCCTGATGATCGGCTGTTCGGCGCGCGCCATCAGCGACGAGATTACCGTCGACAAAATGGAACTTGAGGACGCCCGGTGGTTTGACCGTGACGAGGCGATGCTGATGTGGAAACGCGAACACCCGGACGGGCTCGCGGGGCCGCACCCATTCGCCATCGCGCATCATCTGCTCGGTCGCTGGCTGCATCCCGACCAAGCCTGACCACGGGGAATCCTTCATGAGTGCCAAGCCTGTCCACGTATTGTGTATCGGCCTGCCGGTTCGCGACCTGACCTTTGCCGTCGAAGCCGTCCCGGGGCGTGGCCAGAAATTCCCCTCCCAACGTTTCGCCCAGATCATCGGCGGCAATGCGCTCAATGCCGCCATTGGCGTCAGCCGGCTGGGCGGCCGGGCGTCGATGACCGGCCCGATGGGCGACAAGAACGAGACCGCCGATCAGTTTGTGTTCGACGATCTTGCCAAGGAAGGCATCGACTCTGCGCATCTGGTGCATATGCCGGGCCTCGTGACGCCGATCTCGGCCGTCATGATCGACCCTTCGGGCGAGCGCACCATCGTCACCTTCCGCGATCCCGAACTCTGGAAGGTAAAGCTGCCCGACCACGACCTGCTGCTGCAGGACTGCAACGCCATTCTGGTTGAGAGCCGCTGTGCCGGCTTCGCCACCGAGTTGTGCATCGAGGCACGTCATCGCGGCATTCCCGTCGTCGTCGACATCGACAGCACGCTGTCGCAGCGCGAGGGCCTGCTGACCGCTTCCTCGCACCTGATCTTCTCGGACGATGCGCTGCAATCGACCGCCGGCATCACCGACAATCTCAAGGCGCTGCAGAAGATGGCGACGCTGACCTCGTCCTTCCTTGCCGTCACCCGCGGCCCGCGCGGTACCCTGTGGCTCGACGAGCACGGACATCCCAAGGAAACCCCGGCCTTCCCCGTTCACACCGTGGACACCCTCGGCGCCGGCGACATTTTCCATGGCGCCTTCGCGCTGGAATTCGCGGGCGGCAAGTCGGTACCGGAGGCGCTGCGCTTCGCCTCCGCCGCCGCGGCCCTGAAATGCACCCGCTATGGCGGTGCTTTCGCCTGCCCGCAACGTGCTGAAGTCGAACAGCTTTTGAGGGAATCCCGGGTCGGCGCCCTTAGCTGAGGCGGTACAGGGCTTGCCTTGGAAGAATGTTCTATATATGAGGTTACTCGACCCCATAATTAGAACAAAGTTCTTCCCATGACCGATGTCGCCGACCAGCCCCTTGAATCCACCCGCCGCCTCGATGCGATCGATCGCAAGATCCTGACCGTCCTGCAGGAAGACGCCTCGCTGTCGGTGGCCGAGATCGGCGACCGCGTGGGGCTTTCGTCGACACCGTGCTGGAAGCGCATCCAGCGCCTCGAAGCCGATGGCGTAATCCTCCGCCGGGTGGCGCTGGTCGATCAAAACAAGATTGGCCTGGGTATCTCGGTGTTTGTCTCGGTGGAGAGCGGCGACCATTCCGACGCCTGGCTGAAGAAATTCGCCGATGCCGTCAGCGCCATGCCCGAAGTCATGGAATTCTACCGGATGGCCGGCGACGTCGACTACATGCTGCGCGTGGTCGTGGCCGACATGCAGAGCTACGACATCTTCTACAAGAAGCTGATCAGTGCCGTGGCCTTGAAGAACGTCACCTCCCGCTTCGCCATGGAGAAGATCAAGTCGGTCACGGCACTGCCGGTGCCACCGATGCCGGCTGCTTGAGAAATACCGCGCTGTCGTCGCCCTGTCGGACCGGGCGACGACGCCGAAACAGATCAATCATATACTTCGATTGAATCAACAATAATGATCAATTAGATTTATTGATCAAACGGCATGAGGATGTGGCCAAACCGGAGTTTGGCCCATGACCGTTCTTGCCCAAGATGCGAACCGCACCAGCCCGCTTGCTGCTCGCAACCTCCCGCTTCTTCCCGGATTGGCGCTCACCGGCGCCATCGCCGGCACTGCACTCGCCTTGCGTGAAATCCCCTATATCGGCCTCGCCAGTCCGATGATCCTGGCCATCGGCATCGGTATCGCGATCCAGAACACATCCGGCGCGCCGGCTGCGGCCAAAGCCGGCATCAGTTTCTCCATGCGCAGCATCCTGCGCTTCGCCATCATCCTGCTCGGCCTGCAACTCACCGCGGCGCAATTGCTGGAGGTTGGCGGCATCGGCTTCGCGGTGATCGCGGCGACGCTCGTTGCAACCTTCATCTTCACCACATGGCTTGGCCGCGCGATGGGTATCGACCGCAGACTGGTCGAACTGATCGCCGCCGGCACATCGATTTGCGGAGCGTCCGCCGTGATCGCAACCAACACCGTGACCCGCGCGCCCGATGAGGATGTCGCCTACGCGGTCGCCTGCGTCACCATCTTTGGCTCGATCGCCATGTTCGTCTATCCGCTACTCGGTAGCGTGCTGGAGCTCGACCCACATCATTTCGGGCTTTGGGCTGGCGCATCGATCCACGAGATCGCGCAGGTGGTCGCGGCCGCCTTCCAGCAGAGCCGTGAGGCCGGCGAATTCGGCACCGTCGCGAAACTCGCGCGCGTGATGATGCTGGCACCGGTGGTGATCGCACTTGGCCTGCTGGCGACACGGCGCGCACGTGCCATGGGCGCGGAATCCGGCAGCACCAAGGTGCCGATGCCGTGGTTCGCCTTCGGCTTCGTGGCGATGGTGATCCTGAATAGCCTCGTTGACGTGCCGCATGCAGCTATGAGCCTGATCATTCCGATTACGACCTTCCTGCTGACCATGGCGCTCGCCGCAATGGGGCTGGAAACCAATATCCAGAAGCTGCGCGCCAAGGGCCTGCGCCCGCTGCTGCTCGGCGCCGCAGCCTTCCTGTTCATTGCCGGCTTCAGCCTCATGCTGGTGAAACTGACTACATGATGGAGATGCCATGACGCTCGAACAGCTCCGGATCTTCGTCGCCGTCGCCGAACACGAGCACATGACGCGGGCTGCCGAGAGTCTGCATCTTACCCAATCTGCCACCAGCGCCGCCATTGCGGCGCTGGAAGCGCGCTATGCGACGCAGCTGTTTCACCGCGTCGGCCGCCGCATCGAATTGACCGAGATTGGCCGCGCCTTTCTGATCGAAGCCCGGGCCGTGCTGGCACGCGCTGCCGCCGCGACGACCGTCCTCACCGATATGGCCGGCATGACGCGCGGCTCCCTTGCGCTGGCCGCGAGCCAGACCGTCGGCAACTACTTTCTGCCGCCTGTCATGGCGCACTATCGCCAGCGCTTCCCCGGCATCGACCTCAGCCTCCGCATCGGAAATACCGAACAGGTGGCCGATTGGGTGCGCGACGGCGAAGTCGATCTCGGCATCGTTGAAGGCGCGGTTGACCATCCGGCACTCGCGACCCAGCCCGTGGGCGACGACGAACTTGTGCTGGTGGTCGGCCGATCGCATCCATGGGCGAAGCAACACACCGTCGTGCCGGGTCAGTTCGCCGAGACGAACTGGGTGCTGCGTGAAGCCGGTTCCGGCACGCGCGCCATTGCGCAATCGGTACTGGACCAATCAGGAATCGCGCCCGATGACATCCGTATCGCCATGGAGCTGCCGTCGAACGAAGCCGTCTGCGCGGCCGTCGTGGCCGGCGCTGGTGCGAGCATTATGTCCCGGCTGGTCGCCACCGCCCTGATCGGCAACGGTGATCTCATCGCCATCAAAGCCTCGCTGCCGACACGGCGCTTCGTCCAGCTGCGCCACAAGGAGCGCTATGTGACGCAAGCGGCAAGGGAGATGTCGGAGATGATTGCGGCGGATCAGGCAGCCAGAACGTAACTCGCACGATTTTCCACCAACTGTCGTCGCCCGGCTTGGCCGGGCGACGACAGCAGAAATCAAATCGTCTGGTTATACGCGCCGACTTCCGGATGCGTCCGCAGCACCACATTCATGGCTTCGAACATGTCGTGCATACGCGCTTCGGAGACCGGGCTTTCGACCACGACCACCAGTTCCGGCTTGTTCGATGATGCGCGCACCAGACCCCAGCTGCCGTCCTCACAGGTGACGCGCACGCCGTTGACCGTGACGAGATCGCGGATCGATTGTCCGGCGACCTTGGCGCCCTTCTTCTGCGCATCCTCGAAATGCTTCACCACCGCAGCGACGACGCCGTATTTGGTCTCGTCGGCACAATGCGGCGACATGGTCGGCGACGACCAGGTCTTCGGCAGCGCGTCCTTGAGATCGGCCATGGTCTTGCCGGGCGCGCGGTCCATCATTTCGCAGATCGCAATCGCCGAGACGAGGCCGTCGTCATAGCCGCGCCCCACCGGCGCATTGAAGAAGAAGTGACCGGACTTCTCGAAGCCAGCGAGCGCCTTCAGCTCATTGGTGCGGCGCTTCATGTAGGAGTGGCCGGTCTTCCAATAGGTCGTCTTGGCATTCTGCTTCTGCAGCACCGGATCCGTCACGAACAGACCAGTCGATTTCACGTCGACCACGAAAGTCGCATCCTTGTGAACCGCGGACATATCGCGGGCGAGCATCACGCCGACCTTGTCGGCAAAGATTTCCTCGCCGGTGTTGTCGACGACGCCGCAGCGATCGCCATCACCGTCGAAACCAAGACCGACATCGGCCTTGTGTTCGAGCACCGCATCGCGGATCGCGTGCAGCATCTCCATGTCTTCCGGGTTCGGATTGTATTTCGGGAAGGTGTGATCGAGCTCGGTATCGAGCGGAATCACCTCGCAGCCGATCGCTTCCATCACCTGCGGTGCGAAAGCGCCGGCAGTGCCGTTCCCGCAGGCCACGACAACCTTCAGCTTGCGCTTCAGCTTCGGACGATTGGTGAGATCGGCGATATAGCGCGCCGGATAGTTTTCGTGGAATTGATAGGAGCCGCCAGCCTTGTTCTTGAACTCGGCATTGAGCACGATTTCCTTCAGCCGGGTCATCTCGTCCGGACCGAAGGTCAGTGGCTTGCTGGCGCCCATCTTCACGCCGGTCCAGCCATTGTCGTTGTGCGAGGCCGTCACCATGGCGACACAGGGCACATCGAGATCGAACTGCGCGAAATAGGCCATCGGCGTTACCGCGAGGCCAATATCATGGACCTTGCAGCCGGCGGCCATCAGGCCCGTCATCAGCGCATATTTGATCGAGGCGGAGTAGCCGCGGAAATCGTGTCCGGTGACGATTTCCTGTTTCTGGCCGAGTTCTGCAATCAGCGCACCGAGCCCCATGCCCAGCGCCTGAATGCCCATCAGGTTGATTTCCTTGCCGAACAGCCAGCGCGCGTCATATTCGCGAAAACCCGTGGCCTTTACCATCGGCTCGGATTCGTAGGCGTAGGTATTCGGCACGAGCAAGGGCTTCGGCTTCGGAAACATCGCAGGACCTCGCATCAATTGGGATCAATCTTGAATGCGCAGGCTTAGCCTTTGCGCACGCCTGTGGGAAGGCGCACGGGCATTCAAGAATGCGAGTTTGTTTAGAATTGGGCTGCGGCGTGAATGCGTGGGGGATATGAGGTACTACTGTTCGAGTACCATCCGGCCATTTGCATATTCGAAGCGTTTCAACTTCGAGAGAAACGACAGGCCGAGCAGATTCTCGGACAGTGCCTCATCGGGCAGCACCATCGCATCGACATCACGCACGGTCAGCTCACCGACCTGCACGACAGCGATTCGCGTGCGCGCAGCCTTCAGCGTTCCGTTCGCCGTTGTCACCGTGGCGTTATAATCGGCACGCGACGGACGCAAACCAAATCGTGCCGCCGACTTTTCATTCAATGCGATGACGGACGCGCCAGTATCGACCATGAAGCCGATGCGCTGGCCCTCGATGCTCCCCTCAGTCTGGAAGTGACCGCGCGCATCGCGCGCAATCGATAGGCTGCGGACACCGGCCTTTGCATTGCCCTGTGTGGTGGGTTCGGGGGATGACGCCTTCGCCATGGCCGGCGTCGTCGCCGTCATCTTGTCGGCCATCTGCGCCATCACGGTGCCCAGACCGATCAGGATCGCCGCGAAGAACATGATACTACGCATACGCAACCTCACTGAACGCAATCAGGGGAACCGCGAGTTCATCACACGGGCTCACCACCGTCCGTTCAGGACGGTCTCACAGACTGCTATTTTCGCGAAAAGGATGAGCGAAGCGTTAATGAGCAGCACTTTGCCTGATGATCACGTCCCGCGCGGCTTCACGCGGCGCGTCGGCAGCGCATTGGCGGGATCTTCCGGCCAGGGATGGCGCGGATAGCGGCCGCGCAGGTCAGAGCGCACGTCGAGGTAGCTGCCCCGCCAGAAGCCCGGCAGATCGCGCGTCACCTGCACCGGGCGCTGCGCCGGCGACAGCAATTCCAGCACCAGCGGCACCTTGCCCTTGGCGACCGAGGGATGGGTGTTCAGCCCGAACAATTCCTGCAGACGGACGGCAATGGTCGGCCCCTGCTCGGCTTCATAATCAATCGCCAGTACCGTCCCCGTCGGCGCCTCGAAATGCGTCGGCGCTTCCTTGTCGAGCCGCGCCCGCAGATCCCAGGGCAACAAGCCCATCACGGCGTCGGACAGATCGCCGGCCGAGAAATCCTTCAGCGAGATCTTGTCGAACAGCGCCGGCATCAGCCAGCTCTCGCGCGTCGCGGCGAGCGCAGTGTCGGACAGATCGGGCCACGCGTCGCCTTCCGACGCGCGCAAGAACATCACGCGCCCCCGCCACTGCTGCAGCGCCTTCGACCATGGCAAGCGGTCGATGCCCGCGGCAACCAGACCGTCGGCGAAAACGCGCGCGGTGTCTTCAGACGGTTTCAGCGTGAACGGCGCTTCCGACAACGTAATCGCATGCAGCACACGCTTGCGGCGCCCACGCAGCGACATCGACGCCCGATCGAAACTGACATCGTCGGTATTCTCGATCTGATCGGCGAAACGCGCCTCGATATCGGCCTGCGTGATCGGTGCCGCCAGCAGGATGCGGCCATTGGCGGCGGTGCCGGTGAGCTCGGCCACGGCGATATATGGCGCGCGCGCCAGGGCGGCACTTTGTTCGATCGACGCGCCCCGGCCATTAGCCAGCACGAAACTGCCATTCCCGCGGTTCTTGGCCACGCGATCCGGGAATGCAAAGCCGAGCATGGTGCCGGTGGTCAGCGTATCCGAGGTTGGGCTGCGGCGGTCGAGCCCCCTTCCCCCTTGCGGGGAAGGGTCGGGGATGGGGGTGCCCCACGCTCCGACCTCACTTGTGGACCCCCCTCCCCGCCCCTCCCCCGCAAGGGGGGAGGGAGCAGAAGCGCCCCGCTCGTTGCCTTCGACCTGCCCCGCCCAGCGCTCTGCGAGCTGCCGGGCGCTACCGGCGCGCTGCGAACGATCACGGCGGAACAGATCGAGTCTGACATCGAGATCGACGCTGTCGCCACCAAGCCCGCGCTCGGTAAGGATGGCAGCGATCTCGGCAGCCTCCTCGCCATAGCCGAAGCGCGCCGAATCCACGATCATGCGCGCCAGCCGCGGCGGCAGCGCCAGCGCGCGCAGCGCATGGCCTTCCTCGGTAATACGGCCGTCACCATCCAGCGCGCCGAGTTCGCCGAGCAGGCCGCGTGCTTCCTTCAGCGCCGGCGCCGGCGGCGGATCAAGGAAGGTCAGTTGCGCGGGATTGCTGACGCCCCATTGCGCGAGATCGAGCACCAGCGTGGACAGATCCGCGCTGAGAATTTCCGGCTGTGTGTAAGCCGGCAATGAGGCGGTCTGCGGCTCGTCCCAGAGCCGATAACAGATGCCGGGCTCGGTACGACCGGCGCGGCCGCGGCGCTGATCGACCGCAGCGCGCGAGGCCCGCACGGTCTCCAGCCGCGTCAGTCCGATGTCCGGCTCATAGCGCGGCACGCGCGCGACGCCGGAATCCACCACGATGCGCACGCCTTCGATGGTCAGCGAGGTCTCGGCAATCGAGGTCGCCAGCACCACCTTGCGCTGCCCCTTGGGCGCGGGCTGGATGGCACGGTCCTGCACGCCGGCATCGAGTGCACCGAATAAAGGGACGATCTCGATGGATGCATCCTGTACGCGCTCGGCGAGAAAATTCTGCGTGCGGCGGATCTCTGCAGCGCCCGGCAGGAACGCCAACACCGAGCCGGGATCGGCACGCAAGGCGGTCGCGATGGCGTCGGCCATCTGCCGCTCGAGCTGGATATCTGGCTTGCGGCCGAGATAGCGTGTCTCCACGGGATAAGCGCGCCCCTCGCTGGCGATGACCGGCGCGTCGCCAAGCAGCTTCGCGATGCGCGCGCCGTCGATGGTCGCCGACATCACCAGGATACGCAGATCCTCGCGCAATCCGGTCTGCGCATCGCGCGCCAGCGCGAGGCCCATATCGGCATCGAGCGAGCGCTCGTGAAATTCGTCGAACAGCACGGCGCCGATATTCCTCAGCTCGGGATCATCGAGGATCTGCCGCGAGAAAATCCCTTCGGTGACCACTTCGATCCGGGTGTTGCGCGAGATCTTGGAGCCGAAGCGGACGCGATAGCCGACGGTCTCGCCGACGCGCTCGCCCAGCGTTTTCGCCATCCGCTCGGCGCTGGCGCGGGCTGCAATGCGCCGCGGCTCCAGCATGATGATCTTCCTGCCCTTCAGCCACGGCGCATCGAGTAGCGCCAGCGGCACGCGCGTGGTCTTGCCGGCGCCCGGCGGCGCCACCAGTACCGCGGCGTTGCCGGCCTCCAGCGCGCCTGACAGGTCGTCGAGCACAGCATCGATGGGCAGGGATGCATCGAAGGTTCGGGTCAAATCGTCATCTTCGCGATGTTCTCGGGGGACATACCAATCTCAGGTGTCATACGCGGGCTTGACCCGCGTATCCATCTTGCTTCGCGAGAAGATGGATCGCCGGGTCAGGCCCGGCGATGACAGTGGAGAGGACGTTGCGTCCCATTCCCCCACTCCTTAACGCGCGTTAACCACCCCGCCAAACTCGCCCTGCCGCGACCATTTGCGGGGCATATTTGGGGTTCAGAGAAAGGCAATTGAAACCGATCTCGTCTCATGATCCCGCCAAAAGAAGCGCCGAACAGGGGATACCGATGACCACCAGTGGCACCTTCGCCGTCGCCGATCGCGCGGCGCTGTCAGGGACAGAGCGAATCGACTGGGTCGATTACGCCAAGGGCATCTGCATCATCATGGTGGTGATGATGCATTCGGTGCTGGGCGTCGAACTGGCCGCCGGCCAGACCGGCTACATGCATCTGCTGGTGGCCTTTGCCAAACCGTTCCGGATGCCGGACTTCTTCCTGATCTCCGGGCTATTTCTGGCTGTCGTCATCGACCGCGACTGGCGGACCTATCTCGACCGCAAGGTCGTCCACTTCCTGTATTTCTACGTACTCTGGGTGACCATCCAGTTCGGCTTCAAGGCGCCCGGCTTTGCTGCCGAACACGGCTGGGCCTATGTCGCCAATCTCTATCTGATCTCCTATATCGAGCCGTTCGGCACGCTGTGGTTCATCTATATGCTGCCGGTGTTCTTCATCGTCACCAAGCTGGCGCGGCGCGTGCCGCCGCTACTGATCTGGGGCATCGCCGCCGCGCTGGAGATGGCGCATATCGCCACCGGTTGGACGATGATCGACGAGTTCTGCGCGCGCTTCGTCTATTTCTATTCGGGCTACCTGTTCGCGACGCAGGTCTTCGCGCTGTCCGATCGCGCACGGGCCAAACCAGTGATGGCGCTGGTCGGCCTTGCGGCCTGGGCGCTGGTCAATGCCGCTCTCGTCTATGACGGCTGCAGCGAATGGCCAGTGATCTCGCTGATGCTCGGCTTTGCCGGCGCGGTCGCGATCATCGTGATGGGCACGCTGCTGGCGAAGATGCAGTGGCTCGGCTTCATCCGCTTCTTCGGTGAGCATTCCATCGTGATCTATCTCGCCTTCTTCCTGCCGATGGCGACATCCCGCGCGCTGTTGCTGAAATTCAGCCCGTTCGACATCGGCACGATCTCGCTGCTGGTGACACTCTGCGGCGTCATCGGCGCGCTGGTGATCTGGAGGCTCGCGCTGATGGTCCGTGCGAACTTCCTGTTCGAGCGCCCGGCAGCGTTCTGGATTGCGCCGAAGAAGAAAAGCGCAACGCTGCAGGCGGCGGAGTAGAACTTACACCGCCGTCGGCGACCTTCCGTCATCGAGCTTCACGCCGTCCTTCATGCCCTCAATTTTGGCGCGGAAACCTTCCGCATCGCCGAAATCTGCAAATCCGACATAATGCGGATGCGGGCCGAGCACGCGGCGCGCATGCTTGATCGGACACCAATAAACCTCGGTGCGCGCGGCAACCTCGCGCACGAAGGCGGCCACGCCGTTACAGTATGAGCAATAGGCGCAGTTCACCTTCTCGATGATGTTGAGATAGGCAAGGTGATGCCGGTCGAACACCAGATAGTCGCGCCGCCGCACCTTGGGGATGCCATAAATCGGAAAGCACACCGCCTGATAGGCCATCACCCAGAGATCGATCAGTACGAAGGGGATGATCAGTGAATAGATCACGGGAGCGGACAACACGATCAGCGGGTTAGCGTTGAAGAAGTATTTTGACGCGCCCACCTTGATGGCGCGCTGCAGCTTCTCGATATCCTGCTCGAAGACAATCTTGCGCCGCTCGAAACGGAAGCGCAGCTCTTCCCGCCGGCGGGTCAGCTCGGCCTCGATCTCGGCCTCCACGCCCTTCAACTTGTCCATCAGTTCGGCGAGCTCGGGCATGAATGGTCCTTCGATTGGCAATGACCGGCGCAAGGGCACATGGAACAGGGCGCGGCGCAAGCCGGGCGGCATCACAAAAACCGGCGGGATGACTGGCTGACAGACTGTCATTTCCGGCGAAAATCCTTAAGTTGCGGCCATGCCGAAAACCTCAGAAACAGCCGCCGCCAAGCCCGCCACCGTCAAGGCCCTCGCGAAGGGCGACCATGTCTTTCTGGTCGACGGCTCGTCCTATATTTTCCGCGCCTATCACGCACTGCCGCCGCTGAACCGCAAATCCGACGGGCTGCAGGTCAATGCGGTGCTGGGCTTCTGCAACATGCTGTGGAAGCTGATCCGCGACATGCCGCCGGACAACCGGCCGACGCATCTGGCGATCATCTTCGACAAGTCGGAAGTGACCTTCCGCAACAAGCTGTATCCCGAATACAAAGCACACCGGCCACCGGCGCCGGACGACCTGATCCCGCAATTCGCGCTGATCCGCGACGCCGTGCGCGCCTTCGACCTGCCGAGCATCGAACAAGGTGGTTTCGAGGCCGATGACCTGATCGCAACCTATGTCCGCGAAGCCGGTGAACGCGGCGCGACCGCCACCATCGTGTCGTCGGACAAGGATCTGATGCAGCTCGTGACCGAGCAAGTCACCATGTACGACACCATGAAGGATCGTCGCCTCGGCATTGCCGAGGTGATTGAGAAATTCGGTGTGCCGCCGAACAAGGTCGTCGAAGTGCAGGCGCTGGCCGGCGACAGCGTCGACAACGTGCCGGGTGTCCCCGGCATCGGCATCAAGACCGCTGCGCAACTGATCACCGAATATGGCGATCTTGAAACGCTGCTGAACCGCGCTGGCGAGATCAAGCAGCCGAAGCGGCGGGAATCGCTGATCGAGCACGCCGAAAAGGCACGCATTTCGCGGCAGCTCGTCCTGCTCGACGACAAGGTCGCCCTCGACGTGCCGCTCGATGACCTCGCAGTGCACGAGCCCGACGCGCGCAAGCTGATCGCGTTCCTGAAGGCGATGGAATTCTCGACACTGACGCGCCGTGTCGCTGAATATGCCGAGATCGATCCGGCAGATGTGGATGCCGACAGCACAACGAAAAGCAGCGCGGCCTCTGCCCCCTCCCCCCTTGCGGGGGAGGGCCGGGGTGGGGGGTCCACAAGCGAGGGCGATCTGTTTGGCTCACCCCCCTCCCCAACCCTCCCCCGCAAGTGGGGAGGGAGTCCCTCGCGTCCGTCAAGCAGCAGCGCTCATATCGAAGCGGCTGTTCACAGCGACCGCCCTGCCCTCACCCCGATCTCGCTGGCCAAGGCCCGCGCCGAAGCCGCGCGCAAGATGCCAGTGAAGCGCGAGACCTATCAGCCTGTACGCTCCCTGAAAGAGCTCGAGCTATGGATCGCGCGCATCCTCGATACCGGTCACGTCGCATTCGAATGCAAGGCGTCGTCGATCGATCCGATGCAGGCCGATATGGTCGGCATCGCGCTGTCGCTCGGTCCGAATGATGCCTGCTATGTGCCGCTGGCCCATCGCCAGTCCGGCGACGGCGCAGGCCTGTTCGCCGCCGATTTCGAGCCCGACCAGATCAAGGCCGCCGATGCGCTTGCTGCGCTGAAACCGGTGCTGGAATCCGCGGGCCTGCTGAAGATCGGCTTCAACATCAAGTTCACCGCGGTGCTGCTCGCACAGCACGGCATCACGCTGCGCAACCATGACGACGTGCAACTGATGTCCTATGCGCTCGATGCCGGGCGCAACGCCCATGGCCTCGATGCGCTCGCCGAGATCTGGCTCGGCCATGCCATGTTGACCTTTGGCGAACTGATCGGCTCCGGTAAGGGCAAGCTGACGTTCGAGCAGGTCAAGATCGACCGCGCCACGGCCTATGCCGCCGAAGACGCCGACGTGCTGCTGCGGCTGTGGAATGTGCTGAAGCCGCGCCTTGCGGCCGAGCGCATGACCACCGTCTATGAGACGCTGGAGCGGCCGCTGATCTCCGTGCTCGCCCGTATGGAGCGCCGCGGCATTTCCATCGACCGTCAGGTGCTGTCAAAACTCTCGGCCGACTTCGCGCAGACCGCTGCGCGCATCGAAGCCGAAATCCGCGAGATTGCCGGCGAAGAGGTCAATATCGGCAGTCCCAAGCAATTGGGCGATATCCTGTTCGGCAAGATGGGTCTGCCGGGCGGCAGCAAGACCAAGACCGGCGCGTGGTCGACCTCGGCGCAGGTGCTCGATGACCTCGCCGAACAAGGCCACGAATTCCCGCGCAGGATACTCGACTGGCGTCAGGTATCGAAACTACGTTCGACCTATACCGACGCGCTGCCGAATTACGTGCATCCGCAGACCCACCGCGTCCACACGACCTATGCGCTGGCGGCGACGACGACGGGACGCCTCTCGTCCAACGAACCGAATTTGCAGAACATTCCTGTTCGTACCGAGGACGGTCGCAAGATCAGGCGCGCCTTCATCGCCGCTGATGGACACAAGCTGGTGTCGGCCGACTACTCGCAGATCGAATTGCGACTGCTGGCAGAGATCGCCGATATCCCTGTGCTGAAACAGGCCTTCCAGGACGGCCTCGACATTCACGCCATGACGGCTTCGGAAATGTTCGGCGTGCCGGTCAAGGACATGCCGGCGGAAATCCGCCGCCGCGCCAAGGCGATCAATTTCGGCATCATCTACGGCATTTCGGCCTTCGGCCTCGCCAACCAGCTCAGCATCCCCCGCGAGGAAGCCGGCGCCTATATCAAGAAGTACTTCGAACGTTTTCCCGGTATCCGCGCCTATATGGACCAGACGCGCGACTTCTGCCGGGAGCACGGCTATGTGCAGACCTTGTTCGGGCGTAAATGTCATTACCCGGACATCAAGGCCTCGAACGCCTCGATCCGCGCCTTCAACGAACGCGCCGCGATCAATGCCCGCCTGCAGGGCACCGCCGCCGACATCATCCGCCGCGCCATGACGCGGATGGAGGACGCGCTGGCGGAGAAGAAGCTCTCAGCCAAGATGCTGCTGCAGGTGCATGACGAACTGATCTTCGAGGTGCCCGACGACGAAGTCGCGGCGACGCTGCCGATCGTGCAGCACACCATGCAGGACGCACCGTTCCCGGCGGTGCTGCTGTCGGTGCCGCTGCACGTCGACGCCCGCGCAGCGGATAATTGGGAAGAGGCGCATTAACGCCGGATGTGAGATGCAGCGGCTCGTGTAGTTTACGACCGGCTACCACATAAAAATTGTCATTGCCGGGCTTGACCCGGCAATCCATCATCTTCGCATGAGTTATTGGGTCTACATTCTGGCAAGCAAGCCGGGTGGAACGCTCTATGTGGGCGTGACCAATGATCTCATTCGCCGCATCTACGAACACCGTGAAAAACTGGTGCCAGGCTTTACGAAAAAGTACGACGTCACGCGCCTTGTCTATTTCGAGCAGCACGATTCGATCACCATCGCGATCCAGCGCGAGAAGAACATCAAGCACTGGTCGCGTGAGTGGAAAATCGATCTGATCCGGTCGATGAATCCGGATTGGCGCGACTTGTGGCATGATATAGTCCGCTGACGCGGACGATGGATGGCCGGGTCAAGCCCGGCCATGACACCTGTGGGCACATCCGCTTACCAGCCCAGTGAGAGTCACAAACGATTTCGACTATCTGCGATACCGAATCTGAAATGGTTCGACGCCATCCGATGGGCTAAACAACGACCATTCCCAGCCAGCGAATGGTCCCATGCCCCATCTCACATCCCTGCTCGGTTTTGCCCTCGTCTCGCTCGGCATGGTGCTGACGCCGGGACCGAACATGATCTATCTGATCTCGCGCTCGATCACGCAGGGGCCTGCGGCCGGCATGGTGTCGCTCGGCGGCGTGGCGCTGGGCTTCATTTTCTACATGCTGTGCGCGGCCTTCGGCATCACCGCGCTACTGTTCGCGGTGCCCTATGCCTATGACGCGCTGAGGCTCGCCGGCGCGGCCTATCTGCTGTGGCTGGCCTGGCAGGCGCTGAAGCCGAACGGCCGCTCGCCGTTCCAGGTCAAGAAACTCGCCATCGACAGCCCACGCAAATTATTCGTCATGGGCTTCGTCACCAATCTGCTCAATCCAAAGATCGCGATGCTGTACCTGGCGCTGCTGCCGCAATTCATCGATCCCACGGCGGGCAGCGTGCTGACGCAGTCGCTGGTGCTCGGATCGACGCAGACGATCATCAGCGTCGGCGTCAACGGGCTGATCGCGCTCGGCGCCGGGTCGATCGCGCTGTTTCTCGGCGAGCGACCGACCTGGCTCAAGCTGCAGCGCTGGCTGATGGGCACGGTGCTGGCCGGCCTCGCCGTGCGCATGGCGCTGGAAACGCGAAAGGCGTGATCTTCCTAACCTCGCCCCGCTCTTTGCGGGGAGAGGTCGCGCGCAGCTTTGCGCGCGGGTGAGGGGCAGGAAACCGGGCCTGCCTCACTAACTATCGGATCGGAAAGTCGAACCACGCGTTGAGTAATACGCGAGTAGCACGGACGTTGTGACGTCAGCGCCATGCCCCTCACCCCAGCCCTCTCCCCGCAAAGGGCGGGGAGAGGGAGCTTCCCTCAATCCAGCTTCGCGTCCATGCCCCGCTTCACGCCGGGCCGCGCCATCAGCGTGTCGTACCAGCGGCCGACATTCGGGAACTCGGCGAACGACACCTTGTGGCGCTCATGGCGCCAGGCCCAGCCGAGGATGGCGAAATCGGCCACCGACAGCGCGCCGGCGACGAATTCGTGGTCGGCCAGGCGTCGATCCAGCACGCCATAGAGCCGGCGGGTCTCGTCGGAATAGCGCTTCAGCCCATAGACGCGCTGGCTTTCGTCCTCCAGCGCGATGAAATGATGCACCTGGCCGGGCATCGGACCGAAGCCCCCCATCTGCCACATCAGCCATTCCAGCACCGGAATCCGCTCGCCGAGAGATTTCGGCAGGAATTTGCCGGTCTTTTCGCCTAGATAGAGCAGGATGGCGCCGGATTCGAACACGCTGACCGGCTTGCCATCCGGCCCTTCGGGATCGACGATGGCGGGAATCTTGTTGTTCGGGCTGATTTTCAGGAATTCGGGCTTCATCTGCTCGCCCTTGCCGATATGCACCGGGAAGACCTTGTAAGGCAGGCCCATTTCCTCCAGCGCGACGGAGATCTTGCGGCCGTTCGGCGTATTCCAGGTGTGCAGCTCGATAGTCATGCGATTCCTCTTCCGGTCTTGCCTGATCTTATTGCCCGGTCTGTAGCATCGTCCCAACGGGCGGTAAAACGGCCCGAGAGTGTTGACGAGGCCCGTGCCAGTCTGGAATGTGCCGGAAAGCGCCGATAGATTGCGCCCGGTTCAGCACAGAGACCGTTTCAACAGAGACATGCCATTGACCAAATCAGCCGCCCGCGCCCGCCTGTTCGAGATCATCCGCGACCGTTCGTTCGGTTATGGTGAGATCACGCTGGCTTCGGGCCGCAAGAGCAATTTCTATTTCAACCTGAAACCCACGATGTGCCACCCGGAAGGCGCGGCGCTGCTGGCCGAGCTGACCTACGACGCGCTGCGCGACGACAATCTCGATTATGTTGGCGGGCTTGAGATGGGCGCCGTGCCGCTGGCCGGCGCGCTGGCGCAGCTCTCCTGGCTGAAGAACCATCCGATCGCGGCCTTCTTCGTCCGCAAGAAGCCGAAGGAACATGGCGCGCGCCTCGCCGTCGAAGGCCTCGCCAAGGGTGAGACGCTGGAGGGCAAGCGCATCGTCATTGTCGAGGACGTCACCACCACTGGTGGCTCTGCCGTGAAGGCGCTCGACGCCGTGCGCGAGGCCGGCGGCGAAGTCGTGCTGGTGTTCACCATGGTTGATCGCGATGAAGGCGCAGCCGAGACCTTTGCCAAGGCCGGCGTGGCGTTTCGCTCGCTTTACAAGGCCGGCGAATTTCTGAAGGGTTGACCCTTCATCGGCTCCGTTCACGCGCAAAGCGCGCGAGGATGCAGTGAAAGGTCACCTTTTGCTTCGCAAAATCGCCCTCGCCGCTCTGCCCCTCATTGTCACGCTTGCGCCCGACATGGCACATGCTGCCGAGGGCGGCCTCGATGGCACCAGGCTGTCGCTGCTGTGGGCATTACCGTTTGCCGGCATCCTGCTGTGCATCGCCACGGGGCCGGTGCTCTATCATCACCTGTGGGAGCACCATTACGGCAAGTTCGCCGCGTTCTGGGCCGCGTTGGTGATCGTGCCGCTGTTCTTCGTGACTGATGCAACGACCGTGGTGCACACGCTCTCCCACACCGTACTGCTCGAATATCTGCCGTTCATTCTGCTACTGCTGGCGCTGTTCACCGTGGCCGGCGGAATCTATGTCGAGGGCAACCTGCATGACAGCGTGTTCACCAATACGGCGCTGCTGGGCTTCGGCACGCTGATCGCCAGCGTCGTCGGCACCACCGGCGCGTCGATGATCCTGATCCGGCCGCTGATCCGCGCCAATGACGATCGTCGCACTAACGTTCACGTGGTGGTGTTCTTCATCTTCCTCGTCTCGAATATCGGCGGCTCGCTCTCACCACTCGGCGACCCCCCACTCTTCCTCGGCTTCCTCCGCGGCGTCGATTTCTTCTGGACCACGGTGCACATTTTTCCGGAAACGCTGTTCGCGGCCGGGATCCTGCTTGCGATCTTCATGGTGCTCGATGTCTATTTGCATCATCGCGAAGGCAACTTTCCCAGGAAGAAAGACCCGACACCGGATTCGCCGTTGCATTTGCACGGCAAGATCAACCTGCTGCTGCTAGTCGTGATCATCGGCGCAATCCTGATGAGCGCAAGCTGGAAGCCCGGCATCACTTTCACCGTACTCGGCACGCCGCTCGCATTGCAGGATTTGCTGCGCGACGTGATCTTCGTGCTGGTGACATTTGCGTCGCTGTGGCTGACAAAGACCGAGCACCGCAAGGCGAACGATTTCAAATGGGGGCCGATCGAGGAAGTCGCACTGCTGTTCGCCGGCATTTTCATTTGCATCGTGCCGGTCATGGCCATGCTGCAGGCTGGTGCCAATGGCCCGTTTGCGTCGCTGGTGGCGCTCGTCAGCCATGCCGACGGTACGCCGAACAATGCCGCCTATTTCTGGCTCACCGGCATCCTGTCGTCGTTCCTCGACAATGCGCCAACCTATCTGGTGTTCTTCGAACTCACCGGCGGTGACGCCAAGACATTGATGGCATCGGGCGCGGCGACGCTGGCGGCGATTTCAGCAGGCGCAGTGTTCATGGGCGCCAACACCTATATCGGCAACGCGCCGAATTTCATGGTCTATGCCATCGCCCGCGACGCGGGCATAAAAATGCCAAGCTTCTTCGGTTACATCCTGTGGTCGGGTGCGGTGCTGATCCCGGTCTTCCTAGTGATGACATGGGTGTTTTTCATCTAGCGCGCCGCGCTGGTTACCATTCATTTACCATGACGCCCTAACATGACACCGCACCGGAGCGTTTTCGCTCGGGCACTGACATGCGGTCGCGGAGCTGGCGTTGCGTCACAATCGAACATCCTCGCATGTCGTGCGTCCCCTGGTGCTGCTGACGGCGATGAGCCTCGTCGCGCTGACCCCGCAGATGGCATCTGCGCAAAATTTCTTCGACTTCCTGTTCGGCGGCAACCAGCCGCAGAAACAGCAACAGCGTCGTGGCGCGCCACCGGCCGAGAGCAATTTCTTCTCGGATCCGTTCGGCCTCAACACGCCAGCCGAAGCGCCGCCGCCCCAGCGCAGCGCATCTATCGGCGGCTCCGGCCCAGCCTTCTGCGTGCGCACCTGCGACGGCAAGTATTTTCCGCTCGGTCGCGGCATGAGCGCGGCTCAGATGTGCCAGGCATTCTGCCCCGCAGCGACCACCAAGGTCCTGTTCGGCAGCAGCATCGAAAGCGCCTCGTCGAGCACCGGTGAGCGTTACAACGATCTGGAAAATGCCTTCGCCTATCGCAAGGCGTTGAAAGCCGACTGCACCTGCAACGGCCGCGATCCCTCCGGCCTCGCGCCGGTCGATCTGACGCTCGATACGTCGCTGCGTCCCGGCGATGTCATCGCCACCACCAACGGCCTCGTCGCTTTCTCGGGCGTCCGCACTGGCAACACCCAGACTGCGGAATTCACGCCGGTGGCGAATTATCCCGGCCTGACCTCGGATGTCCGTGCCCGGCTCGGCGAGATGAAGGTGGCACCGGTCTCTGCAGAAATGATCACCGACGAAGCGCCCATGTCCGAAGCCGCGCGTGATGCAGCGCCGGCTGCTGCCACGACCGTCGTGCCGAAGAGCGCGCCAACGGCCCGTGCCAAGCGCGCCGAGCTTCAGTAGATCATCGACCGACGATGACGCCGATCACGTTCGGCGCCGAGAGATACTTCTCTTCGATCTCGGCACGCGCCGCAGCGCGATTCTCCGGCGTCAGCAATCCGCGCTTCTCGGCGAGAATCATCCAGCAATAGCCCCACCAGTCCGTCAGCATGCCGTGGTCGTCGACGAGGTCGTAGCCCTGTTCCGCGGCGAAAATCCGCGCATGCGCCTCGTCGAGCTGATCGAGCCAGGCGTGATCTTCCAGCGAGAACAGGTCATCGCTGATGTCGTCCGTCGTATAGCCCCAGACCGAGAGGCAAACGGTGTTGAACTCGCGATCGATCTGATCGTCATCGATCGGATGCCGGCGCGCCATCAAATGCAGCCGCGACAGCGACCGCGCAAAGTCGGCTATGCGGGTGAGAGCAAACTGATCGAAGGCAATGGTGGACATCTAGTCCTCGCGAGCTTGAACAGACCATAGATATTGTAGGCGAAGGCAACGAATCACCTCGGAATATCAATAGCTTACTAATTTGTTCTTAATTTGTTCCAATTTTTATAAATTCTGTTCTCGCGTGCCTGCCCAAATCCCGGGCAGCTCCATGGCAAAAGCTCGCCACCCCCACGGGTTCCGGGAGCAGCCAAATGCGCGTATGATTTTGGTCAGTGACACAGCTCAGGATGGCCGGTTTGTCAGATCTATCAGTCCCAGCAAAATTCCAGCCCGAGAATACGGCTGTCGATGAACTGGCGCTTGCCGACATCAAGAGCGCTATTCTCGTCAAGTTGAGGCTGGCAATCGGCAAGGAAGCCGCATTCGCCACCAAGCACGACTGGTACAAGGCTGCCGCCCTGACGCTGCGCGACCGCATGGTGCATCGCTGGCTGAGCTCGGACAAAGAGAGCTACGACGCCGGCCGCAAGCGGGTCTATTACCTCTCGCTCGAATTCCTGATCGGCCGCCTGTTCACCGACGCGCTGAACAATATGGGCCTGCTGCCGCTGTTCGAAGCCGCGCTCGGCGATCTTGGTGTCGGCCTCGACGAACTCCGCAAATGCGAGCCGGATGCAGCGCTCGGCAATGGCGGCCTCGGCCGCCTCGCCGCTTGCTTCATGGAGAGCATGGCAACGCTTGGCATTCCAGCTTTTGGCTACGGCATCCGCTACAACTTCGGCCTGTTCCGTCAGGTCATCTCGCACGGCGTGCAGCAGGAATATCCCGACGAGTGGCTCGGCTTTGGCAATCCGTGGGAACTACCGCGGCGGGAAGTCACGTATAACGTCTATTTCGGTGGCAGCATCGAGACCGTCGAGGACGGCAAGGGCCGCAAGCAGGTGATCTGGCATCCCGGTGAGACCGTCGAGGCCGTTGCCTATGACACGCCCATCGTCGGCTGGCGCGGCCAACATGTGAACGCGCTGCGGCTGTGGTCGGCGCGCGCGCCGGATCCGCTGCGGCTCGACGTCTTCAACACCGGCGACTATGTCAGCGCCAGCGCCGAGCAGGCGCGCGCCGAAGCGATCTGCAAATTCCTCTATCCGAACGACGAGAGTGCTGCCGGCCGCGAATTGCGTCTGCGCCAGGAATACTTCTTCGTCTCCGCCTCGCTGCAGGATCTGGTGAAGCGTCACCTCCATTCCGACGGCAATCTGCGTGGCCTCGCCAACAAGGCGGCGGTGCAGATGAACGACACGCATCCGAGCCTGGCAATTGCCGAGCTGATGCGCATCCTGGTCGATCAGCACAATATGCGCTGGGATGCCGCCTGGCAGATCACCAACGCGACCTTGTCCTACACCAACCACACGCTGCTGCCCGAAGCGCTGGAGACCTGGCCGGTCGAACTGTTCCAGCGTCTGCTGCCGCGGCATCTCGAAATCATCTACCGCATCAACGAAGCGCATCTCGACCGCGCCGATGCGACGCGCCCCGGCGACACCGCCTATCGCGCTTCGGTCTCGATCATCGACGAGACCTCCGGCCGCCGCGTGCGCATGGGCAATCTCGCTTTCATCGGCTCGCACCGCATCAACGGCGTCTCGGCGATGCATTCGGAGCTGATGAAGGAGACCGTGTTCCACGATCTCAACCAGCTCTATCCCGGCCGCATCACCAACAAGACCAACGGCATTACTTTCCGCCGCTGGCTGATGCTGGCCAATCCGAAGCTCACCGACCTGTTGCGCGCCACCTGCGGCGAAGCCGTGCTCGACGATCCCACCCGGCTCATCAAGCTCGAGGCTTTTGCCGGCGACGCCGCGTTCCAGCAGGAATTCCGCAAGGTCAAGCATCACAACAAACTCGCGCTCGCGCGCGTGATTGGCGAGAAGCTCGGCGTTCAGGCCGATCCCTCGGCGCTGTTCGACGTGCAGATCAAGCGCATCCACGAATACAAGCGACAGCTGCTCAACCTCATTGAAACAGTCGCGCTGTATCAGGCGATCAAGGACGAGCCGGGCAAGGACTGGGTGCCGCGCGTCAAGATCTTTGCCGGCAAGGCAGCGGCGAGCTATCGCTACGCCAAGCTGATCATCCGCCTCATCAATGACGTCGCCGAGGTCGTGAACAACGACACCACGATCGGCGGCAAGCTGAAGGTCGCGTTCCTGCCGGACTACAATGTCAGCCTCGCGGAAGTCATCATTCCTGCGGCCGATCTGTCCGAGCAGATCTCCACCGCCGGCATGGAAGCCTCCGGCACCGGCAACATGAAGCTCTCGCTGAACGGCGCGCTGACCATCGGCACGCTGGACGGCGCCAATATCGAAATCCGTGACAATGTGGGCCCGGAGAATATCGCGATCTTCGGCATGACCGCCGCCGAAGTCGTCGAGCGCCGTGCCAAGGGCCTCGACGCCTCCGACGTCATCAATAAATCGCCCAATCTCGGCCGCGCCATCCAGGCCATCGAGACCGGCGCATTCTCACCGGACGATCCCGGCCGTTACGCGTCGGTCGGCCACGCGCTGCGCCACCTCGATCACTATGTGGTCTCGGCCGACTTCGACTCCTATTACGAAGCCCAGCGCGGCATCGACACGCGGTGGAGGGCCGGCTCCGCCTGGAGCCGCGCCGCGATCCTCAACACCGCGCGGATGGGCTGGTTCTCGTCGGATCGCACGATCCGCGAATATGCCGATGATATCTGGGGCGTGCCGGTTGCTGGCGATCTGCCGGGCACACCGAGTCTGCAGGCCCGCAAGGCGACGTGAGCGCGGCGGCGTTCACGCGCGATACGCGACGAGCACGGCACCACAGGCGATCAGAGCCACGCCAAGCCAGTTCGGCAGCGACAGTTTCTCGCCGAGGAACAGCACGGCAAACACCGCCACGAATACGACGCTGAGCTTGTCGATCGGTGCCACCTGCGCGGCATTGCCAAGCTTGAGCGCGCGGAAATAGCAGATCCACGATGCTCCGGTCGCGAAACCAGACAGCACCAGAAACACCCACGTCTTCGCTGATACATTGGACGGCGACTGCCAGTTGCCGGTGACATAGACCATCATGCCCGCGGCCAGCAGGATAACGATGGTGCGGATGAAAGTGGCAAAATCGGAATTGACGTTCTCGATGCCGATCTTGGCGAAGATCGCCGTGAGCGCCGCAAAGGCCGCGGACAGCAGCGCCCAGAACGGCCAGGAGAGCATGACGTTTTTCATGGGTGCAATTCTCTACCCCTGGTCGTTATCGCGAAGAGTGCAGCGACGAAGCAACTCTGCCTTCGCTTGTACTCTGGATTACTTCGCTTCGTTTGCAACGACGGCTTAAATTTTGTCCATCAAGCAAAAAGGGCGGCCTTACGGCCGCCCTTTCGCATTCAATCTTGAAGCAGCAACTTACTCCGCGGCCAGCTTCACATCCGGCGCAGCGGCGCGGACATCCGCATCGACCTGCGCTTCGAACTTGGCGAAGTTCTTCTGGAACATGCCAACCAGCTTGCGCGCGGTGGCATCGAACTCGTCCTTGTCCTTCCAGGTGTTCACCGGATTGAGGATCTCCGACGGCACGCCATCCAGCGCGGTCGGGACTGCGAAGCCGAAATACTTGTCGGTGCGGAATTCCACGTTGCGCAGCGAGCCGTTCAGCGCCGCAGTCAGCAGCGCGCGGGTCACCTTGATCGGCATGCGGGAACCGACGCCATACTTGCCACCGGTCCAGCCGGTATTGACCAGCCAGCAGTCGACATTGTGCTTGGCGATCAGGTCACGCAGCATGTTGCCATAGACCGAGGGATCGAGCGGCAGGAAGGGCGAGCCGAAGCAGGTTGAGAATTCCGGCTCCGGATCGTTGCCGAGGCCGCGCTCGGTGCCGGCGACCTTCGCGGTGTAGCCGGACAGGAAGTGATACATCGCCTGCGCCGGAGTCAGCTTGGCGATCGGCGGCAGCACGCCAAACGCGTCGGCGGCGAGCATCACCACATTCTTCGGCTGCGGCGCGCGGCCGGTGCGCGAGGCATTCGGGATGAAGTCGAGCGGATAGGCCGAACGGGTGTTCTCGGTCTTCGAGCCATCGTCGAAATCCGGCAGACGGGTATTGGCGTCGAGCACGACGTTTTCCAGCACCGCACCAAAGCGCTTCGATGCCGCATAGATCGCGGGCTCGGCTTCTTCCGAGAGCTTGATGGTCTTGGCGTAGCAGCCGCCTTCGAAATTGAAGATGCCGTCCTTGCCCCAGCCATGCTCGTCATCGCCGATCAGCGTGCGCTTTGGATCGGCCGAGAGCGTCGTCTTGCCGGTGCCCGAGAGTCCGAAGAAGATCGCGCTGTCACCATCGGGGCCGACATTGGCCGAGCAATGCATCGGCAGCACGCCCTTGGCGGGCAGATAGTAGTTCAGCGTAGTGAAGACCGACTTCTTCATTTCGCCGGCATAATAAGACCCGCCGATCAGGACGATCTTGCGGGCGAAATCGATGGCCACGACGTTTTCCGAGCGGCAGCCGTGACGTTTGGGATCGGCCTTGAAGCTCGGCAGGTCGATAATGGTCAGTTCAGGCACAAAGTCCTTCAACGCAGCGGCTTCCGGGCGGATCAGCAGCGTGCGGATGAACAGCGAGTGCCATGCGAGTTCGGTGAACACGCGGGTTTTGATCTGGAAACTCGGATCGGCGCCGCCGTAAAGGTCCTGCGCGAACAGGGTCATGCCTTCGGCGTGCTTCTTGAAATCGATATAGAGCGCTTCGAACTGCTCCGGCGTAATCGCCTGATTGCCAGCCCACCACATCTGTTCGGTGGAAGCGTCCTTGACGGTGAACTTGTCCTTCGGGCTGCGGCCGGTGAATTCACCCGTGTCAGCACAGAGCGCGCCATCGGACGACAATTCGGCTTCGCCGTTACGCAGCGAATATTCGTAAAGCTGCGGCGCGCCGAGATTCCAGTTCACCGCTTTGAGATTTTTCAGTCCGAATTTGTCGGCGCCATAGGCACCGTTGCGTACGCCCGTCTCTTGCACGGAATATTCCTCCTTGAGTCCGCATATCCGACCTGTGCAACTGTCTTCAATCGCACGTCAGCAGCGGTAGCCGTCATTATAACCACCGAGGCCGTAACCCGGCGATCTAATAGTGACGAAGATGTGAAATGCCAAGCTGCTGTCCGCATATTTGGTTTATTCCAGCACGGCACTTGATACCGCTCAATTATTCAAAGCGCGGGCCTGCTCTGCGAGTTCCTTCAGGACTTGCCGCAATGCACCCGGAGTGACAATCCGCCGCGGAAAGTCCAGCCGGATCACCGTCGCGCCGTTCTGCAGGTCCATACCATCCGGATCGCATCCGGTGCACCGCCAGTCGCCTGCGTCCGCGTGGAGAAGCTTGGTTGCATAGAGATTGAGCGCGTCGAGATGATCGGCGTTCATATGAGCAACGGCGCCCTCCTCGGCCTCGAGCATGCCTTCGGCATCGGTGAGATCGGTCAGGAATTGCTCTGGCTTCAGGTCGTTGATACGGCCAAAGCCGGCCACCAGATGGGCACTCTTCGGCTTGATCCGGAAGAACGAAAAATCCTTAAAATCCACAAAGACTTGCGCGGATGGATGGACGCTGAGATAGCGCCGGCGCAGCAGCGATTTTTCGCTGTCGCTGGCCTCCTGCGCGATACTTCCGAGCATGATGCGTGAGCCCTCCAGGGGGTCCCCCGGCGCTCGCTCATCCAGCATCAGCGAGACGCGGGCATCGGCCAGAATATTGCGGGTATGCAGCGCCAGCCGGGAAATCAGGAGAATCGGCGACCCGTCCGGGTGGCTGGCGACATTGGCCAGCGCACAATAAGGATCGCCGGAACCGACGGCCAGTGTAGCCAGCGCCCCCTGCCGACTGCGCCGCAACAGCGACCGGGTGACGCGCGAGGGGTCGAAATCAGGGGTCGGCTGCATGGTTAAATCCCGTATTTCATTGCAAAAAGTGGCTATTTCTTCTTCCCCGGGAGGTCTATACATCTACGGAACCCACGCGTCATTCAAGCGTTCAGGGAACTCGGCCACACTTCAGCCCAGCTTGCATTGCTCGTTGACTGTGTTCTTAAGGCCACCTCATACGGCGGATTGTTGAATTCTGCCGGATAGCCCATCCCGCTTCGGAAAGCAGGCTCATGCCAACTATCGCACTGGTCGACGACGACCGTAACATTCTCACATCCGTATCGATCGCGCTGGAAGCCGAGGGCTACCGCATCATGACCTATACGGATGGTGCTTCCGCACTCGATGGCTTCCGCACGAGCCAGCCGGACCTCGCAATCCTCGATATAAAGATGCCCCGCATGGACGGCATGGAGACACTGCGCCGTCTGCGCCAGAAGTCCGATCTGCCGGTGATCTTCCTGACGTCGAAGGACGAGGAGATCGACGAGCTGTTCGGCCTGAAAATGGGCGCCGACGATTTCATCCGCAAACCGTTCTCGCAGCGTCTGCTGGTCGAGCGCGTCAAGGCCGTGCTGCGCCGCGCCGCGCCGAAGGACCCGACTGCCGCTCCGAAGGAGACCGACGCCAAGGCGCTCGATCGCGGTTTGCTGCGGATGGATCCGGAACGTCACACCTGCACCTGGAAGAACGAGCCGGTCACACTGACCGTCACCGAATTCCTGATCCTGCAGGCGCTGGCGACGCGCCCGGGTGTGGTGAAGAGCCGCAACGCACTGATGGATGCCGCCTATGACGATCAGGTCTATGTGGACGATCGCACTATCGACAGCCACATCAAGCGGCTGCGCAAGAAGTTCAAGGTCGTCGACGACGACTTCGAAATGATCGAGACGCTGTATGGCGTCGGTTATCGCTTCAAGGAAACCTGATCTGTAAGGGTTCCCGCAGCACGGTTGGGGCCTGACGGCTCAGCCGTGCTGCGCTAGAATGCGCATCCGCACACGCAACAATGAGCGCGGCGTGGCGCATCGCAGATATCGACAACAACCGGGCAGTTTTGGCATTGCTGGATCGTACGCAGCCTGATGAAAGCCTGGACGCCGACGGCACGTCGCCGCATGCGGCAGGCGGCGATGCCGATCGCACCCGTCGCGGCTGGCAGCGCCCGCTCGACTGGCTGCGCCGTGCCCGGCAGTTCTTCGTTGCGCTGACCTTTTCGAGCCTGACGCGTCGCATCGTTTCGCTCAATCTCGCCGGCCTCTGCGCCCTCGTCGCCAGCATTCTCTATCTCTCGCAATTTCGCGCCGGCCTGATCGACGCGCGTGCGCAGAGCCTGCTGGTGCAGGCCGAAATCATCGCCAGCGCCATTGCCGCTTCGGCCACCGTCGAAACCAATACGATCACGATCGACCCCGACCGCTTGCTCGATCTCAAGCCCGGCGAAACCTATGGCGTGCCGGACGAACTCTCCGGCCTCGATTTCCCGATCAATCCCGAACGCGTTGCGCCGGTGCTGCGGCGGCTGATTTCGCCGACCAAGACTCGTGCGCGCATTTACGACCGCGATGGCGTGCTGATCCTCGACAGCCGCAGCCTTTATGGCCGCGGCGATGTGCTGCGTTTCGAACTGCCGCCCCCGACCACCGAAAAGCCCGGCTTTGCCGAACGCACAATGATCGCGGTCCGAACCTGGCTCAATCGCGGCGACCTTCCGCTGTATCGCGAACTTGGTCCGGAAAACGGCAACGGCTATCAGGAAGTGCAACAGTCGCTCGACGGTCTGAAGAGCAGCATGGTGCGCATCAACGAACGGGGCGAAGTCATCGTCTCGGTCGCCGTGCCAGTGCAGCGCTTCCGCGCCGTCCATGGTTCGCTGATGCTGTCGACCCAGGGCGACGACATCGATCAGATGGTGACCGCCGAACGTCTGGCGATTCTGAAAGTCTTTGCGGTCGCGGCCGTGGTGATGATCGTGCTGTCGCTGCTGCTGGCATCGACCATTGCAGGTCCGGTGCGACGTCTTGCCGACAGCGCCGAACGCGTTCGTCGCCGCATCCGCACGCGTGTCGAGATCCCGGATTTTACGCGCCGCCGCGACGAGATCGGCCATCTCTCCGGCGCGCTGCGCGACATGACCGATGCGCTTTATAACCGCATCGAGGCGATCGAGATGTTCGCGGCCGACGTCTCCCACGAGCTCAAGAATCCTTTGACTTCGCTGCGCTCCGCCGTGGAAACACTCCCGCTGGCAAAGAACGACAACAGCCGCGGCCGCCTGCTCGCGGTGATCGAACACGATGTGCGGCGGCTTGACCGGTTGATCTCGGATATTTCCGACGCCAGCCGTCTCGACGCCGAACTACAGCGCAACGACACTGCGCCCGTCGATGTCCGACGGTTGTTGACCACACTGACCTCGGTCGCCAACGAAACCAAGCTCGGTCATGACGTCGGCGTTGAAGTCCGCTTCGAAGGCGCTGCCACCGACGCCTTTTCAGTGCCGGGCCACGATTCCCGCCTCGGTCAGGTCATCACCAATCTCGTCACCAATGCGCAGTCATTCTCGACGCCGGGCGGCAAGGTGCGGATCGTCTGCCGTCGCCTGAAAGGCAAGATCGAGATCGTCGTCGATGACGACGGCCCCGGCATCGGACTGGATGCACTCGAACGGATCTTCGAACGCTTTTACACCGACCGCCCACATCAGGGCTTTGGTCAGAATTCTGGCCTCGGCCTGTCGATCTCCAAGCAGATCGTCGAGGCCCATAGCGGTACGATCTGGGCGGAGAACCGCATCGGCCCGGCCAATGCCGACGGCGAGATCCCGGTGCTGGGTGCGCGCTTCGTGGTACGGTTGCCGGCCACATGAGTGCGGATGGCAAAAGCATCCATGCCTCCGCCGTACTGGTCGATGAGCGCGCGGTCCTGATCCGGGGGCCGTCCGGTTCCGGAAAATCGCGGCTGGTATTCGACCTGATCCTCGCCGCTCAGAGCGGACAGCTTCCCGAGGCCATGCTGGTCGGCGACGACCGGGTGCATCTGGATGTCAGGGATGGAAAACTGTGGGTACGGCCGGCGCCCGAACTGGTCGGGCTGCTTGAGGTCAGGGGGCTCGGAATCCGGCGTCTGGACTGCGCTACCGGCGCCATCGTCGGGCTGGTGGTCGATCTCGCCGCCACCGACGCTGCGCGCCTGCCAGAGCCGGAAGCGCTCAAAACCACACTGGAGGGCGTCGAATTGCCCCGAATCCCGGTCGGGACAGGCTTTTCACCACTACCATTGGTCGTAGCCGCGCTTATTACAAACGATGGTTTAGCCGCAGTGCGACCTTTGGACGATTGCTCGAAGGGAATTGGTAACCATATTAGTCCCACTATCGCCACCGAATAGACCCGCGCTACTTCCCGCCGCATCCGTGCAATTTAAGGGAGATTCGCGAAGAGCCCTCTTGCATAGGGGCTCTGGATGGTCAAAGTGGCCCTTTCGTGCGGTGCACCAAAAGCACCCACGAGGAGTTTCCGATGATTGGTCTAGTACTTGTGACCCATGGGCGCCTTGCCGACGAGTTTAAGGCGGCGCTTGAGCACGTAATGGGTCCGCAAAAACAAATTGAAGCCGTGACGATCGGCGCCGAAGACGATTCCGATTTGTGTCGCAGCGACATTATCGAAGCGGTCAATCGCGTCGACAGTGGCGATGGCGTTGCCATCCTCACTGATATGTTCGGCGGCACGCCATCGAATCTGGCGATCTCCTGCATGAGCCGGCCGAAGGTCGAGGTTCTTGCCGGTATCAATCTGCCCATGCTGGTGAAGCTCGCAAAGGTGCGCGAAGAGCGCACGCTGCCCGATGCGATCGCTATGGCGCAGGAAGCCGGCCGCAAATACGTCACCATCGCCAGCCGCGTTCTCGCCGGCAAATGAGCGACAGCCCAGACGATACGACGGTGTCCGGCAGCGTCTCCCGCGAGATTCCGATTACCAACAAACGTGGCCTTCATGCGCGCGCCTCTGCCAAATTCGTGCAGATGGTCGAGCGGTTCAATGCCGACGTCACGGTGACACGCAACGGCGAGACCGTTGGCGGTACATCCATCATGGGCCTGATGATGCTGTCCGCCGGACCCGGGACCAGCATCATGGTCACTGCCAAAGGCGCCGAAGCTCAAGCGGCGCTGGATGCGATCACCGAGCTTGTGACCAACAAGTTCGGCGAAGAGTAGCGGTTCGCCGAAAGCCGCTTCGTCAGCGAACGGCTATTTCATCGCTCCAGGCGCCACCACATAGACATTCCACCGCGTGGTCGTGCCGACATTGCCCTTGAAGAAGCGTCGCGTCGACATCACGATGCGTTCGGCATTCGGGAGATTGTCCTTCATCCACGCTTCGCAGCGATCGAATTTCCAGTCACCGACCATGCAGATTCCGATGAAGCCGTTACGCTTCGCTTCGGCCATCGACGTCACGCCTGACGGCCACGGCTCGTAAGGCGTCAGCGGCAGCGGATGATCGGGGCTGTAGAACGTCATCTGCTCGGCGACATCGACGAAGCCCACGACCTCGCTCCAGCGCGTGTGGAAGCGCTTGTGCCAGACTTCGGTGAGTTCGCGCGCGAGTTGCGAGTAGGAGATGTGAGCGAAATTGCCGTTGGCATCGCGCGGCAGTGACGCGATGGCGATCTGCGGTGCGGCGGCGAGCGTGACCAGCGACAGCACCAGCCAGATCGCGGCGAGCCGTACCAGCGCGACCCGCGGCATCTTCAGCGCCGGGATCGCAATGACCGCCAGCGGCACCAGGAAGAACAGCGAGATACCCCAATCGGTCTTGATATAAACGTCGAACAACAACGCACCGATCGGCGGCCCGACGGCGACAATGGCCTGGATCAGCCAGATATTCAGGGCCCGGTCCCTGCGGACACCGGGATTGGTCGTCAGTGACCACGGCCGCTTGACGAATGCGCGGGGATCGCGCGCTACCGACACCCACCAGCGTGGGCCCCAGGCCAGCACCGCAGCGGCCAGCCCCAGCGGCAACAGCAGCAGCGCGACGTTATGGCCGACATAGCCCCACGCCAGCTGCAAACTCTCCCAGCGTGACGAGATCGCATAGGTATTGCCGGCGTAACGAAACGGCGCGTATTCCACCTGCCGCACCCAGTCGAGATGCGGAATCATCGCCGCCGCCATCGTCGCGATGGCGATCCATGGTGCCGGCGAGCGCAGGAACAGCATCCGCTGCGGATGGATCAGCGCGGCCAGACCGATGGCGCCGATCATCGTCACCACCCAGTATTTGGTCATCAGCGCCAGCGCAGCGGCGAGGCCAAGCAATACACCGGAGCGAATCGAGCGCTTCTCGAACGCGTGCAAATAGGCCAGCACCACCAGCGGCAAAGTTACCAGCTGCAGCAGGTCCGGATTGTATTTGAAGCCCTTGAAATTGAAGATCGGATAGATCGCGACCATCAGCAGCACGAAAAAGGCACGGCGCCGATCGACCACGCGCAGCGCAATCGCCCAGCAAAGGATCATTCCGATGCCGACTGTGACCATGGCGAGCAGATAGGTCGCCCAGTCCACCGGCGGGAAAAATTTGAACCAGACGCCCGAGATCCAGCCCGACAGCGGCGGATGCTTGCCGTAGCCCATCAGGAACTTCTGCCCCCAGGCATAGCCCTCGGAGACGTCGAAATGGATGTCCTGCGCCGCCTTTACCTGGGTCAGGATCGCGGTCCATAGCACCACATGGGCGATCGTGAAGCCGAGCACCAGCAGGACGCTCAATTGCGGATCACACGCCCAGGCAACGAGCCGCGCAGCGCCGCGGCGGCCGATGGACAGCAAGCCCCGGCGTTTGGCGGGGGTAGAGGAAGCGATTGTACTCATGGGCCCCTGCCTAGCGTGTTTCGGGCCGGAGTAAAATCAGGATGCCGTGACGGAAACAGGGCCGGGAATCAGGCCGAAACCCGCATTAAGGTTGCCGCATCGGGGCCTGAATGCTATCCCGCGCGCATGACAACCTCCCCGATTTCGAACGTTCGCAACTTCTCCATCGTCGCCCATATCGACCATGGCAAATCGACGCTGGCCGATCGCCTGATCCAGATCACCGGCGGGTTGCAGGCGCGCGAGATGAAGGAGCAGGTGCTCGATTCGATGGATATCGAGCGCGAGCGCGGCATCACCATCAAGGCGCAGACCGTCCGCCTGCATTACAAGGCCAAGGACGGCAAGGATTACATCTTCAACCTGATGGACACGCCCGGCCACGTCGACTTCGCCTACGAGGTCTCGCGTTCGCTGGCGGCCTGCGAGGGCGCGCTGCTGGTGGTCGACGCCTCGCAGGGCGTGGAAGCGCAGACGCTCGCCAACGTCTATCACGCACTCGACGCCAATCTCGAAATTGTGCCGATCCTCAACAAGGTCGATCTGCCCGCGGCAGAGCCCGAGCAGGTGAAGAAGCAGATCGAGGACGTCATCGGCATCGACGCCTCGGACGCGTTGATGATCTCGGCAAAAACGGGTCTGGGCGTGCCTGACGTTCTGGAAGCCATCGTGCACCGGCTGCCGCCACCGAAGGGCGACCGCGAGGCCACGCTAAAGGCGCTGCTGGTCGATAGCTGGTACGACGTCTATCTCGGCGTCGTCGTCCTCATCCGCGTCGTCGACGGCGTCATGAAGAAGGGCCAGCGCGTCCGCATGATGGGCACCAACGCCGCCTATGATGTCGAGCGCGTCGGCTACTTCACGCCGAAGATGGTCAATGTGGACGAACTCGGTCCCGGCGAGATCGGCTTCATTACGGCCGCCATCAAGGAAGTCGCCGATACCCGCGTCGGAGACACCATCACCGACGATCGCAAGCCGGTCACCGACATGCTGCCGGGCTTCAAGCCCGCGATCCCCGTGGTGTTCTGCGGGTTGTTCCCGGTCGATGCCGACGACTTCGAGACGCTGCGCGCCGCCATGGGCAAGCTGCGGCTGAACGACGCGTCGTTCTCGTTCGAAATGGAAACCTCGGCTGCACTGGGCTTCGGCTTCCGCTGCGGCTTCCTCGGCCTGCTGCATCTGGAAATCATCCAGGAGCGCCTGAGCCGCGAGTTCGATCTCAACCTGATCGCGACCGCACCGTCAGTGATTTACAAGATGCATCTCACCGACGGTGAGGAGATCGAGATCCACAATCCGATCGACATGCCGGACGTGGTGAAGATCGCCGAGATCCAGGAGCCGTGGATCGAAGCCACGATCCTGACGCCCGACGAATATCTCGGCAGCGTGCTGAAGCTCTGCCAGGAACGCCGCGGCAATCAGAAAGAACTCACTTACGTCGGCGCCCGCGCGATGGTGAAATACGAGCTGCCGCTCAACGAAGTGGTGTTCGATTTCTACGATCGCCTGAAATCGATCTCGAAGGGCTACGCCTCGTTCGACTATCATCTGACCGACTACAAGGCCGCCGATCTCGTCAAGATGCAGATCCTGGTCAATGCCGAGCCGGTCGACGCGCTGTCGATGCTGGTGCATCGCACCCGCGCCGAAGGCCGCGGCCGCGCCATGGTCGAGAAGATGAAGGAACTGATCCCACCGCACATGTTCGTCATCCCGATCCAGGCGGCGATCGGCGGCAAGGTAATTGCCCGCGAAACCGTCCGCGCGCTGCGCAAGGACGTGACCGCGAAGTGCTATGGCGGCGATATCAGCCGCAAGCGCAAACTTCTGGAGAAGCAGAAGGAAGGCAAGAAGAAGATGCGGCAGTTCGGCAAGGTCGACATCCCGCAGGAAGCGTTTATTGCCGCGCTGAAGGTGGATAGCTGAGGATCAACCGCCCGCCGTTCTGACCAGAGGTACCGCATATGACTGCGATACGGGATGCGAACAGAACGGCGAAGCGACCTCCCCAAGGCTTTTCAGATCCAGCTGTCAAAGCAGCATTCGACCAGCATCCTCCGGCGATCAAGGCTAGGCTCTTGGCGCTCCGGCAACTGATCTTCGAGACCGCCGCGGAAATCGATGGCGTCGGTCCGCTCGAAGAGACACTGAAGTGGAATCAGCCGAGTTATCTCACGGCGGCAACCGGAAGCGGCAGCACGATCCGGATCGACCGGATCAAGGACACCAACCGGTACGCGATCTACTTCAACTGCAATACCAATCTGGTTGAAACGTTTCGCTCGCTGTATCCCGAAGGCCTGAACTACGGCGGTAACCGAAGCATCATCCTCAGCCTCGACGACGACCCTCCCGAAATCGCTCTGCGCCATTGCGTCGGACTGGCGCTCACCTATCACCGAAGCAAACGCAAGCCGCGCTCATAGGCACCGCGAGAAGCATTGAGCGGATTCTGCCACGACGCTTGCCGTTTCGCGGCTTTTCAGCGCTTCCGCTTGCAGCTGGAAATGAACGGATCCGCCAATTGCGACGACCCATTCCCGATGAGTGGAAATTGCATTCCAGAGATCTACCCCAACAATCTCGCACGCCGCTATGACACGGCGCGCGGGTGGTTCGTCGATGCACTGTCTATTGTCGCAGCCGCACTGGCCGTATTCCACTACAATCCGGACGGTGTGATCGCCACGATCGTCGTCTTCATCGGCGCCTACGCCGTCGCGCATTATCTCGGGGACGTGATCTGGCTAACCAGCCTGACCTGGCTCTTGTTGCTCACGATGCTGATCTATGCCTGCACCTTCTTCTATACTTTCAGCCACCTCCCGCTGCTCACCGCTTTGCTCCTGACCATGTTCCTTCCGGGAATTGCGCAAGCCTATGTGATTTGGGATTTATGGCCCGCGACAAGCCATCCGCTACCCCTGTTCTGCGTGGCTTGGCTCATCCTGCTGGCGATCTGCATTTTTGAACCAACGACGTTCAGCCGGCTGAGCTCCTTCGTCAAAGCAAGACGCGGCCGGAGCTATCCGCCGGTCTAATTTTCCGCCCACCGCAATGCGGCAGATTTCTGCGACCAAACATCCCCCACGACCGCTATTGCCTCCCCGTCCTTCGCCCCTCATGCTGCCGCCACGACGCCGAAAACGGCGCGTATGAAAATTTGGGGAGGATTGAATGATCGCGCACCGCACGGTTGCGGCTACGACGTTTGCTGTTTCGCTGCTTTTTGGCGCTTCCGCACTGGCCCAGCAGGCCAACACGCTTCCGCTCAAGATCGGCGTGCTCGCCGACTTCGCCTCGGTCTATGCCGACATCGGCGGCCAGGGCAATGTCGAGGCAGCGAAGATCGCCATCGAGGAATTCGGCGGCAAGATGTTCGACAAGCCGATCGAGCTGGTCACCGCAGATGCGCTGAACAAGGCCGACGTCGCCGCCACTATCTCGCGCAAATGGTATGAAGCCGAGAATGTCGACATGATCATCGACATGCCCACATCGGCCACCGCGCTGGCCGGCATGGAAATGTCGAAGCAGTTCGAAAAGATCATGATCGTCACCGACGCCGCGTCGTCGGACATCACCGGCAAGTCGTGCTCGCCCTATACCGCGCACTGGACCTACGACACCTATGGCAACGCCCACACCGTCGGCAGCGCCATCGTCAAACAGGGCGGCGATTCCTGGTACTTCATCACGGCCGACTATCTGTTCGGCCATTCCATCGAACGTGACACCGGCGACGTGGTGCGCGCCGCGGGCGGCAAGGTGGTCGGCAGCGCCAAGCATCCGCTGAACACGGCGGACTTCTCCTCCTTCCTGCTGCAGGCGCAATCGTCCAAGGCCAAGATCATCGGCATGGCCAATGGCGGCGGCGATACCATCAACACCATCAAGCAGGCGTCGGAATTCGGAATCGTCGCCGGCGGCCAGAAGCTCGCGGGCATCGTAATGTTCATCTCCGACATCCACTCGCTCGGCCTGAAGATGGCGCAGGGCCTGATCATCACCGAGGCCTATTACTGGGATCTCAACGATCGCACCCGCGCCTTCGGCAAGAAGTTCTTCGACAAGATGAAGCGGATGCCGACCATGAACCAGGCCGCGACCTACAGCGCGACGCTGCACTATCTCAAATCCGTGCAGGCAGCAGGCACCCGCGCCACCAAGCCGGTGCTGGCGAAGATGCGCGAGATGCCGGTGCGCGACGCCTTCACCGACAATGGTGTGCTCCGCGAGGACGGCCGCATGGTGCACAGCATGTTCCTGCTCGAGGTCAAGAAGCCGGAAGAGTCCAAGGCGCCGTGGGATTACTACAAGGTGCTCGCAGAAGTCCCCGGCGATCAGGTGTTTCGTCCGATGAAGGACGGCGGCTGCCAGTATGTGAAGCAGTAACCGCTGACGAGTTCGATCGCCCGGCACGCCGGGCGGTCGAACCACCACAGGCCAACCGGTCGATGGAGCACGTCAATTCTTCATCGGATTTTGAACGAGGACGCCAGTTTCCGGCTTCGCCACCGGAGCCCTCAACCAGAAGAGCGCCAGGAACGCGAGCGACGTCAGCCCGCCTGTGAGCGCCAGCGCGACGCGCGGGCCACCGTGATCCAGCACAAGGCCGAACAGCAGCGGCGCTGCACCCTGCAGGATGCGCGCCGGCGCGGCCAGCCAGCCGGTTCGCATGCCGTATCCGACGGCGCCAAACATGGCCAGCGGAAGCGTTCCGCGCGCGATCGTGAACAAGCCATTGCCGGCACCGTGCAGAAGGGCGAATGGAAGCGCGACTGGCGCTCCGAACAGGATCAGCAATCCGGCGCCGACGGGATGCAGGCCCGCGGCCAGGCGTGCGGATATCATCGCCGACGCATGTCTTAGCAGGCCGAATTCCCCGATCCGGGCTGCGACTTGCGCAGGCCCCATCAAAGCCCCGGCCAACACGGCCTGCGCCGGGGTGGCCCCGAGCGCTTCCAGCAGGCGCGGCATGTGCGCGGCAAAGGCGGTGGTGACAAACCAGGTCGCACCGAAGACGCCCGCCAGAACGATCATCGCCCATGGAATGCCTGATGTGGGGACGGCAGGCTCATCCAGATGCGCATGCGGCGGCGCCTTCGGAACGAGAAAGCGGTTGAGCGGCAAACCAATGACGATGTGCAACGCGGCCCATGCGAAGCAGGCGCCGCGCCAGCCGAAGGCATCGATCATCGCGGCACTGAGCGGCCAGCCGATGGTGCTCGCAAAACCGGCGAACAGGGTGATGCCGGTGATCGCACTTCGGGCCTGTCGTCCCCACAATCCCGCAACCGTCGCGAACGCGGCCTCATACAGGCCGAAACCCATGCCGGCGCCGATGACCAGCCAGGCCAGGGCCAGCGTGATCGGCCCCGTTGCAACCGCAAGCAAGGCCAGCCCCGCCGCAAACATCAGATTGGTACCGACAAGCACGTCCCGGCCACCGCTGCGGTCGATCATGCGGCCGGCGAGCGGGCCGAGCAAACCCGACACCAGCAGTGCCACGGAGAACATCGCGAAGAACCACGTCTTGGACAGATGCAGGTCTTCGCAAATGGGATCTGCGAATACGGCCGGAACATAGTAGCTGGAAGCCCATGCCAGTGTCTGCGTCGTACCGAGCGCGGATACGACTTGCCAACGAACGACTGCCACCTCAGTTCACAGCTCCCCGCTCGTACCAGTCCCGTGTCGCCTTCACGATGTGAACCACGGAGAGCATCACCGGCACCTCGATCAGAACGCCGACGACCGTTGCCAGTGCCGCGCCCGATTGAAAACCGAACAGTGCGATCGCCGCCGCTACGGCGAGCTCGAAGAAGTTCGATGCGCCGATCAGGGCGGAAGGGCCGGCCACGCACCAGGCGACACCCAGGCGGCGGTTGAGCCAGTAGGCGAGACCGGCATTGAAATAGACCTGGATCAGGATAGGGACGGCGAGCAGCGCAATGACCATCGGCTGCCGGGTGATCTGCTCGCCCTGCAGGCCGAACAACAGCACCAGAGTTAGCAGGAGCGCGACCAGCGATACCGGACCGAGCAGCGACAGTGCCTGCGATAGCGCCGCCTCGCCTCCCCTCGCCAGCAATGCGCGCCGCCAGAATTGCGCGATTGCCACAGGCACGATGATGTAGAGCAGGACGGACAACAGCAACGTGCCCCAGGGCACGATGATGGATGATAGTCCGAGCAGAAGGCCGACGATCGGAGCGAAGGCGACCACCATGATGGTATCGTTGAGCGCGACCTGTCCAAGCGTGAAGTTCGGCTCGCCATCGACCAGGTTCGACCAGACAAACACCATCGCCGTGCACGGCGCAGCGGCAAGCAGAATCAGACCGGCCGTATAGCTATCGATCTGGTCCGCGGGCAGATACGGCCTGAACAGATGGCCGATGAACAGCCAGGCGAGAAGCGCCATCGAGAACGGCTTCACCAGCCAGTTGATTCCGACGGTCGCGGCAATGCCGCGCCAGTGTGCGCCAACGTGACCGAGCGCTCCGAGGTCCACCTTGAGCAGCATGGGAATGATCATCAGCCAGACGAGGACAGCCACCGGCAGATTGACCTGTGCAATCTCCGCCGAGCCCAGCGCATGGAAAACGGCCGGCATCCATCGGCCCAGCAGAATGCCGACGACGATGCAGAGACCGACCCAGATCGTGAGATAGCGCTCGAACAAGCCCATCGCCGGAGCGGAAACCGGCCTGCCAATGACTTCACTGGTCATGACGTTGTCCTGCGATCCGCTGGCCGCTCGCATCCACGACCCGGTCGCCATCCTCTTTCGAGAACGCGCCAAGCTGCGGAGTGGGCATGATGTCCAGAACCGCTTCGGATGGCCGGCAGAGTCTCACGCCCAGCGCCGAGACCACGATCGGGCGGTTCATCAGAACCGGATGGGCTTCGATGGCGTCGAGCAACTGCGCGTCGGTCAGACTGGTGTCGGAGAGGCCCAGTTCGGCATAGGGCGTTCCCTTCTCACGCAGGATGTCGCGCACCGACATGCCGGCGCGCGCGAGCAATTGAACGAGCAGGACCCGCGACGGCGGTGTCTTCAGATACTCGATGATGTGTGGCTCGATGTCGGCATTGCGGATCATGGCCAGCGTGTTGCGCGAGGTACCGCAATCAGGGTTGTGATAGATGATGACGTCGACGCTATCAGGCACGTGACAGCTCCTTGCTGTCCGAGGTGCATGCGGACGCCGTGGCCGGCATACAGATGTCGGGATGACCCGCGCAGCAATCCCGCATCAGGAACTGGATGAGGCCCGACAGGGCGTCGTAATCGGCGGTGTAGACAATCGAGCGGGCCTCCCGCTTCGCGCTGGCAAGGCCAGCCTGGGTCAGCTCCTTCAGATGGAAGGACACGTTCGAGGCCGACACGCCTGCAGCCTCCGCGACGGCGCCGGCCGGCATCCCGGCGGGACCGGCCTGCACGAGCAGGCGCACGATGCGAAGCCGTGTCTCCTGGGACAGCGCTGCGAAAGCCGACAGGGCTTGACGTTCTTCCATATTTCAATAATCCTAAAAATATCGAATCATGGAGTAACATCGATGCTGGACCTTGCCAAGCCGGAAATTCCGCCTTCGCCGCAGATCACCGCCGACGACATCAGCATCGGGGCGCTCCTCGCCGCCTGCGACGCGGCACCGGCATTGCCTTTGGTGTTCACCTATAGCGGTCACAGCATTCAGGCGGGCTACCACATCACCGAAGTCAAGGCGGGCGCCTTTTCCGCACTTGATTGCGGCGGCAATCCCGAAGCGTGGTCGGAGATCTTCGTACAGTTGTGGGACATCGTCGAAAGTGGCCGGACCCATATGACGGCGGCTAAATTCGCCGCCATCATCCGGAAAGTCTCCGACCATGTCGCTCTCGATATCAATGCGCGACTGACTTTCGAAGTGAGCGATGGCATCGCGCCGATGCAACTACACTGCGCGGATACCCCGCGCATACAGGGCGACGTTCTCACGGTGGCGCTTGCCCCGCGTCCGGCGAGTTGCAAGCCACGCGACCGCTGGCTGGAGGCGCAGAAGGAAGCCAGTGCATGCTGCGCGCCGGTATCGTCCAAAAGCACGTGCTGCCGGTAGACGCCGCGGTTCAGACCGGAGACCTGTTACTGGACTCTCAACGAGAGCGCGCGGTAGAGCCCACAATCATTATCCATTGCCACCTGCGGTCGTTGCGCTGCGTCGATCCGCGAGGCGACCAGTCACTTTTGGCAAAGCTCCTGGCGAGGAGCCGGGATGCGCAGACGCCTGGGCTTGCGACAGCAACCACGCCCGGAATGCCTGCAGCAAAGGATTCCCGGCTTTCTCCTCCGGGCAGGCGAAATAGTACGAGCCGACGCTTTTCAGGGTCAGGCTCGACAACACCTTCAATTTGCCCGACCTGAGTTGGTCGGAAATCAGGAATTCGGGAAGCAGGGCAACACCAAGGCCCGAGCTTGCCGCGCTGATCAAAGTGGACTGGATATCGAAACGCGGCCCACGGATCACATTCGTGCCGCCGAGCTCCGCAGCATCGAACCAGCGACGCCATGCATCGGCGCGTGTGACGAGATGCAGAAGCCGCAGCTCGGCGACCTCGCTCGGCGGCAATTCGCCGCGCCTGCCGATCAGCGTCGGCGATCCGACCGGCAGAAGAATTTCATCGAACAGATAGTCGGCCTGCGTGCCCGGCCAGTCCGGCTCGCCGAAGTACAGCGCACCATCGAGCGCGGTCTCGCTGAAGAAGAAGCGCGTGTTGCGCGCGCTCACATTGACGGCGACGCCGGGATGGCGCGCATAGAAGTCCGGCAGGCGCGGAATGAGCCACTGGGCGCCGACAGTGGGCAGCGCCGCGACGTCCAGAACCATGCCGTCGGCCTCATAGCCCATGATCTCGAGCGCATCGCGCTCGATCCGCTCGATCGTCTGCGCCACGCGGGTGCTGTAGGCCGCCCCTGCCCGCGTCAACGTGATGCGTTTCTTGATCCGATGAAACAGTTTCACGCCGAGCTGCGTCTCCAGCTGCGCAATCTGGCGCGACACCGCACTTTCGGTCAGCGCGAGTTCGCTGGCGGCACGCGTGACGCTGAGGTGTTTGGCAGCCGCGCTGAACGCCATCAGCGCGCCGAGGCTCGGTATTCTGCGGCGCATAGTTCATTCCAAAAACGCAAGATGTCCGCAGATTAAATTGTTTGCACGCCTAAGCACAAGGCAACAATCTCCCCGCGGATGACAAAAGTCATGGCGGGCGGCGACCTCTGGCGAGGTCACGCCCCGGCAACGGTCTCAAGACATGCAGACTGCAGCGCGGTGCCCCGCACAGGTGCTTCGGTCATCAACTTCAAGGAGCACATCAGTGGCAGTCAACAAATTGCATGACGAATTCCACACGCTCGACATGGAGAGCGGCTGGCAATTGCCCGAGGGCTACGATCCCGCGTCGGGCGCGCTGGAGAAGATCCTGTCCGGATCGCTCGATACCGCGAACAAACGCGGCAGCCGGACGCGATTGCTGAAGTTCCCTCCGGGTCTCTTCACCACACAGCAGATCGTTCACGACCACTGGGAAGAAGTCTTTCTCGTCTCCGGCGACCTGATCGTTGGCAATGACGAGAACGGGCAAGGCGGCACGCCGTTCGCCGGCTACACCTACGCCGTCAGACCGCCAGGCGCGTGGCATGGTCCGTTCAAATCCGAGGGCGGCTGCCTGCTTCTCGAAATGCACTACTACGATCCCGCCTGAGAGCCACAGAGACGATGACGGCAGCCTCTTAGAGGGGCCGCAGATCAGAGCCGATGCTCCCTGAAATCCCCGCAAGAGGTCTTGATATGAGTAATGCGAAGCTTCCCGTCATCATCGCCGGTGCAGGGCCGGTCGGCATGGTGGCTGCCGCAGATCTGGTGCGGCAGAACATTCCGGTTCTGGTGCTCGAGAAGAACGACGCGCTGAGCAGCGAGTCGCGCGCATCGACGTTCCATCCGCCCACGCTGGACATGCTCGACGATCTCGGTTTCGCCAGCACGTTGATTGCACAGGGGCTGAAGGCACCGACGGTCCAGTACAGTTCGTCCGAGGACGGTGTGCTCGGCACATTCGATTTCGCGGCGATCTCCGATCTGGTGCGGCATCCGTTCCGCCTGCAAGCCGAACAGTTCAAGCTCACACGCATCATTCTGGACGCCCTGTCCGGCAATCCATTGTTCTCGATCGCGTTCGGCAGCGAGGTTAAATCGGTCGAGCAGACCAGCGATACCGTCAAGGTGGTGGTCACGGCCAACGGCCACGACACCCCGCATGAATGCGCCTGGCTGATCGGCGCCGATGGTGCGAACAGCATCGTCCGCCGCAGCCAGGACATGGAATTCGAGGGCTTCACCTGGCCCGAGCGTTTCCTCGTGATGACGACACCGGTCGATTTCACCGCGCTTCGGCCGGGCGTCTCATCGGTCAGCTATGTCGCCGATCCCGAACGCTGGTACTTCCTTCTGCGTATCCTCGGCGCATGGCGCGTGATGATGCCGGTGGCCGCGGAAACATCCGATGAGGAAGCACTGTCCGAAGCCTATGTGACGGCGTCGATCCGGCGGATCGTTCCCGCAGAGCTGGACGCCCCCATCCTCCACACCACGCTCTATCGTGTGCACCAGCGCGTCGCCGCGAATTTCCAGAAAGGCCGCACGTTTCTGGCCGGTGACGCCGCCCATATCAACAACCCGCTCGGCGGCATGGGCATGAATGGCGGCATTCATGATGCATTGAACCTGACCGCGAAGCTGGGTCCAGTCATCAACGGCACCGCTGATGAGGGCATTCTCGCCGATTACGATCTGCAGCGCCGGACGGTCACGATGCAGGCCATTCAGGGCGACACCATCCGCAACAAGAAGAACCTCGAAGCGAAAGACGAAGCCGATCGCGCGCGTTTCCGCGACGACATTCGCGCAGCAGCCGCCGATCCGGAAAAGGCACGAGCGCTATTGCGCCGGATCGCGATGCTCGACTCGCTTGAGCGGGCCGGTGCGTTGCATGTGGCTGAGCACCGCCCGGGGTGATCAGCAACTCTCTCTGAGACGATGTCGACGGCAACCGGTCACTCGGCTGGATAAGAACCGCGGCAGTGGAAGCGCCAGTAAGCCTGGAGGAGCCAACACCATGGTTCCCAAGATGTCATGCAGGAGTTTCAGAATGCCAAGCAAGGATTTACGGATGAAGTGGACGACGTTTCTTTTGGCGGCGCTGGTAGCGCCTGTCGCCTTGGGCGTGCCCGGCGCGGCAGCGGCCGGCTTTCCGGAAAAAATGATCACAATCGTGGTCCCTTATCCGGCTGGAAGCACGGCGGACGCGATTCCACGACTAGTGGCTCCGCTGATGTCGAAGTCGCTCGGCGTCACCGTGATCATCGAGAACCGCGGCGGCGCCAACGGCTCGATCGGGGCGGCTCGCGTCGCCGCGTCGCCGGCGGATGGCTATACGATTCTGCTCGCGACAACCGGCATGATGGCGATCAATCCGTGGATCTATGAAAAGCCCGCCTATAATTCCGAAAAGGATTTCGCGCCCATCACCAATGGCGCTTCGACGCCGAACATCCTGGTCGTCAATCCTTCGGTCAAGGCGAACTCGCTGAAGGAACTGGTGGCGCTGGCCAAGGCCGAGCCGGGCAAGCTGACATTTGCGTCAGCCGGTATCGGCAGCACGAGCCATCTGTGCGGCGAGACGCTGAAGGTGCTCGAAGGCATCGATGCCGTCCACATCCCGTATCAGGGCGCAGCTCCGGCACTTCAGGATGTCATCGGTGGTCAGGTGTCCATGATGTGCGATAATCTGTCGAACACGGTCCAGCAGGTACAAAGCGGAGCGCTGAGGCCCATCGTCGTGACCGCGCCTGAACCAAGCAAACAGCTGCCCAATGTGCCGACGTCACCGCAGGCAGGCTATCCCGATCTCCTCGCGGGCAACTGGTACGGCTTTGTCGCTCCATCGGCGACCCCCAAGGACGTGATTGAGAAGCTCAACACATCGATCGTGGAGGCGTTGCGAGATTCAACTGTTTCGGCTCGCCTGGAAGGCCTTGGTTTGACCGTGATCGCGGACAAGCCCGATCAGTTCGGAGCTGTTATCGCCAAGGATTCTGCGCGGATGGAAAATATCGTGAAGCGCTCGAAAGCGAAGATTTCCAACTAGGGATTTTTCGGCATCCCTCCGAGCTTAAACTGGTATTGACTTTAGTCCTAGATTGAGTTACCTCGCTTCCAGCCTGCTCGATTGCTGCGTGCTCATGACACACAGCGTCGATCAGACTGCAGCGGCGACCCGGTCATCCGGGCAGCTGCTGGTGGAGCGCCGGGAGGCGCAGCGTTCGCTCGGCGGGCTTCGCACCCCCACCGATGTCGTAACGCGCGCGTCTTCCCTGCGGGACTCGCAATCCCGCCGGTGCTGACGTGCGGGCCGGCCCTTGCAAGGCTAGCCTCAAGGGGTCTCGCAAACCCCTGGCGCCTCCCGGCGCTCCATTCTCGCAATGGGAAACGGGATGAAGGGTCGTCCGCGCCCTCGCCGAAGCGGAGATCGGCGCGTGCCTTATGCGACCTGCGCGCGGACGGACAGTTCCGCATCCGGCGCAGCAATGGCCTGAGCGCGCAGCAGCTCGACAATCTCCTCATTCGGCCGCGCCCGGCTGAACAGGAAGCCCTGCCCTTCATGGCAGCCTTCGCTGCGCAGGCAGGCGAGTTCGGATTCGGTCTCGACGCCTTCCGCCGTGATGGTGACACCGAGGCCCATGCCGAGGCTGATGATCGAACGCACGATGGCCTGCGCGTCTCGATTGGAGCCGAGATCGCGCACGAAGGACTGGTCGATCTTGATCTTGTCGAACGGAAAGCTTCTGAGATAGCTCAGCGACGAATAGCCGGTTCCGAAATCGTCCATCGAGATGCGCACGCCGAGCGCGCGCAGCGCGTGCAGGGTCGCCAGCACCTGATTGCTCTTTTCCAGCAGCAGCGTCTCGGTGATTTCAAGCTCAAGCCGCCGCGGCGGCAGTCCCGAATGCTTCAGCGCATCCATCACCACCGAGAGCAGATTGCCGACGCGGAACTGCAGCGGCGATAGATTGACTGCGACGCGCACTTCATCGGGCCAGCGCGCAGCCTCATTGCAGGCGCGGCGCAGGATCTGCGTGCCGAGCGCATTGATCAGGCCGGTGTCTTCCGCAACGGGGATGAAATCCGCCGGGGAAATCATGCCGCGCTCCGCATGCGGCCAGCGCACCAGCGCCTCGCAGCCGGTGATGCGGCCGGTCTTGAGATCGATCAGCGGCTGGTAGAAGGGCCGGAGCTGATCGTCCTGAATGGCGGAGCGCAGATCGATCTCGATCTTGCGGCGCGCCTGCGCGCGAGCGTCCATGCCGGACTCGAAGAAGCTGAAGGTGCCGCGCGAGTCGTTCTTGGCGCGCGACAGCGCCATGTCGGCGTTCTTGAGCAACCGCTCGGATTCGTCGCCGTCGCTCGGCGCCATCGCGATGCCGATGCTGGCACCGATGACCACCGAATGACCGTCGAGCAGATAGGTCTCACCGACGGCATCGAGCAGCCGGCGCGCCAGCAGCACGACATCCTCGGGACGGTTGATGCCGGTCTGGATGATGGCGAATTCGTCCGAGTTCAGCCGCGCCAGCGCGTCTTCCTCGCGCAACGACGACCGCAACCGCCGCGCCACGCCGCGCAGCAGCTTGTCGCCGATACCATGGCCGAGCGTGTCGTTGACACCCTTGAAGTTGTCGAGGCCGAGAAACAGCACCGCGACCTTCTCGCCGGTGCGCCGGGTATGTGCGAGGACCTCGTCGAGACGCTGGCGCAGCAGGTTGCGATTTGGCAGGCCGGTGAGGCCATCATGATGCGACATGAAAGCCAGCCGCATCTCGGCACGCTTGCGCTCCGTGATATCCATCAGCGCCAGCATCACGGCTGGCTCCTCGTTGTAGACGAGGTGCCGCGAATAGATCGCCAGATCGATCAGCGAGCCGTCGGCCTTGACGTGTTTCCAGGTTCGCGCGGCCTGCTCGTCATTGGCGTGATCGCCGACCCAGGGCGGGGCGGCCTCGAAAGCCTGCAACTGGCGGATGGTGAGCTTCTCGAATTCCGGACGCGTGTAACCGTAATGTTCGATCGCAGCGTCGTTGACGCTGAGGATGCGTTCGTCATCGAGCGCACAGACGATCATCGGCACCGGATTGCTCTCGAACAGCAGGCGGAACGACGCCTCGCGCTGTTTCAGCTCGGTGATGTCGACGCGCAGACCGATGACACCGCCGTCTTCGGTGAGCCGCTCTTCGATCAGGACGACGCGGCCATCGGCCAGAACCTGTTCGTGACGTTCGCCTGGATGGAACAGCTTGGCGACGCGTTCCGCGATCCATTCGTCCTCGCGACCGATGGCCTCAGGATAGTCGCCGCGTTCGACACCGACGCGGATCGTGTCCTGCAGACGCGCACCCGGCACGAACTGATCCGAGCTGCGGTTGTAGATTTCCGCGTACTTCTTGTTCCAGAGGATGTAGCGCCCGTCGGAATCGAGAAACACGATGCCTTGCGGCAGGATGTCGATCGCCTCGCGCAGACGCTCGTGGGATTTGCGGGCTTCCGCGATCGCCGCCTCGGCCTGGGCACGCTGGCGCACGATCTCGCGAATGGGACCGCTGACAAGACCCTTTTTCGGCGCCAGTTTCGGTGCAGCCGCGATCGCCCGGCTCGGCCGGGTGATCCGAGACGCCAGTCCGGCTTTCGCTTTCTTTTTCGCTTCAGGCCGGAACTTCGGCATCAATGATCCACTCGCAACGCGCGTGTGACAATATGTGCAAGAAGTGTCTGAAAAAACGGTATCAATGCCCGTTCACAGCAACCGATTACCGTCTGAACTGCGCGCCTGTACACATCCCGTGCCTTCACAACAGGCAAAAGCCGTGGGCCTATGGTTACCCATGTCTGGATGTTACCGGGTCACGCGCGATCATCCCCGCCAAGTGAGAGACGCAAGCGGCTCGAAACGCTGATAAAACGACTGAGCCGGTCGCAACGGGAGGACCAGCAAACCCAAACGCAAAAAAAAGCGCCAGCGTCAGACATGGTTACCCGCGCATTAAAATCATGCGTGCCGCAGGTCACTCACCTCATCGACAGCTTCAGCTATAGTCGCGGCATGAGCCTTCGCCTGATTCTCAGCCTCATATTCCTGCCCGCCGTCATTGCTTCAACGCCGCTGGCGTTGGCGCAAACCAAAGGCAGCGTCGATCTGAAACCGCTGCCGCCGCTGGCCAATCCGAACGACCCGGCCATCGGCGCCAAAGAACTATTCGGCCGCAAGGTGCTGCCGACGAAATCGCCGGTGCGCGTGGTCGGCTTCTACGCCAAGGGCTGCATCGCAGGTGCCGAAGCGCTGCCGATCAACGGGCCGACCTGGCAGGTGATGCGGCTATCGCGCAACCGCAACTGGGCGCATCCGCAACTCGTCGAGCTGCTGGAGCGGCTATCGGTCAAGGCTAACAAGAACGCCGGCTGGCCAGGCATCCTGGTCGGTGACATGTCGCAGCCGCGCGGCGGCCCGATGATCACAGGCCATGCCAGCCATCAGGTCGGGCTTGATGCCGATATCTGGCTGACGCCGATGCCGAACCGCCAGCTCTCGCGCAACGAGCGCGAGGAGATGTCGGCGGTGATGATGGTGCGGCACGACCGGCTCGACATCGATCCGACTACCTGGACGCCGTCCCATCTGCCGGTGATCCGCGCCGCGGCGGTGGAGCCCAGCGTGGAGCGCATCTTCGTCAACGCCGCCATCAAGAAGGCGCTGTGCCGCGAGGCCAAAGGCGACCGCAGCTGGCTGTCGAAGGTGCGGCCGATGTACGGCCATGATTATCATTTCCATGTCCGCATCAAATGCCCGGTCGGCAGTGCCGAATGCGAAGCCCAGCCACCGCCGACTGATTCCGAGGGCTGCAGCGCCGGCGATCTGGCTTACTGGTTCAGCGATGCCGTACTGCATCCGAAACCGCCGCCGGTTCCGCCCAAGCCGAAGCCGCCGATGACGCTCGCAGAAATGCCGGCTGCGTGCCGACAGGTTCTGACGGCACCGTGATCGGCCGACTGGCTATCGCATTGTCGTGAAACCGGGTTAGAACACGCCATCGTTGTGCCGTAAGCCGACGATCAACAACGGACGCCCCTCCCGCACTCCTTCCATATCAGCCGCGGCTGTCAGCTGCCCGGCCCAATCCTGCGAGATCCAACATGCGCATCAGTGCACGCAACCAGATCAAGGGTACCGTCCTCGAAGTGACCAAGGGCGCGACCACCTCGCATGTCCGCGTCGACATCGGCGGCGGCCAGGTCGTGACCTCGTCGATCACCAACGAAGCCGTTGACGATCTGGCGCTCAAGGCCGGCGGCAAATGCATCGTCGTGGTGAAAGCCTCCGACGTCATGATCGCGGTGGATTGATCATGTATGCGCGTCTGATTGTCGCGCTCATACTGCTCGGTTCGGCGCCTGCATGGGCTGCCGAGCCCAGCGGCTGTGACAAGTTCAAGTGGCCGATCGACAAGGAGCGCGCCGCACTGACGGCGCAAGATCGCCTCAAGATTGCCTCTGGCGCCGACCTCGCAATTCCCGCCGCAGCGATCCTTGATTTGAAGACACCCGCTGAGGCGAAGCTGCCGACGTCTCCAGAGCGAAAGCCGAAAGACGGCACATTTGCAGGCTTTGCGCGCTTCCAGAAGGCGCCGAAGGCTGGCACATACACCGTCAGCCTGTCGGCGGCGGCGTGGGTCGACGTGGTCCAGGATGGCGAAATCCTGAAGCCGATGGAGTTCAGCGGCGCGACCGACTGCGCCGGCATCCGCAAGACCATGAAGTACGATCTTGCGGCAGGTCCGTTTGTGATCCAGGTCAGCGGCGTGACTGAAAACACCATCAGCTTGGCCGTGCTGCCGTCCGAGTGACGGCAGCCTTAGAGGCCTCCGCGCCCAAGGGCCTTTACCCCCTTGGCCAGCCTGATATTATTCCCCAGCGATATCCCTGCGGACCGTAAGTCCTCGGGATTGCCGGAACGGCGCTTCCGCCTGTCGCATGTCCCACCCAACCAACGCCTGAGTTGCGCGCACTTTGCGCTGTGCTCACGCATGGAGCGCCACATGAACCGTTTTGCCGGACTTTTCGCTGCGTTCTCGATCCTGCTCGGATCGACCTTCACGCCTGCCCATGCGCAGGACAAAACCCTCACCGTGTTCGCCGCAGCGTCGATGAAGAACGCGCTCGACGAGCTCGATGCCGCCTACACTGCCAAGACCGGCGTGAAGATCACCGCCAGCTATGCTGCAAGCTCGGCGCTCGCCAAGCAGATCGAACAGGGCGCGCCGGCCGACGTCTTCGTGTCCGCCGACACCGACTGGATGGACTACGCCATCGGCAAAAAGAACATCAACGTCGCCACGCGCACCGACCTGCTCGGCAACAGCATCGTGCTGATCGCCGCAAAGGACGCCAAGCTCGACAACGTCACCATCGGTCAAGGCTTCGATCTCGCCAAGCTCGCCGGTGACGGCAAGATCGCCACCGGCGATGTGAAGTCGGTCCCGGTCGGCAAATACGCAAAGGCCGCGCTTGAGAAGCTCGGCAGCTGGACCGCCGCCGAGTCGAAATTCGCCATGGCCGAGAGCGTGCGCGCTGCGCTGACGCTGGTCTCACGCGGTGAAGCTCCGCTTGGCATCGTCTATGCGACCGATGCCAAGATCGATCCGGGCGTGAAGATCATCGGCACCTTCCCCTCGGACTCGCACCCGGCGATCATCTATCCGGTCGCGGCGACCACCACCGCGAAGACCGAAGCTGCCGACTACCTGACCTTCCTGAGGTCATCGGCCGCAAAGACGGTTCTTGAGAAGTACGGCTTCACGTTCTTGGTCAAGCCGACGTCCTGACACGTGTCCGACATCTCCCCTGAAGAATGGACGGCGATCCTGCTTTCAGTCAGGGTCGCCGTGATCGCGACATTGATCTCGACGCCGATTGGAATCGGCGTCGCTTGGCTGCTCGCGCGGCGTGATTTCTGGGGCAAGCCGATCATCGACGCCATAATCTATCTGCCGCTGGTGCTGCCGCCCGTCGTCACCGGCTATCTGCTGCTGCTGCTGCTCGGCAAACGCGGCCTTCTCGGCGCCTGGCTCGCCGAACATCTCGGCATCGTCTTCGCCTTTCGCTGGACGGGTGCCGCGCTTGCATGCGGCGTGATGTCGTTCCCTCTGCTTGTGCGGCCGATCCGGCTCTCGATTGAAGCGGTTGACCGGCGGCTCGAACAGGCGTCGAGCACGCTCGGCGCATCGCCTTGGAAGGTGTTTGCGACCGTGACCCTGCCGCTGGCGCTGCCCGGCGTCCTGGCCGGCATGGTGCTCGGCTTTGCCAAGGCCATCGGAGAATTCGGCGCCACCATTACTTTCGTTTCAAACATTCCCGGCGAGACCCAGACGATTTCCTCCGCGATCTACTCGTTGATCCAGACGCCCGACGGTGACGCGGCAGCCTCACGTCTGGTGATGATCTCCATCGGCATCGCTGTGCTGGCGCTTATCGCTTCGGAATGGTTCGCGCGCCGCGCGACGCAACGGCTGCACGGAAACTGATCGTGCTGCGCGTTGATGTGTTCAAACAACTCGGCGAATTTTCAGTCGACGTCGCCTTCACCAGCGAAGGCCGCGTGACGGGCCTGTTCGGCTCCTCAGGTGCGGGCAAGACCTCGCTGGTCAGCATGATTGCCGGCCTCGTGCAGCCGGATCGCGGCATCATCGCCGTGGATAGTGACGTGCTCTATGACGGCAGCGCGCGCATCCACGTCCCGCCGCATCGGCGCCGCATCGGCTACGTGTTTCAGGATGCGCGACTGTTTCCGCATCTGAGCGTCGCACAGAACCTCGATTACGGTCGCCGGATGAACCGTCTGACACGCGATCCCGCTGAGGAAACACGCATTACAGAGATGCTTGATATCGGACATCTGCTTGATCGCCGTCCCGGCGGCCTCTCGGGCGGCGAACGCCAGCGCGTCGCGCTGGGACGTGCGCTACTATCGCAACCGCGGCTGCTACTGCTCGACGAACCGATGGGTGCGCTCGACGAGGAGCGGAAGGCGGAGATCCTGCCCTACCTCAAGCGGCTGCGCGATGCAGGCGATGTGCCGATGGTCTTCGTCAGTCACGATGCCGACGAGATGCGGCAACTGGCGACGCAGGTCGTGATGCTGAAGCGCGGCCGTGTCGCGGCCTTCGGTGGCACCGAGATCCTGCCGCGTATCATCCCGGCAGCCTGAGCCAATCAGGCGCCGGACAGCGTGGTCCAGCCTCGTTTCAATTTCGCCTTGAGGGCTTGCCTGCGTGTCAACTTCGGCGGCGCGGGATCTTCATCTTCGGGCAGACGCAGGCCAACCACGTTGACGCGTCCGCCACCAAGACTGCGCGCGACAAGATCGATGCTGTCGATCGGCAAGGCGGCGCCAACGGTCGGCGCATGATCGAGATGGATATCGAAATAATCCGCCAGCGTCAGCGATGCCTGGGCTGGATCGACGGCGATGCCGTAGATCGCCGCAAGATCGCCGAGAGTGATTTCGCCAGACACCATGAAATCACCAAGCAGATGCGGGTCCGGCGCTGTACTCGGCGGCATGTCGACAAAGAAGCGATCCAGCGCCTCCGCCTTTTCCGGTGGCGCCAACAGATAGATGTAATCGCCGGCCGTAACAGGCTCGGCCTCCGCCGGCGTCAGGATGCGCTCATCGCGAATAACCAGCGTCGGCTTCGACCACGACGGAATGAGGTTGCGCTTCAGGTAGAGGCTCTTCGGGCGCACGGCATAGCCGACCAATTGCTGTTCGAGCTGACCTGGCAAATCGAGTTCGATGCGGCGCGGCCCCCTGTCGGTGCGCGGCAGAGCGACATGCAGCTTCCGGGCGGCAAAAGCCAGCGTCCATCCCTGGAACAGCAGCGAGATGATCACGACCACGAAAGCGACGTCGAAATACAGCGACGCCTTGGGCAGACCAACCAGCATCGGGATCGAGGCGAGGAAGATTGCGACGGCACCGCGCAGGCCGACCCACGAAACGAACATCTTTTCGCGCCAGTTGAAGCGGAAGGGCTGCAAACACAGGAAGACCGCAACCGGGCGCGCCACGAACATCAGAACCAGGGCAACGCCGACCGCCGGAATGATGCTGCCCACCAGCCGCTCCGGCGACACCAGAAGACCGAGCATCACGAACATCACGATTTGCGCCAGCCACGTCGCAGCGTCGAGGAACGTCACCACGGAATTATGCGCCCGTGTCGGACGATTGCCGATGATGATGCCGGCAAGATAGACCGCCAGAAAGCCCGAGGCGTGAGCGATCTGGGCCAGCCCGAAGATCACCAAAGCCGCGGTGCAGACGAAAGGCGCATGCAACCCCTGCGGCAACGCCACGCGATTCATGGCCAGGACAACCAGCCGGCCACCGACGACGCCAATCAGGGTGCCCAGCACGGCTTCCTGAACAAATTCCATTGCCACGTGACCGGCAGAGGCGTCCCCCAGCGACAGAAGCTTGACCAGCGTCAGGGTCAGAAAGACGGCGAACGGATCGTTCGTTCCGGACTCAACTTCCAGCGTCGCGCCAACCCTCGGCCTAAGGCGTAGGCCTTGCGCGTGGACCAGCAGAAAAACAGCCGCCGCGTCAGTGGAAGCCACCACCGCGCCAGTTAGCAGCGCCTGGGTCCAGTTCAGGTCGAGGGCATATTTGGCGACCGGTGCCGTGATCAACGCCGTCAACAACACGCCAATCGTGGCCAGCACCATCGACGGGGCCAGCACCGCGCGAATGGCCTGAAATCGTGTCTTCAACCCACCGTCGAAGAGGATCAGCGCGAGTGCAACCGAGCCGACCACATAGGTTGTATGGACATCGTCAAACCGCAGTCCGCCGGGGCCCGCTTCGCCGGCCACCATGCCGATAAACAGGAAGAACAGCAGTAAGGGCGCGCCGAAGCGAAGCGCGAGCAGGCTGGACAGGATGCCGGCCATGACCAGAACTGCGCCGAGAAGGATGGCAATGCTGACGGAATCAAGTGACGCCATGAGGCTCCGAGGCCGGAAATACTTGTAAATCCATGCTTATCGTCGTCATCCCGAGACGCCAAACGTTTTCTGCGTGATACCTATTTGCAGGTATATTTCTCGGGAATTACTCAAGGCAGAAGCTCCGCTCGATGGCGCCGACGTGGTGCTTGTGTGAATCTCTGCCCATCCGAATCAAATACGCCGTCCAGCGATGATTCCACACCACACGATACATTCACGACAACGAGAGCCGCGCGATGCTTGACTTGACCGACACCCACGAATTCGTGCTGGCAACCGCACGATCGTTCGGCGCCGAGGTAACCTCGCCGTGGTTCTATCTGCAGCTCGGATTGATGATGGCCGGTGGCGGCATTGCCTTCGCCATCGGGGCCGCAATCCGCTCGCGGGTCGATATGACCTCGCTGGCGATGGGCTGGCCGGCGCCACTGCGCATGTTCATGCGTATTCTCGTCGGCAGCGCGGCCACCGCGGCCTTTGCGATCCTGATGACCCTCGACCGCGTGATCATGCTGAGCGTGACATGGCCGAGCCGCAGCTATTTGCTGTCAATGGCCGCGAAGCTTGCACTCGCCTGGCTGGTGATCCGGCTTGTCACCAGCGTGATCCGTAACGAATTCCTGGTCCGGCTGGTGTCGATCTCGGCCTGGCTCGTGGCGGCGCTCAGCATTGTCGGCCAGTTGCAGCCGACCATCACCATGCTGGATGCGAACGGGATTGATCTCGGCGGCCTCCGGCTGACCCCGCTGCTCTTGATCAAGCTCGGCGTCTTGCTCGCGGTAGCGCTATGGCTCTCGAACATCGCCAGCAATTTTCTCGAAGGCCGCATCAGGCAGTCCCACGATCTGACCCCTTCGATCCAGGTCCTGCTGATCAAGCTGGTGCGCCTGCTCTTGATGGTGTTCGCCGTCGCTCTCGTCATGGGTGCGGTCGGCATCAATCTCTCGGCCCTTGCCGTGTTCTCCGGCGCGGTCGGTGTCGGTATCGGTTTCGGCCTGCAGAAAATCGTCGCCAATTTCATCAGCGGCGTGATCCTGCTGGCGGATAAATCGGTGAAGCCCGGCGACCTCGTCACCATCGGCGACAGCTCCGGCCGCATCAGTGCGATGAATACGCGCTACATCTCGGTCGCCGCGGGCGACGGCCGCGAGTTCCTGATCCCCAACGAGGACCTTATTACCCAGAAGGTGGTGAACTGGACCTATACGGACAAGGACACGCTGGTAAAGGTCAATTTCAGCGCCAATTACGATGCGGATCCGCGCATCGTCTGCAAGCTGGCTATTGACGTCGCAACGGCATCGCCACGGGCCAATACGGCCAAGACGCCGAACTGCATCCTCACTGAATTCGCCGAAGCCGGCATGAAATTCTCACTGACCTTCTGGATCGACTCGCCCGATGGCATGGATGCCGTGAAGAGCGAGGTCATGCTGGGACTGTGGGATGCCTTCAAGCGCGAGGGCATCCGGGTGCCCTATCCGGTCCGCGAGCTGAAGATCCGTGGCGGTGCACTACCGGTCGAAACCATTGTCGAAGTCGCATCCGGTCCGGAATAGTTCTGATGAAGCTACAGGCCGATCTGGTTCCGGCGACGCTGCTGCGGCGCTACAAGCGCTTCCTTGCCGATGTCGAGCTCGCCGATGGCAGCATTATCACCGCCCATGTCGCCAACCCCGGCGCGATGCTCGGCCTGCAGGCGGCCGGCGCGCGGGTCTGGCTGTCGAAGTCGCCGAGCAAGACCCGCAAGCTGCCTTTTTCGTGGGAGCTGATCGAAGCCGATTTCGGCAATGGCCCGGAACTGGTCGGCGTCAATACAATGCACCCCAATGCCATTGTCGCCGAGGCGCTGGCGGCGAACGCAATCCCCGAACTCGCCGGCTACGACACCATCCGCCGCGAGGTGAAATATGGTGCGGCATCGCGGGTGGATTTCGTGCTGGAACACCCGTCGCGGCCGCCCTGCTATGTCGAGGTCAAGAACGTCCACATGATGCGCCAGCTCGGACTGGCAGAGTTCCCGGATTCCGTCACCGCACGCGGCGCCCGTCATCTCGACGAACTGGCCGCCATGGTTGCCACAGGCGCCCGGGCCATGATGCTGTTCGTGGTCCAGATCGGCTCATCCACGGCTTTTGCGCTGGCGCGGGATATCGACCCGGCCTATGGCCGCGCCTTCGACAAAGCCTGCACCGCAGGCGTCGAAGCCATCGCCTATACCTGCCGGATCGACCACGGCAGCATCGTTTTGGCCGGCCGAGTGCCGATTCAGCCATGAATATGGCTGGCGTGGGGACCGAGCAATGAGGTCCTGGAGAGGCTGCTTTGGCTTGCGCTGACCGCCCCAGCCATTAAATTGGGGCCTCAAATCACGCATTCCCGTCGCATCCTGCCTGGCAAGATCACCTGATGAGCTACGTCGAAGCCTCCGAAACCTCCCAGCGCAAAACCGGTCAGATCAAGCTGCATGGTCCCGCCGCTTTTGCCGGCATGCGCAAGGCCGGCGCGCTGGTGTCGCAGTGTCTCGACGAGCTGACCGATCTGGTGAAGCCGGGCGTGCTGACCTCGGCGATCGACGACTTCGTCCGCGAATTCGCCTTCAGCCATGGCGCCTTTCCGGCCACGCTGATGTATCGCGGTTATCGCTATTCGACCTGCACGTCGATCAATCACGTGGTCTGCCACGGCATGCCCGGCGACCGCGCGCTGAAAGAAGGCGACATTGTCAATGTCGACGTCACCTTCATCGTCGAGGGCTGGTATGGCGATTCCAGCCGCATGTATGGCGTCGGCGAACTCGCCCGCAAGGCTGAGCGTCTGGTCGAGGTCACCTATGAATCGCTGATGCGCGGCATCGCCGTGGTCAAGCCCGGCAATACCACCGGCGACATCGGCCATGCGATCCAGAGCTTCGTCGAACCGCAGCAGATGAGCGTGGTGCGCGATTTTTGCGGCCATGGCCTCGGCCGCATGTTCCACGACGAGCCGAACATCATCCATGTCGGCCGCCCTGGCGAAGGCGTGACCTTGCGCCCCGGCATGTTCTTCACCATCGAGCCGATGATCAATCTCGGCAAACCGCATGTGAAGGTTCTGTCCGACGGCTGGACCGCCGTGACCCGCGACCGGTCGCTGTCGGCGCAGTTCGAGCACACCGTTGGCGTGACCGCCACCGGCGTTGAGATTTTCACGCTGTCCAAGCGGCATAACGAACAGCCGCCGACGCCCGCCGCCTAAACTTCAAATCGCCGCAGCGCTACAGACACTTTCTGGTTGCAAATGTAGCCGGGCACGGCATGCTCGCGAATAGTGTCCATGCGAGCGTTTGCGCCACATGCCCGTCAGCCCCATCGATCCGACTGTGCCGCCGGGTCTTGCCGAAGCGCCACATTATCATGGCCATCGGGAGCGACTGAGGGAACGCTTTCGGAGCGTCGGCGCCGATGCGCTGAGCGACTACGAGCTGCTGGAAATGGTGCTGTTCCGTGCGCTGCCGCGCCGGGATGTGAAGCCACTGGCGAAATCGCTGATCACGAAATTCGGCTCCTTCGCTGAGACGGTGCATGCCCCGGACACGCGGCTGCGCGAGGTCGACGGCCTCGGTGAAGCCGCCATCACCGAGATCAAGCTGATCGCCGCTGCCACCAGCCGCGTCGCCAAGGGGCAATTGAAACAGCGCACCGCATTGTCGTCATGGGCCACGGTGATCGACTATTGCCGCACGGCCATGGCCTTCGCCGACAAGGAGCAGTTCCGTATTCTGTTCCTGGACAAGCGCAACCAGTTGATCTCGGACGAGGTCCAGCAGGTCGGCACCGTCGATCACACACCGGTCTATCCGCGGGAGGTCGTGAAGCGCGCGCTCGAACTATCCGCGACAGCGATCATCATGGTGCACAACCATCCATCCGGCGATCCGACGCCATCACAGGCCGATGTTCAGATGACCAAGGCCGTGATCGATGTTGCCGCACCGCTCGGCATCGCGGTGCATGATCACATCATCGTCGGCAAACACGGCCATTCGAGTTTGAAGGGGCTGAAGCTGATCTGAGCAGGTTAATCTCAAGACGTGCAGCGCCGCAGATGCTGCCCGTTCACCCAACGCTTTCGCGGTAAGCGGGTCGTGGAGCGGCGAGCCGAGCCACCTTGTAAACCTCGAATGTGCCGCTGTTGATCTACCACAGAGACGGCGAATATTTTCATCGCTCATCGCCGGTGGACGGAACAGGCGACTGAGTAACGGGCGTCATTGTCGAGTATTGGATACGAAGGCACTGCAGGCCAATTCGCGGTGACAATTTTAGGCGACGAGAATTGATAGTGAATTGGAACCCACGATTTGGCGGATCGTTGATTTCCGACAGAGATTCGGCGTGCGTTCTGGGGCTCATCACGGTCCATCTGTTGCGAACTCGATCGCGCCTCGGCTCGGCCGTTCCCTCCTGGGAGTCGTTCCAAAATTGTCATTCTGTGATTCGATGCTGAGAGGCATGGATCGAAGGAGGACGATGGCGGAGCGGGATAAACTGAGCCTTGCGGAAGCACTGGTGTCGCTGCTGGCGCGATTGAAGTTCGAGGGTGCAGGCCGGCGGCCCATGATCCACTGGTGATGCTGAAGGCGTTGCTATTGCGGCAATGGTACCCGCTGTCGGATGCGGAGGCGGAGAATTGCTTCGGATGCGACGCTGGAGTAAGCGGATCGTTGCACCGGCTCCGCTCCAGATTAACCGGCTTGTTCGATAACTTCCTAGCGCCTCGACGGTATGCCTGCGGTTGTCTCCAACAGCTAATGCGTCTTGCTAGCGGGCTTCTTCTCCCACCGCTTTGCTTCCTTGATTGCGACATCTTGCGATAAAGGAATTTCGGAAGAACGGCGCTTATTGCTCCGCAAGAAGACGAACACGGAAGCCAACAGAAACGCGGCTTGCCCGGTGAACATGCAAAGAAGCGTCTTCCAGACAATCTGGCCTTCGACATTAGCTGAGAGTACAATTGCTGAGAAAAGCATCGAGCCAAGTAGCGCAAAAATTGCGATGCCGCTCCGTCCAAGCAGACCGAGCGCAAAGCCAGCCAGCCCGTTGATTATAATCAGCATCATGATGACGCTCATGTCAGCTCTCGCTGCCTAAGCAGAACATTAATGCGTCCCAAGCTAAATTTTGTGAGGCAACTATCGAACTAACAAAACTACACCAAGAGTCCAGAATATTCGATTCCGCGGCGCAAAATCTTGTTAGCATTCGCGGTAGGCGCCCATGTTTTGGACACATGGGGCGAGCGTGCATCTGATGCGCGTGATTTCAAAGAATCAGAAGCGAGCTTCCGCAGCCACCCTGTAGTCGGATACGGTCTGCGGGACCGATCGGATAAGAGTGATAAACTTCAGGAAATCAACAGAGGGCGCGTTCGAAACGTAGATCATATCCCGATCACGCATGATGAAATCCGAGATGAGAAAGTAACCTGATGGATCTTCGAGGTCTGCCCGATACACTGTCGGGACAAGCGGGCCGGGATGCAGGCTGACGTCTACGCCCATGCGCTCAAGTGCTTGGCGCGACTCAAATCGATAGAGAAATACAGCTGCCGCCTGCGCGCGGTCATCTTGAAGACCGCCGGCCTTGGCGAGAGCGTCTCCGAGAGACATACGGTACGAGTCGAACGGGAAGCGACGATCCAGGGGCCCAAGAGTTGTTGTCTGACCAGTCGCGCCGAAAGCCAAGAAGTAGCGCGGACGACGCGTAACCGTCACGACATCACCGGGACGAAGCTGAATATTGTTGTCGGGCCGTTCATTTACAGCAACGAGCAGCGCGCTGTCGATTTTCCCTTCTCTCTGGATCGAAATGAGACTTTCAAACGCCGGTGCCTTTGTGCCGCCCGCCCGGGCAAGCGCTGGCAGCAGCTGGATGCCACCAGGTTCGATCGGAATACGAGCGGGCGTATTCACCTCGCCAAGAACGCTGATGCTGTTGGAGATTCGATCCGCGACCGAAACAAGGACCTGAGGATCAATCGCACGGCCGCTTAGCTTACTCTTGATCTCAAGCTGCACATCCTGCGGTGACCGGCCCGCAGCCTTGATGGCGCCAGCATAAGGCACGGTGATGTTGCCGGCCAGGTCGACCTGCTGACGTGGCAGCTCCACAGCGTTGCCAGGCGCGGCATTGCCTTCGGTCGACGTGAACAAACCGCCGCGCTGGGCCTCATAAATTGTGATGCTGACGACATCGCCGATTCCAAGCGCAACACTCGTCTTCGCGCGTCCCCGCATGTTGCTAAAGAGCCGCCCGCCATCTTCGGAATTCAAATGCGTAACCACCTCGGGGCGGAGGTTAACTACAACATAGCCGACGGTCGAATTGGGGTTACCAACGGTGTCGACCGACTCCTTGAAGACCCTAGCTGACGGAGGACCACTGGACGGAAGCACTCCGCCCGCACAGCCTCCCAACAGTAACGAGACAAATGCCAGCCCTGCCAACACAGGCCGAGGCCGCGCGCAGTTGGAGAAAAGCGTAATCCGTAAACCGCCCTCGGAATTGGTTGGCGTAGACATCTTCATCAAACGGGCAGCCTTATTGGCAAGAACGCAAACGCATTTCTGAACAATAGCCTGCAGATGCCGTACCAAGGCAGGTCAGACTCGTCCAACCCCTTTGAACTACCAGTGCTTTTTTATTGGGAATGGAGGATTTCAGGCAACATCGGTTAATCGATGATGACCAAAGACGATTAACGAATGCTTATGGCTGGAAAACCAAAAATAACATACTGATATCATTGGAAGTCTTGAGAGCAGAGGTGAGAGACTCCAATGAGCCAGAGAGCACCGCGGGTTCATGCCAATCGAATAAGCACAGTTCACCCGACGAACTCTCAAATGATACTATCAGGATGCCGCTTTATTAAGCACAACGCCTAGCATTTTCTCATAGACCATTGGTGCCGTAGACAGGGCACCAATGACTTCGTCGTACGAGGTCTTTCTCCACTCCACAACGAAGACGAATTTTTCGATCAGAGGGCTGATGGCCCTGGCATCCACCGCTTTGGTTAGCGGCGGCAAATCGATGATAATGTAATCGAAGTTCTCCTTGGCCTTCTTCAGCAACAAATCCATCCCGACCGACGAGAGTTTCTCCGCCGTGTGGATCGGTCTTTCCTGCGTTATCGCTGGCAGGAACTTCAATCCCGTTTCACCATCTTGCCAGAAAAATTCATTGGTATCTTCAGGACATCCGATCGCATCGAGTAGTCCGGTTGCCGCCGCTGGAGCCAGCGCACGCGTCAGGCCGGCATCCCTCAGACCGCCGTCTATTAGCAACACATGATTGCCTGCATGCGCTACCAAATGAGCGAGATTAGCAGCAATTGTGGTTGCCCCCTCTTCAGGCATCGCTGAAACAACGCCGATGACCTTCGACTTCCCGATCAATCCGGCGTGATCAGCAGCGACCCTGATCGTGCGAAGCGTTTCAGCAAAGCGCGAGAATGGATCATTAATGACGTAGCGCGCAATTGACTCGCCTGGGTCGAGGTCGCGGGCCGGAGCATCAGTCTTAGGCTCTCCCAAACCTAGTATCTTCGGTCCCGACCTGCGCAATTTCCTCCCCGCTACGAACGGCAAAGCTCCGAAACAAGAAACGCGTAGCGTCGACTCGACACTCTCAGTCGAGCGGAACGTCCGATCGAGTGCCTCGCGTCCAAAAGCAGCGGCTGCGCCGGCCATCAAGCCAAGCGCGCTTGCGATACCAAGAATGATGCCGCCCTTTGGATTGCTCTTCTTTTCTGGCGGCGTCGCAATCGTGATAACGCGCGCTTCCGTGGAAGGAACCGAGGTTTGTTGATTCGACTGCACATACTTTTGGAGGAACGAGTCAAAAATCGCGCGATAGCTCAGCGCTGTGCTTTCAAGCTGGCGTAGGGTCACCTGCGCCTTACGCGTCAGCGCTTCGCCTTTGATCAAGGTATTTACGTTTGCAGTGATCGCTTGCTGACGTAGCAGGGCAATTTGGTAGTCGCTTTTATTCGCCTCGGCAACGCGGCTTACTTCGTCAGCCATCGACCGCTCGAGGCCAATCATCACGTTTCGCAGGTTGACGGCGGCTCCGTGTTCGCGTCCGTACTTTCTCGACAATTGTGCTTCTTGCTGCTGCATATCGAGATATTGTTGGCGCATTCGGTTGATAACTTCACTTTTCAACGTATCTGCGACCGCGGCGTTAGTGACACCTTCGGTCATGACCACGTTCACACGATCCAGTCGTGCTTTAGCCTCCGCAACCTGCCCCTGGACGAGCACCAGTTGCGTGTTCAGTTCGCCTAATTGCTGTTCACTAATGAGGCCCTGCTTGGTGTCGACGATATTATTCTGCGATTTGAAATCCTGCACGGCGCTTTCAGCAACGAACGACTCTTGCCGAAGTTCAGCAATTCGTTCACGCAGCCAGTCGGCCGCTCTTTTCGCTTCGCTATACTTTGCTTCCAGTTGACCTGCGATATATGCATCCGAAAACGCATTAGCGATGACGGCAGCCTTCTTTGGATCGCGGGCGCGAAAGCTGATCTCGATGACGTAGGTCAATCCAACCCGAGTGACTGTCAGATTCTCGAGTAGATTATCGACCGCAGCACGCGAAACTCGGCTTTCGCTCGGATCGGACGATTCCGTGAAAAGACCAACAACAAACCGGATAACAGTCGCCACTGGAGACCCGCTTGGCGAAGTAAAGTCAGGATCGTTGGCAAGATCCAATTTCTTGGCGACAGCAATCGCAACGCCTTCCGATCGCACCACCTCGACCTGGCTCTCGACGGTCATGGCATCCAAAACCCCGTCGGGCGCGCTGGCTTGCTGCGACGACAGGAACTTTGACCTCGTCGCGTCCAGCATCATGCGCGCCTTAGACGTGTATAGCTTGGGAGACGTCATATAGACGGTCGCACCAATGCCCCAGGCGAGGACGAGGCAGCCTATCACCAACCAGCGGTTTCGGCGGAATATTGCCAGGAATCCGGACAGGCTAAGACTTCGATCGCCAAAAGGCGGCGCCTGATTGATCTCTTGGTCAACACGAAACGAATTTCGATGCAATTCGAGCACGGCCTGCTCCCTTACTCTGACACTACTTCACAATACTGCGCGTCGTAGAAAGCATAGAAAGGTAGTTGGACTCGAAATCTTCTGAGCCGAACCAAATACTAAGCAAGGACGGTGCCAGATATCGGCCACGACCTCACTCAGACATCTCCACCCTCGATCCTTCTTAGATATCCATGGATTTAAACATACGTTCCGGGATCGCCCGGATAATGAACATGATCCCTCGCCAGACACCCAGCACGTAGAGTACGTCCTTCTTCTTGCGGTGTGCACTGATGATGGAACTGGCAACCTGCTGCGGACTCGCCGTCAGAAGCGGTGGAAGTGCCATTCCCTCGGTCATTCGGGTGGCGACAAATCCAGGTTTGACCGTAAGCACGTGAAGTGCGCTCGATCCGAAGCGATTACGCAGACCGGACAAAAACGCAGTGAAACCTGCCTTTGCGGAACCATATGTATAATTCTTCTTGCGTCCCCGGTCTCCCGCGACCGAGCTAATTCCAATGATGCACGCGCCTGGCCGCTCCGCCATGAGATTGGCCAAGGCCCCGAGCAATAGGGACGGAGCAACATAATTTACTTGCATGATGTGGTTAGCAGCAGCGGCACTGCTCCATGCGGCCACTTCGTCGCCGAGAACGCCGGCAACGGAAATGACGGTACCGGGAACCTCCGTTAGTTTTCCAAGCAGTGCTTCGCGCTGCCCCTCGTCAAGAATATCAAGCTCCATTAGCTGCGCGTCCGCCTTATATCGATAGAACAGATCCTTCACGTCGGGCTCCAGCCTGCTGACATTTCGCGCGGCGAGAATGAGCGAAGCGCCAGCCTTGGCATACTCCGCCGCAATCGCGCGTCCGATATCGGACGCGGCACCCACGATCAAAACAGGCGAAGCGATCATCATTAGATGCCCAGTCGGTCAGAGAGTAAGGAACGCATTTTGCGATCCGGATCGAACCGTTGCCGTACAGCGGCAAATTCAGCGATCCGCGGATATCCACGCTCCAGCATGCGGGCTCCCATCCTGGCATCCTTCGCCAGATAGATCCGCCCCTCGTGATCATCGACGATGCGATCAAGTTCGAGGAGCATGCTGAAAGTTCTTGCTCTAATGGGATAATCGAGAGTCAGCGTGTAGCCCTCCCGTGGAAACGAGAGTGGACTATTCCGCTGTCTCCCACAGAGCTTCAATACGGAGAGAAATGACCCCAGTCCGTAGTCAGAGGCAGTCCGAAGGATCGTGCTTATCCCTTCGAAACTGCTCTCGCGCGGAAATGCCACCTGATACTGAACGAAGCCCGCGCGCCCGTAGATCCGGTTCCATTCCGCGATACTATCGAGAGGGTAGAAGTAAGGCTGGAAATTGATCAACGAGCGCCCGAATTTGCGCGATCCGACATAGAGTGCATTGAAGGCCGATACGCTAAATCTGTTCAGAGTCATTCCGGGAAGGTCGAATGGCACTTTTCGCCCGTTCGGAAGCTTGGCGGAAAATGGCACAGATGCCCGATCCTTCGGCAATTCCGCTGCCGCCAGATGCTCTCCCGTGAACACAACCGAGCGGCCAAACCTGTCTCCTTTTGCCAAGCTATCGATCCATGCGACCGAATACGTTGCAGAAAGCGAGTTCTCCAGCACGTCAAAAGCTTCTCTCAGGTTGTTTGCACGGATCGTTTCCTGAACGATCAGGTCCGTCTCGATGCGCAGCATGCGGAAGGTCGCGCGCAGGATGACGCCGGTCAGTCCCATGCCGCCGATCGTGGCATTGAACAGGTCGACATTCTCATCACCCGCACAGCGCAACGTTCGTCCATCGCTGACCGCGAGTTCAAGGGACTCAACATATTCGCCAAAACTTCCCGCACCATGATGATTCTTTCCATGGACGTCCGAGGCGATCATGCCTCCCACGGTCACGTATTGCGTGCCCGGCGTAACGGGCGGAAACCAGCCCTGCGGTACGAAGACGTTCAGGATGTCGGCGAGAAGCACTCCCGCCTCGCATGTCAGACGACCCGTTTGGTTGTCGAAAAAAAGAATGCGGTCGCTGCCCTCCATCAGCAGCGTCATCTGCGAATTCAGTGCTGCGTCGCCATAAGCGCGGCCCGCTCCGCGGGCGATCAGGCTTGTTGTTGAAGCCATCAACTTTATAACATCAGCTTCGCCGCGCGCCTTCCGGGCTGTGCATGGCAGCACAGGATATCGTCCCCATCCTGAAAGCATCATACCGCCGCCTCAAAGACAAATCGCCGATCGAGGTGGTACTTGATGACGTAGCCGATAGTGAGCCCGATCACGCCGCCGACCATCAATCCCGTTGTCGTCGGCACGATGAAGAACGCCACGGATTCGAATATCCAGAAGATGGCCGTCGTCACCAGTCCCATCGCCGTATACATCGAGAATTTGCGCGCATGAGAGTTAAGGTCGCGGCTGCGGTCGTCGAAGATATAGCGCTTGTCCAGCACGTACTTAATCAGAAGTCCTGCCAGTGTACCGCCGGTGAGCACGACAAGCAGTCGAAACTGGTCTGCGAATCCCTGCTTTACCAACAGCCAGCTTAACGCGTTCTGCGTTCCGAGGTTGGTCGCCATTGCTATCACGCAAAAGACGACATAAGTCGCGATCAGGCTATGAGTTGATGACTTCATAGGCTGATATACACGACACCGAGGCATACCGCTCCGACGCCCAGACTGACCCGGTCCCGCGCAGCGAACACGATGGGATCATCGTCCATCTGTCCGCGATGAGCCTTGAGCAACATCCGACTCGTCCAGAACAGCAACACCACACAGATCAGCAGTAGGCGATGCGGCTTGTTATAGAGATTTACGACAGCCTCGCTATTCAGGTAGAGCGCCATCACCAGCGCCGACAAATAGCCGCTGGCAGCGGCCATGGACTCGATCACCGGCAAATCGTCGAGCCGATACCCTCGTCCGCTCGGATCACCACGTCCGCTGTTTACTCGATCAACAAGTTCTCCGGAACGCTTCACCAGCGCGAGGCTGAGGAACAGGAAGATGGAAAACGCTTCCAGCCACTGAGAAATTAGTACACCCGTCGCTACCGATCCGCCGATCACCCTCGCTGCATACAGGCAAGCGAGTGCGATGACGTCCACCAGAACTTTGCGCTTAAGCCAAAAGGAATAAAGCGTTGTCAAAACCAGGTAGCCGGCCAAGACGATCGCAAAGACCTTCGGCAGGAACAATGTGAGGGAAAACGCCGCGAGCAACAGGCTAGGCGCCATCACCGCTCCATGGATGATGGGAACGCGCCCTGATGCGAACGGACGATGGCGCTTGCGCGGGTGCTGTCGGTCGGCTCGTAGATCGAGTAGATCATTGAGAATATAGACTGCGGACGCGCACAGGCAAAAACTGATGAAGGCGAGGATCGACCCGAACCAGGTCGTCATCAGGACGTGCCCGGCGATAGCGGGAACAAACACGAGCGCGTTCTTCAGCCATTGATGCGGGCGCAGCGCCGCGATGTAATCGCGAAGGCCCGGCTGGGACCCGACAATCTCCACCACGCCGGGCTGGCCGCCTGAAATCCCGGAGTGCCACGCGCCCCGACCACCCGCGACGATCGCAACGTTGCAGGTGCTCCAGACCTTGAGGTCCGCCCGGCTGTCGCCAACATAGTCGAACTGAGCCCTGCCAAATCGCTCGCACAAGGCATCCGCTTTGGCAGCACCAGACAGGTTGATCGTGCCGTCCGATCCAAGCACACCGTCGAACAGGCCGAGGTGATCGGACAATGCGGATACAAGCTGCGCATCTGCCGCTGACGCGAGATAGATCTTCCGCCCTCGAGCCTTTTCACCGTGAAGGAAGGTGATGACCTCTTCCCGCACGGGCATCAGCGAGACATCAATCTCGGCTTCGCTCGCCAGCCGCGCCTTGAAGGCAGCCTTGCCTTTCCGCAACTCCGCCAGTGCCAGCAGTGCTCTCCATGGCTTGCGTGAGAGCAAAGCAAGAAATGTCTCGACGAGCAAATCTGTCTTCAGGAGCGTTCCGTCGACATCGACAATAAGTGGAACCGACATACCGGATAACGACGCTTCTGCTAAGCCCATACGCCTTACTCCAGATCGCCTCACAGTATTTCAGGTCGTCTCACATCAACTCGTCTGCATCTCGTCTCGCGTTGCGCCAGCCCATCGAAGACTCGCCTGTCACCGCCTCGGACTTCAGAGCGCATCCCGTAGGCCGCACGGAATCGGCTTTTTCGCACTCCCCGCAGGTGCGACCGGAAACATGTTTGCGGCCACATTGTTGAAAAAATCCCGAGCCGGGACTTCAATTAGATTGTACGTATGACGCGACACGAAGATCACGATGACGAGATAGCCAACCGCTACGAGATCCAGAAACCAGGGGCCGCCCACCGTGAGAACATCGAACGGCGCTCCGTCATGAACGAACTGCGCGCGCAGCGGCATATGCAGTTTTTGCTCCAGCGCCCGTGTCAGCGCATTGAAAATGGTCAGAACAACAAAATGAACCAAATAAATCGAGTACGAAATCTCTCCCATGCTCTGAAGCGGCCGCCACATGAGCCCGTTCGATACGATCCCGCCCCCGCCCGCGAAGACAAAGACCATCGCTCCAAAGAGAAACGGACTCACGAAGGCTAGCTGGCTGCGGGATGAAATCGAAACCAGCACGACCATCGCGATAACGATTGGGACCTCGAACCACGACGCTACGCGCATCCCCGATGGCGGCGTCATTCGAAAGAGCCGGTAGACGAAAACGCCGACGAAGAATTCGCACATGCATCGCGGAACAGCGGTATAGAGCGGCGGCGGCCCGGTACGTTGACCGATCAACATGTAGAAGACGACGGCAGCCAGCGCAGCGGCCACCCCCGCAATCACCACGGACGGTCGTCCGAACACCACGCAAACACTCGCGAATGCTGCATAGACGTAGAATTCAGTGCTGATGCTCCAACTCGGCAGGTTCCAGGTGAAGTCCGGGAAGAAGCCAAGGCCATGCAGCAAGAATACATTATAGATGAGCGCCTCCACGCTCGTTCGTCCGGCAAATGCAGGCGCACCCGCGCCGAGGCCTGCAAACTTCATCGTCGCATACTTCAGGACCTCGCTTGCGAGCAGAACAAGCGTAGTGACAATGTGCAGCGGCCACAGCCGGCCGAAGCGACGAATAGCGAAACGAAAAAACTCGTCCTTGTTCGAAAGACGGTTGCCATAAGCGTGAGTAAGAACAAAACCGCTCAGGACAAAGAAGAAATCGACGAATACATCCGCTTTTCGGACAAAGGGAATATCAAAAAAATGACCGAGAACACTGAGATGGAAAACTGCAACCCCGATGGCTGCTATACCACGCCAGCCGTCTAAAGCTGCGAAACGCAATGGATCCTCCTAAAGGAAAATTCCACTTCGGGTAGGCTATCGAACGCGTACAATTTTCGGCAAGTACATATTATATGCAGGAAACGCCTTCATTTGCGACATCTCCAGAAACTACACTTCCGAGTTTGTTCGGATGGAACCGAGACTTACTTTTCCTGTAAAATTAGCCTTCCGCAGCTTTTTCTTCGGAAGCGCGCGATGTCCTATAGCGCACCATTCGCACTGCGGACCGCGCCCGCGTCGCGCGTGGTGCCTATGTTCGCGGCGATTTGAGGCGAGCCAATCCACCGAACGATGCCAATACCAGCACAATAACGAACTGGCGCTCCACCGCCTGGGTGACAATCATGGGAGCGAGCAACGCGACGCATGCGATTGCAAATGAGAATGATGAAACTCGAATTCGTTCACTTCGTGCCACATAGATCAAACCGATGAGTGCCATTAGCTCGAGGCCGTAGAATGCCATCAGGTCGAGTTTTGGGCCGACATTACAGCCATAACGCTGGCCCGGGACACAGCCCTCTTCGCCAATCAGGCCTGTGGCGCGCTGCATCGCCCGGATCGCTACGCCCGCCGGATCGGCGCGGACCTCCTCCATGGCCATTTCCTTGAATATGCGGCGCTTGTTTTCGTCATGGAGCCACTGCTCGTATCTTCCCTGGGGCAACAACATGGGGCGCGGGTATGTCACCTTGTCACCCGCTTTATACCGCCGCTCCATTTCCGCGAAGAGCAGTTCATCCGCCTGCGGTCGCTCATGATTCCGAAGGAACGCATTATTGTTCCGTGCAAGATTTTCCTCGGCCGTGGTCGCGAATAGCACCACGCCGTTATGTATCATCGCCTGCGCAGCAACGTAGGGCCCGGCGATCAGGGCAAATGCCACCACAAAATGAAACCGATACCGGATCCTGAGCAGAGCGAGTATCACAAGATAAATGGCCAGCACCGCAACGAAAGCGTGTGTCAGACAAGCCATCGCGAACAACGCCCCGCAAAGCATATATCGGCTAGGTTGCCCCTGCGTACCAACGGAGAACAGGCGATACTTCACGATCAGAAATATCGCGGCACCGAGCAACAGGAGAACCAGGCTTTCAGGACGAATTTGAAAATAATAATGTGTTCCGATAACGAACAGAGCAACAACGACGATACCGATATAGCGGCCCCATGGCTGCTCTATCGCGCCGATCAGAAACGCAAAGCCACCATAGGCAAGCAGTACATTGGTTCCCCTAAGAAACCCCACACCGCAATTCGTTAGTGCCAGGAGACTGCCCATCAGCATCGGATAGAGCGGCGGCCAGATTCCCCCCGCATAGAACGTGCCGATCGTCTCGAGATTTGCATTTCCGCGGACAATGCTGGCGAACATCATTGACCGCTTGAAATGGTCATGCTCGTCCGAGAACGTCTCGACAACGCCGAAAATGCCGTTATGGGCCAGCATTGCAAGCGTCAGGACAAAGGCGATGCCAAGCAGGACGAATGAGCCTCCCGGCTTGATATAATGAGCTGCGGCGTGAGCCATCTCTTTGACGGCGCTTGCGTCATTCGAAGAACTCGTCTCGGCCTGCATGATTGCCTCAATCTGCCCTGTTCACCTTCAACTTGCCCATTCGCCGTGCCCCGCCAGGCCAGGTTTCTCACTGCTGCAGGTGTGGACTCCACAAGCGGCCGAAGGATCCAACACCGGCTGGAAACAGGAGCCTGTGCACTGGCGGCACACTGCGAATGGCAACAGCAACACCCACGGCGATTGCAATCGTCAAAGCGAGTGTCACAGCGCCTATCAGCCAAGGTCCCCAACTGGTGACTAGCACCGGCGAGATCGCACGGATCCCGATATAGATCGGTTGGTGAAGCACAAAGAGCTCGAAGGACATCCTGCCAAGCCCGCCGAACAACCTCTGCACCGGCAATAATCGGCTGACGGCCATGAGAGTGACAAAGGCCCATATCTGGATGAGGTCGAGCGCAATCAATTTCAACGGCGTTGCGATTGACGGCACAAAAATCATTCCGACATTGAGCGGATGACCACGATTGATCAGCCCCGTCGCGAGCATGAGCGTCAATGCAATCGCGCCAAGGCCGATGAGCATCCACACTGGTATTCGGCGTCGCCCAAGATCGAGGAGCGCAACTACCATTCCCGGAAACAGCAGCAACGCCGCAATCGGCCACCCGAATGGCGTGACGTATTTCAGACTCTCCGGCAACAGACCTACCAGACTGTGGGCGAAAGCCGCGACGGCCAGAACAGGCCATAATTGCGCGCCTGCGAGCGGTGCCACGAGCATCATCGCGAAACGGACACCGATCAGCGCTGGCAAAAACCAGAGCAGCTGAAGGCCTGTCGCGTGATCGAAGCCGCGCGCGCTCATGGCAAGCACGGCTTCAGCGACCAGCATGGGTACTTCGGTCAATGAGCGACCGGAGAATTTTACAAAGATAAGTGAGTAGACGAGTGTGAACACCACACATGGCCAGCCGTAGCGGATGATCAGGTCGAGTGGTTTTGCTCGCCCCCACGTCTGCCACGGCCTCAGGAACGGCAAGTACAAGAACATCGCGACGTGAAACAAGTACAGAAAAGCCCGGAACTCCGGGCTCGCATATTCCAGGCTTTTGTTATGTCCGAAGATGATAAGGAAGATGCAGATACCTTTGAACGCATCAGTCGACGCCGATTCTAACCTTCCAGCATGCGGCTTCTGCTCATCAATGACTTCCGGCGTCGGATGAGTTGCGGAATAGGTCATAGGTCCTTTGCTCCGTCGAAATCGGTCGCCGGCCCCGGGCATGAAGCCCATGACGCACTACATCCTGCGTCAAGCAATCGACATGCCAGAGCTGGCCTCACTATTGCATGAGTAGTTCATCTCGAGCTTGAGAGGTGCGTATGCCGGACCGTAGCTGGGAAGACGAGTCTCGCTCGTCAGGCTGGCGCGAGTTTCACTGCGCAGCATGCGGAAGCCCATCCATTCGGATCCCGAAGGTCCTCAGAGAGGATCAGGAAGTCAGATGTCAGCGCTGTGACTTCGTCGTCTCGACGTGGGGTAATTTTAGGACTTCGATCGAAAACAATATTAGCTGAGACAGAGTTTCTGCCGATAACGCCACATGACTCCCGCGAGAGCTTTGCGGCATTCTTCTTGCACTACATTCTTGGGGCTATTTTCGCATCCTTTTAAATCCATTGTATCGCGCTTGCGCGATGCGACTGAGCGTGGACGAGCGAATGTCTATTCGAGACCTCCGCGACGCAGAGATCGACGAGACGAAGTTTGCACAGATATGTGTCATCGGAGCCGGCTTTGCCGGTTTGGTTGCATCGCTGCGCATGGCCAGGCTGGGCTATTCCGTAATCCTTCTTGAAAGCGGTTATCAGACGGTCGAGTCTGACATCAACGAGTTGAACCGCGCGGACACATCGACGACGTCATATGCCGGCGCCATGACGGGACGGATGCGCGGCCTTGGCGGCACATCGCGCCGGTGGGGTGGCCGCCTTCTTCCACTGACACCGCACGACACGGGTCCACGGCCGCATCTGTCGCTGGATGGCTGGCCGTTTCCGATCCACGAACTCGATATCTATACGACTGAGATCGAGCGCTTATTCGGTCTGGACAACAGCGCTTTCGAGGGCGACGTTCTTGACAGCTTGGACCCCGATACTGTCATTCCGCGGCGCGATCCGGATATCCAGATCCGCCTGCCAAAATGGCCAAACTTCCGGCGCCGAAATATCGGCCAGCGGCTGAGGCGGGAGATCGCACGCAGTTCCGGTCTCCAGCTCTATCTCGGAGCAACCGCTTGCCGCCTGCAAGTCGACGAAGCGACGGGTCGACTGACCTCGGTCGAGGCACGTTCGCTCAGAGGCCGCAAGCTTCAGGTCAGGGCCGATCAGTTCCTGATCTCAGCTGGCACGATAGAAACGACGCGCCTGCTGCTATTGCTAAATTTGCAGACACAATATCGCGCATTCGAAAACTGCCGTGCACTAGGCCATTATTTCCAGGATCATATCCGGCTCGAAGTCGGGCGCCTGCAGCCTGGAGACGATAGTCGCGTAACCCGCCTGTTCGGTTACGACTACTGGGGGAGTACTCGCCGAAAGCTCTACTTCCAGCTCAGTGACCAGGCGCAGGATATCAATGCCGTCGCCAGCGCCTATGCCGAAGTGCGCCTTCATATATCCGACGGAACGCCACTGGACATGCTGAGAGCCCTCGTTCGCGATTTCCAGCGGCACGAGATACAGCATTCGCTACGAAAGTTTCTTTATCTTTCGACGAACGTCGATTTGCTGAGGAGCCTTCGTCTCTGGCGCGCGCTGACGCAGAAAAAATTTCTACCATCGGCGGCCGAACTACGCCTCGATGTCAGGATCGAGCAAGTCCCCGTCTACGACAACCAAATTGCACTCTCGCAGCAGCGCGACAGCTTCGACGTTCCGCTACCCAAGCTGCAATGGGCGCCAGGCGAGACCGATCTCCGCACCTTCCTGCGGACGATTCAGTGCCTCCGCGATTTCTGGGTTCGTGCGGGGATCGAGCGGCTTTGTCCGGTAATCTGGAATCCGAACGTGATCGAGGGAACCCTGTCCCTCTCCGACTCTATTGACACTTCTCACCCGTCCGGCACGACACGCATGGGCACTATACCGGCAGATTCTGTCGTCAATCCGGATCTGCGATGCCATGCGGTCCCGAACATCTGGATCGCCAGCGCATCGGCATTCCCAACTTCTGGCAGCGCCAATCCGACTTTCACAATCATACAGCTGGCGCTCCGGGCGGCCGATGGAATCGTAAGGACAATGCTATCGGGAGGTTGACGTTGGCCATCCCCGCATATCCCGAAAGGAAGCCAACAATGCGTTTTCTTGTCACGGGCACAGCCGGCTTCATCGGCTTTCGCGTTGCACGTGAACTCCTCAAGCTGAGTCATACCGTCCACCGGTCCCGCGAATTGGCAGGGATTCTGCATATCAGGCTATGAGGTGCCGTTCGCGCGTCGCTTCAAATATGTGCAATTGCCGGACTTTCGTTTTCTCGAGTAAAAGAGGTTTGAACGATGGATATTACGGTAGTAGGTGCTGGCTATGTCGGACTGGTTTCGGCAGCCTGTTTTGCAGACTTTGGTCACTCTGTGACTTGCGTGGATACGGACTCCACCAAGGTCGAGAACCTCAAGATTGGTACCATTCCGATCTTTGAACCCGGACTGGACGACCTCGTCACCCGGAATATTTCCGCCGATCGATTGCGATTCACCACAAATCTCAAGGCTGCTGTCAAAGGCGCATCCGCCATCTTCATCGCCGTCGGCACGCCATCACGACGGGGCGACGGCCATGCGGATCTGAGTTATGTCTACCAGGCAGCGCGCGATATAGCGGGAACCGTCGATGGCTATGCAATCATCGTTCTCAAGTCGACGGTACCGGTTGGAACCGGTGATGAAGTCGAGAGCATCATCAGGTCGGCGCGACCTGATCTGCAGTTCTCGGTTGTTTCAAATCCGGAATTCTTGCGTGAAGGCGCTGCGATCGGCGACTTCAAGCGGCCGGATCGTATTGTCATCGGCACCGAGGAAGAGCGTGCACGGGATGTAATGAGCGAAGTCTATCGCCCACTGTTCCTCAACCAGTCGCCAATCTTCTTCACGGAGCGGCGAACTTCCGAGCTTATCAAATACGCATCTAACGCCTTCCTGGCCGTCAAGATCACGTTCATCAACGAGATCGCAGACCTTTGCGAGCTAGCCGATGCCAATGTCCAGGATGTCGCGCGCGGTATGGGGCTGGACAACCGGATCGGTCAGAAATTCCTGCACGCCGGCCCAGGCTATGGTGGGTCATGCTTTCCGAAAGATACGGCGGCCCTTGTCAAGACGGCGCAAGACTATGGTGGAGCGTTACGTATCGTGGAAACGGCCGCTGCCGTAAACGACCAGCGAAAGCGCGCCATGGCTCGTAAGGTCATTGCCGCCTGTGGCGGCTCCGTTAAAGGCAAGACGATCGGATTGCTGGGGCTGACCTTCAAACCCAATACCGACGACATGCGCGATGCTCCATCCATCGCGATCGTTCAGGCGTTGCTCGACGCCGGCGCGACGGTCAATGTTACAGATCCAGTGGGAATGGCGCAGGCCCAGGGGGTTATTAGCGGAGTGACGTTCTATCCGGATGCCTACACTTGCGCTGACAATGCGTCCGCCCTGGTTTTAGTGACGGAGTGGGATGCTTATCGTGCACTGGACTTCCCACGGCTTCGCGAGCTGATGCATCTGCCTATTCTGGTCGACCTCCGGAATGTCTACCGAGCGGCCGAGATCGAACGCCACGGCTTCATTTACAACAGCGTCGGTCACAAGCCTTCGCGACCCAAGTCTTTGCTTCGCGCCGTCAGCTAGATGGCAACATGTAGGCGCCTGGGCTGTCAGTCAGCCTCAGTCGACCGACACAACGGGCAGGCCAACCACCGGCCTGCCCGTCCGGATCTTGATCAGTGAGAATATTCTGCGCCGGGCCCAAACCAGATCCTCGCCGATGATCCGATCCGGCAACAGCGACATCGTCACCGCAAGAACGATGATTAGCGCCACTGCCCCCGCACCATGCGACAGAAGCCAGCCAAACCGTGAGAAGGACCAGATCACCGCGATGTCGGCGAATGCGCCAACGCCAGCGATCCCAACGGCGCGCACGTGCACGAAGGCGATGCTTGCCCAGCTGAGATTAACAAGACGCCGAGCCTGGAGAACACTCACCACGTAGAATATCCAGATTGCAGCAGTGAAGCCGCTCGCGACTCCGACCAGGCCGTGCGGAGATCCTACCAGCAAGCCAACGCTCACAAGGACAAGATAGAGCAATTGACGAAAGGCAACGCCGTTGAAACGTCCTTTGCTGAGCGCTAGTGACTCCGAGATTTTGTAGCTGGCGCGGCCTGAAAATGCCAGGAACAACACACTGGTCACGGGGATCGTGGGCAACCATTGAGAACCGAACAGGATACGAATGATCGGCTCGGCATGGATGGCGAGCCCGACGCCTATAGTGACGTAGATAGGCAGCAACACGGACAGCATGCGCCGAAAGAGCAACGTTACACGCTCGCCATCGTCCTGAACTCCCGACAAACCCGAGAACATGACCCGCTCAACCGTCGTGGAGAATAGTTGCGTTGCCATGGAGAATAGACTGCCGGCACGTGAGTAAAGCCCCAGTCCATCCGCGCCGAACAGTCGCCCGACGATGACATTCGGACTCGAAAGCGCACCCCAGTTCAAAAGCCCACTGGAGACGGAGGCGCGCCAGTCGCTGATGAAATTCCGATCTGTGATCCGCCATACGAATTTTCGAGGCGGACCGGCTGCACGACCAACCAGGACCAGCTCGGTCAACGCGGCGAGAATGCTCGGGATCACCAAAGCCCAAATCCCGAATCCCAGAGCGGCAAGCAAGATGGCTACGATGGAGTAGGCGAATATGCTCGATAACAGCGCGGCAACCGTGACCTCCCGATAGCGATGATCGCGCATCAGCAACCCGATGGCAGGCGCCGCCATCGCTTTGATTGGAATGATGACGACCGCAGCTAACAGCGGCCATTCGAGTCCTTCAATCCTGAAAAATCCGGCCACCCACGGCGACGCAGCGGCTGCCAAAGCTCCGAGCACGAGGCCAAATATTGCAGACAGACTGAAAACTGCATTTCTGAGATCAGCATCGACCTTTGTCCTTTGAATGATGGGAGAGACAAAGCCGCCCTCGGTCAGTGCATTGCCGAGAAACAGAACGACCGTGATCGCAGCCATCATGCCGAATTCACGCGGTGACATCAGTCGTGCCAGTGCCACTGACGACGCAAGCCCGGAGAGTGCCAACCCGAGGCGCCCGATCATCAGCCAGCCAACGCCGGTACCGAGCCTTCGTGTGAGGCTGCCGCCGGAGGATTCCCCACGCGCGTCCATCAGAGAAACGTCCCTCCAGTATCAACTGTGTTACGGTTCACGACGCCACCTCGCTAGCCCAGATAGATATCCGCTGGATGCAGTCGCGGCCGGACATTCCCCGAAAATTTAACGCCGAAAAAGAATGAGCCATTTGCACCGTCAATCCGCCGCTGCTCGGGGATAAATCGATCCAGCATGACGAAGGCCAGTCCCGGAGCTGCCAACAAATTGCCTAGCGTCTTTGATCGCGTGACCGCCCTCCAGAACTGACGAACGGCCCAGTAGAGCGAAAGACCAGGCCCACCGAGAGTGCCACGATCGATTGCCTCGAACTCGCGGAAGAGCAGCCGATGCCCGCTTTCGCTAAAACGCCAGAAATCATAGGCACCCTCGTGAACATGCTGCAGGAATGGTGTTTCCGCATAGACGAACCCGCCGGGCTTCAGTACGCGAACGATCTCGGAGACCACTCGGACAGGGTCCACGACATGCTCCAGCACGGCCTGAATGCAAACCAGATCGACACAGCCCGACATCAATGGGATCGAGTGAGCGTCGGCGACGAAGAGCGTATTATCGCTCGGATAGATGTCGAACGAGACGACGCGTAATTCGGCATCACTATAAAGCGCGTCCGCCCCCTCTCCCCTGGTTCCGCCACCAATCACCAGCACAACCGGCTTGGCGACACGCGCCTTGATCTCCGCCGCTACCCGCTTGTAGTTCCGTGCGCTTGTCGCCGTAGACACATAGAGACTTTTCGCGAACCGTCTGAAAAAAGAGTGTCGCTTCCTATCCAGAAGCGGGCGAAATCCCTCGCTGAAGTCCTCCGGTCGCGCCACGCTGGTGTTGAAATCAATTAGTATCGGTTGCCCATGAATGCGGCGGACGGCGTCTTCCGTTTGGACCGCTTCGCCGCCGTTGGTGCCAATAGCTTCCTTCAAGAATAACGGCGTCTCCAGACATTCAGGACGCCTGAGCAAATGGGCGATCTCGGTGAGGTTAGCCAACACGGTCACATCCTCTTTTCTGAGGGTTGAAAGATCACTAGGCTTGATTGACCTGAGATGTCTCGCGAGTGGTCCTTAGTCCGACAGAAGCGCCTGGCTCGGACAGGGCACGATAGAGTTCAACGTAGCGCATCGCGACTGACTCAAGATCGAACGTTCTCTCCGCGTGCTGGGACAGCCGCCGCGACCACTCCAACCAGACCGCGGGATCGAGTGCATAGGCCCTGCGAACGGCGACCGCGATATCGACTTCGCTACCGCTCACCGAAAACAGCGGATAATTCTCGAACGGAATCACGTCGCGCGCGCCGCTCATATCCGTAATGATTGGCACCACACCAGCCGCGAGCGCCTCCAGCAGCGCGTTAGAGAGGCCTTCAGAGCTTGAGAGCAGCAGCAGAAAATGCGAGCGGTGAAGAAGTCCGCTAACGTCCGTAATGGCACCGAGCAGCCGTACATCTAGCGGATTTCGCGCACTTTTCAATCTGGCTTCGATTGCTCCCCGTAAAGGTCCCTCACCGGCCAGCATCACCGATGTCCCCTTCGGCGCCGGTACGGACTGGAGGCCCGCAATCATCGACAACACATTCTTCTCGGTAGACAACCGCCCCACGAAGCTGAACACCGCCGCGTCTTTGACACTTGCGGCCCGCGCTTCCTGTGTCTCCTCAATACGCGCTGCGAAACGAGTGAGATCGACACCGTTCGGGATCGACGCGATTGCAAATGGAGATACGCCATGCGCCTTCAGATCGTCTTCGATCTGCTTGCTGATCGCAATGAACCGACTCGCATGCCTAACCACAAAATCGACACCGGCCTTCCCGAACAGATACTTCCTCCGTCCGATCACCACGAGATCGTTCTCTTCTCCGCCAACGCCCAACTTCAGGACCGATGGCAGCTTCAGGAACTTGCTTGCGACCGCGGCAACATAGGCATTGATCCGGAGCTGGTGCGCGTGAACGACTTTGATGTGCTGGCGATGCCAGGATAGCCAGAACAGCGCCTGAACCGCCCAAAGCAATGACGACAACAAATGGCGACCGGCGAGCTGCGGCGGCGACGGACACCAGAATCGGATCACTCGGATACCGATAGCAGCATCATCGAGAGCGACACCAGGTACGCGGCTCGACAAGACGATGACATTCTCTCCACGACCTTCCAGCGCCCGAGACAGGCTCAAGCACTGCTTTTCCGCGCCGCCCATGATCTCCACGAACTGACACGTGAGCATAACAACAAGGGACTGGCGATCGTCCTGCTTATGCCGCAACCACATAATCGAGTACTCCGACTCAAAGCAGTCGCTCAAAAACAAGCATACGCTATGCCAACTAATATCGACGCGAGAGCAAGCAAACCGCCGCACGAAAGACTGCGCAATACTTCATATCCTGCCGCCGCGATGATTAATGACGGAACTCTGGGCGCTGCCTGCAGAGCAATCGTAACGTCCACATCTTCGGCGGCCACTGGCGCGAAATCTCGCAGAGCATCCACAAGTTCTTCGCTACAGGTCATGTCACGACGGCGAACCTACGATTTTGAAAGCAAACACCGCTAAACTTTTAATCTTGACGTTAAGCGCCTTCGCAACCCTGAATAGGGCCAGGATATTTTCTTCTGAACTAACAATTTCTGACTATCAAGAATTACGCTCAACGACCTCGACTGCAGAACGATACAAAGCGACGGTCCCCATGCGGGGCTTCCATGCCGGTTCGACTTTCTATCTTTTTCAATGCAACGCGTCGGTAGCAACTATGGCATCGGTATCAGAGTTCAACGGGCCACAGCTTCTGTTCAAGCCCAGCCATCGAATTCCGTTATCGTATGAAGCGTGGGGCTACGCGCTGGCAATAAGCGACGCCTGCGCCATTGTCCTGACCGGCTGTATCTCCGTACTGACATACGCATACTTCTATTCGCACGCCCAGCTCCCAGTTTTCAGCGAATTACGCGCTCCGCTCGGCGCGAGCTTCGTACTCGGTGCTTTGTATCTCGCCTCAGCACATGCACGAGGGATATATCGCCCGTCATCACTGCTGCGAAACGGAACCACACTGACCAAGATACTGACAAACTGGGTAGGCGTCTTTCTCTTCGGCTCTTTGGCGGCGTTCTTGCTGAAGATCGGTGATCAATTCTCGCGAGGCGCTCTCGTTCTTTACTTCGTCACCGGTGCCGTAGCGCTCGGGATCGTAAGATATGCCGCAGGACGTCTTCTAACGAATGCGCTTCGCTACGGCGGCCTCAAGCGCAAGCGGATCGCCCTAATCCAGGATTCCGACCCGCACGCGCCACTGTCGACAACCAATGACATCATTCACTCTCTGTCACAGCATGGGTATGAGATTGTTCGATCTTATCCCGCCAATGATCTTGCGGGCACCTTGGGCCGGGACAGCGCGATCGCCCGCGACGACCTCCTCGATCTTAACCGCGACGGAAAACTCAACGAGATCGTCATTTGTGCTGGCGCCATGAATTCGACGCAGCTTACAAACCTGATGCATCAACTGCGTCGCATCCCGGTTTCCGTGAAATTCATCCCGCATAGCGAGCTATATTTCCTTCTGCAACGGCCATTGGTCGATATCGGAGCCGGCGTTGCTGTCGAGCTGCAGCGCCGACCGTGCTCCACGTTCGAACAGACCATAAAGCGCCTGATTGATATTGCTTTCGCCGGGGCTGGTCTACTCGCTCTGTGGCCGATGATGCTGATGATCGCGGTACTAATCCGCCTGGATAGCCCGGGACCCGTGTTCTTCGCACAAAGGCGCACTGGCTTTAATGGCCGTGTATTCCGGATCCTCAAGTTCCGCTCGATGACCACTGCAGATGACGGCAACGTTATCCGGCAGGCATCGCGCGGCGATGCACGCATTACCCGAATTGGTAGCTGGCTCAGATCGACGAGCATCGACGAGCTGCCTCAGCTGATCAATGTTCTTCGCGGCGAAATGTCAATCGTGGGACCTCGTCCGCATGCCGTTGCGCATGACAAGACCTACGGCAATTTGCTCGATAACTATGCGCTTCGCTACCGGATGCCGCCAGGCATTACGGGATGGGCGCAAGTCACCGGCTATCGCGGCGAGACGGCCACCACAGACCTTATGGCCAAGCGCGTAGAGCAGGATCTCTGGTACATCGAAAATTGGAGTCTGACTCTCGATATCAAGATTATCTTTCGAACTATCTACTCGGTTATGAAAATTCGCGATGTCTACTGATCTACGGGGACGCCGTTTAGCGTTCCTCGACCCGTTTGCCATTTTACGTTTTCTCTTCCGGAGAAATCGACATGTACAATACGAATCCGCATCATATTCTTCACATCATCACTCGCCTCGTTGCAGGAGGAGCTGATGAAAATACAGTCCTCAGCTGCAACCATTTTGCTCAACTGGGGCATCCCGTCACAATCATCTATGGTCACGACTTCGATCCGAAGATGATTGCTCGGTTGCATCCGGCGGTGAAAGCCATTCAGGTCAAGTCCCTGACCAGAAGCATCAGCCCGATGCGGGATCTGCGCGCCATGCGTACGATCCGGCGCCTGCTGTGGTGGCTCCGGCCGGACGTCGTACATACGCACACCAGCAAGGCCGGCGTCATCGGGCGCATGGCAGCAATGAACATCCCGAGTCTCGCCGTCGTTCACGGAATTCATATCCTCGCTTTCATCAACGTCGGCTGGCTGCAGCGTCAGGTCTATGTTGCTCTGGAGCGGGTCACCGCATCATGCACCCACGCTTTCGTCGATGTGAGCCCCGGCATGATGGAACTAGCGCTCGCGCATGGCGTCGGCACCCCCGATTTGCACTATATCGTGCCCAGCGGCATGGACATTGATGCCTTCCGATGCCGACAGCTGGAGCACGTGCGCATCGACACTCCGACGAGCCGTCCGCGCCGACGAGTTGTCTATCTCGCTAATTACGAACAGCGGAAGGCTCATCGCGAGCTGATCGACGGCATCAGCGAGCGAAGGGCACAGTTTGGCGACACGACATTCGTGCTGGCTGGTACAGGCGCGCTCGAAGACTCATTGAAGGAGCATGTGTCTAATCTCGGGCTACAGGAGACTATTGATGTGTGCGGTTATGTCTCCGACGCGCCCGCGTTTCTGGAGACGGCAGATCTGTGCATCTATTGCTCTGGCAGAGAGGGCCTGCCGCGGGCCGTCGTTCAATACTGTGCCAGCGGAAAACCTGCCGTTACTTTCGACCTGCCGGGCATCGAGGTGATTGTGAAGTCGGAGTATAACGGCGTGGTCTGCAAGCAGGGAGATTTTGATTCAATGCTGACCTCCGTCCGCAGCCTACTCGACGACCCGTTTCTTCTTGCCAGCATGAGTTCAAATGCAAAATCCATCGATCTGGAAAAGTGGTCGACTGCCAGTATGGGCGTGGCTCTAGAGACGATCTACCAAACTGCCATCATGCGAGCGCGGGCCATTGTACAATAGTTCCCTCAGAATCCGATTTGAGATTACACCGCGAAGCATCGTCACGGCCGGCATCGTCTGTTCGCTCGGCGCACTTTTCATGGGCCTGGAGTTACGAACTCCGGCTGGCACGCTGAAGCCCATCGACATTGTCACCCTGGGTCTTATTGCACTGTATCTATGCACGACACATCCGCGTCACATCAGAGCAAGTGCAGGCCTGCTCCTTCTCGTCATGTTTTATCTGGTTTCGACGCTTCCGGCACTTTGGACCGGTGAGCTAGCTTACATCAGCAAGCGATTTTTGCAGATCGCAATTCTTATCTCTCTCGGAATTCTCATCTGCAATATCGATACGTCCGGCCTTCGACGTTGGCATTACCAGCTACTTCTCGGGCTTCTGGCCGCGACAATTGCATTCAACGTCATCTGGCATGTCTCACATGGCCATATCATTGTTTGGAAGCAACTAGGCGATCCAAAATCGGCCTTTCTGTTTCTCCCGATGTGCATCGCGATCGGCCTTGTGATCGGGGCGCTGCCGACCAACCGCTTCTGGCTCTCGATCTGGGGTCTGCTTTTTGTCTTGATCCTGATGTCGGCCGAGCGAAAGGCGCTGGTACCATTTCTGGCCGTCACACTCGCGGTATTTCTCAATATTCGGAACCTGGGCGCTCTCGTTCTGGCTGCCGCGGCGGGCGCTCTGGCCATGGTCTTTGCAGACATTCTGACCGACGGACAGATATCGCGGCGTGTCGGCAGTATATTTTTCGAGCAGGACCGGAATGAGATCTGGTACGCGATAGAAGGCGGCTTACCTTCCTCCATTAGCGATACCGCTCGCAGGCTTGGCACCGAAGTCGCGTGGGCGATGTTCTCCCAGAACCCGTTCCTGGGCGCAGGTACTGATGCAACCGGCAATTTCGCACGGACATATTTCGCAAACTATCCGCCGTATTTGCGGGCAGCCGTGCATAATGAATTTCTGCGCATGCTGGCTGAGAACGGAATTCTCGGTACTGGCATCGTACTTGCTGCGCTTGGCCGTTCGATGATCCTGAGTATTCGCGATGCCATCTGGATGCGGCGTCGCTTCGGCGACTATGCCTACATCCGAATCCTGTTCATCATGTTCATCCCAGTGCTGACCTACATGTGGTATGAAGGGTCCGGCACCGAGATGTTCGTGATCATCGTTTTGATTACTCTGATGCCGGACTTGCTACCCAGTATTGTCATGCGCGCGCGGATTTACGTGGAGCAACGTGTCGCGGTCGCTCGCGCGCAGCACGCGATCGAACCCGGAAAACAGCATCGGTATATCATGGAGAACCGGGCCACTTGAGCTGGTGGCGATATGCATAGACCGCACCTGACGCAGAGAAGCCGGTTGGAACGTAGTAGTGAGTAATCGCATGAGTGTTTCCGTTATCGTTACCTGCTTTGACGAGGGGCCATTTCTGCATGCAGCCATTGCCAGCGTGCTCGGGCAAAGTCGCGCTGACCTGATCGACCACATCGTTATCTGCGACGACGGGTCGGATGCGGAGACCCAGGCGATCCTGCAGGAGCTCCCCGCGCGCGATCCCCGTATATCGATCTTGCCGGTCGCCACAGGCAAGATTCCGGGCACACGCGGTGTGTCGCTCAACCGCAATCGCGGCGTCGCCGTCACCGACAGCGACTATATCGCCTTCCTGGATGCGGACGATCTCTGGCGAGCGGACAAGCTCGAACGGCAGCTTGCCGTTTTCGAGGCCATCCCGGAGACCGCGCTCGTCTATACTGCATTCTCATTATTCTGGTCGGACAATCGCAAGCCGCCGGAAGTGGCCCCGCTCGTTGATCTTACCCTTCAGTCCGATCAAAGCCTGGCGTATTTCATGGACGACCCCCCCATCGTCCCGTCCACGGTGCTGATGCGGCGATCATTATGGGACAAGCTTGGCGGCTTCGACGCGACGCTGGAAGTGTTCGAGGACACTGAATTTTTCTTCCGTGCAACAAGGCTAGGTCGCGTTGCAGCGGTAAAGATCCCTCTGATTGACAAGCGACTTCACGAATCGGCCGTGACCTCCAAACGCAACCAGTTGATGAAGCATCACGCCTACGTGGCGCTTCATATCGCTGCTCAGGATCCACGTCTGCTTCGTTACGCAGCTAGGCGGCTATCCGAACGAGCACGAAAGCTCGGCAATCTGGAGGCGCTGGACGGCCGTAGCGACAGCGCCGTGAATCTTCTGACGTCGGCGATCTATTTCCATCCGTTGAATCTGCGAGCCTGGCTGACTCTCGCATTACACTATCTAGGCGGCGAATCGGCCATGAGAGCCGTAAAGTTGACGCTGTCACGCGCGAGCCGATCATGACCGGGCAACGCCGCGTTATCTACTTCATTAATGGCCTCACGCGAGGTGGTGCCGAGATCGGGCTGCGCAGCCTGCTGGAGAACGGCCTTTTCGAGGGTTACGACTTCCGGGTCATCATTTTGCACAGAGGTTCCGCCGAGCTCAGGCGTGAAGTCGGAGCTTTGGCGGGCGAAGACCGCATCATCGAAGCCAGCGCTTCGCCAAAGCTGACGATCCGCGGCTGCGTCATCGGAATGTATCTGCTGTTCCGGACCATCGTCACCTTCCGTCCAGACTCAGTTATTTTGTCACTTAAACAGGCGAACATTATCGGCAGGTTCGTTCTATATGCATTTCCCAAGGTCAAGTGCATTGCCTTCGAGCATATTGCCGAACTGGAGCGCGGACGGGCCGTCGCGTTATATAGCAAGCTTCTGAGACTGACTTCCGATCGCGTCGATAGCGTTTGGGCAGATTGCACGACGACATTGAATGCAACGCGCGTTTATTTCAAACCGCGGCCGCGTGAGGAGAAAGTCGTGCCGCTGTTCCTTGCCAGTGATGAAGCACCGTTGAAGAGCTGTTATGAACTCTCTGGCCCCGCGCGGATCGTAACCGCTGGTCGCCTGGTCAGTCGAAAACGCGTCGATCTCCTGCTCAAGACAATTCGGATTCTCGCCGATCGTGGTCGTATCGTCGTTCTGACCATCTATGGCGAAGGCCCCATGAAATCCGCATTTCAACAATTGGCGAACGAGCTTGGCATTGGCCAACAGGTCGAGTTCGCCGGTTTCAAGCATAAATGGTACGCCGATGCGGCTGAGCACGATCTCTTTATCCATATGAGTGACGAGGAAGGATTCTGTATCGTCGTCGCCGAAGCTATGATGGTAGGCTTGCCCGTTATCGCAAATGCCGTGGGCGGGATACGCGATTACTCTTGCGACGGGAGGACGGCTGTTCACCTGGCATCGATGGATCCGCAGTATGTGGCCGATATTATTGGGAGACATCTCGACTGCGAGAATCATCGGCAACATTTGGGCAATTGTGCCGCTGGCTGGATCAAATCAACATACCAACGAGAGCGAGTGAAGGAGCTGTACAGGAGCGTTGAGTTCTGATTTTCCCTTCACGGATTATTCCTGGATTGACCGACCACGGCCGGCTCATCAATCCGCGGCACGGCTCGGAGACAATTACGCGGTTCATTCTATTTTTCTATTGTTGGATTTTAGTTTCCGTTTTTGTTACGAGGCACGTCTTCTAATGACAGCGGCTCAAGTATTTGTTCTTGAGATTGACGGCAGGCCGACGCTTGTATTTGACGCACCCGATGCGGATATCGCTGGTGCAATGTGTGCCGATGATCTGCTTAGAACAGATCTTGAGTCGTTGACCGCCAATGGCGAGCCGATTTGCGCCCCCCATTCCCGCCTCGCATACCGCCTTGCCTCGCCACGCGAGATCGCTGCCTTTGAGCACGCGCATCTTCGCGCTCCCGAGTCTGAGGAGCCGACTATGGTGTTCCTTATCAATGTCGATGGGATCGTCATGATATCCGTCGACCCTTCCGCATAAGTCCGACGAACATCAATCCGAATTCACCACCAGACTTCCTATCGTCTTGGAGATCTTTGAAGAGTAAGGGGGCAAACGTGACGGTTCCGTCGAACAATGTTTGGTCGGTTGAGGAAGATCAGAGACTGAGGGAACTTGCTATAGCCGGCCGATCTAGTTTTGAGATCGCGCAGTTCCTCGATCGTACGCCGGCTGCAGTCAAACGACGGGCAAGCTCTCTGGGTGTTCGGTTTGGTCGGGTCGGACGTGCACGACCGAGCGTTTCACGATTTGGATAGAACCACCCCCTTCTAGAATAGGCTCGTCTCTTACGCGTAGCCGCTAATGTATTGGGGTTTCATTGGCCTTCGGAGAGATTTCGAAGCAGACGACGGCTTTGAGCCGGCTGACGAGCGGCACATGGTCAGGCAGCCATAGTTCGAGACAACAAACGAAGGGTTTCAATACACAGCTCTCAAACCCAACAGATGAGCTTGCTTAGCCGAGCATTGAGCTCTTGACCCAACGTTTATCCAGGCGGTTTGCGCCTGGTCGTCTCAGAGATAAATGTAATTCGTGCGCTTTGATCGTTGTTGCGGCCCGAGTTCGCCCAATTTCTTTCGCGATCTCTTCTGGCGTTAGCCTACCAGCTAGACTGCGGAGCTTTGCAATCTCATCGTCCGTCCAAGGCCGGTGTAACATTGCCATCTGTACCTCCTAACACTGAACTCCTTGCGTAGGTGCTGCAACTTCCATTCCACGCCTTGGGATAGAACCGTAACCTGGTAGTCTCTATCGTTTACTCGCGAACAAATCGCCGTGAGCTATTCCAAATCCAAAACGGAGCTTCCTCACTACAGCATACCGAAGTATTTTATCAGTTCTGCGAACAGATCAACGAATCGCGGAACTAACTAGCTTGCACGCCAGCGATGATGTTCTTTCAGCTGAATATGGACGTGAGTCCTACAGAAGCTGTCGCCTAAGACGCCTTCGACGCTTGATCGCCACTCAAGTCCTGCGCTGCGGAGCAGATTGCCTGCTCCTCCGCGGCCGCGAGTAGACCATCACCATCGTCCTCACCAGCCCATACCATAGTAGAGCGCAAGACCATTTGCGATTCGGGCACTTAAATTAAAGCCGTGCTTGACCCGAACGTCCGCCCTGCACCAGGAGCAGTCATTCCAGAATCGTTCATTCCGCGGTTCGTGCATGAGCTTGCTTTGGGCTCTACGCCGACGCGCGTTCTGTAGCGTCAGAAGAGCAGGAATTTAGACCGATGTATCGGAATGGTCGCAATCCGCTGACGGTGTTCTCGGAGCCGAGATCAGTCAATGTTTGATTGCAGAACACCTTCTGCACTTACCGGAGTCTCTTCGATGACCATCGATCCTAGCCTCACGCAACTTGGAACGTGCAACAGGTCATTGCGCAATTTCGTCACCAGCCGCTCCTTCGTACCTCCAGCAGGTCCAGTATTTTCCACCGTTGGGGAGGTTGTTGAGCGTTATCGCGGACAGGTCAGCGGAGCTCCTCCGTAACTGGCGCTCGATGAGAAACGGTCCATCGTTCCTCAAGATCGGTAAAGCTATTCTCTATCCTCTGGAGGAGCTCGATCGCTGGGATCGCAGAAATCTAGTTGTTTGCCGGCCTTCACGATCGATCCCGTTGGAGGACGCTATATCGTGACATCTGCCAGTCCGACATTTGCTACTGAGTGACATGATCTGGCCGAGATAGATCTAGATTTGGAATCCGTATTACAATGTGATCGTGGAGTTTCGTGAAGGCAGCTGCATGATACTTCGGGTCTATCCCGATCTGTAACGAGGAACTAGCCCCAGTTACATCCCCCATCCGGCGACCCGACACCGTCGCAGGCCGATGTGCAGATGACCAAGGCGGTGATCGATGTTGCCGCGCCGCTCGGCATCGCGGTGCATGATCACATCATCGTCGGCAAACACGGCCATGCCAGCCTTAAGGGGCTGAAGCTCATCTAAGGCCAATCAGAACACTTAGTTCTTGGTGGTTTTGACGTATTCTTCTGCTGCTCGAATACCGCTTTTTGCCTTGAGTGTTAAAGCAGTTGTCCGCGGCTTCCATTCGGACACCAGTTTTTCTGCGTTCTTGAGTTCTGCTTCGGACAACATGGCCGCCATTTCATTTACATTCTTTTTGGGCGCTACGTTCGAGAGTTTGAAATATGCATATGACAAAGACAGATCCTTTGGCGCTCCTTTTCCGGCAGAATACAAACGGGACAAACCAAAGAGGGCACCGGGATATCCCTGATCGCCCGCCCTCTTCCACCATTTGAGCGCTTCTTCTGAATTTCCTCGCCTGTCATACAGATTAGCGACATCGTGCTGGGCAAGCGCATAGCCGGCTTCGGCAGAAACAAGCTTATATTTTAAAGCTTGATCCGAGTCAGACTCCACGATGCCTGCCCCTTGCCCGTCATAGTAACAACCAAGCTTATAGGCTCCCAACGGGTCGCTCGACGCAGCTGATTTTTGAAACCACTCAAAGGCCTGCCTACGATCCTGTTGTGTGCCGATGCCATTATTGTACATCATGCCCACATGATATTGCGCCTCTGCATCTCCCTTGTTCGCCAATGCGACCATTGCATTAAAGGTGTCTGCGTCATTTGCATTGGCAGGCATTGAGAAAAATAACAGGCACGAAAAAGCCAAGGCGAAAAATTTCATCTCACCCTCCACTCGGGTTTGAACCATTTCATCTTGGTCATTCACAACGGAAATAGGTTCGAAGAAGCTGATTTGAACCGGACGGATTGATGCGTAGGGCGCAATCCGGGCAACGACCTCTCCTCGTCGTCCCCGCAAAAGCGGGGAGGTGGATTCACACTCGAAGTGCAACAGCTGTCGAGCAAAGAGCTCGGCGGGGGTATGCCAGTCAAGGCACTTTCGGGGTGTGCTGTTGTAAGCCAGCACGGCATCGGCAAGATCCTGGGAGGTGAGCGTAGCTAGATCTGTCTTGCGCGGAATCCGGCGGCGCATGCGACCGATGGCATTCTCGACGCCACCTTTCTGCCAAGGGGCGTAGGGATCGCAGAAA